>DATEHF010000033.1:0-65546 GCA_035279725.1 Candidatus Acidiferrum sp.
TCGAACGTAAAATCCTTAGCGAAATCCGACACTCGCTCTAATTCCTCGACTCGATGCTGGAGCGTTCGATTCTCCTCAGCCAAGTCGTGTAAGATCGCTTGCATCGACAGAATGTGCTGCTGAAGTTCCATGAGGCGAGCAGGAACCTCCTCTGGCTTGATCTGCTGACGTGCAAGGCCGTTTTGCAGCGCTCGTGCCAACTCGAAGGCTGTCTTGGCTCCTGAGAGGGCGGCGGTAATGTCCATATTGAGTTCAGTCTACAGCACAACTAAGCGGCTGGCGTCTTACCGCCGCCAACAGATTCAGGCTCTAATTCTTGTATTCGCTCCTCGTAATACCTATTCCGGTCTCCATAACAGTACAAATCGTGGACTGTTTGCCTTAGATGCCAAATCCAACTAGCCAATACTCCCAGTCGCTGGTAACCAGAAAATGAGACGCTCTAGCCACAGAGCGGAGAAACCATAAATACGAGTGTGTGTTTGAGCCTTTTACTAACCCATTTTTGCTATTGAAATTAGACTGATAACCGATGTAGAATCAGTCGAAAAGGAGCGGAGGTTAGACCCTGGTTCGTAGCCAGACGCTCTATCCAACTGAGCTACAGGCGCACTGTTTATAAATATTATCACAAGCGCGCGCTGCGGACGAAACTCCGGCTGTGCGATTCGGAGCCGCGCCAGAGCAGGGCGGCCAGCGTCAGAATCGTCACCACTTCGAAGCCAGCCATGGTCCATTGGTAGCCGAAACGCACGTGAAGCGCGTACTGAACAGAATTCGTCGGCGAGGCCAGCAAAATCCCCAGTTGATACGCGAGGCCGGGCATCAAGCCGCGCGCGGCGTCGGCGGAAAGCTCGCTCAAGTGCACGGGAATGACGCCCCAGGCGCCTTGCACACCGGCTTGCATCAGGAAGGATGCAGCGATGATTGTGACGAGTCCGCCGCCGAACGCCCACAGCGGAATCATCAAGAGGGACAAGCACAAGGCCGCGGCCATGCCCCTGCGCCGACCAGCTACCTGAGAGATGTGGCCAAAGACAATTGCGCCAACCACGGCTCCCACGTTGTAAATCATCGCGATGTTCGCGGCCATCACGCCCGACAACTTGTGAACTTCTTTCAGGAAGTCCGGATAAAGATCCTGCGTTCCATGAGAGAAGAACATCATGAAAGTCATGAGCACAACGAGATAAGCGAAACGCTTCCACTCACCCACGACGATGCGCAGAACTTGTCCCGTGCTGGCCACTCGATGCTGCTTCCACGCCTCCGACTCGGGAACTTTCGTGCGGATGTAGAGCGCGAGCAGCGCAGGTAGGGCGCCGATCCAGAACATGGGGCGCCATCCCCAGACAGGCAGGAGAAACCTTGCGGCAATCGCGGCCAGCAGATATCCGATGGAATATCCGCTCTGCAAAATTCCGCTGAGGATTCCCCGCCAGCGAACCGGGGCTGCTTCCATCGCCAAAGATGCGCCGACGCCCCATTCGCCGCCCATGCCGATCCCGAAGAGCGCGCGAAGGATAATGAAGACTGTGAAGTTTGGAGAAAAACCGCACAAAACTTCGATGAAGGAAAAATAGATGACGTTGGCCATCAGCGGGATACGGCGCCCGTAGCGGTCGGCGAGCAATCCGAAAAGCAGCGCACCGATAGGACGCATAGCGAGCGTCGCGGTGGTCGTGAGAACGATTTCTTTCTTGGTTACGCCGAACTGGTGCGCCAGGGTGTCAAACAGAAAAACAACGATGAAGAAATCGAAAGCGTCGAGCGTCCAGCCGAGGAATCCGGCAAGCACAGCGTGATGCGCATTCGAACGAATCGGCTGCGGCGCGTCCGCCATTTCAGTTGGGTTGCCACTCCGATGGTTTGGGCATCAGCCGGGAGATGATGAGAGCACTCGCTATCGCGAGAACGGCAAGGAGCAGCCCCTCCAAGTAGAAACCGAAACAGAGCTTCCCGATGCTGAAGAGTGCGGAATAAATGAGAACGCAGCCGAGGATCCAGCTGACAAGATTTCTGCCCAGGTCGCGCGTGACGGGAACATCGCCGGCCAGCTTAGCGACCGGTTGCCAGCCGGTAATTTGCGGACGAACTTTGGCGTAAAACTTGATAAGCGTTTCATTGGGCTCCGCCGCGGTGAAGAGGGTGACGACGAGCCACACTAGGGTGGTGATGCCCGTCGTACATAGAGTGGTTTTGGCGAAGACCACGGGCTCGGATCCGCTGAACGGTTGCGGACGGCCACTAAGAGCGCTCCAAAGCGTGCCCGAATGAAGCGCAAGAGTCGTCGCCATCGCGGCGATCATCGCGGAGATTTCGCTCCACGCGTTGACGCGCCACCAATACCAGCGGAGCAAATAAACCCCACCAGTACCGGCACCGAGTTCGAGAACAATCCTCCACCCTTCGGAAACGGACTTTAATTCCCATGCGACCGTGGCTGCCGCAACCACCAGCATGGCCGTAGCCAGGCGCGAAGCATTCACAAAATGCGCTTCGCTTCCCTCTTTCTTTAAAAAGCGCCGGTAAAAATCTTCAATCAAATAAGAGCTTCCCCAGTTCAGCTGGGTAGCCACGGTGGACATGAAGGCGGCCATGAAGCCAGCGAGTAGAATGCCCAAGACCGCGTGCGGCGTTTGGCGCGTCGCCACCAGCATGAAACCGCGTTCGGGCTGGGCCAAATTCGGATAGAGGACCACGGCGACAAGAGCGGTAAGAATCCAAGGCCACGGGCGCAAAGCGTAGTGCGCCAGATTGAACCACAGGACGGACAGCAAACCGTTACGCTCATCTTTTGCGCTGAAGATGCGCTGGGCAATGTAGCCGCCACCGCCTGGTTCCGCACCGGGATACCAGAACGCCCACCACTGCACCGCCAGGTGCACAACGAAGGTGATCACGGGCAGAGTCCAAAGGGCTTCGCCGGTGAGACCGCGCGAAAAATCAGGCAGCAGCGCGGTGATGTCGCTGGCTCCCGACCCGGCAGCAGCGCGGCGCTCCGCAAGCTTCGCCAGAAGCTGCGGCATGCCGCCGACGGCCCGGACACCGTAGTAGGCCACACCGATCACAATGGCCATTTTCAAAACGAACTGGAACAGGTCGGTCCAGAGAACGCCCCACAGTCCGCCGAGCGAAACATAAATGCCAGTGAAAGGCATCAAGAAGAAAACACAAATCATCAGGGCTTTGAAGTCGCTCACCCCCATGGAGGTGCTGATGATGTTGACCATGGCCTTGGTGACCCAGCCGAGAATCAGGCAATTCATTAGCAGGCCGAGATAGACGGCGCGGAAACCGCGAAGGAAGGCGGCGGGCTTTCCGGAATATCGCATCTCGGCAAACTGAACGTCGGTGATGAGCCCGGAGCGGCGCCATAAACGTGCAAAGAGAAAGACGGTCATCATGCCCGATGGCAAGAAGCTCCACCAAAGCCAATTGCCGGCGACGCCGTTAGAGTAGACCAGGCCCGTGACTACCAGGGGCGTGTCCGCGGCGAATGTGGTCGCCACCATGGAGGTTCCCGCGAGCCACCACGAGACGTTGCGGCCGGACACAAAATAATCTTCTGTGCTTTTGCCGGAGCGTCCCCGGAAGTACAAGCCTAGAAATAATGTAATCAGCAGATACCCGACGATGGCGGCCCAATCGGAGGCGGCGAGTGTCAAAGTGAGTCCTTTCTCAAGAAGGCGGTCGCGGGCAGTACTATATAGCACTTCCGGGCGCTTGGCATCATGGACTTTTTGGGTTCCTATTGAGTGATCGGGGCTCGCGCGCCCCGGCCGGGGAAAACTCCATCGACGACCTGTCCCTCTTTGACCACGGGAACGCCGTTCACAAGCACAAATGGAATTCCTTCGGAATGTTGCAGCGGCTTTTCATATGTCGCTCTATCGATGACGCGGTCCGGGTCGAACACGGTGATGTCCGCATCCGCCCCTTCGCGAATTCTTCCTTTCTCCTTGAACATCGGTGCGCGCTTCTCCAGCCGCTGCGCCGGCATCAATGTCATCTTTCTCAGCGCCGTCATCAAGTCCAGGGCCTTCTCTTCCCGCACGTAGCGCCCCAGCACCAGCGCATACGTTCCTGAGGTCCGCGGATGCCCCTTACCATTCGCCACGTAGCCGTCGCTGGCGATCATCGTCAGGGGGCTCACCGTAGCCGCATGAATGTTTTCCAAAGTGTTCCCGGGAACGATCACCATGCCGCCTTCCTTGCGGTAGCGTATAAAGGATTCCTTCGTCAGGTACTCCCCAGTAGCAGGCCATAGGAGGGATGCAAAGTAACTGTCGGGCTCGTCTTCGCGGTGGTCAAACATGGCGGACTGGATGCTGGTCATACCCTTGTTGTAAGGATAGCTTTCCGTGGTGACGTCCATCCCATGGGATTGCGCCTCCGCGATCATCCGAAGTTCCTGCACTACATTCGGTCCGCCGGTGCTTTGGATATGTACGACGTGCAGCGGAGCGCCAGTAACCGCGGCCGCCGCCATGACTTCTTCAAACCCGCTAAAATTCCCTTCGAGCGGCGCCCCAGACCCACGAATGTGAACGTGGCACGAAGCGTGATACTTCGCTGCTACGCGAAACACGTCGACAATTTCCTGATTCGTCGCAGCTTCCGTGTAGGCCGGCCCCAGCCCGACGGCAACGGCACCGCGCTTCAAGCCCTTTTCCAGCATCGCATTGATCTCTTCCATCTCCACTGCCGTTGCCACTCGGTGAGCCGCATCACCGCGCGGCAGCAACTCGCCAGGGTCATGCATCACGGCCATGCGGACCGCAATATGCCCTGCGCTCGCGCCGAAGTTGATTCGCGCCTTCCCTTCCCGCTCGCCGTACCAGCGATCGACGTCGGCTACTCCCACTTCCAACTCCAGAGCAGTGGTCACTCCGTCCGCAGCCTTCAGGGCATAATTCTCCGAGTCCTGCCCGTGTTGATGCAGGTCGATAAATCCCGGTGCGACGACAAATCCTTTCGCCTCAATCGTCTGCTTCCCTGCCAGAGGAACAGTCGAAATCTTTGCGATTTTCCCGCCTCGAATGCCCACGTTGCGCACCGCATCCAATCCCGATTCCGGATCCATCACCCGACCGTTGGCGATGACCAGGTCATAAGTCTCGGCGGCGTTGCTCGCACCACTCTTTGCAAGTACCCCCACCGCGGCGCCGATCGACACCGCGACCGCCAGCCACTTCCACGACCGACCAACCTTAAAATAGGCCATTAGAACCCACGCCCCTCCCGTGCGGCGGTAAGTCTCTTCGCCCAGACTCCGTCTGTCAAAGGTTTTCTGGCGCGTTCACGCCGAGTGAATGGGTTCGGGGATTGCTGGTCGAAAGAAAGACCCCGGATCGCTGGGGGGAGCGACCCGGGGTGGGGGTACTGCTGAGGGGGGCCGGAGGAAACTCGTTTTTTGGCTCGCGCAAACTAGTCTAGTTTAGACTAGTGCACCTGGTGCACGGCCAGCATGCAAATCTGTCGCAATTCTTCGTAAGTGAAGTACGTCTCTTCCTGTTCGCCTGCGACTTCTTTATGTCCGAATCCCGATTCGCTCGAGATGCGGCTCAATTCCATTTCCGATAATCCCAGAAGCACTGCCGCGCGGCGCCGAGTCACGTATTTGATATCTTGTGTCTTCATGGCGGTCACCCTCACGCTGGAAGTAGAACCATCGAATCTTCTTCAACTGCCAGAATCATGGCCTTATAGATATCCACGTCCCAGCCTTCGCCGATGCGCATGCGTACGGTTTCCTCGCCATCCTTCAGAAGCCTCCCGCGCAGCGGAACCTTGATATCGCCCAGCGCCACTTGCAGGACCACCGGCTGACCGATCCAAGCTTTGAACGCGTTGTCCACTCTTGGCCCCCTCAGAGTTACAGCCTGACGGGAATGAGAATCGCGCAGCATGCCTCCGCTCACAATGGTACAGAGAGGGTACTGGACTAGTAAGTTCGTACTGTTTGGCTCAAAAGCAGGAAAGCAGGCCGAGTTTCCGTCGCAGTACAGAAGTACTCCTATATAAGGACGCCCGACCCATAGGTAGAAAGTGTTCCCGCTGACAAACTGCGGTCATGACGAGGCACGAGCACGCTCCGCGCAAGCCCCTGAACGATGGTGCAGCCGTCATGCCCCCTCGGGCAGGGATTGGCCTTGCTCTCGGTGGAGGTTTTGCACGAGGTTTCGCGCATCTTGGCGTGCTGCAAGTGCTCGAGCAGCACCGAATCCCCATCTCTCACATCGCGGGAACCAGCGTGGGCAGTATCCTGGGCGCTGCGTACGCCAGCGGCGCGCCCTTGGCCCGCATCATTGAGACTTGCCGCACCCTGCGCTTCCGGGACATTGCTCGCTGGCGCGTCTCCCGTCTTGGCTTGGCGAGCAACCAGCGTCTCGAGAACTTGATCGAACGCGTCTTCGACTCGCGCCAGTTCGAGGATCTTCGTATCCCCCTTTCGGTCGTCGCAACGGACCTGACCTCCGGCGATCCGGTGGTGTTCACGCAAGGCAATCTGGTGGACGCGATCCGCGCGAGTTGCGCTTTCCCGGGCTTGTTCGAGCCGGTGAAGATCGGTACCCGCTGCTTGGCAGACGGAGGGCTTGTCGCGCCCGTTCCAACGCGTGCTGCGCGCGAACTCGGCGCATCAGTCGTTCTCGGCGTTTCCGTCGGAATGCAGGACGGCCATCGCGGCGCACCCACTAACGTTTTTCAAGTCGTCAGCCGCGCGGTAAATGCCGCGCAAAAACACCAACTCGAAGTCTGGGAGCGTCACGCTGACCTCGTCCTGCGGCCCGATGTGCAATCCCTGGCTTGGGACGATTTTGACCGCGCTGACGAAGCCATCGCCGCTGGCGCTGCGGCCATGCAGAGGGCTATCCCGCGCATCAAGAAACTTTTGGGACCAAAGGAAAACTCCGCTCAGGTTCTCCAGGCAAGGCTGGAAGCGGAAGACAAAAGCTATCTCTGGCTTGCGGAGGCACACTGATGACTCGCATCAGCATCTGGCTCGCGGCTCTTAGCATCCCTCTTCTTCTTTGGCATGAATGTGGAGAGGATGTCGGCGTTTTCTGCTACCGTATTGGTCTGGGTGCCTTTACGAACTTGCGCTCGCGTGCGCTCGTTCCCGTGCCCGTTAGAAATTCAAATTATCCGACCGCAGCGAGGAACAACGCCGAGTGCTCGACGCCATCTTTCACTTCTTCCATGCGCTTTTCGACCCCAACGGACTCAGAGAACTAATTCGCTCCGGCGGCGCTCCGCTCATTTGCACCATCGTTTTTATCGAGACTGGTTTCTTCGTCGGATTCTTTCTTCCCGGTGATTCCCTGCTGGTCACCGCGGGCATTCTTTCTGCCGGCGGCGTCATCCCCCTGAGATGGCTCCTCATCCCCGTGATGCTCTGCGCTATCGTCGGCGATCAGATCGGCTATTGGATCGGCCGTTCAGCGGGCGCAGCTTTATATCGCCGCGAAGATTCGCTCTTCTTCCGGAAAAGCCATCTTCAGCGTGCGCACGATTTCTACGAAAAATACGGCGGCCGCGCGGTCATTCTCGCCCGATTCGTTCCGATTGTCCGAACGTTTTGTCCTCCGGTCGCAGGCGCGGCCAAAATGTCATACACCCGATACCTCGCTTTCGATATCTTTGGTGGCATCTTCTGGGTCGGCACCATGATCCTGGGCAGCTATTCGCTTGGACATCTAATCCCTAACATCGCCCAGCGCATCCACTATGTGATTGCGGTGGTGATTCTGCTTTCAATTCTTCCCGTAATTGTCAGTTTGTTGCGCGCTCGGGGCGCGGCAGCGACACCCACAACCGAGGAAAAGTAGGCCGTGCCATCCGTTAAGTACCGCGCCGTCATTTTCGATATCGGCCGCGTGCTGATTCGTGTAGATGTCTCCCGCGCCATGGACGGGCTGGCCTCCGGTCTCACACTGACGCCTCAAGAAGTGTGGTCCGCCATCGAAAAGGATCCTCGGATGCTCGATTGGCAGGAGGGGCGCATCACTCCTCGGGACTGGCACCTTCACTTGAACAAGCGGCTTGGCGCCACGCTGACTTTCGAGCAGTTCAGCGAAGTGTGGAATCGTGCTCTCGACCCGAAACCGATCCACGAGGATTCTTTCTTCGAAAAGCTCTCCAGGAACTATCGCCTCGCCCTGCTTTCTAATACCGACCCTCTCCACATGGCCCATGCGGAGGGAAGCTATGCCTTCTTCCGTTTTTTTCCCAACCGGATCTATTCCTTCCGCGTTGGCGCCAGCAAACCCGACCCGCTTATCTATCGGGAAGCCCTCAAAGCCTGCAGGGTACGAGCGGAGGAGGCCGTATATATTGACGATGTTGCCGCTTACGCCAAGGCGGCGCGGCAACTCGGGATGACTGGTCTGGTGTTCCAATCCCCCGAGCAGCTCCGGGCCGACCTGCGAGCCCTAGAAATCCAATTCGAGTGATTCTCTGCCAAGCAAAAAATCCGCTGTTCGCTCTCTGTTCGCGTAAACTTTCCCAGGACTAGTACTGCCTCGCCCTTTGTTCCATCGCTACAACCGTCCATTCCTCCGATACTTACAGCGACCCGCCCCACCCCTCAATTGGCTTTCCGCATGCTACCTAACCGTTACAGGCCGATTCAAAGCGGCAGATCCCCAAACCCGGGGATAGGAGAGAAAGCGACTATGTCGGACGAAAGAATTGTGGAAACGCACACGGAATCACCAGCTTGGACGTTGCCAGCGGTTATCGTTCTGGGCTTGATCGCCATTGGCGGATTGGCATTTGGTTGGAATGCTTCTTCAAAGCTTGACGCGACGCAACAGACGGTTGCGACGCAATTAAAGACTGCTGAGCAGGCCATGCAACAGGACATGTCCTCGTTGAAAGACCGCCTTGCTCAAGATGAGAAGTCCAGCACGGATCTCCAGGGCGACCTGAAGGTTGTCACTGGCAAACTCAAGATTACCCAGGGTCAGCTCAAAAAGGCTCGCGAGGAAGCAGCCAAGCTTAATGATGCTACTTCCGAAAAGTTGACGGCGCTGGACACCTCGGTGCATTCGGAACTTGCCACCAAGGCCACCAGCGATGACGTCAAGACCGTGGACACCAAAGTTGTTGGCGTCAAGACCGATCTGGATGCCACCCGCGAAGACCTGAAGATGGCTCGCAGCGAAATAGGCACCCTCATCGCCCGCAATCATGATGAAATCGACCAGCTCCGCCGCCTCGGCGAACGCGACTACGTCGAATTCACCATCGTTGGCAAGAACAAGCCGCAAAAGGTGGGCAATATCACCGTCGAACTGAAGGGCGTCAACGAGAAGCGCAATCAGTTCAGCGCCGCCATGACCGTGGAAGACAAGCAATTTGAAAAGAAGAACCGCGCCATGAACGAGCCGATCTTCTTCTACACTGCTGGAACGCACATTCCGGAAGAAGTCGTCGTCAATAAGGTGGGCAAGAACACCATCAGCGGATACGTTAGCATCCCGAAGGCGAATTCGCAGACGGCCGCCGCGGCCACAAAGTCTGGCAACTAATCACCCTAAGACAGAACCCCGGCGAAATCGCCGTGCTATGGATGAGGCGGGCAGAGTGAATCTGCCCGCCTTTTTCTCTTCCGGACCGGTGCTCTCTCCGATATTCCGTTAGAATGGGGCTCGCCACTCCGGAGCCGCTTTGCGCCAAACGTCTCATGTCCTTTACATCGCAATCGATTCGCTGATTCCCCCGCGCGGCAACAGCCTCCATGGCCTTGACGAATTCACGGCGACGCTTGACCATGAGGGCATTCCCGCCGTATGGCTGACTAACCGCTCTCGTCTCCAGTTCGATGACGCCCGACGCAAGCATGGCCACACCCAACCGTTCATTGCAGAGGACGGTTGCGCGGTATATCTGCCGGAGGGCTATTTTCACCTGACTCCGGTCGGCGATACACCCCGCGCCAAGAAGGCCGGCACCGTGCGGCTTGGCCGATTTACATGTGTTCCCATCGCGGAAGCCGTGCCAAAGGCTGCGGACACCCTGCAAATTCTCTCCCAAGACACGGGAGTGTCTGTGGTAACTCTGCGATCCCTATCTCCGCGAGAGTTAGCCCAGAACACAGGCCTGCCCCAGCCGGAGGCCGAACTCGCCCGCCAACGCGACTTTGACGAGATTTTTTTCTTTGCTGGCGCTTCGGATGAGGAAGTCGAGAAATTTGTTGCGGAGGGCCGCAATCGCAACCTGCAATTCCGCCAGCGTGGCGTTCTGTGGTCCGCCGCCATCGGCGCAAGTGTCCAGCGCTGCATCCGCGAACTTGCGAAGCTCTACGATCGCGCACTGCGCTACCATGCCCACACTCTCGGGATCGCCACTCCGGAGTTAGCTCCGACCCTGTTTCCTTTTTGTGAAAGAACGATCCTTCTTACTGACCGCAAAGGCGAAGAAGATTCCCCCCAGCACCCTGACATGCCTCGCGCCCGTCACTTGGCACTCCACGCACCCGACCTTTGGGACCAACTGCTTGCGGCCATCTCTTCAAAAAGATAAGTCGTGGGAAAAACGTTGCGCAAAAGCGCGTCGATTTGTACACGCCTCAATCGCGTTGCGCGGGAGATTTTCCCTGAACTGTTGTACAAGCCATCCATTTTCCGCAGGATAAGAGAACAATCGAAACCGTCGATACTTGGCACGTCGATTGCCCTGAGAATATTTGGCAATCGCTCTGCCCCCCGGCCTTGCCGACTCGGATTCGCGAAAGAAAAGGCAAACAAAGTCGAACCGAGTACTAGGAGACCCCTTACCATGGCTTGGCTCAAGCGTGTGTTCCACCTTCCCGCAAAGGAGTCCAGCATAGGCATCGTACTTATCCTGTGCGTGATCTCCATGAGCTGCATGTCTATCGCGCTGGTGTGGCAGGCGCAGATTATCGCCAACCAACGCGAAGCCATTCAGTGGCTCGAACAGTTTAAGTTCGGCGGCTAGCCCCACGCTGGCCACGAACATCACCAAGCCTAAAAGTTACTCTCGCCTCTCGCGAAAAATACTACCGCAAGGGCAACAATCCTACACGTATGGATTCCATCCACAGTTTCAGCTGCAATTTCCGGAGACATTCCCGCCAACATGTGATTCAATACATTTACAGGGGACTTCAGTTGGGAGAATTGCCGTGAAACGTATCGTTGCATTCCTCTTATTGGCATCAACACCGGTGCTGTTTCTGTCCGCGCAGCAAGCATCGGCCATGCAGTCAGCTTCGCAGAATAGTGCAAGTTCCGGCCAGGCGCAGGCCTCCAACCAGGCGTCCTCGCATGATCGCCACCATCGCAGGCACACCAACAGCAAGCATCACCGCCATCACCACAAAGCTTCGGTGAAACACTGATTCAACGACATCTTCACGAAAAACAAAAAGGGGAGCCTGGCGGCTCCCCTTTTTGTTTCTTGACTGTGTCGTCTCGGAAGCGCGCTAAAAGCACGTATGTTTCGCGAGCGACGCGCACCGCAAAAGCGGTGTGATCAGTTTTGGTGCAGCTCTAAGCCCGGTGGAGTCATGTTCCCTCCGGAGCTCAACGAGCTCACGCTTTGCTTGTACTCCTTAGGTTTGTCGAATGCAAGCGAATAGACGGTGAACAACAATTTCCACAACATCCTGCGTTGAAGCGAATTGCAACGATTATTAGGGACAACTACTTAATGAAGAGAGTTTCGCGCAGCTGGTCGCGGCCAACAAACGATTTCATCGTCCGGTAACGCGAGAAGAGGTCCTGAATCTCGCGGTTCTGATAAACCTTTTGCGCTGGGCAGATAATCGGAGTCGCAATCACCTGCAGGGTATTCGAATCCGCAACGCGATAGCGCTGAAAGCCTTCCGGCTTCTTGCTGTGGAACATCGCCAGAATCACGCCCCCGGGCCGCAGGAGTTCCGTCAGATTCGCCACCATCTGCTTCACCAGCATCGGCTCAAGATAGTCCAGAAGATCCCACAGAAGCACGGCGTCGAAGGATGAACGCTGGTATTGCAGGTTGTCGGCCAGAAAACGTTCCGCGCGCCCCTTCGCCGTCATATCCATCGTTTCGCAGGCATTGGCGTCCTCGCGCAAACGCTTCTCTTCCTCGGCCAGAAACGCCTTCCACCCGCGAAGAAAATCTTCCGACGAAACGCGAAAGCCACGCTCGATAAAGAAACTCAAGGTGGTCTGCCACGCTGGCCCCAGATCCAGCAGCGTCCCCCGCCCAAGCCCATCGAGATTCCATAGAAACTCTTTTAGCCCGTTCGAAATACGCGTCGATTCTAGCATTTCCGGTGCCCGAACCGCGCCGACGGCGGAAGCCGGCATTCCAGTCGTGCGCGAACGAGAGCTTGAATGCGTGGCGAGCGAAACGCTGCGGCTAGTGCCAGCTCCCATCCCAAGGCCCAGTTTGTGCAGGAAGCTCATTGTCAGTCAGCCGCCGTTCCGGAGCTCACCGAAGGTATCTCCCCGGGCTTGGTCCCTGCCGCGGCCGCCGAAGCTTTGATTTCTGAAGTCTTGCCCGGCTGTTTTCCTGCTTCCACTCTTCCGCGCAGAAATGCACCGTCTTCGATGGCCAGGCGATCCGTTTGCACTTCACCGATGACCTGCCCGGTGCTCCACAGTTGAACCTTGTCCCGACCGGTAACTTTTCCTTCGATCTTCCCGCGCACTATCACTTCGCGCGCGCTTACGTCAGCTTTCACATGACCATTCGGTCCAACCGTCAGGCTGCTGTTGGTCGTCAGGCTGAGTTTTCCTTCCACCAAGCCGTCAACGAATAGATCTTCGCTGCCCGTCAATTCGCCTTTGATTTTTATTCCCTGGCTGATGCACGCGGCCGCACGCGAGGACGTCGGTAGCGCACCAGAAAACGAAGGCGCACTGGCAGGAGGCGGGCTAAAGGAACTCGCAGGACTTGGCGTACTTGGAGGATTGCTCGAAACCGCTTCGGGCTTCGCGTCTTCTTTTTTCCACATCGGACACCTCGACTCCGGGAACAGGATTTTCGAAGCCGCCGATCGCAGGGTTGGGTAGAACCGCGACTCTGAAGAGTGAACATAGTACACGACTTAGCTGCTGTAAACAAGAATGGCGGGTAGCAAATCTAGGGTGTTTCTTGAAAGCCTACACCACTAATTGCGGATTTAGTGCTCTCAACCCCACTACGGATTGCGTAGCCTTACCTGCCGCACTTTTTCCACTCAATTCCCACAGCGTCATCACCATCCCGGCAAACTCCTCCGTTAACTCTTTGATTGACTTACGCTTTTCCCACCAATGTTGCGGATCAAAGTCTCCATCGCGAGCGCTCGCCACACTCACCTGCATGCCCTGTGGAAAAACCCGTCGAAAAATGTAGCGCGCTCTTCGCGTGTGATAGTTCGACGTAACCACAATCACGTTGTGCCATTTCTTCTGCGTGACCAGCTTCACGAGTGCTTGCGCTTCTTCCAGTGTGCTATCTCCATCGTGGGTGAATCGCATGACTCTATCCTTCGGCACTCCGCGCTCCACCAGGTCGTGTTCGATCAATTCAGCCACGCCCGCATTGGGACGCAAGCGTCTTCCGCTCGCGACAACCAGCGCCGCCTTCCCTTCCCTGAACAGTTGCACGGCCCGCGTAGCACGATCGCCGTAAAAATTGTCGTCCCCCAAAACTATTAGCGCATCCGCTTTGTCCAAAGGATCTTCAACAATGCACCATTCCGCCGTAAATCGGAGGATCGGACGCCTCACGAGGTACAACATGAAGCAAAAGAGAAGAAAAAACAGCAGGATGAGCAGGTTCAAGAAGATTCGGCCTAGTTCGCGCGTTCTCGAAGGGCCTTGTTTCATGAATTGGGGTCCAACGCTCGCAAATTCGCGGCCGCTTGTTCCGGCATTTCTGCGTTGAAGTACACCTCTTTGATGCTGTAGGACTTGCTGGTCTTCTCCACGATCGGCAAAATCTCGATGTGCCAGTGGTAATCGTCTGGCAGCGTCTTCCAATAGCCAGCCAATTCGCCCTTTTTGTTCCTGGTATTGGGCGAGGTGTGCACGACCAAGTGATATGCCGGCGCCACCTTCTCCAGCCGGCGCAATACGCGTCCGAGCAGCGCGGCCAACTGTTTGCGATTTGAGCCTGGCCTCGGTTGTTCAAATAAATGATTATGCCGCCGGTGCATCAGCCACACTTCATACGGTACGCGTGATGCATAGGGGCATAGCGCATAGTACTCCCCCTGAACGTCTACAATGCGCTTCCCCTGCTTCTCCTCTTGGCGCACCGTGTCGCAGAAAATGCAGCGCTCTTTGTCCTTGAACCATTCATGCGCTGAGCTGAGTTCATATTTAATTCGCCGCGGCACAAAAATCGTGGCCGTAACTTGCGAATGCGCGTGCGGCCATTCTTCTCCTGCCAGCGCGCCCTGGTTCTTGAACACGCTAACGTATTTAAACCGCGCGTCCTTCTTCAAATCCGCAATGCGCGATGCCCATATCCAAAGCACTCGCTCAATCTCTTCGTCGCTGAGCTGAGACATTTTCTTGTCGTGCAGCGGCGTCTCTACGACTACTTCGTGGGCGCCCAACGCCACCATCTTGTCGTACATCCCTTCGGCCACGCGCCCAGGTTCTCCCTCAACGTGGTAGAGCGGGTCCGGATGAGGCACGACGCGCACCTGCCAAGCTCCCTCGGCCGGCCACGACACTATGGACTTCACCTTTTCGAGCTTGGGCATATCGAGCGGACACTCCTCCGCCCCATCGCCGCGTGCTTCTCTCTGTCCCAGGATGACCCAGCTTTGTGTGATGGGATCTTTACGAAGTTCCATTCGGTATCTTTAGCGGGTGTAGCGTGCGGGCGTGGGCCCCTGTTCGAGGCGGTGACGATCCCAGATCGCGCCTTCGCGTGTGAAGTAAGCCATTTCGAAATCCTGTGTCAATTCCAGGGCATCCACTGGGCAAGCGTCTTCGCAAAGCCCGCAAAACATGCACCGCGAAGTGTCATACGTAAAATTCGTCAAAACTTTGCGGCGCGTGGCGTCGTCACGCTGCCAGCCCACTACGATCAGGTTCTCCGGGCAAGCTAACGCGCACAAATTGCAGCCAATACACAGCGTTTCGCCCGTTTCGGGATTGTTGTTCAGGCGTGGCGCGCCACGATACCGTTCCGCCACCATCGGCCGTTCCAACGGATACTGCTCTGTAACAATATTCTTAGGATTCTGAGCCCGAAAGGTGACCGCCAAGCCCTTCAGAAAATCCACTTGAAACAATCGCTTCAGGAGTTCCCGCATGCGCTTAGTTTGTTTCGCCCCTCCCCAATTGTCAAGCAATCTGAGCAAGCCGGGACGCACCCAATTGAACCTATTTCAGTGGATGGGCTACGATGCTAACAATGACTCTCGCAAGGAAATCCATTTACGTTCTACTTGCCTACCTGGCACTTACATTTATTCTTGCCGCGACAGTGCCATCATTCATCCATAGACGCAATAGGGACAAGGCCTATTTCACTTGGATGAAAAGCCCGACACCACAAAATGAAGCCGCTTTTCGTGAGCAGCAGAGAATAAATGACCTGATACATCTGGCAGATTCCGCGATCGGCGCGCTGGTGTTGATGACTCTTAGTCTAGGCAGCTACGGTGTCTTCGAATTTGCCTTCAAACGCTTGAGACGATCGGAACACAATGGGAGCTGAGATCCAATTCATGCAGGAAGCTTTGGCCGAAGCCCGCGCGGCAGCCGCAGTCGGCGAAGTCCCTATCGGCGCCGTTCTCGTCCAAGACGGCAAAATCCTCGCTCGTTCCGGCAACCGTACCATCCGCGATTGCGATCCCACTTCCCACGCCGAAATCATCGTTCTTCGCAAAGCCGCCCGCCTACTCGACAACTACCGTCTCGCCGACACAACGCTTTACGTCACCATCGAGCCCTGCAGCATGTGTGCTGGCGCCATCATCCAGGCCCGAGTCCCGCGCCTCGTCTACGGCGCCGACGACCCCAAGGGCGGCGCCGTCCATTCCTGCTTCGAAATCCTCTCCCACCCGCGCCTCAACCATCAGGTGGAAGTCACCTCCGGCGTCCTGGCTGCCGACTGCGCCGCTGTAATCCAATCTTTCTTCGCCGAACGCCGCTAAACGATGCCTATCGCGCATCTAGTCATAGCCCGCGCTCCCTCTGTCTGCTAAAATAAAGGCGTCGAACGACCGCGGAGAGGTGGCTGAGCGGTTGAAAGCACTCGCCTCGAAAGCGAGCGTGCGGGAAACCGTACCGTGGGTTCAAATCCCACCCTCTCCGCCAGAAAGCCCTTTCCCGAAGACTCATGATCCTCCGCACCGTTGAGCAGGTCCGCCGAGTCTTCCTCATCATCGCTGGGTTTACCTTGCTGTTGGTGGGTGCAGTAATGCTGGTGACGCCCGGGCCGGGATTGCTGGTGATATTTCTTGGACTGGGCCT
Organism: Candidatus Acidiferrum sp.; assembly: GCA_035279725.1. Classification (GTDB taxonomy): domain Bacteria; phylum Acidobacteriota; class Terriglobia; order Acidiferrales; family UBA7541; genus Acidiferrum. The sequence goes on from DATEHF010000033.1 coordinate 16,440, forward strand.
GCTCGCTGCGGAATTTGTCTGGGCGCGCCGCCTGATGGACCGCCTCAAGCACGAAGGCGGGCGCTTGGCGGACCGCTTTGTCCCCAACAAAAAGTAAGAGATGCTTCCGCCTGGAACTCGCTCTTGTATTTTTAACTGCGCAGCGCTTGTTCGGCCTGCCACAGATGCCGCCGGTTGTGTGCTGCGATCAGCACGAACGCGGAGTAAGCGTTATATTTCATGTTCTCTGCAAAGGGCGAGATGATTTTGATTTGATCGAGCGCCAAACCGCGCGCCGAATTCAATTTTTCTTCCAGTTCTTTCCCGATGGCCTGAAATTCTCCCAGAGCGGCATCAGCGTCCTTCACCGCCGCTGGTTGAAATCCAGCGCCCGTCGGCAGCCTCAGCCGGGAAGGCGGCTCCAGCCAGTATTTCAAGAGGCGCGCATTCCAATTCAAGCGGAATGGGCCGTCGCTCGAAAGTTTCTTCTTCCGCAATTCTTCGATGGCAGAATCTAGGAGCGATAGATAGGCTCGGTTGCTAAGATTTAAGTGCGCTATGCACTCGGCCGCCGACCAGCACCCCCGGCCAGGATGGTGCTGCAACTGTCCCGTGGTATGGGAACTAAATATCTGCGCAGCTTGCCACAAACTCGCGCGCAATTGCTCGAAGAGCGAATCGATTTGGGTGGTGCCCGTGGCCATACCGCTCTAGCACTTCCCAGACTGTAATAGGATACGTCCGCGCCCACCGTGTGACGCGACGATAGATTAGATTTTACCGGAGGACGATTTGTCACAACAAGAAAAGCCGCAAGCACCAGGAAATTGGCCCGGCAAATGGGCGCTCATCACCGGAGCCAGTGCTGGAATTGGTGTGGCGCTCGCCGAAGAATTGGCCGGCGGTGGCACAAAGCTCGTTCTCAGCGCGCGGCGCAAGGATCGCCTGGATGAATTAGCGCGCCGGCTATCCGCAATCTACAAAGTGAGCACCGAGGTCTTCCCTGCCGACCTCGCCGATTCGAACGCCCCGGATAAAATATTCGCCTTCACGAAAGAAAAAGGCCTCGAAATCGATCTGCTGATCAACAATGCCGGGTTCGGCCAATACGGCGAACTTCATTCCGTTGCAACACAGCGCTTGTTGGACATGGTCCAAGTGAACTGCCACGCAGTTGTTCATCTCACCCGGTTGTACTTGCCCGAAATGATCGCACGCCGTCGTGGCGACATCCTCATTCTCGCTTCCACCGCTTCCTTCCAGGCAGTTCCGTATATTTCCACTTACGCTGCAACAAAAGCCTTCGATCTGCTTTTCGCCGAAGGCCTCGCCGAAGAAATGAAGCCCTACGGAATCCGCGTCTGTGCCCTCTGCCCCGGCTCGACCGACTCCGAGTTCCACGTCGTTTCCGGCCAGGAAAAATTCAAACGTCGCGCCGAAACCGCCGAAAAAGTAGCCCACACCGGACTGAAAGCCCTAGCGGCCGGCAAAAGTTACGTCATCTCCGGCCTCGGAAATTATCTCGGCGCCCACGGCGAACGCCTCGTCCCCCGCCGCTTAGTCACCAAAGCCGCCGGCAACCTGTTCAAGCCCGAGAAGCAATAGCCCTCCTTTGACTTTGCGGCGCTAACGACTGCAAATCTATAGCGACACGAGACGGTCTTGAGTCGCGTCTAAGCTTTTGTGAAACCAAGGACTTTCGGGCCTGCCAAACCAGTGACACCTTTGGATGGGAACTTTCCCACACCCTCGCGGGAATTGATAGATGAGCGCAGGCAGAACGTCTTATCAGGGGAGATGAGGATCGCCGAGCAAGAGAAAGACGACGTTCTGTTGCGGCGGGCCGCCAAGGGCGATGAGGAGGCTTTCTTGCTCCTCTACCGGCGGCATCAGGCGGCGATGTATCGATTTGCCTTGCGCATGACCGGCAGCACCTGGGCCGCGGAAGAAATTGTGCAGGACGTGTTCATGACGTTGATGCGTGACCCGAAAAAATATGACGCCAGCCGCGGAGCGCTTGGAGCTTTTCTTTATGGAGTGGCGCGCAATCGTGTCATGAAGCACCTGGAACGCCTGCCCCGAGAAGTTGCGCTCGAGGAAAAGAACGAGGACGGCACGGGCTTCGGAGTTGTTTTGCAGGACGCCTCCACGCCGGCTTCATGGCTGGAAAAACGCGAGCGCGTGCGACAAGTGCGCGATGCTGTTCAGGAGTTGCCCGTCGAGTTTCGCGAAGCCGTGGTGCTGTGCGAACTGGAAGAGCTGAGTTACGAGGAAGCCGCGCAAATGGCCGGATGCCCGATTGGCACGATTCGTTCGCGGCTGCATCGCGGAAAAGCGTTGCTGATGGCCAAGCTGGAAATGCTTCGCGGCGTGCCCCGCCGCGCGAGTGTGGCCCGTTGAGGAGACGAATGATTTTTTCATGCCGAGGAAACAAGAAATGAAGTGCGAAGAATTTGAAGCGATTGGATTGGACGCCGAGCGCGACTCTTCGTTAAGCGAAGCGGAGCGCGCAGCTGCGCGGGAACACGCCGCTATTTGTTCGCATTGCGCCGCGTTGCAGGACTCCTGGGAAGTGGCGGGTGTCGAACTTCGCGCTTTCGCCGAAGACACCGCCATGGTGCAGGCGCCCGCGCGCGTGGAGATGCGTTTGCGCCAGGAATTCCGCACGCAGCACGTGACACTAAAAGTTCGCCGCACCGCGGCGGTTGCGGCTTGGGTGCTTGCTGCTGCGGCAGTACTAGTTGGCGCCGTAAGTTGGATCAATTGGCGCAGGAACACTTTGAATATGGGGTCAAACCATTCGACGCCGAACGCTGTGAATTCCACGGCAAACAACGCAAACGGCGCCGCCAACAATGCGGCGGCCCAACCCGGTTCCATGGATTCCGAGATGTTGATGGCCGACAACGAACTGAGCGACTTCACACTCTTGCCGGGGACTTTGCCGGCGGATACAACGGACGCCGCGATTTTGCGGGTACGCATGCAGCGCAGCTCGCTTGGCGCGCTAGGCCTGCCCGTGAATGAAGACCGCGCGGGCGAATGGATCCAGGTGGATCTTCTTGTCGGAAATGATGGGTTGCCGCAAGCGGTCAGGCTACCGCAACAGTGATTGCAGGGACGACAGTTTTGGGGGGATACAAGGAATGACTGGCTCGGCAGCTTTCTGGGAAAAATGGAAGTCAGAGGGGCGCGGCGAAGGAAATTTTGCGTGGCGTTTTTGGAAAACGCTACTCGGGACGCTGAAATCCGGCGTTGCCGAAATCGCCGCCGCAAGGAGTTCACGAGAGTTCGGGAGAGAAGAGGAGAAGGAATAATGAATCGTAGATTAGCCATGAGCTTGATCCTCAGCGGCATCCTGGCCGTGAGCGCCGGATTGGCGCGAGCGCAGGAAGCGCCGCCTCCCCCTCCCCCGGACGGAATGCGGCACGGCGGACCAGGTGGAGACTTCATGCCTCCACCGATGGGCGACCGTGTCGAACTGTTGGGCTTCGAGGGAATGCACGGCGGAAAACTTGTGACCGGCGCACCGTTCAGCGGCGTGGCCGTGACCGAGTCGACGCAAACGCTTGCGGACGGGAATCACATCACCCACAAGACGCAGACGAACCTCTTCCGTGACAGCCAGGGACGAGTCCGCAAAGAAGTGACAATCTCGGGCTTTGCTCCCTTTGCAGCTTCTGGCACGCCGAAGTCGTTCGTGGTGATCAGCGATCCGGTTGCGGATACGAACTTCGTGCTGCATCCCGAGAGCAAAATTGCCGAGAATGTGGGACATCCCTATCGGAAAATGAAAGAATTTGCGAAGGGCGGCAAGTTCGAAGAAAAAATGCAGGCCCGCCAGGAAGAGGAAATCGCAGCCGGTACTCTTAAAAAAGAAGATCTCGGCACTCAGGTGATCGCGGGCGTGAGCGCGCAGGGAACGCGCATGACGCACACCATTCCCGCAGGACAGATGGGAAATGAGAAACCGATCCTCATCGTACACGAGACGTGGTATTCCAACGATCTGCAGATGGTGGTCATGAGCAAGCGGACTAACCCCTGGATCGGCGAAACGACCTACACGCTGACGAACATTCAGCGCACCGAGCCGGCGGCTTCGCTGTTCACAGTGCCATCCGACTTTACGGTTCAACAGGGCGGATTGGGCATGCATGGTAGGAAAGGGTTGAAACAAGCACCACTTCCGCCTCCTTCTCCGGAAAACTAAATTACAACTCACGATCTTCTCTCCTGAAGACGGAGCGCCCTTTTCGCAGATGCCCCCATCACTGCGGAAAGGGCGCCGCCGTGTTTGGATGTTCTACGCCGTATCCCATCGCCGCGAGTTCCTGCAAAGACTTGGCAACGCGCTCTCTTAATTGAAGCTCGTCGATCATGGAGGAAAGTCTTATAGAGGGATCAGCTTCATAGTCGTCCGCGTCACCGTAGGCTTGCTGGGTGATCCGGTCCACCTCTTCATTTGGAATGTTCTTGCGCTTCACTGACAGTCGAAATAGCTCCTGCAGTACTACCGCGCATCGATGCGCTTGTCCAGGTAATCCTTCATTAGTCGAATGAAGTCAATCACGCCAACCTCAGCAGAGTCTTCCATTCCCGCCGTACCTTTTGCTCGATTCGCGTTCCATTCTATAGCGACTGGGAGCGCTCGCGAGAGATTTGCTTTGGGATGAAAAGTGAGTAGAGTAGCGTCTCGCACAAAGACATCGTAGAAGGCCAAGACGGAGTTGAGGAAACGATGCGAACAATCAAAGGACCGGCAGTATTTTTGGCGCAGTTTGCGGGGGATGCAGCGCCGTTCAATAGTTTGAAGAGCATTGCGGGGTGGGCGGCGAAGCTTGGGTACAAGGGTGTGCAAATTCCCACTTGGGATGGACGGCTGTTTGATTTGGCGCGAGCGGCGGAGAGTAAGACTTATTGCGATGAGATCCTGGGGACTGTCGCGGAGCACGGACTTGCTGTCACGGAGCTTTCGACGCATCTGCAAGGACAATTGGTGGCGGTGCACCCGGCGTATGACGTAGCGTTTGACGGCTTTGCGGCTGAGAAAGTGAGAGGCAATTCAAAAGCGCGGCAGGCCTGGGCGGTGGAGCAGTTGTTGATGGCCGCGAAGGCTTCGGCGAATCTGGGACTTGCGGCACATGTGACTTTTTCGGGGGCCTTGGCTTGGCCTTATCTCTATCCGTGGCCGCAACGGCCGGCAGGGTTGATCGAAACGGCTTTTGATGAATTGGCGGCGCGGTGGCGGCCAATTCTGGATGCGTTTGACAAGGCGGGAGTGGATTTGTGCTACGAAATCCATCCTGGGGAAGACCTGCACGACGGCGTGACGTTTGAAATGTTCCTGGAGCGCGTGGGCGGCCATCGGCGTTGCAATGTGCTATACGATCCGAGTCATTTCGTGCTGCAGCAACTGGATTATCTGGAATTCATCGATTTGTATCATGAGCGGATCAAGATGTTTCATGTAAAGGATGCGGAGTTTCGTCCGAGCGGCAGGCAGGGGGTTTACGGAGGGTATCAGAGTTGGGCGAATCGGGCGGGACGGTTTCGGTCACCGGGGGATGGGCAAGTGGATTTCGGGGCAATTTTTTCCAAGCTGACGCAATATGATTTTCCGGGATGGGCCGTGCTGGAGTGGGAATGCTGCATCAAGAGCAGCGAGCAGGGAGCGGCGGAAGGGGCGCCGTTTATTCAGAGGCATATTATTGAAGCGGCGAGTAGTTCGTTTGATGATTTCGCGGGATCAGGGGCGGATCAGGCGGCGAATCGGAGGATGTTGGGATTGGGTTAAGGCAGAACGGAAGTATTACGATCGAAGCATCCCCGAGTAAACGGTCGAAATGGTTGAAGTTGAGGTTCTTCGGGCATCCTTGTCGGATGCCCTCAGAATGACAGCGCAAATTTTGACGATTCACAGACTAAGGTGGGACGGAGACATGACAAATACTGCTAAAGGTGCTGACGTGAAGCGGCGGTTGCGGCTGGGGATGGTTGGCGGGGGACCGGGGGCGTTTATTGGGGCGGTGCACCGGCTGGCGGCGCGGATGGACGATCATTTTGAGTTAGTGGCGGCGGCTTTGTCTTCTGATCCGGCGAAGAGTAAGGCGGCGGCGTTGGATTTGCACATTGCGCCGGAACGGGCTTACGGAAGTTATGCAGAAATGGCAATGGCGGAGGCGAAGCGCGCGGATCGGATCGATGCGGTGTCGATCGTGACGCCGAATCACGTGCACTTTGGGCCGGCGAAGGCGTTTTTGGACGCGGGGATTCATGTGATTTGCGACAAGCCGCTAACCACGACGTCGGCAGATGCGGTGGCGCTGGCGGAAATTGTCAAGAAGAGCGGGCTGATTTTTGGGCTGACGCACAATTACACGGGGTATCCGGTCGTGCGGCAAGCCCGAGAAATGATTGCGGCAGGAGAGCTTGGGAAGATTCGCGTGGTGCAAGTAGAGTACGCGCAGGACTGGCTGACTACGGCAGTCGAGGCGACCGGGAACAAGCAAGCTGTCTGGCGGACGGATCCGGCACAAAGCGGGCCGGCGGGATCGCTCGGCGACATTGGGACGCACGCATACAACATCGCGTGCTTTGTTACGGAACTGACGTGCGAGCAGGTGGCGGCGGATGTGTCGATCTTCGTGCCGGGGCGGCGGCTTGACGACAACGTGCAGGTGCTCTTGCGATTTGAGGGCGGAGCGCGGGGGATGTTGTGGGCCAGTCAAGTGGCCACGGGAAATGAGAATAATCTGCGGCTGCGGGTGTACGGAGAGAAGGCGGGGCTCGAGTGGGGGCAGGAAAATCCGAACTATCTACGGTTCACGAGGTATGGGAAACCTCCCGAAACGATCAGCCGGGCGGGAGCGGGAGCAACGGCTTCGGCGAAGCATGCCAGCCGGATACCTGCGGGGCATCCAGAGGGATATTTGGAAGCGTTCGCACAACTGTACGCGGATTTGGCCGAGCAAATTGCGGCGCGGAATGCGAGGCGAGCGCCTTCGCCGGCGTCGTTGCTGGTGCCCGGTGTCGAGGATGGGGTGGCCGGAGTGCGGTTTATTGATGGAGTGTTGGAGTCGTCTAGGCAGAACTCGGCTTGGGTGAAGATTCCGGCGTCGCACTAGGGCGACCGCGACTAACTGGACCGATACAGGTGTGGGTGGCTAAGGGTCGCCCTCAGAAGGCCGACCCTACAACACCTCGCGTTAGTCGACATCCGCGCTGGGGCTGGCGCGGGCGGGGCAAGCCCCGCCCCTACGAGACCAGGACAGAATTGGGTACCGGGCTTGTTCGGAGGTGGGACAGGTAATCCCATTTTCGGTCGACTTGATGGGGTTTCCACGAAAGAAGTCTGGCTAATCCATTGAAAAGGAATATAGTTAGGAAAGGGAACCTGGGGCCGGAGAGTTGCGTTTAGTGAGGTATCAATATATATGGACATCCAACGACCATCTAACGCACGAGCAAAGAAAATCAGGCGGATTGCCTATGGCACCGTCGCACTCCTCCTATTGGGAGGGGTGACTTATGGACTATCCAAACTACGGCCGGCCGCGCCCAGCGTGGAGTCGAGCACCATCTGGCCGGATACAGTGAAGCGCGGTCCCATGCTGCGGGAGGTCCGTGGCTTGGGGACGCTGGTTCCCGAGGACATCCGGTGGGTCGCCTCGCAGACTGATGCGCACGTGGACAAGTGGGTCTTGCGGCCGCCAGCCGTGGTCAAGCCAACTTCCGTCATCATGGAATTGAGTGATCCGACGGTACAAAAGGATGCGCTTGACGCGGAATACCAGCTCAAGGGAGCGGAGGCGGACTACCAGAACCTGAGAGTGCAGGTTAACAGCGACCTCATGAGCCAGAAGGCGACGGAAGCCGCGGTACGGAGCGACTACGAACAAGCGCGAATTCAGCACGATACCGATGAAAAGCTCGCCAAAGAGGGACTGACGTCGCAACTGATTGAACAGCAGTCCAAGGTGAAGGCGGATCAACTGAAGATTCGCTTAGAGCTGGAAACCGAGCGCACGAAAATCGCGACGGATTCGGCAAACGCGAGGCTGGCGGCGCAGCAGGCAAAGGTCGAGCAGACGAAGGCGCTTTACCAATTGAAGAAGAGCCAAGCGGACGCGTTGCATGTGCGGGCAGGAATCGACGGAGTGCTACAGCTTCTTCCCGTAGATGTCGGGCAGCATGTGACGCCGGGAATGAACCTGGCGCGTGTGGCGGATCCTAAGAAGCTCAGAGCGGAAATCAAGATCGCCGAAACGCAAGCGAAAGACGTGGTCCCGGGGCAAAAAGCGACGATCGACACGCGCAATGGCATCGTAAACGGGCACGTTTCGCGTGTCGACCCCTCAGTGATCAACGGAACCGTTACGGTGGACGTAACCATTGATGATCCCCTGCCCCCCGGCGCGAGGCCGGATTTGAGCGTGGACGGGACGATCACGCTGGAGAACTTGAAGGACGTGCTCTACGTGGGGCGCCCAGTACACGGGCAGGCGGACAGCACGATCGGAATTTTCAAGATTATAGATGACGGATCGGAGGCCGTGCGCGTCAATGTAAAGTTGGGGCGCAGCTCGGTGAATACGATCGAGATTCTGGAGGGCTTGAAGGTCGGGGACAAAGTGATTCTGTCCGATATGTCCGCTTGGGACAACTTCGACCGAGTGCGCTTGAAGTAAGCGATTCGTTGCCCGTCCCCCGGGCACCTCGGAATTAAGGATTCCCGATTTCTGCGCCCGCCAAGAAATCGCAAGGGGCGCCGGCGGAGGATGGAAGATGGAAACGCTCTTGCAGGACGTGCGCTACGGCCTGCGGATGCTCGGAAAGAATCCGGGCTTCACCCTGATTGCCATTCTGACGCTGGCCCTCGGAATTGGCGCGAATACAGCGATTTTTTCCCTCCTCAATCAAGTCCTGTTGCGGCGCTTGCCAGTGCAAAATCCGAAAGAACTAGTAGTGCTGAAGTCGCCTGGACCGAAGCATGGGCATGTCTGGAGCGATGGAGATGATTCGGAGATTTTTTCCTACCCGTTGTACAAGGGACTGGCTAAGAACACGACTGTTTTTAACGGCATGTTGGCGCGCTACGAGTTTTCGGCGAGCATCGCGAGTCATGGGCAGACCGACCGCGGTTCCGGCGAACTCGTGACGGGGAACTATTTCGAGGTACTCGGCGTGCAGCCGGCGCTCGGCCGAGTGCTGTCGCCGGCGGATGACGATGTTCAAGGCGCCCATCCAGTGGTGGTTCTGAGCCATGCCTATTGGGAACGGCATTTCGGCGGGGACTCCGGGGTGTTGAACCAGCCGATTCTGGTGAATAACACGGAAATGACGATTGTGGGCGTTACCCAGGCCGGATTCGCGGGAATACAGGTCGGCCAGACGCCGGATATTTTCGTGCCAATGACGATGAAGGGCCAGATGACGCCTATCCGCAATGGCCTGGACGATTGGAATGATTCGTTCCTGGCGGTCCTGGCGCGGCGGAAGCCAGGCGTCTCCCTGGAGCAGGCCCAGGCGGGAATTAACGCAGACTACCCGGGTCTGCTAGAGCAGCAGGCGGCAACTTTCAAGATGCGCAAGGGCGGAAAGGACGAGAAGGAATTTCTGAACAAGAAGATCGTGCTGGCTCCCGGAGCGCAAGGGAGGACAACGGCTCAGAGGGATTCAGGACCGGCGCTGAAGGCTCTTTTTGCCATGGTGGCGCTGGTTTTGCTGATTGCATGCACCAATGTGGCAAATCTGCTGCTGGCTAAGGCGGCAGCGAGACAAAGGGAATTTGCGATTCGTTCGGCGCTCGGCGCGACTCCAGGCCGAATGATGCGTCAATTACTGGTGGAAAGCTTTCTCTGCGCCCTGGGGGGAGGGGTACTGGGACTGATTTTGGGCAGCTGGATAATGAACATTTTGACGCAGGCTGTCGTTTCTGAAGCAGGGGTGAGAGGGATCAAGGCAGAGATAGACGGAAGCCTCCTAGGGTTTGCCGCGGCGGCGACAGTTGTATCGGCGCTTCTTTTCGGGTTGATACCGGCATGGAGGGCGACGAGGACCGGGGTTTCGCAGATGATGAAAGACCAAGGTTCGACGACTTCTGCGGGTCCGGGGCATGTGCGGTTTCGGAAATTCCTGGTGGCTGGCCAAGTGGCTTTTACGCTGCTATTGCTGACGGGCGGGGCGCTGTTTTCCCGGACGCTATGGAACTTGCGAATGCAAAACCTGGGATTGAGCACGGAGAACCTGATTACGTTTTCCATTTCGCCGCAATTGAGCGGCTATGACGAAGTCAGAACGGTGGCGCTGGTCGACCAGTTGAGGGAACGGCTGGCAGGAGTTCCGGGCGTGCTGGGAGTAGGGTCGTCACAGATTCCAGTGCTAACCGGAACGGATATGGGGACTAACATTACGGTGGAAGGCCGTCAAAATCTGGACAGTGATGACCGGCACGTGAATTTTGATGCGGTCAGCCCGAATTATTTTTCGACGATGAAAATTCCACTGCTTTCGGGGCGGGAGTTCAACGTCGGTGACACTGCGAAAAGTACGAAAGTGGCAATCATAAATGAGGCCATGGTGAAGCAGTTTTTCCCGAATAGAAACCCGATTGGCGTGCACATCGCTATGGGCTCAGGGGATGACGTCAAGCCCGATATCGAGATTGTAGGAGTGGTGAAAAATGCCACCGTGGAACACGTCCGTGATGGGGTGCTGCCGTATTTTTATCGGCCGTACTCGCAATTCGGTAAGCTCTTCGGAATGAGCTTCTATGTGCGCAGCCAACAAGATCCTTTGCCGATCGCGAACACCTTACGCGAGACCGTTCGAGGAGCAGACCCCAATTTGCCAGTGTACGAGTTGAAGACCGTGCAGCGCGTGGTGGATGAGGACTTGTTTGCCGAGCGCGTGATCGCGGGGCTTTCAGCGGCGTTCGGCGGGCTGGCGGCGTTGCTATCGGCGCTGGGGATTTACGGAGTACTGGCATACCTGGTGGTGCAGCGGACGAGGGAAATTGGAATTCGCGTGGCATTGGGCGCGGCAGCCGGGCACGTGAGAGGGCTGGTATTCAAGGAAGTGGGATGGATGGTGCTGGCGGGTGCGCTGGTGGGATTGCCAGTGGCGTATGGGCTGGCCCGTTTGAGCGAGTCGATGTTGTACGGGGTGCACGCAGGAGACCTGCCAATTTATGTGGCCTCGCTGGGAATCATTTGTCTCGTGGCGTTGGCAGCGTGCTACATCCCATCGCGGCGGGCAACGCGGATCGATCCGATCGTGGCGCTCCGCTACGAGTAGCAGCAGAGGAAAGATTTTGTTTTGGGCAAAGATGAAGGCGGGGCAAGTAAAACAAGTTTGGAGACCGAAAATTCGAAGGAGAGCCAATGACGGACGCACCAACACTTATCAAGATGGAAGGCGTGAAGAAAGTATTTTACACGGATGAAGTAGAGACACATGCTTTGTCCGAAATTCACCTGGAAATCAAGAAGGGGCAATATATTTCAATCGCTGGGCCATCCGGCTGCGGCAAATCGACATTGCTCTCCATTCTTGGGCTCCTTGATTCACCGACTGGCGGCGAGTACATGCTGAACGGCCAGCCCGTGGCCAACCTCTCGATCAGCGAACGCACGCGGATTCGCAACCGCGAGATCGGCTTTATTTTCCAGGCGTTCAATCTGATCGGCGACTTGACGGTGTACGAAAACGTGGAGTTGCCATTGACGTACCGCGGCACGAGCGCGGCGGAGCGGAAGCAGAAGGTGCAGCACGCGCTGGAGCGGGTGGGCATGGCGCACCGCTTGCGCCATTACCCCTCGCAGCTCTCGGGCGGTCAACAACAGCGCGTCGCTGTGGCTCGCGCACTGGTTGGCGACCCACTCATCCTGATGGCCGACGAGCCTACCGGAAACCTGGACTCCAAGAACGGCGAAGCCGTGATGGAGTTGCTGCGCGACCTGCACCGCAACGGGGCAACGGTTTGCATGGTTACGCACGACCAGCGCTACGCGAATTTCGCCGAGCGCACAATTCACTTGTTCGACGGACGGATTGTCGAAGAAACGCAGGAAGCACGAGTGGGCGCCTGACGACGACCCGTGGTGGTAGCAGAACTTTAAAAACAAGATAGCGCGTGCAGGACCGCGTCGGGTGACGTGTGTCGATTGGCAGATCGCGCGGCGCTGCTGGAAGGAGCGAAAGCATGCGAGGCATCTGGCAAGACCTGCGCTATGCGATACGCGTTCTAGTAAAGAGCCCTGGGTTTACCGTCGTTGCCGTGTTGACACTGGCACTGGGAATCGGGGCGAATACCGCGATTTTCACTGTCGTGTACGGCGTACTTCTGCGCCCGCTTCCCTTCCCTCAGCCAGATCGCATTGTTCAGCTTGCCGAAACCTACCAAGCCGATTCCGATGAGATGTCACTTTCGTGGAATGAATTGCAGCATCTGCGGGAGTACGGGCAACTCTTCGAACATATAGCGGGCTACACCGACGTAGGCTTCAATCTCGCTTCCGGGAATGAAGCCGAGCATGTGCGCGGCGTTCCTGCGTCCGCCGAATACTTTCAGGTATTTGGGGTACACCCGGCGTATGGCCGAGATTTTCTTCCCGAAGAAGACCGGGGAGGGGGCCAGCGTGTTGCCATACTTAGCCATGCGCTGTGGACGCGCCGCTTCGGCAGTGATCTTGGAGTTATCGGGCGAAAAATTCTTTTGAGTGGCGATGCTTTTACAGTGATTGGGATTATGCCCGCCGGGTTTGATCCGCGTTCGGATTCGGAATTGAATCCTGGTATCCGCGCGGATGTGTGGGTTCCACTGGCGCTGGTGGCGAAGACCGCGGGCAGCGGAGAAAACCTCGGTGTAATCGCCAGGCTGAAAGCCGGCGTTACGCGTGAGCAGCTTCTGTCGCAGATGGACATCGTCACGAAGGACTTTCGAGCGCGGTATCCAGAGGTAGTCGGGAAAGAATTGGTGATGAGTTTCCGGCCGTACCAAGCCATGATCGGCCTGGGAATGCGCCCGTTCCTGCTGGTGTTGCTAGGTGCGATCGGATTTGTGCTGCTGATTGCCTGCGCCAATGTGGCGAATTTGCTTCTTGCACGCGGAAGCTCGCGCGGACGAGAGATTGCGGTGCGAGTGGCGGTCGGGGCCTCTCGGGGCCGCCTGTTTCGCCAGTTGCTGACGGAAAGCATGTTGATCGCACTGGCAGGGGGAACGCTTGGGTTAGTCTTAGCGGATGCGGGTTTGGGATCGCTGCTGGCGATGGCGCCTTACAATCTGCCGCGCGTAAGCGATATTCGACTCGATGGCTGGGCATTCGGCTTTACGTTTCTGATTTCCATTGTGACGGGCGCGGTGTTTGGAATTGCGCCGGCGCTTTATGCGACGAAGACGAGCCTCAATGAATCGCTCAAGGACGGTGGTGGAAGATCTGGTGCGGGAGTTGGCCGGGCTAGGCTGCGGCAAGGATTGGTCATCGGGGAGTTCGCGCTCTCGCTAGTGTTGCTGACCGGCGCTGGACTAATGATCGCCACTTTCGAGAGATTGCTGAATACCAATCCCGGATTTGATACGCACCACGTTCTCACTTTGCAATTTTGGATGACCGGCTCGAAATACAGCTCGACTCCAGAAATCATGAAATTCTACCGCGCCGTCGAGCAGCGCATTGAAGCGTTGCCGGGAGTGACTGCGGCTGGGGTTGTCGCCGCGGGATTGCCACTGGAGCGCGGAGGAAACAATGGCGTAAGGATTGCCGGCGCCAAAGAGTCGGAATTCGTCTCCATGGACTACAGGGAAATCACACCCGGCTATTTTCAAACAATCGGAACACCGTTGAAGCAAGGACGCGGAATTGCGGAAGCTGATTCTGAGACCACCAATTCAGTCGTAGTCATCAACGAAGCGGCATTGCGCAAGTATTTCCCAGACCGGAGCCCATTGGGTGAGCACCTCTACGTGAGCGGCACCCTATGTGAAGTGGTTGGCGTGGTGAGCGACGTGAAGACCCATCTGGACCAGCCGGCGGAACCAACGACGTTCATTCCTGCCGCGCAGGCAAAATTCGGAACATCCAACTTGTTTGAAGGCTGGTTTCCGCGAAGCGTCGTGGTTCGGACGGCAGGTGATCCGCTTCTTTTGAACAAGACGCTGCGAGAGGCGGTAGCGGCGGCTGATCCGCTGGTGCCGACCGGCGCGATTCGATCGATGGACCAGGTGCTTTCGCGGTCGCTGGCGCTGCGAAGCTTCATGATGATGCTGTTGAGCATCTTCGGCGGACTTGCGCTAGTGCTGGCGAGTGTGGGGATTTACGGGGTGATTGCATTCGCAGTATCGCAGCGAACGAGAGAAATCGGCGTGCGTATGGCACTGGGAGCGAAACCCGCGGACGTACTGCAGATGGTTCTGAGGGAAGGGATGACCCTCGTAGCCGTGGGTGTGGTGCTAGGCCTTGCAGCAGCGCTGCTGTTGACGAGATTTCTGGAAGGCATGGTGTATGGAGTGAAGGTGCGGGACCCGCTTATTTTCGTGACGGTGAACCTGCTTTTGGTGGTTGTTTCGCTGGCGGCTTGCTACATCCCGGCGCGCCGAGCTACGCGCGTTGATCCACTTGTGGCGTTGCGGTACGAATAGGAGATTTTACATGCATACCCTTTGGCAAGACGTTCGGTTCGGCTTGCGGATGTTGGCCAAGCACCGGGTCGCAACGCTAGTTTGCGTGGTCGCGCTGGGCCTAGGGATTGGTGCAAATGCTGCGATGTTCAGCCTGGCGGAAGCGTTCTTGCTCCACCCGGTGCCGTTCGAGAATTCTGACCGGATCGTCGTTCTGCCGGATGCACACGCAGCTACCCAAGATGGCGCAGGTTTCGGCCCAGAAGACTTTAACCCGGTTGCACCTGCGACGTACATCGATTGGAAAAAGGAGACGCATTCGTTCGATGATCTGGCGGCTTACGCATGGGATGAAGTAAACCTGACCGCCGACCGCGAAGCGCAAAAAGTCCAAGACTTCAGGGTCACCGCGAATTTTTTCCCTTTGATCGGCGTGCAGCCGCTCCTGGGCCGCACATTCCTTCCGGAAGAGGAAGAGCCGGGCCGCGATCAGGAAATCATCTTGAGCTACGGACTGTGGGAACAGCGCTACGCCTCCGACCCGAACGTGCTGAAGCGCGTTATCAAAGTAGACGGCAAGAGTTTTAACGTTGTTGGCGTGATGAAAAAAGGCTTCGACTTTCCGATGCCCGCGGAGGCATGGATACCGCTGGCATTGAGTACGAAAGAACGACTCCGCCGTGACAATCGCCATCTGTGGGTGCTGGGACGGCTCAAGCAGGGCGTTTCTTTTTCCGAAAGCGACGCGGAAATGAAAGCCGTCTCGGAGCGACAGGCGGAGGCTTATCCCGATACCAATAAGGCTTGGCGGCTGCAGCCGCAGCTGCTGCGGAAATTCATCACGGGAACGCTAACGCGGCAATATACAGTGATGTTGATGGTGGCGGTCGGTTTCGTGCTACTGATCGCGTGCGCCGACGTCGCGAACGTGCAGTTCGCACGAATCACAGGGCGAACGAGTGAGTTCGCGGTGCGCGCAGCGATGGGCGGCAGCCGCTGGAGGCTCGTCCGTCAATTGTTGATCGAGAGCGTCATGCTGTCGATGGGAGGCGCGGCACTCGGCTTGTTCCTGGCCCAATGGGACATCCAGATGATTCTGGCGCATATGCCGGCCGACGTAGCCCGATTCGTGGCCGGGTGGAAAACAATTCGTTTGGACACCAATGCGTTCGTGTTCGCGCTGGGTATTGCGGTGATCAGCGGAGTGGTTTCAGGGATCGCACCAGCGCTGATGGGCTCCCGTGCGAGCATTGCGGAAGCGCTGAAAGAAGGGGGCCGCGGTTCTTCGGTCAGCCGTGCGCGGCACCGGCTGCGTGGAGCGTTGGTGGTTGCCGAAGTGGCGCTCGCGATGGTGCTTCTAGTCGGCGCGGGCCTGATGGTGAAGGGCTTCCAGGGATTGCTGAACGTAAATGAGAGCTACCGTCCGACAACCCTGCTGACGTTGAACTTCTCGCTGCCGGAGGCACAGTACGCGCAGCCCGCCGCGCGGCTGAGCTTCCATGAACAAATGTTGCGGCGGCTTGATACTGTATCCGGCGTGCAGGCGGCCTCGCTGGTGACGCACGTTCCTTATGCGGAGGGAGGAGGAATTGGAGAAACAGAGTTTTCGATCGAAGGACGTGCCTTGACGGGGCGCGGCGAAACGCGCACGGCCATCCTGGAGACTACTACACCGAACTACTTCAATACACTAAACATCGCGCTGCGCGACGGCCGATTGCTAGGCGATACGGACGGAGCCGAATCACCACAGGTCGCGGTGATCAGCGGAAGTTTGGCAAGGCGCTATTTCCCTGGTGAAAATCCGTTGGGCCGCCATATCAAGATTGGTAAAGCGGAAAGCGAAGGTAAGTGGATGACGGTGGTCGGCGTGGTAAACGATGTGCACTACAGTTGGATCGTTAAGGACGATGTCCCCACGATTTACCGTTCGTTCCGGCAGACACCTCCCTATTTCACGACGGTTGTGCTGCGCACGGCAGGCGAGCCGCTGAAATTTGTTTCCGCGGCTCGAGCTGAAATCGCGGCGATCGATGCGAATTTGCCGCTATACAACATCAAGCCCATGGACAAGGTGATCACGGAATCGATCGTCGGCATTGCGTACGTGGCTACAATGATGGCGGTGCTGGGGGCTATCGCACTGGTGCTAGCGTCGGTCGGCGTGTTCGGGGTAATGTCCTATTCGGTGAGCGAGAGGACTCACGAGATCGGAATCCGCATGTCGATGGGCGCGCAGACAGGCAACGTCCTCGCGTTAGTGCTGCGAAGCGGGATGTTCCTGACCGCGCTAGGACTGGGCATTGGCCTGCCCATTGCATTTCTGCTGGCGCAAGCGCTTTCGTCCCTTCTCTATGGGGTGCAGGCTGCCGACCCAATGTCGTTTATAGGACTACCGTTGCTGTTGCTCGCCGTGGCCGGAATAGCATCCTACCTTCCCGCGCGACGGGCAGCGCACCTCGATCCGCTGCAGGCTTTGCGGCACGATTGAGGTTCGCAGTCGCGACGCCAGCCGACACTTGGAATGAACGGACCACATGCGCTACAACAGTGAGAGGGACAAGGGCTCGGAATGCTGCCAGACTCCGGGCAATGAGTAAGGAGAAATTGTGGAACCATTGATACAGTTGCGGAACATGGAAAAAGTAATTGAGGCAGGTCCGAACAAATTTTATTTGCTGCGGAGAATTAACCTGGATGTTCAGCCCGGCGAATTTGTAACCATTATGGGGCCTTCTGGCGCGGGAAAGTCCACGCTGCTGAGCATCATCGGTATGCTGGATGGGGCCTGGAGCGGGGACTATTACTTTTCGGGCGAGCCGGTGCACAAACTGAACGTCAAGAAGCGAAACGAGTTGCATAAGGCGAACATCGGTTTCGTGTTTCAGAGCTATCACCTGATTGACAATTTGACGGTGTTCGAGAACCTGGAAGTGCCGCTGTCGTACAAAAACGTGCCCCACAAAGAGCGCGTGAGCCTAGTTTGCGATGCGCTGGATCGGTTTCACATCGTCGGCAAGAAAGACTTGTTTCCAAACCAACTTTCCGGCGGTCAACAGCAGCTTGTGGGCGTGGCCCGTGCCGTGATTCTCAGCCCGAAATTGATACTGGCGGACGAGCCGACGGGAAACCTGCATTCCGCACAAGGCGAAGAGATCATGCAGCTTTTCAAGAGGCTCAATGATGCAGGGACAACGATCATTCAAGTGACGCACTCGGAAAGAAATGCCGCGTACGGAAGCCGCATTATCCAACTGAAGGACGGCTGGGTTGTAAGCGACAACGCAACCGCCGGCGCACAAGTTGGCGCCGCGCAACAAGTGTGAGCATCCCTTTGAGCAACTTCCTAAGCCGGATGCAGCGATTCAAGCGATTCTCACCGGGCCTGAGACACGGCGTTAGGATACACTTCGCACAACCATTCGAATGAAGACGACTAACCCGCACCCTTATCGAGTACTTTTAGCAGACGACCAGGCGGACATCCGCGATGCCTTGCGCTTACTTTTGAAACGCGAAGGCTATGAAACCCAGGGCGTGGCATCGCCGGCGGAGGCGCTGAGCGCCATCGAATCGCGCGAATTTGACGCGGCACTGATGGACCTCAATTACACGCGAGACACGACGTCAGGGCAGGAAGGGCTGGACCTGCTGACGCGGATACAAATGTTGGACAGCACTCTGCCGGTGATCGTTATGACGGCTTGGAGCAGTATCGAAGTGGCCGTGGAGGCAATGCGGCGTGGCGCGAGGGATTTCGTTCAGAAGCCGTGGGAGAATACGCGCCTGCTGGCGATTCTGCGCACGCAGATCGATTTGCGGCAAGCGTTGCGGCAAGCTTCACGGCTCGAAGCTGAGAATCGCATACTGCGCGCGGAGTCAAGGCCGACATTCTTGGCGAAAGCTCCCGCGATGGCACCGGTGATGGAATTGATTGGGCAAATCGGGCCATCGGATGCGAACGTTCTGATTACGGGAGAGCACGGCACAGGCAAGGAAGTTGTCGCCCGAACGCTTCATGCGTTGTCGGCACGCGCGACGAAACCAATGGTGACCGTGAATGCCGGTGGCCTGTCCGAGGGGGTGTTTGAAAGCGAGTTGTTCGGCCATGTAAAAGGTGCGTTTACGGATGCACGCGCAGATCGCGTCGGGCGATTCGAGTTGGCCGATGGCAGCACGCTGTTCTTGGATGAAATCGCCAACGTTCCGCTGAATTTGCAGGCGAAACTTTTGCGAGTGCTGGAAACGGGGGATCTGGAACGTGTCGGTTCGTCCACGACGCGACGCGTCAACGTGAGGGTGCTTGCGGCCACGAATGCTGATGTAAATGTTGAAGCGGCTGCCGGCCGGTTCCGGCAAGACCTGCTGTTTCGCTTGAATACAATTGAGATCCATCTTCCGCCGCTGCGCGATCGCCGGGAGGACGTCGATCTGCTAGCGCACCATTTTCTGCACGGCTACGCGCAGCGCTACCGCAAGAATATATCTGGCTTTGACACCGCGGCCCTCAAGGCCATGCACGAACATGCGTGGCCGGGGAACGTCCGCGAGTTGGATCACGCCGTGGAGCGCGGAGTGCTTCTCTCGCCCGGGCCTTCGGTCCGCGCCGCGGATCTTGGCTTGCGTGCGCAGGCTGCCGGCGGCGCTGCCAAACTGGAGGAGATGAGTCTCGACGAAGTAGAGCGGTATCTGATTCAGCGCACTCTCTCTCGCCATGAAGGAAACGTCAGCCAAGCTGCCAAGGCTCTGGGATTGAGCCGCAGCGCCATGTATCGCCGCCTTCAAAAACATGGACTGGAATGACGCCCCTCAACTATGAGCGCCGGATCCAGCTCCTCGCGCTAGCGGCGGGCTTTCCTGGTTCGCTCATCGCCATGATCTTGCTGTGGCATGGAAATTACTCCTCCGGCACGGTCTGGACACTGGCCTTTCTCATCTTTTCCCTGTGGCTCGGTTTTGCATTTTCCCTTCGTCATCGAGTGGTTTTTTCCCTGCAAACACTCTCAAACCTTTTGGCTGCCTTGCGCGAGGAAGACTTTTCGATGCGTGCCCGCGGAGCGCGAAATGACGACGCGATGGGCGAAGTGATGATCGAAGTGAACGCCCTCGGCGAAGTCCTGCGGCAACAGCGACTGGGAGCTCTGGAAGCCAATGCCCTGCTTCGAACTGTGATGGAGGAAATTGACCTGGCGGTGTTCACCTTCGACAACGAAGCGAAATTGCGGCTGGTGAACCGCGCGGGCGAACGGCTGTTGGGGCGCCCTGAGGGACGGTTGCTTGGTTCGACTGCGGAAGAGCTTGGGCTGTGTGGCTGTCTGGAGGGAGAAGCTGCGCACACGATGGAGTTGGCCTTTCCCGGCGGATCGGGGCGGTGGGGGCTTCGCCGAGGCACGTTTCGCCAGGGCGGATTACCTCATCAGCTTGTTGTCTTGACTGACCTGAGCCGGACGCTTCGAGACGAAGAGCGCAAAGCCTGGCAGCGGCTCATTCGTGTTTTGGGACATGAATTGAACAACTCTCTGGCTCCCATACAGTCCGTGGCGCAGGGGCTGGAGAGCGGCCTTTCAAGCGCCGCTAAGTCCACTGAAGGACAGAGTGAGGCAACCGTTGCCATTCTGGATGATTTGCGGCAGGGCCTTGGAATTATCCGTTCGCGCACCGAGGCACTGGCGCGCTTCATGGCCGCTTACGCGCAATTGGCGCGGCTGCCGCAACCGAAACTCTTGCCCGTGAACGTAGCGGACTGGATCAGCCGAAGCGTGAAACTCGAAACTCGCGTGAAGGTGACCATCGTAAAGGGTCCTGACGTGGTGATTTCGGCGGACGCCGACCAGTTGGAGCAGCTTCTAATCAACCTGGTTCGCAATGCAGCCGATGCGACGCTAGAGACCGGTGGAACTGTTCAAGTGAGATGGTCGCGGCGGGGAGCGGAACTCGATGTCTGGGTCGTTGACGAAGGACTAGGCCTCCCCAATACCTCGAACTTGTTTGTGCCCTTTTTTACGACGAAACAAGGCGGGTCTGGCATAGGACTAGTACTAAGCCGTCAAATCGCCGAGGCTCATGGCGGCGAACTCACTTTAAAGAATCGTCCGGACCGCCAGGGATGTGAGGCCAGGCTGAGCCTGCCGATCTAAATGATGGGGCTCTCCGGTCCCCAGGACGTAATTTCTACATATTGGCAGGCCGCCTGCATAAAGAGTTCTTGACTTTGAGGCTGAGAATAAAGGATCTTGCGACAGTGGGGGATGTAATTTTGAGAAACCTGCCCACCATAACGCGGTGCGGTACGATCGACGGCATGCAATGTAAACGAAGATCCAGGTGTCCAAGATTCCCGCCACTTTCCTCCAAGGTACTCGGCACTCAAAAATTGCATTGCTCGAATCCATAAAATAGAGAAATGCCAGAGCATTCTGTTGGCGTATTTGTAGTATAGTGAAACAACGTTATATGCTTATGCGTCCAAGTGTTGCGGATGAAAGATGAGAGGCATCCCGGCACCAAGGAATTGAGTCTAATTTTTCACGGGAGTGTTGAGCGGCGGAGTCAGGATTGGGTGTCCCCATGGCGTCCAGGTCGGATGGACCAAGCTTCGGAAATCTATCGCTCGTAGATATCCACGCCGAGCAAAACACGCTAAATGGTAGTGTGGCAGTTCCCATTTCTCGAATTGAAGACTCACCTAAAACCAGAACCTTTGTAGCTGCAGAAAACCGGCTGCTGCGCGAAACGTTGTCCAGGCTCCTCATGCGCCGCAAAGAACTGGATATTGTCGGACAGAGTTCGGCGTTTCCGGAAATGGCTGATTTACTGCGTGAAACGAAAGCCGCGATTCTGCTTTTGAATTCGACGGGATCGCACCGGGAGGATATGCGCGTAGTGCGGGCCGTACGGGAACTGGACGAGCCGATCCGGATTGTGATGATGGGCATGAAAGCAGAGGGCAGCGAGTTTCTACAGTGTGTCCGCGCCGGGGTTGTGGGATACCTGCTCATGGATGCTTCCACGGAGGAAGTTGTTGAGGCCATTCGAGTTGTCCGGGAAGGAGGTGCAGCGTGCCCTGCAAACCTATCCATGGTGCTGTTCCAATACTTTCAGCAAGAAATGGGAGAGTTCCCTTCTTCTAGTGTGCGGGAGCAGGTCGGATTGACTAGAAAAGAACAGCAAATCCTCCGCCTAGTAGCACAGGGGATGACCAACAAAGAGATTGCGCAAGAATGCTGCCTGTCTGAGCAAACGGTGAAGAATCGCCTGTACAGGATGAATCAGAAGGTTGGCACGGAAGACCGGCTAGATATTGTGCGCTATTGCCGGGCGAGAGGGGTTTCGCTTTAAAAGAACGTGCAGTTCGTTTGATCAGATCCCGAACCACCAGTAACTGCAAGTACGCATGGGTGTTAGGGGAAGCGCATACGCCCCATCGGCTTCCTGCGTCAATCCGTGGGTTCCCTTAACAAAATCCTAAGGTAGAGTTCATTGATTCCTAAGCCCTTGCTCGATAGAGTTTCCCTGCCCTAATCGTGCGCGTTCAGCCTCTTTTCGCGTGCACCTCCATGAGTCAAAGGGCGCGCCATCTGGTTGACATCGCGCCGCTGAGGGGAGTCTTGTGCAAGATTTGATTTTCGTTGCGGCTACTGCTCTGATATTTACCATCGCCATTCTATACGTGCGCGGCTGCGAACGGCTGAAATAAGACGGAGACCGGGATGATCGAAAATCTCTTCCTGATTGTTATTTGTGTGCTTTTGTTGGGGTATCTGCTGGTGGCGCTGTTGAAACCGGAGAAGTTCTGATATGACGGGAAATGGCTGGTTCCAGATTTTTCTTCTACTAGGCGTGGTTTTGGCGGTTACCAAGCCGCTGGGCATCTTCCTGACGCGGGTGTTCAATCGGGACAAAACATTTCTGGATCCCGTGTTGCACCCCATCGAAAAACTTGTCTACAGGCTAACCGGGGTGGATGACCAGCACGAAATGCGCTGGACGGAATATACCGTGGCGATGTTGTTGTTCAGCGGCGCGTCGATGACGCTTCTCTACCTGATCCAACGCTTGCAGCAGTGGCTCCCCTTCAATCCGCAAAGGATGGTTAGCGTGCCGCCGGCACTGGCATTCAATACGGCCGCGTCTTTTACCACGAATACCAACTGGCAGAACTACAGCGGCGAATCGACGATGAGTTATTTCACGCAAATGGCTGGTCTGGCGTATCACAACTTTGCTTCCGCGGCGACGGGCATTGTTCTGGCGCTGGTTATCATCCGAGGTCTGGCACGGAAGGAAACGGACAAGCTCGGAAATTTCTGGGTGGACATGACGCGCTGCCTGCTTTGGGTTCTGCTTCCGCTTTGCTTGATTGGGTCGCTAGTGCTGGTCTCCCAAGGCGTCGTGCAAAATCTGAAACCGTATACGACGATTGAGCTTATCGAGCCGCAAGCTGTGCAGGTGGCGGGGGCTGACGGTAAGACTGCCCCTCAAGTTGTGAGTCAACAAGTGATTGCGCAAGGACCTGTCGCTTCTCAGGAAATCATCAAGGAATTGGGCACCAATGGCGGTGGATTCTTCGGAGCCAATAGCGCACATCCTTTTGAGAATCCCACGCCACTGTCCAATTTCATTGAGATGTTTTCGATCCTGGCGATCGCGTCGGGTCTTACTTACACGCTTGGGCGCATGACCGGTTCGCCGCGCCACGGATGGGCGGTCTGGGCCGCGATGGCCGTGTTGTTTCTGATGGGCGTGACGACGGCCTATTGGGCGGAAGCCAAGGGAAATCCAATACTAGCCGGAGTGGACCAGCGGTCCAGCGCTGTTCAGCCCGGCGGGAACATGGAAGGCAAAGAAGTGCGTTTCGGCATCGCGAACTCCGCTCTGTGGGCCACAGTGACGTCAGACACGAGCTGCGGGGCAATCAACAGCCAGCATGATTCGTTTACGCCACTGGGTGGCATGGTGCCGATGATCAACATCATGCTTGGAGAAGTCGTGTTTGGCGGAGTCGGATCAGGACTTTATGGCGTGGTGGTCTTCGTGATCCTGGCGGTTTTCATCGCCGGACTTATGGTGGGTAGAACACCCGAATACCTGGGCAAAAAGATTGAGTCTTATGACGTGCAAATGGCGATGCTTTCGATTCTGATTATGACGTTCGTGATTTTGAGTTTTTCCGCGATTGCTGTTGTGCGACCCTTTGGCACAACCAGCATCTCCAATCCGGGGCCGCACGGACTCTCACAAATTCTCTACGCGTACACGTCGATGGTGGGCAACAACGGCTCGGCCTTCGGCGGCCTGAACGGCAACACGCTGTGGTACAACACCAGCGGAGCGGTGGCTATGATGCTGGGGCGCTTCTTCATGCACATCCCCATCCTAGCTATCGCGGGAAACCTGGTGAAGAAAAAGATCGCTCCTGCTTCCGCTGGGACGTTTCCCGTGACAGGCCCGCTGTTTACGGTATTGCTCGTATCCACCATTCTGATTGTAAGTGCCCTTACTTTCTTCCCGGCGCTCAGCCTGGGTCCGATTCTCGAGCACCTGCAGATGCATGCAGCGAAGGTTTTCTGAGGCCGCGATGACCGAACATCTTCAACATCAACCCATATCACTGACGGACTCCCATATTCTGAAGAGAGCCATTGTGGATTCCTTCCGCAAATTGGATCCGCAAACGATGGTCAAGAACCCCGTGATGTTCGTGGTCGAAGTTGGCGCGCTGCTGACTACGATTCAGCTAGTGCGCGACTATATGCATCATGTGGGGAGTTTCGGCTGGGGGCTGCAGATTACGCTTTGGCTGTGGTTCACCGTTCTATTTGCAAATTTCGCAGAGGCCATGGCGGAAGGACGTGGCAAGGCGCAGGCCGATACTCTGCGTAAAGCTAGGGCTGAAACTCTAGCTCACGTGGTGACGTGTGATAACAAGATTGAGAGCGTACCCAGTTCAAAACTGCGTTCAGGGGACATCGTAGTTGTCACGGCCGGAGCCTTTATTCCGGGCGATGGCGAGGTGATCGAGGGTGTAGCCTCTGTCGATGAATCGGCAATCACCGGCGAGTCCGCACCTGTCATCCGGGAATCCGGCGGGGATCGCTCAGCGGTCACCGGGGGAACCCGCGTCCTATCGGATGAAATAAAAGTCCGCATTACTTCCAACCCTGGAGAAACATTTTTGGACCGGATGATCCGGCTGGTCGAGGGCGCTTCCCGACAGAAAACGCCGAACGAAATCGCGCTGAATATTCTTCTCGCGGGCTTGACGATTATCTTCTTGTTGGCAGTGATGACGCTGCAGCCTTTCGCGATTTACTCGGGGGCGCCGCAGAACATTTTCGTCCTGGTGTCCCTGCTGGTCTGCCTGATTCCTACGACTATCGGAGGACTGCTCTCTTCCATCGGAATCGCGGGAATGGATCGAATGATTCAGCGCAACGTGATCGCCATGTCAGGTCGGGCAGTGGAGGCGTCGGGAGATGTGGACGTGCTGCTACTCGACAAGACGGGCACGATTACGCTGGGAAATCGGCAGGCGACATCGTTTCACACTTGTCCCAATGTTACGGAATCAGACCTCGCCAGCGCTGCGCAGCTCGCATCGTTCGCGGATGAGACGCCGGAAGGGCGCTCCATCGTTGTGCTTGCCAAGGATAAGTATGGTCTTCGCGGCCGCGAGTTGGCGCCGCACAATCCGAATTTCATACCATTTTCAGCACAGACCCGCATGTCCGGCGTAGATTTGGATGGCCACGAAATCCGCAAGGGCGCGCCGGAAGCGATTGAGAAATACGTGGCGGAGAGAGGCCAGGTTGTGCCGCCCGAGATCAAGCAGATCACCCGTGAAATTGCGAATAGCGGTGGCACACCATTGCTTGTAACTCGGAATCGGAGCGTGCTCGGGGCCATCGCCCTGACGGACGTCGTAAAAGGCGGCATGCGCGAGAGATTTGATCATCTGCGGGCGATGGGAATCCGCACGATGATGATAACCGGTGATAACCCCCTGACCGCAGCGGCAATCGCCCGGCAAGCAGGCGTCGACGATTTTCTTGCGGAAGCTAAGCCTGAAGACAAGATGGCGCTCATTAAGCGCGAACAAGCCAAAGGCAAGCTGGTAGCCATGACGGGTGACGGAACAAATGATGCGCCGGCACTGGCGCAAGCCGACGTCGGCGTGGCCATGAACACCGGCACACAAGCCGCGAAAGAAGCGGGAAACATGGTTGATCTCGATTCCAATCCGACAAAACTCATTGAGATCGTGGAAATCGGCAAGCAATTGCTAATTACACGCGGCGCGCTAACAACCTTTTCGGTTGCCAATGACGTAGCCAAGTATTTTGCGATCATTCCGGCGATGTTTGCCGGTGCATTGCCGGTGCTGAACGTGTTGAACGTAATGCAACTGCGGACTCCGGCATCCGCGATCTTGTCGGCGGTGATTTTCAACGCGCTGATCATCATTGCGTTGATTCCTCTGGCGCTGCGCGGAGTGACGTACCGGCCCTTGGGTGCGGCCGCTTTGCTGCGCAGGAATCTCTTGATCTACGGTGTCGGCGGGGTCATCGCGCCCTTTTTCGGCATCAAGTTGATTGACATCGTGCTGACGCGGCTGGGATTGGCTTAGAGGCATTTATGAAAAAGAATCTCATTATCTCCGTGTGGTTCACTCTAGTGACGACGGTACTATTCGGTCTGATCTATCCACTGGTTGTCACTGGACTCTCACAATTGTTGTTTCCAGATAAAGCCAACGGACAACTGATTGAGCGCAATGGAAAACTGGTAGGTTCTCGGATTATCGGGCAAGCGTTTACCGGTCCCGGTTACTTTCATTCACGCCCATCGGCAGCAGGGACGGGGCATGGATATGATCCAACTTCGAGCAGCGGTTCGTATTTGGGGCCTACGAACAAGACCTTGATCGACCGTGTCAATGGTGACGTGAAGAAGTTGCGCGCGGAAAATCCGGGTTCGCCAATTCCTGTGGATCTAGTCACTTCTTCGGGCTCTGGACTCGACCCGGACATTTCCCCTGCCGCCGCCGAGTTGCAGATTCCTCGAGTTGCGCGCGAGCGACAGGTGAGCGAGGCTGAGCTCCGCGCACTTGTCGCCAAGCATACCGTGGGAAGACAACTGGGCGTCCTGGGCGAGCCGCGTACTAACGTTCTGGAGCTCAATCTCGAGCTCGAAGCTCAACATCCATTTTCAAAATAATCGGCTGCTCAGGCAGTTTATGGCTTTCGAGAGGATGACTTGGAAGGACCAGCGTTTGGCGGCTGGAATCGGTACCCCACCCAAGGTTCAGTCCGAATGTACTTAGGCCGCGCGGGATCCGTTTCGATCTTCTTGCGCAACTGATTGATGACCACGCGAAGATTCTCTGTTTCTTCCCCATACTCCGGCCCCCAAACGGATTGGAGAAGTCTTCGGTGCGTCAGCGGCTTGCCCTGATTGGCGATTAGGTGCTTTAGGACGTCGAATTCCTTCGGAGTCAGGTGCACCTCCTCGCCGCTCACCATCAATTGCCGGCTCTCAAAGTCCAGCGTCAGATCTTTCGAAACAAACGGAGGCAAAGTATCGCCCGGGGCGTAGCGCCTTAGCGCAGCGCGAATGCGCGCGAGCAATTCTTCAATTCCAAAGGGTTTTACGACATAGTCGTCAGCGCCGGCGTCGAGCGCCAGTACCTTGTCGCGCTCCGCGTTTCGCACTGTGAGCATGATAATGGGGGCTTCCGTCGACTGCCGAATCTCCCGGCATGCTTCGATTCCACCAATGCCCGGCATATTCACGTCGAGGAGTATGAGGTCAGGCTTCTCTTTACGAACGGCTTCAACGGCTTCTTCACCGGTTTTGACCTCGATGATTACGTACCCCCGGCTGGACAGAGTAGAACGCAGCACTCGCCGAATCTGTGGCTCGTCGTCTGCGACGAGGATAGATGCATCCGTCACGCTACTCGCTCCATGTTCCGTGCAATGGGGAGCGAAAATGAGAAGACCGAGCCGTGACCAAGCTGACTGGTCACTCCGATTGTCCCTTTATGCGCCGCCACGATTGCCTTTGCGATTGGCAGGCCCATGCCGGTTCCCCGCACAAGATAGCGTTGATCTTTCCCGCGGTAGAATTTGTCGAAGATCATTCCCTGCTCGAAATCGTCGATACCCGGACCGCGGTCTGCCACACTTGTGGTTACGTAGTCTCCGGTAAGCTCCGCCGTGATGGTGATGGGTTGATCTTTTGGCGAGTACAGGTTGGCATTGTCGACCAGTTTTACCAAAATGTCCTGAGCGCGGTCAGGATCCGCATCCACAAGCGGGAGATTGAGAGCCGCCCTCACCTGAATTTCTCGGCCTCCCAGTGAAGACTTGCAAGTTGCAACGGCCCCTTGAATGATTTCTTCCATGGAAGTCGGGGCGAAATGCAGTTCGATTTCGCCGGCTTCGAGCCGGGCCATCTCCGAGGCCTCCTCGACGAGGTGGTTCAGCCGGTCGCACTCTTCATTAATAATGCTGAGCAATTCGTGGGCTTGCGGCGCGATTTGTTCGCAGCCACCGCCGAGCAGGCTGGTCACCGCCGCTTTCATGGAAGTGAGCGGCGTGCGGAAATCGTGCGTGACGGAATCCAGTAGCGCGGACTTCAGCCTCTCGCCCTGCCGCTCGGCTTCCGTTTGGCTGAGTTGCTCGACGGCTCGCGCGCGTTCGACGGCGATTGCCACGAGACTGCTGACTGCTTCAAGTGTCTGACGGGAAAGGCTTGCTCCAGAAATGCCGAGGCTGCCAATGGCCCTCACTCCGAGACGCACGGGAACAAAATAGACACTCTGTTGCGGCTCAACGGTCAGTTCATCGCGAAGAAAGGCCGTCTTCATTTTCTCTTCATCTAGATGAGAAGCGCCGTAGCCCGACCGATAGAACTTTTCTTTTTGCGGAAGGAATAGTTCGGCGGCGCCCGCCTCAAAGCTTTCCACAATGTAATTCGGAATCGCGTTCATCAATTGGATGACGTTGCCTTCGCCCAGCAGTTTCTGGCTGAATCTGTAGAGACGTTCAATCTCGCGGCGGCGGCCATGAGCTTCGTCAGCCTGTCTGCGGATTCGCGCCGATAGCTGGCTGCCCATGATGGATGTCACCAGGAATGCGCCGAGGGCCACCCAATTCTGCGGATCAGCGATAGTCAGCGTCCCGACCGGAGGAAGGAACTCATAGTTGAATACCAGCATCGCGACGACAGACATGAAGACGGAGACAGCCATTCCCCAGACCGCCGAAACTGCTAGAATTGCGAGCAGCAGAGTCAGAGCGACGGTAGTCTGATTGACCAACAGAACGTGGCGGTAAAGAAACGCGACACCGGCAACGATGGCGATGGACACGGCGAAGCCAAATGTCCGGCCGGCGAGGAATCTCTGCATTTCTCTATTCTACCGCAGGGCTGCGATTTGCCGAGGAGAAGATAATCATTGCCGAAGAAGCCGGAAGACTGGTTGGAGATCGCTTCTCCTCCGCAAAAGTCACGCGGGATTTTCAAGCTCTTTCTCGGGTACGCTCCGGGGGTCGGCAAGACCTTCGGTATGTTGAGCGAAGCGCTCCGCCGCAAAAGCCGCGGTGAAGACGTCGTCATCGGGGTCGTGGAAACCCACGGCCGCAGAGGGGTTGAAGAACTCCTCGCAAACATTGAGACCGTCCCTCGAAAAAAGATCGAATACAAGGGAACGATCTTTGAGGAGATGGACGTCGACGCGACTATCACGCGCCAACCTCAAGTGGTCCTGGTCGACGAGTTGGCTCACACCAATATCCCTGGCAGCAAACACCGCAAGCGTTACGAGGATGTGCAGGAAATCCTGGCGGCAAAGATCGATGTGGTGTCAACTCTCAACATTCAGCACATCGAGAGCATTGCGCCGGTGGTGCGCTCCATCACCGGTATCACCGTGCGCGAAACGGTTCCGGACTGGGTCCCGCTGACTGCCACCGAGACCGTGATGGTGGACCTCACGCCGGAAGCGTTGCAAAACCGCATGAAACGAGGAGACGTCTACAGCTCCGAGAAGGTTGAGCGTTCACTAAAGAATTTCTTCCGGCGTGGCAATCTCATTGCTCTGCGCGAACTTGCTTTGCGCCAGGTGGCGGAACAGGTAGACCGCAGCCTCGAATCTTACATGGAGGCGGAGGACATCCGGAAAAATTGGGCGGTGCGGGAACGGATGGCTGTGTGTATTTCGTCGAATCCCGCGGGGCAGTACCTCATCGCTCGAGGAGCCCGTATGGCGCGGCGCATGGATGCGGAACTTTACGTGGTCCACGTGGAACGCGAATTCCTTGGGAAAGAGACTAATCAGAATGCGCTCAACGCCAATTTGCGGTTTGCGGAAAGCCTTGGCGCGCAGGTGATCCGGCTAAAAGGGAAAAGCGTGGCGGACAGTGTGGCGGAATTTGTGCGCTCGAAACACATCACCCAGGTCATTTTTGGACGCGCGGCGACCCGCGATTGGCGGAAATACCTCTACTTGTCGGCGGTGCATCGGTTTCTGCGCGAATCGCCGGCCGTGGACGTTCATATCGTGACGCAGGAATCGGAAGAATAGCCAAATACTAAGACGCTTTAGGGCGCCGCGATGCCTCGCAGAGAACCTTTTAATTCCAGATGGATCTGGACGGCGTGCTCGACCTTGAGGAAAAAACTGCTTGGATTCTTCAAGCCCCAGTCGATGAACGGTATGTTGAAGGTCGCGCTGCCGGTCCAATGGTCCCCGCCAAATTCCGCTTGTACCGGCACAGTTAATTCATGTTCCGTGCCATGCAAAATAAAGATTCCGTGCACTTGAACCGTGAAAGAACCGTGTGGCACAATTTTGCCTTCCACCCGGTCCGGCCGAAAAATGACCTCCTGGAATTTTGTGCTCTCGAGAACTTCCTTGTGCATTTTCTTGTCGCGCGAATCGTTGCCGCTATCGCCGCTGGTCGCGTAAACAACGATCTCGCCGCTGGCCTTGCCGGTGGCTGGCTCGAGATTAAAAGTCCCACTCTTAAAAGCAAAGGTGCCGTGAACGGTATGAAGTGTGGTGCCCAGCGTCCAGTGCACTTTGCTTCGCGCTGGATCGATGCCCAGGACTATTTCATTTGCGGGACGCGGAGGCGCTGCGTGCTGTGGCAAGGCGCTTAGCGCAGCGAGCATTGCCGGTGCCGCTATGCACAGATAGAACATCGTTTTCAGGCGGCTTCCAGATATTTTCATGGATCGCTCTTTTTGAATCAAACCGTCAGGAACTGCCAGCCAAAGCGCAAACCTGTGGCAGCCAGAAAGTTCGGGGAAGTCTCTCCCAGGTGTGTCGCAAGCAGGCGCGCAAATAGCTCCGGCTCCGCGGCCATGCCGCGAAACGCGCGCCGTCTCCATGACGGATAGCGATCCAGCAAGAGCAGGAGCCGGCCCATGGTCATCGGGCGTTTTGCAATTTGCCCGTGGGCTCGCTGATAACTCTCAAGGTTGCCATTCGCCAATGCCTTGGCGAGTTCGAGTGCCTGGTGGAAGCTCAGACACAGCCCTTCTCCGGTGATGGCGTCGACACTTCCGGAGGCGTCTCCCGTCAGCGCAACATTTCCCCGGTATACCTGACGTAAGCTGCGACTCACCGTCGCGGCCCCACGCTCCGCGCTGGTTGCTTCCACGCCCTCCAGACGACGACCCAACTCGGGAAATTTCTGCCAGGCATCCCGCAAACGCAAGCACGGTTCGTGAGAAATCAGAACAACGCAAATCTCATCGTAGGACAGGGGCGTAACGTAGGCCTGCGCCGTGTCGCCCCAGTGAATCTCCATGCAATCGGTCCAGGGCTTCACGCGGAAATGTTGTCTCTGCGCAAATCGCCTCGCCTGCGGCCTTGTTGGATCCAAGCCCACCCAACGCCTAACCCGCGAGTGGACGCCATCGGCTCCAATGATCCATTTTGCTTTGTAGACTCGATCGCCAAGTTTGGCGCCATACTCGGATAAGCCAGAAACGGTGGTGTTCCAGAGCAGGTTGATCCCACACTCTTGCGCTCGGTCCGCCATCTTCTGGTGAAGGACAGTTCGGCGCATGCCAAAACCGCAGGCTCTCGAAAAGTTAGCTTCGACGGACGTCCGTTCATCTTTGAAACAAACTCCGCGAAGAGCCTGCCCATCGGCTGGACCAATGGCCACACCCAACTCGCGCAATGCCGACATGGTGGTTGGCATCAGACCTTCGCCGCAAGCTTTGTCTATGGGAGGCTTGGCGCCGTCCACAACGGTTACATCAAAACCTTTCATTCGCGCGGCGATGGCTGCCGCTAATCCGGCCGGTCCGCCGCCGATGACCAGCACATCTGTGCTTTCCTGCACGCAAACTCCTTTGCTCCCTAATGATTTAGATGTAAAGATGTCCAAGAAGATGCTCGCAAGACGCGCAATTTCGCAATGTTGCGCACGAGTCCCAGACCGGATTTATTGGAACCGGTGTATAAGCCAGGTTTATTTGATTTAATATAACTATTAATTTGACTCATTGACTTCCCGTCTTCATCCTGTTACTTTGATGGCGAAACGTATGCTTCGCCTTGCCATCACGAAGGGTTGGACATTCGCGAAGGATAATACTGCTCGAATCGTATACCCAATAGTTGTGGAGATTATTCCCGTTCCCGTAGCGGGGACAACAGGCGGATGATGGCAGCCTAGCACAGCATCACTGGAAGCTTTCGAGGCCATCATCTGAGACAGGATGATGGCCTCAGTTTTTGTGGGCTTAGCAATTTCAGGATGGCCGCCGTTGATGGCCATCGAAAGGACTCTGCAGTGAGCGACTCTTTGTTGAAACCGCGCAGCCGTGCACTAACCGATGGCGCAAGCCGCGCCGGCGCGCGCTCCATGCTTCGCGCCTGTGGCTTGCAGGATGATGACTTCAAGAAACCGCTGATCGGCGTTGCCAACACTTGGATTGAGATTGGTCCATGCAACTATCACCTTCGGGAACTCGCTCAGCATGTGAAGGAAGGCATTCGCGCCGCCGGCGGAACTCCTCTCGAATTCAACACGGTCTCGATTTCCGATGGCATTACCATGGGCACGGAAGGCATGCGGGCGTCTCTGATCAGCCGCGAAGTCATCGCCGATTCGATTGAACTCGTCACGCGTGGGAATCTTTTCGATGCTTTAGTTGTTCTGGTCGGCTGCGACAAGACCATTCCTGGCGGCATCATGGCCTTGGCGCGCTTGAATATTCCTGGGCTTATTCTATATGGCGGCTCGATTGCACCCGGCCAGTTCGAGGGGCACTCGGTCACGATTCAGGATGTTTACGAAGCGATCGGTAAGCATTCACACGGAGGGATGACCGACGCTCAGCTCAAGTCTCTTGAAGTCGCGGCTTGCCCTGGCGCGGGTGCTTGCGGAGGGCAATTCACGGCGAACACCATGGCTTTGGTCTGCGAGTTCCTGGGGATCGCGCCGATGGGGCTTTCGAGCGTTCCAGCAACAAATGCTGCAAAGGCAGACGCCGGCAAGCGCACGGGAGAGATGGTTCTCGATTTGCTTCGCCGCGATGTAACTCCATCGAAGGTCATCACCAAGGCTGCCATCGAAAATGCTATCGCTGGTGTCGCCGCAACCGGCGGCTCGACCAATTCCGTGCTGCACTTGCTGGCCATCGCGAACGAAGCGAAGATTTCGCTCTCCATTGATGATTTCGATCGCATTAGCTCCAAAGTTCCGATTATTGCAGACCTCAAACCGGGAGGAAGATTTGTCGCAACCGATCTCTACGCAGCAGGCGGCACTGCGCTCGTCGCAAAGCGCCTTGTTGAAGCTGGATTCCTCCGAGGCGAGTGCATCACCGTTACCGGGCGCACCCTCGGCGAAGAAGCAGCCGCTGCCAAGGAAACGCCGTCGCAGCAAGTTGTCCGCAAGATCGACACGCCGCTCAAGCCGACTGGCGGACTCGTCATCCTGAAAGGAAATCTTGCTCCGGAGGGCTGCGTCATAAAAGTTGCCGGGCACAACATTCAGAATTTTCGCGGACCTGCGCGCGTGTTCGACAATGAAGAAGCAGCTTTTGCGGCCGTTGAGAACAACGCTATCAAGGCCGGCGATGTGGTTGTGATTCGTTACGAAGGACCAAAAGGCGGGCCAGGCATGCGCGAAATGCTCGCCGTCACTGCAGCTCTGGTAGGTGCGGGTCTTGGTGATTCTGTTGCTCTGCTCACCGACGGCCGATTCTCCGGCGCTACTCACGGGCTGATGGCAGGACATCTCGCTCCCGAGGCTGCCAACGGCGGCCCAATCGCGGCCGTTGCGAACGGCGACATCATTGATTTCGATATTCCCAAAAGGCAGTTGAACCTGGAACTCAGCGCAGCGGACATTCAGAAACGTCTGGCGAATTGGAAACCGCCTGCACCGCGCTTTACGAGCGGCGTCATGGCTAAGTACGCTTTGTTGGTTTCCTCTGCATCTCTCGGAGCAGTCGCTGTGGTGCCTGCTTCTTTTTCGGAAAACAGTCAACCTGTCTCGAACGCGTCGACCGCCTTGCGGTCGCCGGAAGTGAGGGCTCTATGAAGCTTACCGGTGCGGAAATACTTTGCGAGTCGCTTACGCGTCTTGGCGTGCGCGACCTCTTCGGCTATCCCGGCGGTGCGATTCTTCCCGTGTATGACGCGCTCGGCAAATCAAAGTTGCACCATGTCCTGGTGCGCCATGAACAGGGCGCGACGCATATGGCCGATGGCTATGCCCGAGCCAGCGGTGGAGTCGGTGTCGCCATGGCCACTTCCGGGCCTGGCGCAACGAACATGGTCACCGGCATCGCCACGGCTATGTTGGACTCTTCTCCGGTCGTTTGCATCACCGGCCAGGTCAGCAGCAAAGTCCTGGGCTCCGATGCGTTTCAGGAAATCGACATTACCGGCATCACGATGCCCATCACCAAGCACAACGTGGTGGTCTCGAAAGCGGAAGACATTGCTCGGACCATTCGCGAGGCTTTCTTGATCGCTGGCAGCGGACGCCCTGGCCCGGTGCTTGTCGATATTACGAAGGACGCGCAACAGGCTTCTGCTGAATTCAACTGGGAAGCGTCGGCACCAAAACTTCCGCCTAAGCGCCTGCGCAACAATCATGATCAAGCTGAATTCGACCGCGCCGTTGAAATGTTGAACACGGCGAAGCGTCCGATCATCCTCGCGGGACACGGCATCATGGTTTCCGGAGCGATGCGCGCGTTTGAACAGTTCGTCCGTGCCGGAAATTATCCCGTGGCCATGACCCTGCTCGGAATCGGCTGCTTCCCTGCCAACGATCCTTTGAATCTCGGCATGATGGGCATGCACGGCGAAGCCTGGGTCAACAATGCCATTCAGGAGGCCGACCTCCTAATTGCCGTGGGGATGCGCTTTGACGATCGCGTCACTGGCGACCTCCGCACCTATGCGAAGGGCGCTCGCAAAATCCATATCGAAATCGATCGCGCTGAAATCAACAAGAACGTCAAAGTCGACGCCGCCCTGGTTGGCGACGCGCGTGAAGTTCTCGAACGCCTCATTCCGCATATTGAGACTCGCGAACACACCGCTTGGGTGCGTCACATCAACGAACTCAAGGGCGATTCCGCAGTGCGCGACATTCAGAGCTTGCCTGACAGCGGGCACCTCTACGCTGCACATGTCATCAACGATCTATGGAAAGAGACTCGCGGTGAAGCCATTATTGTCACCGACGTGGGCCAGCACCAAATGTGGGAAGCCCAGTATTACCATCACAATCAGCCTCGCACATTGATTACTTCCGGTGGTCTCGGAACGATGGGTTTCGCCCTTCCTGCCGCCATCGGCGCGAAGTTCGCGAAACCTGACTCGGAAGTCTGGGTGGTCGTGGGCGATGGCGGATTCCAGATGACCATGAGCGAACTGGCGACGATCGTTCAGGAGAAGATCAACATCAAGATCGCCATCATCAATAACGGCTATCTCGGCATGGTCCGCCAGTGGCAGGAGTTTTTCTACGATAAACGTTACGTAGCTACTCCACTAGTTGCGCCGGATTTTGCAGCGCTCGCCAACGCCTTTGGCATCCGAGGGGAACGCATCACCAAGCGAGCTGAGGTTGTACCCACTATCCGATCGGCGCGAGAATCTGCAGAGACCGTGCTGATTGATTTCCGCGTCGAACAGGAAGATTCCGTTTATCCTATGGTTGCCGCAGGCGCTTCCCTAAGCGACATGATTCGCCGTCCGAACAATCCACTGGTCGAAACGGCTACCGAGCCATAGGAGAAATCGAGAAAAACATGCAAACACTTGTCGCCTATGTCGAAAACAAGCCTGGCGTGCTCAACCGTGTCTCTTCCCTGGCGCGGCGCCTGGCCATCAACATTGATTCGCTCACGGTTGGTCCGACGGAGAATGAAGAAGTCGCACGCATGACCATCGTGGCGCACACCGATGAACGCGGAGCGCATCGGCTGGAAGCAAGCCTCGAAAAGCTTGTTGATGTTTTGCTAGCGGAAAATATCTCCACTCGCGCGCTCCTCGAGCGAGATCTGGCTTTGATCAAGGTTTCTGCAGACCAGCAGAATCGCCCTCACCTGATGGAGTTGATCAAAGTTTTCCGAGCGCGTGTAGTTGATGTCGCGCCTGAATCGTTGATCATCGAGGTTTCCGGCACGGTCGACAAAATCGACGGCTTGCTGGAAGTGCTTCGGCCGTTCGGCGTTCTGGAAATGGCCCGCACCGGCCGGATTTCCATGACACGCGGCGGCGATTTGTTGCAGCCACCCGTTGCTCCCGCTGAATCGCCCGAGGCAGTGGAAGCAAAGGCAAAGTAGCACGGACCCTCTTGTCTATGCGCTTTGTGTGGGGACGCCAGTGGGCAGGCGTCGCAAGTATCCCGAATCAATTAGTCTTTCGACCGCGAACCGGTCACGAGAGGAAACAAATGGCAAATCTTTACTACGACAATTCAGCGGATATTTCGCTGATCCAGGCAAAGAAAGTAGCCATCATTGGCTACGGTTCCCAGGGTCATGCGCACTCGCTCAATCTGCGCGATAGCGGCGTATCCGTGCGCGTTGGCCTCCATGATGGGAGCGCTTCACGCGCCAAAGCGGAAAAAGCTGGCCTGACCGTCAGCTCACCAGCGGAAGCTGCGGCGTGGGCGGACGTCATCATGATTCTCGTCCCGGATACCAAACAGCCGAAGCTGTATCGTGACGCGATTGAGCCAAATCTCAAGCCGGGGAAGACGCTGATGTTTGCGCACGGCTTCAACATTCGCTTTGGCACCATCAAGCCTCCGGCGGGCGTAGATGTCTCGATGATTGCACCAAAAGCTCCTGGCCACCGCGTTCGCGAAGTCTTCACCGAAGGCGGTGGAACACCCGCACTCGTCGCCGTCGAGCAGGATGCAAGTGGCAAGGCGAAAGCCCTCGCTCTCGCGTACGCCAAAGGACTCGGCTGCACGCGGGCAGGCGTTCTCGAAACCACATTCACCGAAGAAACGGAAACGGATCTCTTTGGCGAACAGGCCGTTCTCTGCGGTGGAGTAAGTGAACTAATCAAGGCTGGATTCGACACGCTTACGGAAGCTGGGTACCAGCCGGAAGTCGCCTACTTCGAATGCATGCACGAGCTCAAGCTTATTGTCGACTTGATTTACCGCGGCGGCCTTAGCTACATGCGTTATTCCGTCAGCGATACTGCAGAGCAAGGCGATTATTCCGCCGGACCGCGCATCATCACCAAACAAACGCGGGAAGAGATGCGCAAAATTCTGGCAGAGATTCGCAATGGCAGCTTCGCAAAGGCTTGGATCGAGGAAAATGAAAAGGGCTGCCCGAACTTTCTGGCTACGCGCCAAAGCGAGCAGCAGCATCCCGTCGAGCAACTTGGACCGAAGCTTCGCGCCATGATGCCGTTCCTCCAACCGGTGGTCGCGCCTGGACTCGAAAACAAAGCAGCCGCGACAAAAAAGTAACTCCTAAAATTGTAGGCGGAGTGGCTATGCCCCTCCCGCTGCAACGCCAGGCATCATCCCTTGCGGCTTGGGCATCAGCAGGGCCACATGGATTCTAGTTTGCCGCTACCTCTTGCCCTTTCTGCGCCGTAGCATGGTTGACACGCCGCGAGATTTGGGCAATTCTCTCGCCTGATGAAACGCCAAGAGGCCCCTTCGCAGGCGGCTACTCTCAACCTCGCTGAGCGCATTGATCACCTCAGCATCAAACGCCAGGAAATTATCCGCCCGATCCTGGAGCACCCGCGCGAATACGTACTCCTTAGCGTGCGCGCGATGGCCGCGCGACTTCAGACCGACCCGGCGACGATTGTCCGCATCGTCCGCGGCCTTGGATTTGGGAGCTACCGCGAATTTCAGCGTCACTTGCACGAGGTTTCTCTGGCTTACGCCACCTCCCTGGACACGATGCAGTCCGGCGGAAGCGATGGGAGCATGCCTGCGCACGTGCGCGACTCTCTAGAGCAGGACTTCCGCAATCTCCATGGCCTCAAGAATAGCCTCGACGCTCAACGCCTGGTAGCGCTGGCGAAGCGTTTCTATGAAGCCCGCCGCATTGTTTTGATCGCCAACGATCTCGCCATCACGCTTGCCTTCTACCTGGAGTACCAGCTCAGTGTGTTGGGCTTGCCTGTTTTTTCCGGGACCTCGGCGGGCCGAATCTTACACCTCGTCCGTTCGGTCAACAAAAAAGACTTGGTCCTGGCAATTAGCTTTCGTCGCGGCCTGCGCCAGACGATCGAAGGTGCTGAGCAAGCCAGGGCACGCGGCGCTCATTGTGTCGGCATAGCAGACACTTACGTATCTCCCCTCGCGCGTGTTTGTGACGAGATGTTCCTGGCTTCCATCGAGTCGACTTCTTTCGGCGCGTCTTATGCCGCTCCCATTGCCTTGGTGGATGCCATCCTCGCTGCAGTCGGCCAGTATCGCCGGCCCCGGACACTCGCCATGGCAAAGGAAATCGCCGAAGAGCAGCGCAAAGGCATTCGCTGGTACAACACCTGAGCGCAATCGCCCCGTCTCGCCTCAGACTCAGCTATCATGTTGTGCGCAACCGAGTGAACTCTTAATGGTCCAAGAGGAAATCTGGCGTGTACGATAATTTCGGCTTTCTCTTTAAGAGACGACCTGTCGCCACCGCCGTCCTCGGAGTCCTTTGTGCATGCGCTTCTCTCGCCCAATCCCCTGGTTCTTTGCTCCCTGGCCCCAAGCCTCCGGATGCTCCAGCCGATTGGAAACGCTTCGTCGGCATCTACGAATACAGCAGCAACGGGGCGTACAAACACTCTGTAATTATCCTGGAGCGTAATCAACGGCCATATATGCGATCCTCTTCGGGGCCAGACGAGGAAATCCACTTCGACCTGACAGCACCGTACGATTTTGGGCAAGGCTATCGGCGGCTGGGATTTATGTTCGTCCCGGACCCGGCGAAAGGAAGTTGGAGTTACGAGATTGTGGAGCAGCCTGGGGCTGCGCCCTACTTCACATATTTGATGGAGTCCTACGTGCGCACAGACGCGGGTGCCGATCCCGCGCATTTCTTTCGCGTCACCCCCACTCGGCCCGTGGCGAAGCTCCGCGAGATGGCACTAAAACTCACTCCGCCGCAAGAGCCCGGCCCCTTTCGCGACTCAGATCTCGTTGAGGTGGCTCCGCTTGATTCCGGCATTCACCTCGACATTCGCTACGCAACATCGAATGACTTCCTCGGCACACCGGTATATTCCCAGGCACGCGCGTTTCTTCAGCGTCCGGCCGCTGATGCTCTCCTCCGTGTCCAGAAAAAACTAAAGCCGCTCGGCTACGCACTGCTGATCCACGACGCGTATCGTCCATGGTACGTGACGAAGATTTTCTGGGATGCGACTCCGCCCGAAGGAAAAATCTTCGTCGCCGACCCGGCCCAAGGCTCCCGCCATAATCGGGGATGCGCTGTCGACCTGACCCTGTATGATCTTGCGACCGGAAAACCCATCGAGATGCCCGGCACATACGATGAAATGTCTCCGCGATCTTTCCCCGATTATCCCGGCGGCACTTCGCTTCAGCGATGGCATCGCGACCTGCTTCGCCGCGCTATGGAGTCCGAGGGGTTCGCTGTCTACGAGTCTGAATGGTGGCATTTCGACTACAAGGATTGGAAGGAATACGCGATCCTGAATGCGCCCTTTGAAAAGCTCGACTCCGGCTCCAAAGCAATGCCAGTTCATTGAACGTGAGTTGAATCATGCATCGGAGGATTCTGCCTTGAAAAAATGTCTGCACGGCCTTCCCTTTCGAGGCCCTTTCATCTCGCTGCTTCTCTTATGCCTTGCAGCCGCGCCGGCTCATGCGCAATCGGAATCCTCTCTGTCTCAACGCATTCAAAAGGTCATGAGCCGCCCCGAATTTGCCCACGCCAATTTCGGCATCGAGTTCTATTCGCTCGACAACGGCAAAGTTGTATACGCTCTGAATGCGGACAAGTTATTCGTACCCGCTTCGACAACGAAAACACTCACCGAAGGCACTCTCCTCGCGAAACTCGGCGCGGATTATCGTTTCCATACTCGCGTCTACCGGACCGGTCCAATCGACAAGCACGGCACACTCAAAGGCGACCTCATCCTTGTCGCCAGCGGCGATCCCAATCTTTCAAATCGCATTCAGCCCGACGGAACTCTAGCTTTTGTCGATCACGACCACTCGTACAACGGGCCGGCGCTTCCGGGCGACCCGCTCGTAGTCATTCGCCAGTTTGTTTCGCAAATCAAAGGCAAGGGCGTTCGCAAGATTGAAGGCCACGTCTACGTGGATACGAGCCTCATGCCGGACGGGGAGCGCGAGGGCGGTACCGGCGTGGTGATGTCTTCCATCATCGTCAACGACAATGTCATCGACCTAGTAGGCAAGCCCGGCAACAAGCCTGACGATGCAGTGCAGATCTCTGTTTCGCCACAAAATTCCTACCTCCGATTCGTCAATAACGTCGTTACCGGTGAACCAAAATCCAAGCTGGCCTTCAGCGCTTCCGACCCCGTCCCCGCTGCCGACGGCTCCCTGACCGTCACACTCACCGGGAGCATCCCGATGGGCATGGAACCGCAAACCGCTGCCTTTGCAGTTCCCTCACCAGCAAAGTTCGCCACCGCCGTGCTTGGCGATGTGCTGAAGTCGGCGGGCATTATGGTCAACTCCAAACTGGCCGCCCCCGTCGCCGACTTCACGCCATACCAGCGTTTCTACACCGCCGAGAATCAACTCGCCGAACACGTTTCCCCTCCACTCTCGGAAGAAATCAAAATTACGCTCAAAGTGAGCCAGAATCTGCACGCCGGCATGGGGCCGTATCTCCTTGGGCTGCTCGTTGCCAAAGACACGAAAGATCCACTCCACGCTGGGTTCAAAACGGAGCAAGCTTTTTTGCAGGAAGCTAAGCTCGATCTCTCCGGAGCTGCACAAGGCGACGGCGCCGGCGGCGATTGGGCTGACCTCTTTAGCCCCGACTTCATCGTCCACTACATGACTTATTGGTCCGCTCGAGCCGACTATGATGCTTTCTTCAAAGGCCTGCCCATCCTTGGGAAGGACGGCACGCTAGCCAAGATTCAAGTCAATTCGCCTGGCGCCGGGCACGTCTTCGCAAAAACAGGCACCTTTGGTTCCGAAGACAAACTTAATAGCAAGATGATGCTCAACGGCAAAGGATTGGCCGGCTACGTCATCACCAAAAACGGAAAAAAACTAGCGTTCGCCGCCTACGTCAATCATGTCTCATTAGGACTAGATCCGGATTCCGCTCAGGAAGTCGCCGGGCAGGCGCTTGGCGAAATTGCAGCT
Organism: Candidatus Acidiferrum sp.; assembly: GCA_035279725.1. Taxonomy (GTDB): domain Bacteria; phylum Acidobacteriota; class Terriglobia; order Acidiferrales; family UBA7541; genus Acidiferrum. The sequence continues at coordinate 57,885 of DATEHF010000033.1, forward strand.
GCCGCCTACGACGCCAACCTGGACGCTGCCGCGGGCGAGTACGATCTCATCATCCGCAGCGGTCACATCATCGACGGTACCGGAAATCCCTGGTATGCCGCGGACGTCGCCGTCAGCGGCGATCGCATTGCTGCCATCGGCGATTTGCATGAAGCGCATTCCAAGCGCGAAATCGATGCGAAAGGCCGCATCGTCACCCCGGGATTCATCGACATGTTAGGCCAATCCGAAGTCTCGCTCCTCCTCGACAATCGTTCTCTGAGCAAGCTTTCCCAGGGAATCACCACCGAGATCACCGGCGAAGGCGGTTCCATCGCGCCGCAAAACGAAAAGACCATCGCGCCGCAGAAAGCATTTCTCGATCAATACAAGCTCACAGTCGATTGGACCACTCTCGACGGTTATTTTCGCCGCCTCGAAAAACAAGGCACGCCACTTAACATCGGAACGTACGTCGGGTCAGCACAGGTTCGCGAAGCGGTGATTGGAGATGATGACCGCGCCCCCACTCCCGTGGAACTCGAGCAAATGAAATCGCTGGTCGAGCAGGCTATGAAGGATGGCGCTCTCGGCGTCTCCAGCGCTCTCATTTATCCGCCAAATATCTACGCGAAGACCGATGAGCTGATCGCTCTCGCGCAAGTCGCCTCCAAATACGGCGGCCTCTACGCTACGCACATGCGCAGCGAAGGCGCTTCCGAAATGCCCGCACTTGCTGAAGCTATCCGCATCGGCCGAGAAGCAAATCTGCCCGTGGAGGTTTTCCACCTAAAAGTCAGCGGCAAGCCGCGATGGGGCAGCATGAAGAATGTTGTCGCAGCGATCCAACAAGCGCGCGATTCCGGCCTCGATATTGCCGCGGACATGTATCCTTATCCCGCCGGAGCTACAGCACTAGCCTCAGCTTTGCCGCCATGGGTCGCTGATGGCGGAGTCCAAAAATTGTTGGAGCGATTGAAGGAGCCGGCCGTTCGCGCGCGTGTGAAAAAAGATCTCGCTGGAGATCATTCCGATTGGGAAAATCTACTTTACGATTGTGGTGGTGCCGCTGGCGTGCTCATCTCATCCGCGGAGAATCCTGACCTGAAGCAATTCGCGGGAAAAACACTGGATGTTGTAGCGAAAGCGTGGAAGAAATCACCTGAAGACACGCTGATGGATTTCGTCTTGGCGGACCAGGCGCAAACCGGCGCGATCTATTTCATGGCTAGCGAAGAAGATGTCCGCACGGGCCTGAGCCAGCCGTGGACCAGCATAGGTCTGGACGCGGGTGAAATGTCACTCGACGGCCCCACTTATGAACCGCACACCCATCCACGCGCAATGGGCTCCATGCCACGATTCCTAGGCCACTACGTTCGCGACGAACATCTCATTTCCTTTGAAGCCGCGATTCGCAAAATCACTTCTCTTCCCGCCCAGCGCGAACATCTCGAGAGCCGCGGCCTTCTGAAACCGGGCTACTTCGCCGACATCGCCATCTTCGACCCGGCAACTATCATTGACCACGCGAGCTTTACAAAGCCCGACCAGCTCTCCGATGGAATTGATTTCACCATCGTGAACGGCCAGGTCGAATACGATCACGGAAAATTGACGGGGGCTACAGCAGGAAGAGCATTGCGCGGCCGGGGATGGCAGACAGCCGCTCGCTAAAGAAATTTCTATCGTCTGTTTGAAAGAATTTGCGGCGCAGACGGTGCTGCATTCTCCCGTGGGCAGTTCCACGGCCGAAATTAGCTCAGTGCCGTCTTCCCCATATCTACAACGCGGCGCTCATAGGTCATTTCCACGAGGCCGTGCTTCCCGTAGTAGCGCAACACGATTTTGTGTCCCGGCGCAATCTTCGCGCGCGTCTTGATCAAGGAATCGGAAAGCTCCACCCACTCCCCGTTCACCATGTAGCTTCCTTCCCAGCCGCGCAGTTCGAATCGCCCATCGTTCTTCAAAGTAAGGGGCGCCGCCGTGCAAGGAACCACTTTGCCTCGGACTTTCGCTTGCGCACACTGGTAACGCCCAGAAAGGTTCACAGTTTGGGCAGTTTGGGCCTGGCATTGGGTCGTGAGGAAAAGCAAAAAAGCAACAGTTGCGAGGTAGCGCGCCACAGTCAAGCCGACCCGGGCATATCCCATCGGGATCTCCACATCCAGGTCGCGTAGCTGCGGGCGGCGGTCCCTGGCCATTGGTACAGGTGCAATCCTTTTACCAACCGGGTTTACGATAAACATTGTATTTACAACGGCTTACAAACTGGCCGACCGGCCATGGTCGCCTCGCAAGGCACAATTCTTCCCCTCCCCGCCCGAAAGGGAACTCTTTTGCACTGCTGGAACAGAGCGCTTTCCCCCTTCAAATCAGCTACTTAGGCCTATTCAAACGGCAATTCCGCGACCGCCTGACCGTCTTTTCGAGGGTCCGAAGCTCCGTAGTTCACACCTGCGGCAAAGTCCCTCAGGACCGCCTGACCTCCGCCCATGCCGCTGGAATAAGTCCCTTTCAGGTCGACTTTGTGGCCTTTGCTCGTCAATTCGTTCCGCACATTCTGCGCGAAGCGGTTCTCCATCATCACGTCGCAGCCGCTAAATGTGTGCTTGCTGAATCTGGGCGCCTCGAGCGCCGCTTGAATGTTCATTTTGAAGTCCACAAGATCTGCCACGAACTGGGCGTGAGCCTGCGACTGGTTCCAGCCGCCCATGATTCCGAAAGCCACGCGCACATCCCCCTTTTGCGCAAACGCCGGAATGATGGTGTGTAACGGCCTCTTTCGGCCCGCAAGAGCATTGGGCGAACTCGGATCCATGCTGAACAGCCCGCCGCGATCGTGCAGCGCGAAACCCGTGCCGGCAGCGACGATGCCAGATCCAAAAGATTCGTAGTTGCTCTGAATCAGCGACACCATGTTTCCGTCGCGGTCAACAACGGTCAGATAGGTCGTGTCATTCCCCACTGGTATTACTCCCGCTGCCGCGTCGCAGTCCGCCTTGTCTGCGTCAATCAGCTTCGCCCTTGCTGCTGCCCACTCTTTCGAAAGGAGCGTCGCTACCGGCAATTTCTGCCTTCTCGGATCTCCGACGTATTTCGCAAGGTCCGCGTATGCCAGTTTCTTCGCTTCGATCATGGCGTGCAGGGCTTTGGTCGAGCCGAACCCCCAATCCTTCTGTCCTAGCGGAAACGTTTCCATGATGTTCAACATTTCCAGTGCTGCGAGGCCCTGCACATTCGGCGGCAATTCATAGATTGTCCAATCACGATAGGTAGTGGAAATGGGTTCGACAAATTCGCTCGAAAATTCGGCCACGTCTTGCGCCGTCATTGGACCGTTGTGCCGCTTCATCGATTCCAGAATCTTTGCGGCAATCTCACCTTTGTAAAGCGCGTCTCTGCCATGTTGCGCAATCTGCTCGAGCGACCACGCGAGATCGGGATTGCGAAACACTTCGCCCATTTTCGGCGGGTGGTCTCCCGGAAGATAAGTCGCGGCCGCCGTGTCATCGGTGCGCAGGTGATCCACCTCTACCGCCCAATACGCCGCCGTCCATTCCGGAACCGGAAACCCCTCCTGCGCCGTTCGAATCGCCGCCGCCAAATCTTCCGCTAGCTTCTTTCTACCAAATTTGTCCGCCAACTTCTGCCAGCCGTCTACTGCCCCAGGCACGGTGATCGAATTCACGCCTTGCTGCGGCATACTACGAATTCCCTGCTTCTGCAGGTATTCGATGGTCAATGCTTTCGGCGTCCATCCACTCGCGTTCAATCCATACAGCTTGTTGGCTTTCGCGTCGTACACGATGGCAAACAAGTCCCCGCCGATGCCGTTCATCATCGGCTCGACGACGCCCATCATGGCGTTCGTGGCAATCGCTGCGTCCACAGCGTTTCCGCCGTGTTCCAATATTTTTGCCCCGGCCTGCGCCGCCAGCGGCGATTCCGCCGCCACAATCCCGCCTCGCGAAATCACCATCGACCGCCCCTGCGAGCGGTCTTGTGCGTGAATGGTTTGCCCCGCAATCATCATTGCGAAGGCAAGAATCAGGACTCGCCCTCCGCGTAAATTTCGCGTCATCTTAGTTTCTCCCGCTCCGCAGCGCGTTGTCGGAATCCTCGTTCTTAACCCCGCTTCGCCTACTTTGTTTTCACAAAGATATTCGGAATATTTCGCTCCCGAAGCATGGCATTGAACGCGGCCAGGTCTTTCGTCAAGAGCTGCTGAAAGTCTTGTGCGGCCTTGTCGCCCCGCTGTCTTAATTCTTCCTGTACCGCCGATTGCTGCGTTGTGGGCGGAAAATCAGCACTGCTATCAAGCTGGCTGAACAGATACCCAACTTTCTGCAGCAGCATGGGTGACCAGCGGCAGTCATCCTGTCCGCGGCCAGTAAGCTTGAGCTGCAGCAAGGTTCCCTCGACACCTGCCAGCTTCTCCCCGAGTTCGTCAGTGGCTTTTCGAGCCGGTTTCGAGTCATCGTCATTGCCCAGTTCTTTGCCGAGGGCAGCAAGTTGCGCGCGCAGGGACTCAACCTGGTTCACGGTCGCAGCCATGGCGTTCATTTCGTCGTAGAGCGCGGTCTGCACGCGCGTCTGCGCCTGAATGTCGCTCTCCGACCCAGCGGTGTGCGGGTCCTTGAGCACGGTCAGCTTTTGCGTGAATTTTTCTTCTCCCAAAGCAAGCGTGACTGTATAGGTTCCCGGCAACGCCAGCACGGCCACGCGGCCCAGGGCAGGAGGTTTACGCCATCCCTGGGGTCCAAACGGAACATCCGGCGCGTAGAGCGGCGTAGTTCTCAGGCGAATTTGTATGCTGCGCTCGGTGCGTAGGTCCCACCACACACGGTTTATGCCTGCTTTGACTTCGCAAGGCGGCGGCTCGACATCGGCAAAATCATCATCCTCGCCAGGTTTCTTAGCCTCCGCGGCGCCCGGTTTGGGTGCGCGACACTCAAATTCGCGTACTTTCTTTCCACTAGTGTCCGCGATGGTCAGTTTGGCGACATCCTTCTCTCCTAGGTTGGCCTTGAGATAGAAATTAATCGCAGCACCATAAGGCGGATTCTTTCCGGTAGTTGGGTCGTACTCAACGGCCGCTGGCTGCGCCACTTCTTTAAAACGATACGCATCGCGCGGCGTGAACAAATGAGCCTTGGCAGTGGCGACCTCCGGAGTGAACTGCTCGAGCGCGGTAATGTCGTCCAGAATCCAGAAGCCGCGCCCGTAAGTCGCCACCGCCAGGTCGTGGAACCTTTCCTGCACCGTTAGCCAATAGACGGGCGCGTGTGGCAGGCCAGACTGCAGCGGCTGCCAATTCTTCCCGTCCTCGAAGGAAACGTACAGCCCGCCCTCCGTGCCTAGGTAGAGCAGCCCCTTTCGGACGGGATCTTCTCGCACGCAGTGCGCATAGCTCAGCATGTTGTGGGGAATCCCGTTGGTAATCAACGTCCAGGTTTTTCCGTAGTCGGCAGTCTTGTAAACAAAGGGATCGCGAAAGTTCACCTGATGGCCGTCAACAGTCAGGTAAGCGGTGCCCGCGTCGTAGCGCGAGGCCTCGATGTTATCCACAGTGCCCCATTCGGGGAAGTTAGGAAGGTTTTTTGTGACGTTGCTCCAGTTTTTTCCACCATCGCGCGTTACCTGCACTTGTCCGTCGTTGGTACCCGCCCAGATCAAGCCCGCTTCCTTCGGCGACTCGGTCAACGCGAAAATCACGCCAGCATATTCGACGCCAATATTGTCGGGAGTGAGCCCTCCGGAAATCTGCTGGCGGCTCTTGTCGTTGCGCGTCAGGTCCGGGCTAATGATTTGCCAGCTATTGCCGCCATCGGTGGTGACGTGCACAAACTGGCTACCCACGTACACTTTGTTGTGGTCGTGAGGAGAAATGGCGATAGGAAATTCCCAATTGAAGCGGTATTTCACTTCCGCCGCCGGCGCGCCGGCCACATAATCGGGCCAGACTTCGACCTCGCGGTCCTGGTGTGTGCGCTCGTCGAAACGGGTTACCGTGCCGCCGATGCTGCCCGAGCCAGTGCCGGTGGACCAGATGATGTTGTTATCGACCGGATCCGGCACGGCGAAGCCGCTCTCGCCTCCCGCCACGGGGTGCCACGCGCCGCGCGGGATACTGTTGCCGAAGAAGCCGCCGAACTGCAAGCTATTGCTCGGGCCGCGCCAAGATGGGCCGTCCTGCCGGTTGCCGTATACGAAGTACGGAATCTGATCGTCCACCGTGACGTGATACAGCTGCGCGATGGGCAGGTTGACGTGGTTCCAGGTGTTCCCGCGATTCACGGAAATATTCACTCCGCCATCGTTGACCACAGCCATGCGATCCCCGTTGGTGGGATCGATCCACATCTCGTGATTGTCTCCGCCGGGATCAGCGGGCATCTTGGTGAGGGTGTGGCCACCGTCCAGCGTGCGCGAAAAGGATGCGGAAAAGAAAAACACCTCGTTCTCGTTGTCCGGTGCAATCTCCGTGCGCGTATAGTAGTGCGTGCGCCCGCGGATTTGACGGTCAGAATTGACCATCTCCCAATTCTCGCCACCGTCGTCGGAACGCCAAAGTTGTCCAAGCTGCCCGGTGGTGTTCAACTGCGGGGCGCCGTCGCCGGTTTCAATCTCCGCATAGACGCGATTGGAGTCTTTCTTGGCCACGCGCACGGCAATTCTGCCCACCGGAGAATGCGGCAGGCCATGGCCTTCCAGGCGCTTCCACGTGGCGCCGCCGTCCGTCGACTTGAATAGGCCGCTCCCTGGGCCGCCACTGGTGCGGCCCCAGGTATGAATCTCGATCTGCCACATCCCTGCAAAGAGGATTCGCGGGTTGTTGGGATCGGCTCCCAGGTCGGAGCAGCCTGTGTTTTCATCAACGAACAGAACCTTATCCCACGTCTTGCCGCCATCGGTTGTACGGTAGACGCCGCGCTCCGGCTGAGGTCCGTAGGCGTGCCCCAGCGCGCACGCCAGCACAACGTCCGGATTGCGTGGATCGATCTCCACTCGGCCAATGCGGCCTGTTTTTTCCAACCCCATCAGCGACCAGGTCTTGCCCGCGTCCACGGATTTGTAGATGCCCTGCCCAACGGAGATGTGGCTGCGGATGAAGGATTCGCCGGTTCCCGCCCATACGATGTTCGGATCGCTTGCCGCTACCGCCAGTGAACCGATGGAGGCCACGGGCTCCGAATCGAAGATAGGATCCCAATGAATCCCACCATCCGTGCTCTTGAAAATTCCGCCGGATGCGGCGCCGACATACCAGATATTCGGCTTACCCGGCACTCCGGCGACAGACGTGGCACGGTTGCCTTCCGGGCCGATATACCGATACTTGATCTGCCCATAGACTTCAGGACTCGTTGGTGGCTGCTGCGCTTGCAACGTATAAGGCACTATCAGTAAGACCACGGCGACTATTGCGGCACATTTCGTAAGGACAACTCTCGCGCAATTCAGCATAGTGAATCTCTCCGATGGAATTGGATTTTGGATGCGCGGATGATACAGGCGGACTATTACTACGTCAATGGTGCGTATCGAGCCATCTAAAATGTAACCGAAGGGGACAACGTCGCGCCATTTAAGATGTAACCCGAGCCAGAGACGATTGGGGAGGGTTTACTTGGGGCGCAAGGGGAAATGGGAGTATTTCCGGGCGATCTATGGGCGGTA
>DATEHF010000034.1:0-43438 GCA_035279725.1 Candidatus Acidiferrum sp.
CAAAGAAACCGCAGGACACATATTTCGCGGCACCATCCGCCAAGTTGTCCTCGGGCGCGTATAGCAGCAACCGCCCACCACGCAAGTCACAATCGGATTTGCCTTGTGCGGTTTTTGTTCCCGCGCTCAGAAGCTGTGACCTCCGAAGAATGACCGAGCGCACCAATTCTTCCCGGTCCGCTTCGGTCTGAACCTCACCGAGCGACTTAGTCGGAGCAAGTCCGGGAGTACGAAGTTGCTGGGAAAGGGGTGCGATAGAACTCAAGTCGGCTTGGCGGTACAACTCCCTTCCACGTCTCCACAGCCGACTATGCGTGTAGTCCCGCCGGAGTAGTCTGTTCCAGAATCGAGTGCGTTCTTCGTGAGCGCGACGTGTTAGCTCACCCGCTTGTTTTCCCAAGTTTCTTCGACGCTTTATTTCTTCGCTCTCGTCAACAGTCCCCACGAGTTTCTGGCGCTCGCACCAGGCTATTGCTTCCTCCAGCGATGCGGAAAGCACCTCGGTATCTAGATCGAAAGACTGATTCATTGCCCAATTATGAGGCTACGGCGCGTTCTGGAGTACTGGGTGGGAATCGTGGTTCAGTTCGCAAGTCCTGGTAAACGCTAACGGACATCAAGTGACGCCAATTACCATGCAGTCTCCCAGTTGTCCGAAAATGCGCTTGTAGCTCGTTCACCGTCTAGTGCGCGAGCGGGTCTGGGCGAAGCTGGAAATGCAAGACCTTGCTCGTGGTTCCCTTACCACCTTCCGCGTGGAAAGGAGTTCGAGTGCCGTAGGTAGCCCACAGGCCCTTTCCCTTCCAACCAGCCTTCGGATCGTCGATCCGGCCGTCCATCCCTTTCGCGTAGAATCCCATGGGGTACGGTACACGAAGCACAACAAACTTCCTGCTGTCGGGTAACAGCGCAAGTAGCGCGTCATTTCCGTTGCCGGTGGCGATCGGCACGTTCTTTCCCAGTCCCAAAGTGTCGAACTGATCCACCCAATCGTAATAACTGGCCTCGGCGCTTCCGGGATCGGTAACTCCCTGCAACTGCGGCCCTGGTAGTTGATGGAGCGTCCAACCCTCAGGGCAATGTTGCCCTGTCGCTGTCGGTCCGTTAAGCGGCCCTTTGCACTTGCGCCGGTCGAAGCTTGCTAAATGACCGTTGGCAATCACCGTCCACACAACACCATTACGATCGATGTCGAGCCCGCGGGGCGAGAACCCGTGAATAGGCGCATTTGGATTGTTCCATGGCAGTTCGTAGATTTCTGCAAGGGCGGTGGCTGGGGGATTTGGTCCAGGGTTCAACCGAACGACCGCGCCGGGGAATCCCAGGACCGTTCCCCAGATCGATCCATCCACGGGGCTCACAGTGACACCGTAAAAAGCGGCGTTGATCCGTTTGTCCTTAGTGGGATCGACAGGCTGATCAGGCTCCACATACTCATCGCGTTTTCCGTTTCCATTGGTGTCGAGGATAAGTGCAGTCCAGCCCTGCGACTTCTCTTCATCGTGGGTTTCGTCGAACATCTTTGTATTCAGCCAACCGATCGCTCCCCCGCCGCCACCGCTGCTCGTCCACAATGTATTGTTTGCATCCTCGGCAAACACCAGGTGATGCGTGCCAAAACAGGTGTTGATGAGCGTGACCTGCTTCGTCTTTGGATCGTATACAGCGAGTTGCCGGCCACTTGTCTTGAGGGGGAACAACACCGCTGAAGGGTGGCTCGAGCCTTCTTTGCAAAACGCTGGATTTTCGCTCGGGCGAATTCTGGAAGTAATCCAGACTCGCCCCTGCGCATCGAACATCGGATTGTGGACATTGGCCCGGCTGTGCCAGATGGCTTCGTCTCCCCAATATGGCGAAGGCGCCGCAATCCTGTCGTCTGCGCTCGATGGCGTCTTCGGGTCGCGAACTGGCAGCTTCACTTGGCTCGTCACAGAGTTCACCGGATCAAGAACCGGCAGATAGTCCGTGCTGAGTTCAGTAGCTCCGTAAATCAGGCCGTTGGCATTGAGAGTTGGGTTCCGCTTGTCGGTCGCGATCTCATCATGGAGATACGCCTTGGGGTCCGCCCAGTCCCATTCGGTGATGACCACGCTTCGCTCGACACCCTGCGGTCGCGGAGGTGTAGGCGGCAATTCACCGGCAGCGATGCGGTCGGTCCAATCCGCGAACATCGGCAACGCTCGCTCTGGTCCTAGCTGGCCGAGGCCGTTAATCATGTTGTTGCCGGCTTGTCCCGAGAGTAGGCGTCGCGCCCAAGCCGCGGTCGACGAGTCGAAATGGCCCAGGCTCTTAGGAATCTCGCGCGTGGCCTTATCCCCCATTTGATGACACGACCAGCAACTATCGGTTTTCAAGAAATGCAGCCATTGACCCTGGCTTTTCATGTTTTCCGGGATGCCGTTGCCTTTGGGCCCAGTACCGGGGAACTGGCTTTTGTCCGGCACACGGAGCAAAGAAAACCAATAAGTGGCCGGGTAGTATTCCGCTGCTGCACGCGCGTTCGGCGCCACTACCGCAGTCAGATTGACGGCCTTGCCAGGCGCCGCCTGCACGGGCGGGGAATCCACGAGCCCGTAGCCGCGCACCCATACTTTGTAGTTCGCCTTGGGAAGCTGCGGCAGTAGGTAGCGCCCGCTATCATCAGTAACGACAATTTTCACGAATTTGGTCGGCAGGTGGGCTGTTTCCGCGATCACCCAGACGCCTGCCTCCGGGCCTTTGGCGCTCGTAACCACGCCGCCGATGTCGTCGCTGCCGATCGAGATCGCTTCCCCAGAGGACTGCTGAGCGTTCATCCCCCTTGACGAGACTAATAGGATCACGCTAGTAGCAATCAACGAATTCAAGACTCTGTAAGTCATGATGTTGACCTCCCGTGGGTTCTCATGACTGCGACATTACTCGCTAAGTCAAAATTGAGGACTGGCGGTCTCAGAAATAGGACGCGGTCGAATCGTAAGCACGCCAAATCGAGTTGTCAATTGCCGCCATTCGGCCATTCGGCCGAGCGAATTCGCACTCGTAGCGTATAGGGGCCGAATGAACTGATATCAATCGAGGACCGTTTCCTTGGAGGAGTAAAACTCTGGTCGCCAATGTTCGGTTCGCCTCTGGGCTGATGGCAGCTAACTCTTCCGTAATTGGGTTACGTAGGAGTTGTCGACAACCCAGGAGTCAGAGAGCGCGAACTGGAACCCGACATGGCGAAGAAACGTTTGGTGGACTCCAAATTTGGTCAGATGGATAATGCAGCCAATCAAGAGCAGGAGGAAACTCATGAGATTCCCGGCAAAGAAATGGGGCCTGCAAGGAATGCTCTTTTTATTCCTGCTTGGCGGCGTTCTTCCATTGCGCGCTCAGGATTACGCAACTCTTGACGTCTGCAACAAAGGGACGGTCGGCGTCGATGTAGTTGTTGCTTCTGAAGACGATGATCCGCTCCTTGGTTATTCCTTGGATGTGTCTGGATGGGTGCACCTTAGACCCGGAGACCGTAAACGTGTGCTCCGGATATCCGGTCCTTCCGGTCGCTCGAAAGAGAGCACGAACCCGGCGTATCTTGGATTTGGCTTCTTCGATTCGCATGGCGAGTTTACGCCCGCAAGCATCGACCGAGTTCCTGACTTTGGCTATTGGTACTACAATTGGGCTCAGGCTCTCGCAAACCGGGTTGACCGGGGGCTGGTACTCACTAAGTCCAGCAAAAGGCTCTGCGTTCATCAGGACGCGATGTCCTACAAGGTCAGAAGTAAGTCGGAGATTAATTGCGCCAGCTTTCATCCCAGCGGAAATGACGGCGCGCCATTCTTCCCTCTTGCCGCAGCGCTTCGCTTTCAACCTGTCGCCTCTTGGACAAACCATCCTGTTGGCGGAGGTGTGGAAGTCCTTGGCGGTGACTACTACCTGGACGTCGCACCCACGCCCAAAGACACGGAACTCCACGCTTCGTCTGGCGCCGCAAGCGCCAAGGACAACAAGGACACCAGCAGTGCGGATGCCCTTAAGCTCCTAAAGCAGATCATCGACGCTATGCCAACGCCCGAGCAGCGGCGCGCGCAGGAAGAGGCCGAATATGCCCGGCAGTTGAAGGCGGATCAGGAGAAACACGACGCCATGCGCAAATCGCTTGCGGATTTTGACCCGCAGTGGTTGTGGAAGCCGCTGATCGTGAAAGGCACCGTCTCCCGAGTTCAGGTGAACATGCCCTGGGCCATCGTCTATTTCAATGAGTCACCCAGCGGGGTCTTTGTCGTGTGCTTCCAGGCGTCGATGTTCGGGGATTTTGCCGGGAAGAACTATTCCGGGCTCATCGGCAAGACTGTGGAAGTAAGAGGTCAAGTCATTCAACCTCGCTGCGCTCCGAGAGGCGCTGGCATGGAGATATCCGTGCCAGCCCAGATCATGGTGCAATAGGTGCCAGGGCGGTAGCAAAGACCCTTGAGTTAAGCGAAGGGGCAACCGTGGGCGCTTGGTATTCGCGGATGGCCCTGGAGCACCGCAAAGCCAGCGTGAGTGCCACTGCGAGAGGGGTGCGGGCTGCTTTGACCATGGGACCTTGCCCGTTGCCCTCGATTGTGGGCGGACTCATGCTCTCAAGCCTCGACATCTTGCTCCTTGACTAAGACCAGGCGGCGCTCTCGACCATACCTATCGATGCCAATCCTATTTATATAGATATATTATGCTGGCCATCGGTTACACAAAAGAGCAAAATGGTTTCGTCATGGACAAGAACTCGCGAGACCCGGTTCATTGTTGGCTGGTATTGGTGAAGGCCTTTCAGGCGGCTTCAAAATATCTCTATGCGGGACTAGCGGAGACGGGAATCGGCGACACCGATTTCCGGATCCTTGAGGCCCTTTTGAACAAAGGGCCTTTGCCGGTGAATACGATCGGCCCAAAGGTGTTCCTGACCCCCGGTTCGATCAGCACGGCCGTGGACCGCCTCGTCGAAAGGGGCCTGGTAAGCCGGGTCGAAAGTCTTGAAGACCGCCGCGTCCGCGTCGTATCGCTCACTCCAAATGGCAAGGAACTGATCGCGCCGATCTTTCGCAAACACGCCGCCGAAATTAAAAAGGTCTTTGCCGATGCGAGCCCGAAAGAGTTGCGAGCTCTTGAAATGACATTGAAAAAGATTGGCAAGCGCGCCGAGAGCCTCGGGAGCGGAATCAAACCAAGGTCTTGAGCCAACTTTCACATAGCGGCGATCGTCAGTTCACACAATTCGCCAGCTTGGGAGGCCCGTTTCCGCCGCAAGTCCATACCATATGGGTATGGCTCTTGAAGTCGCGACGATTCATGGTCAAATCTCTGCACGCAAATCCCTCTGACTTCTCTGCTGACAGCTACCTTACGACTCCGTCCGTGTACAATACTCGAATCAGGATCGACTTCCTCCGAGTCTTGCATGCAGAAGACCGCCAAAGCTGACAGCGGGCGCTTCCAGAGTAGCGCGGACAAATACTCCGCCTACCTCGAGACACCCGAGGGCCGCCTGCGCTCCGATTTGGCTTTCGCCAACCTCCAGGATTTTCTTCCCCTGCCGCAGACCAAACTGTCACAGCGCGCTTTGGATCTCGGAGGCGGCACTGGAGCCGCTGCCGTGCGCCTGGCGCGTCTTGGCATTCACACGACCTTGTTGGATTCTTCTTCAGCGATGCTGGAGATCGCAAAGCGCGCGGCACACGACGCAGGAGTTGCGGACAAAGTCGTACTACAGCACGGGGACGTTACGCGGTTGACGGAGTTGTTTCCCACGGCAACGTTCGATGTAATTCTGTGCCAAAACGTACTGGAATATCTCGACGACCCGATTGCCGTGTTGCGGGGTGCGGCTCGTGCCTTGCGGGATTCATCGGCGATACTCTCAATCCTTGTGAGGAATCGGTCCGGCGAAGTATTCAAGGCTGCCATACAAGCAGGCGATTTGGCCGCTGCGGAAAGTACCCTCACCGCGGAGTGGGGACAAGAGTCACTGTATGGAGGCCCAGTAAGACTATTCACGTCAGATGGCCTGAAGGCCATGCTGAAAGCGGCGTCGCTGACAGTGATCGTCGAGCGCGGTGTACGAGTATTGGCGGATTACTTGCCGCCCCACGTTTCCCGCCGCGAGGAGTACGAACGGATTTTTGAACTGGAGCGCAAGCTGGGAACTCGACCGGAGTTTGCCGCGATTGCGCGCTACACGCAGAGGATCGCTCGCCATTCATCCTCCAGACAGGAAACTGGACCATGACGCAGGCCGACGCCCAGTCCGCTTCGCACTCTGCGTGGGTCAGGCCTGCTGGGACTGAGGGATTTGCGCTTGGCCTCGGCCTGACTAACGAGTGCAACCTGGCTTGTTCCTTCTGCTACCGCGATCCGGCGCGAACCGACCGTCTTAGCCTCGAGCAGGTGCGATCTGTGATGGAGAGCCTGCCGGTCCGCTCCGTTAATTTGGGCACCGGTGAGAACGGAATGCACCCACAGTTCAGAGAGATTTTGGCCTACCTCCGTACTCTGCCGGTGAAGCTCACCATCACTTCGAATGGGCATAGTTCGGCCGTTCTCACAGACGACGAGCTCCGAGCCTTTCACGATGTGGAGTTCTCCCTGGATTACCCCACCGAACGCGAGCAGGATGCCCAACGCGGTTCCGGCAATTGGGCGCTGATCCATGATCAGACAGCACGCTGCGTGCGGTTGGGGATTCCAGTCACCTTCATTGCCGTGATAATGAAGTCGAACTATCTGCGCCTTGCCGAGGTGGCGCGAGTGGTGAAGTGCTACGAGGCGCCGCTGCGCGTCAATGTTTACCAAGCCGTGCGCTCCGACCTGTTTGCCTTGAGCTATGAGGAATATTGGCAAGGTTTTCGCGCCTTATTTGCGCAAACCGACGTGATTGCTATTGGCGAGCCGTTGGTTCGAGCAATGGCGGGCCTACCTCCAAGAGTCGGAGGTTGTGGAGTAAGCACGGTGCGGGTTACGCCGCGCGCTACTACCCAGCCTTGCGTCTATTGGCCGGGGGCTGGGGAACCTCTTGCGATCCTGCTGTCGCTCCGCTCAGGAGTTGTAGAAACCCTCCCCTTTGTGGAGGCGCGCACCACTCCGGAGGCGTGCCGATCCTGCGTTTATCTGGAGCCTTGCTATGGCGGTTGCGCCGGAAGGCGCCGTATCCAGAATGCTTTGGACCAGCCGGACTTCTATTGCCCCATTGTCCGCGGAGAAGCCCAAAAACTGGAAATCCGCATGGCTCCCGCTCGGGAGCTCCCCAAAGTCGAGAGCTCATGTACCACTGTCGTGGTTGCGCGCGATTAAGATGGCTGAGTTGCTCATGCGCAGTAGTATTTCATAACCGTTCTACGGCTGAGCCTTGGCTGTAACTTAGCTATCCTGTGTGCATCCCATGTGGCACAGACGAGTCCGATAGTTTAAGATTGCGCCCTTTCAGTCGCGGCCGGAGTCTATTGTGAATAGGTCCAAAATGACGACAAACGCAGCTCAAGCACAAAATACGACAGCCAGCTTCGGCCAACCGGGTGGGGCAAACGGCCTGGCTTTGGTTCGCTTGATAATCGGCGCGATGTTCGTGTCGGTCTTCTTCGAGAATCTGGGGAAGGGCGCCTACACAGCAGCTGGTTACTCAGGCGTGATCAACTTCTACATCAAGAACAGCCACGCGCCGGCGGCATGGAAGCTGGTTCTGAGTTTCATGTCGAGCCATGCGGCCATGGTAGCTCCCGGGCAAGCGGTGATGGAGATCTCCGTCGGTATCCTTCTGGTCATCGGCCTGCTCACCCGCCCTGTAGCCATGGTGGCATTCTTGTTCCTCGGCACCCTTTGGGTGACGGAACTGGGCACGTCCTGGATTTGGGAACTACTGGTTCCTGTGGTTGCTTCGCTCGGGCTCGTTGTGGGGCGCGCGGGTCGTGCCTGGGGCGTCGACGCGTTGCTCGCGCGGCGGAACCCCGTGTCTCTGTGGTGGTGATCAGGAAATATGCGTGCGAGTATCGGTCATCATTCCGACCCATAACGAAGCGCAGGCCATTAGCCGCGTGCTTGCCGATCTGCCTTTCCATCTCGTCACAGAGGTCATCGTTGTCGATAGCGATTCGACGGACGGAACGCCGGATCTCGCGCGAAAGATGGGGGCACGAGTCATCCAAGAGCCCCGCCGGGGATACGGGCGCGCTTGTTTGACAGGGCTCGCGAATGCGCAAAATCCTGATGTGGTGGTCTTCCTCGACGGTGACTACAGCGACCGCCCTTCGGAGTTACCGATTATCTTGGCGCCGATCATCGAGGGGCGCGCCGACATCACGCTCGGTTCGCGCTTCGGTGGCAAGAGCAGCCCCGGTGCGCTACCGTGGCACCAATCCTTCGGCAATCGCCTCGCCGCCGGCCTGATCAGGCTTTTGTACGGCGTGAACGTTACTGACCTCGGCCCGTTTCGCGCCGCCCGCGCAGAGGTGCTGCACGCCCTCGCCCTTGAAGAGACTACCTACGGCTGGGCCGTGGAAATGATCGTGAAAGGGGCCATCGCGGGACTTCGCATCGTCGAAGTCCCTGTGAGCTACTATCCGCGCATTGGAACGTCCAAAATCAGCGGTACGGTGAAGGGCACGGTAGGAGCAGGGTGGTTCATCATGAGCCGCATCGTGCGTTATTATTTCCTGCGTCGAAACTCGGGAACGCCGCGACCAGCGTAAGTCCCGACCAATCTCTCATGGAATCCGCTAGCCAGACTAATGCGCGTTTTTCTCACCCAAACCGCACGTTAGTCATTATGGCGAAAGCCCCAAAGCCCGGCATGGTCAAGACTCGTCTCACTGAGAAGCTTCCTTCTCCCGCAGTGACGGCACTGTATCGTTGCCTGTTAGAGGACACACTCGCCTTGGCAAAATCATTGACGAGCGTGGAGGTCGCGGTGATGTGTCCCGAATCGGATCAGGACGAATTGGCGCATCTTTTAGGTAAGACAGTGCAGGTCGTGGCGCAAAAAGGCGAAGGTCTCGGAGCCGGGCTCACCTCTGTTTTTCGACATTTCACTGCCGCCGGCCGACAACACGTCATTGCATTCAATAGCGACAGTCCACACCTCGCGCCGTCAGTTCTGCACAGCGCTTTCGAAATACTGGCCACGCATGACGTGGTTGTCGGGCCGACCCACGATGGAGGCTACTATCTGGTTGGCGCCAAGGCCGCTCACCCGGCGCTCTTCGAAAACGATCCGATGGGAACAAGGAGTGCACTCGACAAATTGATGACGCGCACAAAGGCTCTTGAACTCTCAACAGGGTTCACGGAACCGTTTTATGACATCGACGTCGCAAAAGACTTGATTCGGCTGGCTCGGGAATTGCGGCTCGCTCCCGAGAAGGCCCCCAGGTCTGCAGGTTGGTTCGACGAATGGCAGGAAGCAGTCGCGCAACTTCGCGATTGAATGGGAGGCCGGTGAAACTCACACCGTCGCACAAGTTGTACGGACTCGGCGCCATCTTGCTTGTGGCGATGACGATCTGCTCACGCAACTTTGGCCGTATCGGTGAACCATCATTTTTCATTCCTCTGGCTGTTGCCGGCGTTGCGTACCTCCTGGCCATCCGCGAGCTTTTTTCCACGCCGGAATTTCCGAAGCGCATCATCTTCTTCGGCCTCGCCCTGTCTGCTCTGTGGCATTTTCAATTCTTACGAATGCCATCGGGTGTGGACGACGACATTCATCGATATGTTTGGGACGGTCGCGCGCAACGCCGGGGTTATAACCCGTATATCGTGATTCCGAGCGACCCGGCGCTTACCGGCTTGCACACATCCGAGACGCGTACGCTGAATAATCCAGACGTGCCGAGCCCCTATCCAGCGGGGGCGCAGCTATTCTTCCGCGCCGTAACATCGATTCACGAGTCTACCTTCGCGCTGAAAGTAGCATTTGTACTTTGCGATTTGGCGATTGTGCTTGTGTTGCTCGATGTGTTGCGTCTTACCCGGCTGGGAGAGCACTGGATTCTGGCCTATGCCTGGCACCCACTGCTAGCGCTTGAGGTAGCGGGCAGCGGTCACGTCGATATTGTCGGCGTGCTGCTGCTGTTGATATCCGTCGCTGCGCTGGTGCGCCGCTGGCGTGCAGTTGCAGCCCTGGCGTTTGGCCTGGCTGTTTCAGTGAAATTCCTCCCAATCGTTCTGCTGCCACTCTATTGGAAGCGCGTTCGTCTGCGCGACGCCGCACTGGCGGCGATCGCGGTCGGACTTCTATACGTACCATTTCTCAACCACGGCCGGATTCCGATCGGCTCACTCGGCACCTACGTGCAGAGGTTCCGCTTTAATGACCCCGTTTTTGCAACGCTCGAGCGAGTGACGGCTCCGCAGGTCGTAGCTGGGCTGGCATTGCTGGTCGGCTTTCTTACTGCAATCTGGATGAGAAGAAAATCCTCGGAACGGTCTTCGGACGCGTTTGCTTGGCCAATGGCAGCATCGCTTTTATGTGCACCGGTTGTCTACCCATGGTATCTGCTGTGGGTGCTGCCGTTCCTAAGGTCGACCGCAACGGTGCCGATCCTGGTCTGGACTTTGAGCATTATTCCTACTTATTATGTCTGGCATCTGCGTACCGTTGGACGGCCGTGGGTAGTTCCTGGCTGGATTATGATGCTGGAATACGGATCCGTCGCGTTGGCTGCTGCCGTTATCGCTTTGCGTAGGATCACACGACCAGCCGCACTACGATGTTCACCGGGTCGGGTAGAGTGAAGGCGTTTTCCATCGCGCATAATTCACGCATCCAGGGACCTTTGTGCGGCATCCAAGACGACGTTCGATTCATTCGCTGAGGACTGAGGAGGATCTCTATGACAAAGTTGTTTCGCTCCGTAACGACCATTTGCCTAGTTTGTGGCGCGCTATTCCTTGCAGGCACTTCCCGAGCACAGACGCGGCCCCCGATTGTCGAACAACTTGCCAAGACCTATGGCCTTGATTCGTATGGGCAATTAGATGCGGTCCGCTATACGTTTAACCTGGAGCTCCCTGCTTTGAAAGTGAGTCTCTCACGCACGTGGACGTGGGAACCCAAAACTGGACAAGTCACCTACGAATCAAAAGACAAGGACGGCAAGCCGGTGAAGGTTACCTATAACCGGTCTCAGCTCAACAACGCACCCGCGAACGTGAAAGACGAAATTGACCCGGGTTTCAACAACGACAATTATTGGTTCATTTTCCCATTCCATGTTTATTGGGATACCAGCGCCATTGTGACCGTCAAGGAAAAGCAAAAATTGCCCGTGGGCAAGGGTACGGCGACGCTGCTGTCCGTGAAATATCCTGCGGAGGTTGGCGGTTACACGCCGGGAGATACCTGGGACCTTTTTCTCGGACCCGATGGGCGAGTCAAGGAATTCACCTATCATCGGGGTGGCCCGAAGAAGCCGAGCCTCCTCTCAACGACATGGGCGGGGTATGAGCAAGCCGGCCCTTTGCTTGTCTCGACAGACCATCGCGGGGTTGCGGACGGCCAGTCTGCTCGAATTTTCTTCACGAATGTGGCTGTCAAGCTAGCGGGCTCGGACAAATGGACGGACGCGCAATAGAAAACGCTCGCGCTCGTTCCGTCCATCGATGTCGTCTATACTGCTTCATCGTGGAATGAAGATTATTTCCAACCGAACGCGGCGATCTGAGGGATCCAGGGCATGACGGAAGATTCGGCTCTTCCGATTCTTGGACATGCGCTGGGTCAGCCGTCCGCATTCACCCCCGAAAATTTGATCAACGATGTGCGGCTAAGCCGGCAGATCCAGCCCGGAACCGTGCCGCCCCTGTGCATTCTGGAGTTCGATGGAGATATCACCGACTGGCTGGTTCGCGATGGCATAGCCAAGCCATTCGGGCCTTGGGCGTGTTTCCACACGTCGATGTTCACGATGGATCTCGAAGGCGTAGCCTGCGGAATCATCGCGCGAACCATTGGCGGACCCTACGCGGTACTGATTGCCGAGCAGCTCCAAGCGGCGGGGGCCAAACTCATCATCGGGCTGACCTCCGCAGGCCGCGTGTCTCCGGATTTGCCGCTCCCGTGTCTCGTGGTGGCCACCAGCGCGATTCGTGACGAAGGAACTTCTTATCACTACCTGTCGCCGGACAGTGAGGTTGCGTGCAAGTCCTCGGTGGTTCCGCTCCTCGAGAGGGAGCTGATCGCCACCGGATGGGCCGTCCGCTCGGGGAAGGTGTGGACGACGGATGCCCCTTACCGAGAGACCCAAACACAACTCAATAAGTGGGCCCGGGAGGGCGCACTCGCCGTCGAAATGCAGGCCGCATCTCTTTTTGCCTTTGGCATTGCCCGGCAAGCTTCGGTAGCCTCGGTTGCCATGGTCAGCAACGCCGTCGATCATGCGGGAGCGCAGTTCGATACCGGCTCGCGGGATGATGGCCTCCGAGTTCTCAAGGCGATTGCTCGAGCAGCTCGATCTCTTTTCACCACTCGGTGATCTGTTAACCTGACATACGACACCAAAACCTCCTGAACTCATAACTCTTGCCTCAGCCCGTTCTTCGAGTTGCGACCGCCGCACTCCGCAGAATGCGAAGATCAATAAACACTTCTGCACGGACTCTGGGGAGCAGGTCAAGAGGAAGAGCTTTCACAAGCTGATTCTTCCGGACAAGGTTATTCCATTGCGAGGGTAATGGGATACGTTATGATTACGGCCGCAACAACGACACCAGATGCCACAAACCCGGACAGGCGCCGAAAAGATACCTCGCCGACGATGGGCCATTGCCCTGCTGCTGGGCGTGGGAGTTTTGGTTAACTATTTCGATCGCGTAAATCTTTCCGTATCGCGGGACGCGCTCGAATCCTCATTCGGAATCTCCGCCGTGACGTTTGGCTGGCTCTCCGGCGCTTACAACTGGACGTACATGCTGCTCCAACTTCCTTCGGGACTGTTGCTGGATCGCTTTGGGGTCCGACGCGTCGGCGTGATCAGCACGATGATATGGAGCGTCGCCTCTTTCGCTACGGCAATCTCCATAGGCGTGGCAGGGTTATTTGGTGCGCGTTTTCTCCTGGGGATCGGTGAAGCGCCGACATTCCCCGCAAATTCGAAGGCGATCGGCTATTGGTTCCCCACGAACGAACGGAGTCTGGCCACCGCCATGTTTGACTCGGCAGCGAAGTTCTCTTCGGCAATTGGAATCCCTTTGCTGGGTCTCTTGTTGTTCTATTTCGGCTGGCGGTGGAATTTTGCAGCGACGGGAATCATCAGTCTCATCTATTTTGCGCTGTTCTATGCTTACTATCGAAATCCCAGCGAAGACAAACTGCTGACAGCCTCGGAGCGGGAATTCATCGCTCGCGGCGGGGCTCAGCCGGAAGATCGCGCGAGAGCCTCCAAAGGAGCACCGCTGGGATACTTGTTGCGGAAACGCAAAGTGTGGGGCTTGTGCCTGGGCTTCGCGTCCTACAATTACACCTTCTATTTTCTGCTAACCTGGCTTCCCTCTTATCTCTCCAGCGCGCTCCATATGGATTTGGTTCATTCCGCGCTCTATACCAGTGTGCCGTGGACGTTTGCAACGATTACTGACCTGATCGTGGGCGGCTGGCTCGTGGATGCTTTGATACAACGAGGTTGGAATGCGGTCCGTGTTCGACAGGTCGTGCTGATCGTTGGAACCATGTTTGGGTTGGGAATTCTAGGCACTGCACACACGCACAGCGCTGTAATTGCCCTGTTTTGGATTAGCGTTTCCATTGGAGGACTGTCCGCAGCTTCCCCCGTTGGATGGTCGATCCCTTCGCTGATTGCTCCAAGAGAAAGCGTTGGTACCTTGGGCGGGATTCTGAATTTGTGCAATCAAATCGCCGGAATAGCGGCACCAGTTGTAACCGGATACGTTGTGCAGGCAACTCATTCTTTTTCCGGAGCGTTCATTGGCGCCACGGCTTTTCTGCTCGTAGGAATCGCGGGGTATGTCTTTCTATTGGGGCGGATAGAGCCAATCACGGAACCAGTGTGAACGGAAGCGGTCTAGCCCAACACAAGAAAACACTTGGGCTATCGTGGTTCTGCAGGCTCCATCGGACCGGAGGAGACCAGCGCGCGAGTTGCGCCCGTGGAGATGCCACCATCCACGAGCAGCGTCTGCCCTGTCACATAACGGCTGGATTCAGCAGCGAGGAATACTACTGCGGCATCCAAATCTTGCGGCTGGCCGGGACGCTTGAGCGGAATACGATCGCAGAGATATTCGACCCATTCTTTGTTTTCGTAGAGAACTTTATTCTGGTCGGTGCGAAACCATCCGGGTGCGAGGCAGTTCACGGTGATGCCATGTTTGCCCCAGTCGTCTGCAAGGCTCATGGTCAATTGCCGGATGCCGCCTCGGCTTGCGCCATAAGGGCCGAGCCCGGCGTAACCGGCAACACTGGTGACGGAACCTATGTTAATGATGCGGCCGTAGCGTCGCGGAACCATGTGGCGCGCTAACGCTTGAGCAACGAAAAAACTTCCGCGGAGGTTTGTGTCGAGAATGACGTTCCAGTCGTCCCATGTCACTTCCAGCGCAGGCTTACGAACATTGCAGCCCGCGTTGTTCACAAGGATGTCTACATGCCCGAACGCGTCTTGGGCCGCTTTCGCAAACTGCTCAATGCTTGACTGACTGCGGACGTCAAGCTCCAGAGAGACAGAGCGGCGGCCGAGCGCCTTGATTTCCGCTTCAAAGGAAAGCAAATGATCGCGGTTGCGGCTGGTAAGTATCAGGTCCGCTCCGGCCTTCGCAAGAGCACGAGCCATGAACTGACCGAGACCGCGGCTCGTGCCGGTGACAATGGCGACTCGGCCGCTGAGATCGAACAGTTCGTTGCTCATGCGCGAACTCTCATGAAACATTTCCGGGAGTAAGGACGACCTTCATCAGGTTTGGTTCGCGCGAGTAGAGCCGCTCAAACCACTGTGGGCCGTCTTCGAGAGGCGCGATGGCGGTGATGAGGGGCTTAACTTTGATGGCGCCGCTGGTGAGGAGATTGATTGCCTGAGGGTATTCTCCAGCGGAGGCGCAAGAGCCTTGAATGCGAATTTGGCGCGTCACGGTTTTTTGAAGGGGCAAAGTCACTTCGGGGGTGATGTTCCCAACCAGAATTACGGTCCCACCCTTGCGAACGGAATGGACGGCCGAGCGAACTGTAGCATCAATGCCAACGGCTTCCATGGCCAGATCAACACCGGCGCCATTCGTGCGGCTGAGAATTTCCGCAACGAGTTCGTCGCCTGTGGCGTGCAGAGTTTCTGTCGCTCCGACTTCTTTGGCTAATTTCAACCGCGAGCCATCAACGTCCGCGATGTAGACAGTTGAACAGCCAGCGGCGCGAAGCGCCTGCAGGCAGAGCAAGCCGATCATTCCTGCGCCGAGAACGAGAGCTTTGTCGCCAGGAGAGATTTGCGAGAGGGAGACCGCGTGTACCGCCACCGCCACAGCCTCCAACATGGCCGCTTCGGAAAAAGAGAGCGCGTCCGGCAAGCGATAAACAATTCGCTGCGGAACGATAACGTATTCGGCGAAAGCTCCGGCGC
Source organism: Candidatus Acidiferrum sp. (assembly GCA_035279725.1). Lineage (GTDB taxonomy): Bacteria > Acidobacteriota > Terriglobia > Acidiferrales > UBA7541 > Acidiferrum. The sequence goes on from DATEHF010000034.1 coordinate 15,561, forward strand.
ACCGGTAATCGCCGCAGGAAACGCCCAGAACCTGGCGGCGGTCGCAGAGATTGATCTCTCCGCGAATACAATAAGGACAAGTTCCGCAGGAAATCGTGGAATCGAAGGTCACGCGATCGCCTTCAGACCAGCCACTTACCTGCGGGCCAGCGGCTGCGATGCGGCCAGCGGCTTCGTGGCCCATTACGATCGGCGGAATGCGGCGGCCGGAGGAACCGTCATAACCGTGCACGTCGCTGCCGCAGATTCCGCAGGCCGCCACTCTGACCAGAAGTTCGCCCGATCCAGGAGTCGGCTTGGGGAGATCGGCAATTTCAAGATGCCGATACTTGGAAAGGAGCATCGCTTTCATAGGAATTTCATGAGCATGCGAACATTTTTCTTCCAGACCAACTTGCGCAAGTGCACGCTCTTCTTATGCCTGAGCGGTGGGAAATTGTAAAGTTTGCTCGCTCAAAACAATTCATGTGAGCCAGGCAACATCTCACTCATAGAATTCCGGCGCCTTCTTAAGCCCTTTCCACTGTTGACCATCGTGGCCGAAGACGACCAACTGCACTTGTTCGCGCTCTACCAAATCGAGGAGCTTCCGCGTGCTGGCGAGCAATTGCTCTTCGTTGTCATCGTTTGGCCAGGCTTTGCGCTCCATCGTGAAGAGGCGTTGCATCATGACTGCATCGATGACCAGCAGCACCGGACCCGTCTTCGGCAGGCGCACCAAAACCGACTGATGGCCCGGCGCGTGCCCGCTGGTTTCCAGCAAGCGCAATCCCGGAAAGAGATCGACATCTCCATCGACAGAACGATAGCGCAATGCAGGATGATCCCAATGAGGACGCGCAGGAGCAAAACGTGGATGCCGTTTCTGCGCCAGCTCATAGTGTTTGCGCTGAACGACCAGTTCCGCGCTCGTGAAGTGATCGTAATAGCCCGCGTGGTCGACATCGAAATGCGTGCAGATGAGAGTGTCGATGTCAGCGGGGCGCAGGCCGAGTGCGGCGAGATGCTCGAGCACATTTTTCTCGTTTTCGGTTTTGGGGCCACCTGGTTGCCGCGCATCAGCAGCCATTCCGGTGTCTATCAATATGTGCTTTCCGTCGGTGGTCTCGACCAGATAGCACGGCAGAACCATTTCCATGGTCCGGCCCTGCGGCAAGGGCACTGTGGTAGTTGACAATTGCAGGAGATAAAGTTTCTTTGGCCCGGCGGTGTTTGTATTCATTGGACGTCCCCTTTGCATGGTGCCGTAAGCCTTGCCGCAGATGGACGGGCAGACTGGCCAGGTCGACAGGCTCTGTTTAGGGATTACCACCTACACTGGCTCTCCGAGGGAGAGTCAGCTGTCTTCCCGACCTTTATTATACCACAGTTTAGGGGTCGTTGTCCAGCAAATTTCGCACGGCATCCACATAAACACCTTTTTTACTTATACTTACGAAGCGGCTCCTGAGCGATGCCCCCCAAAGTCCAGGAGTAGGGGTAGGTACCACCCCCACCCACCCCTACCATTCTGTATGGATATCAAAAGAAAGGAGTTACAAATTTTAATTTTGTAACTGCTTGATTCTAAAGGACGACGGAAATCGATCAAAGTGTAGGCAAGAACGAAAGTCTGGCCCTCGGGAAGTGATCGGAGCCCAAAAAAAGCGGGAGCAAGGCTCCCGCACTCCAAATGCAGTTTTCTACAGGGTTAAGTATAGCAAATAATAAGGAAAAGTCAATAGGAAAAAGAGTTCCATGTCTACCTAGTGGGGGCTAGAATCGCGACATGAAGCTTCGTTTGGTGAACCGAGAGTTCGTAGTCTCCTTTTTCCCGACGCACTTCGCAATCACGGCGGTACTGCTAGCTTTGACCGGCGGGTTAGTCACCGGACAAAGCGCTGCCCCGCCTTTGCCGCCGCAAGACAACGTCACGGTTGAGGGTGTCGTAAGGAACCCTGTGGGCGAAACGGTCGGGGATGCACTGGTGAGGCTGGAAGGAAAGGACGCGGCCCATTCCGCGGAGTTGAGGACAAAGGCGGATGGATCCTTCCGGTTTTCTCTTTCTGAACCGGGCAAGTACGCGGTGAAGGCAGAAAAACCGGGAATGCGCGATCGTGGCGTCAATGCGTTCGCGGTGTCGGCCGGCGAGAAGAAGCATGTGGATTTGATTCTGGAACCTCTGGAAGCGGGTCAGGTCAATTCGGCAAATAGCGGTTCGCGAGTAGCGACGATGGAATTTGATGACAAGCCCAATTTCACGGTCGCTGGTTTGACCGATTGGAACAACATGGGGATGCATGGGTCGGACGCGACAGTGCGAACGAGCGAGGCTCTGGCCAAGGAAACACTGACGCTGAAAAACGGCGGGACAGCGAAAAATCCAGAGTTGGATAGCAAACCAGGGACGAATTCGCCGAAGTCGGGCGAGTCTGAAGAACTATTGCGCGCCACGCGTGAAGAAGTGCGAAAGATGCTGGCAACCAAGGATACGGCGGACGCACACCGATTGCTTGGAGAACTCGACGAACGACTGGGCGATCCGCTTGAGGCGGTGCGGGAGTACGAACGAGCGGCGCGCATGGACCCAAGCGAGCGGAACTACTTTGAATGGGGAGCGGAGTTGCTCTTGCACAAGGCGGACCAGCCCGCGGTGGAAGTTTTTACGAAAGGGTCGCGGATGCATCCCGGCTCGGCAAGAATGTTGGCAGGTCTTGGTGCGGCTCTTTACGCTAGCGGTTCGTATGAGGATGCAGCTCATCGGCTGTGCGAAGCCTCGGATCTAAACCCGAAAGATTCCGCGCCCTATCTATTTCTAGGGGAAATGCAGAAATCGGCGACAGCGCTGCTGCCTTGCAGCGAGGAGAAGCTGGCGAGGTTTGCGCGGGAACAGCCCGGGAATGCGTGGGCCAATTATTATTACGGAATTGCACTGTGGAAGCGCGACCGTGGATCTGGAAATTCAGCGGGTTTGCAGCAGGCTGAAACGCTGCTAGAAAAGGCAGCGGCTATCGATCCGAAATTCGGCGAGGCCTATTTGCAACTGGGGATTTTGCGTTCCGGACGTGGCAAATTTGAACAGGCCATCGAAGACTACAAGAGGACAATGGAAGTGAGTCCCCAACTCAGTGAACCTCATTACCGACTGGGCTTGGCGTATCGACGTGTGAGGGAAGAAGCGAAAGCGGAGCAGGAATTTCGCGTGTACGAGGAGATGGAGAAGGCGGAAACGGCGGCGCTGGAAAACCAGCGGCGGGAATTGCGGCAGTTTATGATTATTTTGAAGGACCAGCCAGGGCCGCGGACGGCTTCGCCTAGATGAAAACATTCAGTTGAGATCCTTCGTGTTCGACTTCGTCGAAGCTCAGGATGACAACTTTTCTTTGTATGCCGTGTCCTGTGGATGAAGGGTGTTGTTCGCCTACTTAGGCTTTGGACTGGCGGGGGCGACGATGCCGGCACCTTCGCGAATCGTGAGGATCTGATTCGCCTTCACCTGCTTAAACTGTTCGACTTTTTGGGTGGTTGGCCATTTTACTTCGATGAGATCGACGGTCTGAGCCTTCCCTAGACCGAAGTGGAGGCGCAAGTCGTTCTGCGACATGACGCTAGTCCCGCTGTGAACTTCATCCATCTGCGTGTGCTTGCCAGTCACCACGCGCACGCGAGCGCCTATTGCCGTGCGATTGCATTTAGTTCCGAGAAGCTTGATCTTGATCCAGTTTTGCTGGTTGCCGCCATCGTTGCGAAGAAGGGATGGCGGATCATTCATGTTTAGGACCAGCGCGTCGATGTCACCGTCGTTGTCATAGTCACCGAAAGCAGCGCCCCTGCTGGAAAAACGTTCACTGATTCCAGGCCCCATCTCTGAAGAAACATCCTTGAATCGTCCATCGCCAAGGTTTTTGTAGACCAGACGCGGATTCTTGTATGTCTGCCCGGTATCGTGGCCTTCAATTTCCGGGTAAACGTGTCCGTTGATCTGCAGGATGTCTGGCCAGCCGTCGTTGTCAAAATCAATGAAGCTGCAGCCCCACGCGACGTATTGATTGTTGATTCCAATGCCGGACGAAAAGGTGACGTCGCTGAAGGTGCCATCTCCGTTGTTGTGGTAGAGGTTGCACGTATCATCAGCGAAGTTCGTTTTGAAGATATCGAATGACCCATCGCAGTCGTAGTCAGCGACTGCCACGCCCATGCCGGCTTGCTCGTGGCCGTTCTCGCTGTAGGCGCAGCCGGCGATTACGGCGATATCGGTGAACGTGCCATCGTGATTGTTGTGGAACAGCATGCTGGGCTGGGAGTCCACAGCCACATAAATGTCGGGCCAGCCGTCGTTGTCAAAATCATAGGAAACAGCGGTGATGGAATAGCGAGGGCCGGGCTTGAGAATTCCGGATTTTTCGGAGACATCAGTGAAAGTTCCCTCGCCATTGTTGTGATACAGGACGTTGGTGTCGCCCGGCAAGCCGCGGGGGCCGCACATGGTGGGAATGCCCTTCCACTGGCATTGAGGAGGATCTTCCTTGGAAGGAGTTTTTTCTGGGTCGAGCTTGATGTAGTTGCAGACGAAGAGATCGAGGCGGCCATCGCGATCGTAATCGAGCCAGGTACAACCGGCTCCCCAGCGGATTTTTTCGTCGCAAACACCGGCCTTGCGCGTGACATCGGTGAACGTGCCGTCGCCATTGTTGTGAAAGAGAACGTTGTGTCCCCAAAAGCAGCAAAAGAGGTCGTCCCAGCCGTCATTGTCGTAATCGCCGACGCAAACGCCAGTTTGCCAGCCGGTGCGGCCGAGGCCGGATTTTTCTGTGACGTCAGTAAAAGTCCCATCACGATTGTTTTTGTACAGGTGCGAGGTGGGAGCTTTTCCCGTCGGCCACTCAGTATTGAAGCGGGTTCCGTTGGTCAGATAGATGTCGAGCCAGCCGTCATGGTCGTAGTCGAAAAAAGCCAAGCCACTTCCCTTCGCTTCAATGATGTATTTCTTGTGATCGAGACCGCCCCAAACATTAGGAGCGATCAGGCCGGCTTCCTTGGCAACATCGACAAATTGAACTGGTGAAGCAACCGGCGGAATCGCGGCTTCGAGACGGAGAGAGTTGCGCCATTTCCAGAGTGGCGTTGCGAGCGCGTCCAAGAGCGAACTGCCGAGAACAACCAGGGAGGAACCAAGAAAACGACGCCGGGGAAAGTTCATGGCCGAAGGTCACCGATTCGACTCGTGGTTGTCATTTGCTGGGTACCCTTGGAAAGCTACGCGGCGCAATTCCTGTGCCTTCCTTGACGGCAATGATCTTATCGATGGGAACGTTCGTCAGCTTATCGACAACGCCGCTGGGCCAAGTGATTTCCAGGGAGTCAATCTTGCTCCGTTTTCCCAAGCCAAAATGAATCCGGGGGTCGCTGGCCGACATATAACTCATGCCACCCTTGGACTGTTCGACGTGCGTAACGCCTTCGGAAGTTAGCTTCAGCGAAGAGCCGATGCCATCGCGATTGGATTTTGTGCCGATCAGCAGGATTTCCAGCCAGTGATTGGCGTTGCCGCCATCGTTTCGCAGGAGCTCCGGGAAATCGCCGCGATTATTTAGAGCAATATCAATATCACCGTCATTGTCGAAATCTGCCGTAGCCAAGCCACGGCCGGCGATGGGACGCACAAAATCCATTCCCAAAGAATCTGAAGCTTTTTCGAATTGGCCCTTTCCCGAATTTCGGAACATCAACAAGGGTTCTTTGTAAGTGACTTCGCTGTGGTAAAGACTCACATTGTCCAGCATCGCCCCGTTCAATTGCAGGATATCGGGCCAGCCGTCATTGTCGTAATCCAAAAATTTCATGGACACGCCACTCAAGAGGATGGCTTTGTTGCCGATGCCGGAACGATAGGTGTAGTCGTCAAATGTACCGTCACCGTTGTTGTGATAGAGGCGATTCAACTCAAAATCGAGATGCGTGACATAGACGTCCTGCCAGCCATCGCCGTCCACGTCGGCCGCGTCGATACCCATTCCCGCTTCGTAGCGCCCGTCTTCACTAGCCGCCAAGCCGGAAACGAAAGATACGTCTTGAAAAGTTCCATCGTGCTTGTTGATGAACAGAAAATTCGGCCAAGTGTCGTTGGCGATGGCAATGTCCGGCCAGCCGTCATTGTTGAAATCGGCTAGGACTACACCCATGCCCTTGGATTCGGGCTTGCCAACGCCGGATTTATCGCTGACGTCGGTGAACGTGCCATCATGATTGTTGTGATAGAGCTTGGTCTTTTGCCCTTTGTAATTGCCGGGATTGCAGTAAGAGCGATAGCCGGGCCGGCGTTCGCCGCACCACAGATTCGTCTTCGGCGTCCACTCGATATAATTGGTGACCACAAGATCGAGGTAGCCATCTTTATCGTAGTCAAACCATCCGGCACTCGTTGACCAGCCGCCTTCATCGGCAACACCGGCCTTTGCAGTGACGTCGGTGAAGGTCCCATCGCCATTATTGTGATAGAGGATCGCGCGTCCGTAGCCAGTGACATACAGATCGGGATAGCCGTCATTGTCGTAGTCGCCGACAGCAACACCCTGTCCGTAATGCCCTTCTCCGCCGACTCCGGCTCTTTCCGTGACGTCGGTAAATGTTCCATCGCCATTGTTTCGGTAAAGAGCGGAACGCAGAGGCGGCGCAGGTTTGTAAGTGTCAGTGGCTGCCGATTGTACAAAGTACAAATCCATCAGGCCATCCTGGTTGTAGTCAATCCAGCCGACGCCAGTGCCCATCGTCTCCAGGTAATATTTTTCATCGGTCTGCGTGGAATCCTGACGAAAAGTAATTCCAGTCGATGGTCGAATGTCAGCGTAGCGGACAGTGATTCGAGAATCCTGATTCTTGGGACTCTGGCCAGCTTGCGCTTGGTGCTTGGCCACGCCAATGCCGGCGCTGAGAAATAAGGCTGCACCGAACGCGACTCCGAGTTTGTGCCGCGGCTTCACAGTGTCCGGTCTGCTATCGACAGCGCCAGTTGAAGTAGCTGCTGCCTGGCAGCCATGGGCATAGGTTCATTGATCGAAGAGGACGCCGCGGGAGCATTGGCGAGAGCTTGTTCAATCCGATTCACGTCCAGGCCGCCGGCGGCGTTGCTGCCCTTAAACCGATTGAGCACCTCCCTCGCTTTCGTGATCTCCCCGGTTTGATAGTAAAAGACGCCCAGCGTGGAATAGCCTCCAGGCCACTCAGGCAGAAGATCCACAGCACGCTCCAGGTTTTGCGCAGCTTGCGGGGTCTTCCCTTCCAGAACGGAGACAATGCCCAAGCCCCAGAGGATTTTCCCAGAACTGGGGATTCGCGCTAAACCCTTCCGCAGCGTTTCTCCGGCTTCTCCGATTTTATTTTCGCGGAGCTGAACCAGCGTGAGTGAGAGGTAATACTGGTCGTTGTCAGGATTACGCTTGATCGCTTCTCGGAAGATTTCTTCGGCGCGAGCGGTGTCGCCAAGGTGCGCGTAAATGTCTCCGAGCAACGATAGGTAAGCATCATCCTGTTGGCCGGTGGACGACACCTGCTGAGACGCTTCCAGCGCCTGGGAATAGAGGCCTTGGCGGAAGTACGCATCGGTCAGATCAAACTTCACATCGTCGGAATCTGAATTAGCGCGCAGAGCCGCTTGAAAATGCCGGATGGCATCATCGTACAAATGAAACCGTGCGAGCAGCACGCCAACACCGGTCTGTGTGCGGTAGTCTCCCGAACTAAGGTCGTCAAGCTGTGTGATCGCCTTTCGAGCTTCGTCAAGCTTCCCAAGTTTCAAGTAAGTTTCAGCCAACAGGTAGAGGTCTTGCGGCTGGTCCGGATGCTTCTCGATCTGTGCTTTGAGCTCGCTCAAATCGAGTTGCGTTCGATCTTGTGGCGAGAGCGCGGAACGATTATCGAGATAATCGAAAAGATGTTGATAGGGATAGGGGCCCGTCGAAGCATCTTTGGATAGAGTTTGAAAGACGCTCAAATCCCTCTGAGCGGCGTCCATCTGATGGAGGCCTCGTTCGACCATGGCAAGCTTGTAGTAACCGGAAGCGGCGTTGCGGCTGACTTTCACGTATCGCCGAAGAAGCTGAGCGGCCTCTTCCAATTTTTTGTTCTCGATGCGCAGATTCGCCAATTCCAGCAGGGCGTCGGAAAAATCCGGATTCGAACGCAACGCCTGCTGAAACAACTCTTCGGCCTTTGCGTTATTCCCCTGATGCTCCTCGATGTAGCCCATGTTGAAAAGGCAGGAAGCGTCATGTGGATCGAGCTTGAGACCCTCCTGAAAATATTTCCGGGCTTCATCAAACCGCCCTAGATGCCGATAGGAAAGTCCCATGAACGTGTAGGAACGCGGCGAAGGATCCAGTTGGATCAGTTTCTTGAACTCCTCGACGGCCTTTTCGGTCTTGCCCGCCATGAAATAGCTCTCACCCAATGCGGCATGCAGATCAGCTCTTTGTGGCGCGACTTTTAGACCTGATTCGAGGAGCGGAATGGCATCTTCGTAATAATTCTGGGTCATGCTGACGCGGGCCAGGAGAAAAATGATGTCCTTATTCTCGGGCGCCAGTTTGTGGGCGCGCGCCAGCAAATCCAATGCCTCTACCGCTCGCGTCTGATCAGCGCAGATTTGTGCCAGAAGGTAGAGCGTCTCCGGTGAATCCGGCCTTAGTTTCAAAGCTCGATTCAGCACCAGCTCGGCTTTCCCGTATTCGAGGCCGCGGAGATAGGCTTGCCCCAGATTGAAAAGAATCTCAAATGTTTCCGGTTTTAAAGCGTTGGCCTTCTCCAGTTCGAGCTGGGCCGGCTTGTACTGCTTTTCGGAGGCCAGCAAAATGCCGAGAGTGAAATGCAGTTGGACGTCGTCCTTGTTTTCGGCGGAAAGTTCAGTCGCAGCCTTAAGCCCGTCCGCTGTCCGGTGAGCTTGCAAGAACGCGCGGATGAGGTTCAAGCGGGTTTCAACATTCGCAGGGCGCACGCGCTGGAAGTGGGCAATGGCTTGCGCGGGCTGTCCCTTCGCCAACAAAACAAGTCCCAGGTTGTAATTCGCGTCTCGATTCGCGGGGGCAAGACGCAATACAGCCCGAAACTCTTTTTCCGCGAGTTCGGGCTTGCCTTGAGCGATGTAGACATTCCCGAGGTTATTTCGGGTTCTGGTGGAGTTGGCGTCGAGCTTCAGGGCATGCTGGAAAGCGTCCAGAGAACTCGCGAAGTCTTTTTGGTCGCTGCAGATAATCCCCAATAAATTGTAGCCTTCGACGCTGGAGGGGTTCTGCTCGAGCGCCTCCTGAATTTTCGCTTTAGCTTGCGCGATCGAACCCTGGCTGAGCAGTTCTTCCACCTCCTTGAATTGCGGCTGCGTCTTCAAAGACTGTGGAGGGGCGGTCTTCTTGGGAAGAGGTTGTTGGGCCAAGGCCGCCTGGGAAAATAAGTGCGCCGCTATTAGCGCGAAGATTCCGAGAAACTTCACCTTGACGCCGGCGATTCTGGGTGGACGCAGAGATGAACCTTCGATATTCATCCTCCAGATTTCCTCCCAGCAGGCTCCGTTTGCAGGAGTCGCAAATTCACTTTAGCATTTCCAGTTCTTGCTGAGCCACTTTGTGCTGCGGTTGTAGTTGCAGCAGGGACAGCAAGATTTCTCTGGCTTTCTGTTTTTCCTCGAGGAGCACGTACAGGCGGGCTAGATTGAGATAGGCTTGGTCAAAGTTAGGTGCAACACGGATACACGTCTTGAATCGCTCCTCGGCGTCGGAGTTTCGCCGCTCGCGCACGAAAAGCACACCCAGGTTGTTGAGCGCGTCGGGGTACTCCGGCCGAAAAGTCACTGCTCGTTCCAGGTACTGCGCAGCCTCTTCGAGCTTCCCCTGTCGTGCATAAAGCATGCCGATGCTGTAATTGACCTCCGGATCGTCCGGAGTGATTTCCAGTGCTCTGCGCAAAAGCATTTCCGCTTCGTCGAAGTTTCCCTGCCGGCGATAGATGTTGCCGAGGTTTGCCAGAGCGATCGCGTACGCCGGCCGCAGGAGCAAAGACTGTTTGAAGTTGCGAATGGCTTCGTCAGTTTGACCTTCTTGTGCGGCCACCATTCCAAGATTGTTCCAGGCCTCCGGATAATTCGAACGCAGCTTCACTGTCTGCTCGAGATAACGCCGCGCTTCTTGTAATGCGTTCCTTCGGAGAAACAGCGTTCCCAGATTGTAGTAAGCCTCTGGCTCCTGCGGCTTGGCCGCGATCACTTGCTTGAAGGAAGCGGCCGCTTGTTCCAGGTAGCCGCGCTGAAACATGGCCACGCCATAGGTGAAGTCATTGCGTTGGAACACGTCCTGGTAGAGAGTTCCGTCGAAGGGGAGCGCGCGCCGAATCCGATCGGCCTCGGGAACGCGGATGGATTTCAGATCTTTCAGCAACCGATCCGGATGTGCCGTCCCCTGATAGATCTTGACGATCAATCCGTCTTTGTCGAGGAGAAAAGAAGCAGGAACAGGCAGATCTCTGCGCCGGTCGAACATGTAACGATAAATGATGTTGTATACGCCAGCTATATCCTTCGAGGCGAATACGTTTGGAAAACGGAATGATTCTTTTCTGGCGAAGGTCCGCGCCGCTTCTGCATCGCCAGGATCGTCAACGTTCATACCAAGGATCGGCAACCCGCTTGCGGCAAGCGACGATTGGTGCTTTTGAAGCAGGCGCAGTTGGTCCACGCAGGCTGCCGAAGGTGTTGCCCAAAATTGGAGCAGAAGCGGAGTGCCACGGAATGAACTCAGTTGCCGCACGTTGCCTTCGAAGTCGGGCAGAGAAAACTCGGGAGCGCTTAGAGGCTCTATGAGCCAAGTCTCTACCGACGAAGGCAGGAGTTCTGATCTCTGAGGTTCACCTGCCCGCGCCCAGGAAGGAGGTGAGGCCGGAAACGGTTTGGCGAGAAAATCGGCGACGCCTTCTTGGATTTCGATTCGATGGTTTACGGGTAAGCGCTCAAAGGTCTGAGTTAGACCACTGGGCCAACGAATCGAGCCGCCCACTGTTTCACCAGCTCTTCCGACCCCAAAAAATAACTCTTTGCTGTGTTGCGAGAGAAAACCGGAACCAGCTTGCAAGTATTTTGTCTGGCGACGCCCTTCCGCTTCGATGGTTACCGCCGCCCCGATGGCATCGCGATTGCTCCTTTGCCCGCGCAAACGGATTGCGATCGAGTTGCCGATGTCTTTCATCATGTTCCGCAAAATCCGAATTTGCGGGGCGTTTCGATTCTTTAGTACAACTTCCAATCGTCCGTCATGGTCCAGATCGACAAGCGCAAACGAACGGCTGTCCTCAATAAAGTCCAATCCGACCGTGCCAGAGACGTCTGAGAATGTGCCGTCGTGATTGTTCGCATAAAAAACATTCCGTTCACTTCCGCTCCAGGAACCGCCTGAGCGGATTAATTCATTGATAGCGTTCCATCCTTGTTCGTATTGCAATGAGGGTGTCTGGTTGGGAGGCGATTTTGCCACAAGTTGCCGCCAGAAGAAGCTCGCCAAGTCGACTTTTCCACCTTCTGAATTGTCCGCTCCGGTGATGTAGCCATTCGCGATGTAGAGGTCCGAATAGCCATCATGGTCGAAATCCCAGGCGTCCGAACACCACGCCCAGCGGCCCATCTCCGCGCCCGCCTGACTGCTAACATTTTTAAATTTTCCATTCCCCAGATTGCGGTACAGGGTATTCCCACGCGCATGTTGCCGATACAGTGCATGAATATTCTCGGGCTCACTTTGGTGAAAACGCTCTTGCTCTGAAACTCGAATGCCAGCGCCAGACCACATCGCCGCCGTGTAGATATCCATTTTCCCGTCATTGTCGAAGTCCAGCCAGGAAGCACTCATCCCCGCGCCGACATCCTCGACGCCTGCTTCCGCTGAGATGCACGAAAATGTCCCGTCGCCATTGTTGCGATAGAGATTGTTGCGCCCGAAATCGTTGGCAACGTAGAGATCTTGGGCACCATCTCCATTGAAGTCGCCCCAAGCACATGCAAAGCTGTAGCGGTCGTTATCTACACTCAGCCCAGCAGCCTCGGTGCGATCCGCGAATTTTGCATTCCCTTCATTGTGAAGCAGAAAGTTCGGAGGTCCATTCCGCGCATCAAAATAAGGAGCTGGGTAGTGATATTGGTCGAGACCGAGATAATAGCTGTACAGGCAAAAGTAAATGTCGAGCCGTCCATCGCTGTCGTAGTCCGCGATGGCCGCGTGCGTGAAAGTCCCTTGCGGCGGTCGCGCAAATTGGAATGCGTCACGTTTGAGCGAGAACTTTCCATCGCCCTGATTCAGGAAGAGCAGCGGTCCGCTGCCGCATACCACCAAGAGATCCTGCAGCCCCTTATTCTCGAAATCCGCGAACAGTGCGCAAGCTGTGCTGTCCAGCACTCCAACTCCCGATTTTTCCGTCACATCTTCAAAAGTCCCGTCGCCACGGTTGCGATACAGACGGTTGGGCAGTCCTGCTGGCTGGCAGATGTAGAGATCATCCAGTCCGTCGCCGTCGAAGTCACCCGCCGCTAAACCATTGTTTCCGTACACATCGATGCCGCAGGCGCCGTCCAGAACCGTGCGCCAGTAATCCACTCCGTGAGCAAATTGATTCTTGTACGATTCGATCTGGCCGAAGGCCTTTAAAGTGATGTCAATGAAAGCCCGGTCTCGCGCCCGGCCCACTGTCTCTTCCTTAGCCTCCCATCGAACAGCCCGCCACGCGCCAGACGCATCCTGTTTCCACTCAGTCCGCCAAAGCCCAATGCGTTCTTCTCGTCGTGAATCCACATGCTTTCCCACAAGGTCATATCGAATGTCGACGCGGAATTTCTTCGATGAGCCTGCGCTTTCTTTGATCCCCACGATTTCGAATTCAGCTATCTCCACCTGCGACATCGCTCCTAGGTAGTTCTTGATCTCCTTGAGAAACTGCTTATTGCCCGCGATTACCTGTCCGGAAAATTGCCTTCGCTGGACCTCAATCCCGTTTCCAGACCGGACAGTTTTTTCCTGAGTTGCAGCGAGCGAATTAGCTTCGATCGAGGTGTCCAAGAATCTTGCCACCACATCGAGAGCAGGTGGCCTCGCCTTAAGGCCCTGGCTCCACTCATTGAGGAGTCCCTTGATTTCGTATGCGTACTTCTCCGTGACGTATTCATCCGTCCCGGGAACGACTCGGCTAAGAACCTCATCCAGCGGCGATTTCGACGGATAGTGTGGTGTGAAGCGAAAATCAGCGAACGGAAACGCTGGCGCCGTACTCTCCGTGCCCCGTGAGACGATCGACGGAAACCGAAATGCTTGGATAGGAGCCGGAAGAAAAAGCAACGGCGACCACCGCATCCTTCTCAAGAAGCTTCGACGCGACAAAATGTCTTTTTTGTCTTTGCGACTCACTATTTGCCCGAGTTCACTTTATCAAGGATTGCCTATTCGGTGGGAGCAGGACCAGAGGAATCACCCAGGATCAGTTCAGCAGGAATTTGATATTCCCGGCCATGAGGGTCAGCCGAGCAAGAAAGTTCATGTAGAGCGTCAGCTGCCATTCTTCCGAGCATCTCGCGATGTACATCCACCGTCGTAATCGAAGGATTGCTGTATTCGGCCAGTCGCGTATTGTCAAATCCCGTTACGGAAATGTCTTGCGGCACGCGGCATCCAGCTTTCAACAAGCCCTTGATGACGCCCACGGCCGTGAGATCGTTGACGGCCACCACAGCAGTGGGCCGCGGTGAAATCTTTGCGATCGCCAGGCCCGCCGCCAATCCACCCTCGAATCGCAAGTCGCCCCGTAAAACCGGTCCCGGCTCCAATCCCAATTCCCTCATGCACTTTTCGTAAGCCTCCAAACGGACATTATTGGACTTGAGCCTGGGCCGCCCGGCAATAAACCCGATTCGACGGTGTCCATTTTTGTGGAGATATTTGACGATTTGCTCGACTCCAGAAAAATAATCAATTCTCAGGTTGCTCATGTAACCCCGAACCGGAGCCAGGTCCAGAAAAGTCACTGCGATCCTCCTGCGCGCAAGTTCGTGGATCAGCTTCAAGCTGATTTCTGAGGTCATCACCGCCACTCCGCGAACATTGTGCTCCATCATTCTCTCGGCCGCTTCTCGAGTTCTTCGAGGATCGTAATTGGTATCACTAAGTATGGCGTCATAACCGAGCTGCCGCGCGCGGATTTCGAAACTCTTGATGACTTCAGGGAAGAACGGATTTTCGATATCGGACACGATGATTCCCAGCGTCCTGCTGTCACGCGATGCGAGATGCCGGGCATGAACGTTGGGGAAATACCCAAGGCGTTTGACGGTCGAGAGCACCAGCAGGTGCGTGCGGCGACCAACTTTTCCCGTTTTGTTCAAGACGTTCGAGACGGTGGCGGTGGAAACGCCCGCAGCCTTTGCTACATCACGAATCGTTAGCCCCATTCTTCCATCACCCAATCGGTAGCCGCGTTGCGGAGAAATTTCCGCGATCGAGAGTATCCCGCGACCTGCGAAGTATAGATGAAAAAATTTGCTTGACAAGATGCATTGGACGGTGTATTAGGTGTCGCACTAGGTTAAGCGTTTAATTAGTTTGGGCCCGATGTGGATAGTGGTTTCGTCCTTTCTGTGGCTCTGGGTTCACGAATACAAACGTGGGTGCCGTGAAGCGTTACAACTCTTGCTTCGCGAGTTCGCGCTGGCTTTCCATCGGGCAGCTCCCGCAGAAGCTGTTTGCGGAGAGCCGGCAGGAAACAGTCTGTTCATTCCTTACAGGGTTCGAGGGCTTGGTTGAAATGAAAGCGCTTGCGCGAGTTGTCGAGTTTGCGTGCTGAGAGTCTGAGGAGGAACGGTTTATGAATCGTAAGGCCATTTCATCTGGGATCCTGAGAGCTTTCTTGGCAGTGACTGCTGTGCTGCTCGTTCTGTTCTTCAGCGCGCAGCCGCTCCAGGCTCAAGTCGATACCGGCACCATCCTGGGCACCATTGCGGACGCCTCCGGTGCGCCAATTAACGGCGCCAAAGTCACACTGGCCAACGAAGGCACGGGCGCAACCCTCACGTTCACGACGGGTGGGGATGGGACGTACAAATTCACGCCCCTCAGAGTTGGCAATTACAAAGTCACGGCTTCTTTCCAAGGATTCCAAACCACCACGCAAACCGGCATCGCAGTTGACGTGGGTGCCGCCGTGGTCATCAATTTCTCTCTCAAGCCCGGTGCCGTGACGCAGACCGTAGAGGTCGTGGCTAGTATTCCTGTGCTGCAAACACAGAATGCCGCGGTGGGCCAAGTCGTTGACTCCAAGAGCGTAACTGACCTGCCGCTTAATGGCCGGAACTTTACTTTCCTTGCCCAACTCGCCGCCGGTGTTAACACACCCCAAGCGGATACTCGCGGTAACGCCGCCACTGGTGCTTTTGCAGCCAATGGTTTGCGACCTGCGCAGAACAATTACCTCCTCGATGGCATTGACAACAACTCGGACACCGTCGACTTCCTGAACGGTACGAATTTCGTCGTTCTTCCCCCAGTGGATGCCGTTCAAGAGTTTAAGGTTCAGACCTCGGGCTTCAGCGCAGAATTTGGTCGTTCAGGCGCTGCGGTCCTCAATGCCACGATCAAGTCTGGCACTAACGAGTTTCACGGCTCAGCTTGGGAATTTTTCCGTAACGACAAACTGGATGCGGCGGACTTCTTCGAGAATGCTGGCGGTGTCCCGAAGGGCGAACTGCGGCAGAATCAATTCGGATTTACCGCTGGCGGGCCAGTGGTTATCCCGCACGTGTACAATGGGAAGAACAAACTCTTCATCTTCGGGGACTATGAGGGACTCCGGAGGGTCCAGGGAACCATTCTGACAGGAACGGTCCCGACCGCCGCTGAACGGGCGAGCTGGGATGCAGCAGGCCCACTCGTAAACTTACAGGATTACATCACTGCCCAGGCAAGTGCTGCAGCCAAGCCTGATGACTTGGGACGTACGGCCCCTGTCGGAACGATCTACGATCCTGCGACAACCCGTTTGGTCACCGCTAACACGATCGATCCCGTTAGCGGATTGAAGGCAACCGCTACCGGGTTTACTCGCGATCCCTTTGGCACTTGCGCCGCCAGCACCCCGACATTCACCATGGCCGCCTGCAATTTGAATATGATTCCGTTCGGCCGATTAAATGCCGACGCTATAAAGCTTCTCGACCTCTACCCACACCCAACCTCTTCAAGTACGTTTGGCAATTTTGCAAACTCGCCGAAACTCTTTGAACACAGAAACTCTTTTGACACCCGCATGGACTTCAACGTGAACGAAAAGAACCAGGTCTTTTTCCGCTTCAGCCTCGCGGACGATCCACAGTTCATTCCTGGCATCTTTGGCGGCATTGCAGACGGGGGAGCCTTCCAGCAGGGCCCGCAGACCGCCAATGCTCAGCAGAGCGCGTTGGGCTACACGCACACATTTTCACCAACCTTGATCAATGAAGTGCGTGCCGGCATCAACTACCTGCATACAACCCGTGAGAGCCCGGTTGCCAGTCAGCAGGGTCTTCCAGCGCAATATGGCGTTCAGGACATTCCGCAGACCTCCAACAATGGCGGCCTTCCTGCGTTCGGCATTGGCGCCCTATCAACACTGGGCAGTAATGGTTTCTTGCCCTCAGATGAGGTCAGTTCCACAATCCAACTTACCGACGACGTCACCAAAATCTACGGTAAGCATACTTTCAAAATGGGCATTGAGTATCAGCACGTCAAATTCTCTACCCTACAGCCTCCCTGGTCCCATGGTCAGTTCAACTATGGCGGTTATACCGACTCGCCGGGAGGAACCGGAGGCAACGTAGGTATCGCCGACTTCCTCTTGACTCCTAGGACATCGACTCTCGCTGGGGGCGGCATTGATTACGTCGGAGGAGCCAACGGGGTCTTCGTCTCGAATATTTCGTTGACCGACAACGGAAAGAATTACTATGGCGGTTACGCACAAGATGACTGGAAGGTTAGCCCCAAGCTAACTCTCAATCTCGGTGTGCGCTATGATTTCTTTGGACTCGTCTTCGAGCACCATGGGAATCAGGCCAACTTTGTGCCGGATGCCTTGGGTAAGCCGACATACTTGCTACCGGCTAGCACCGCGTGTGACGCTTCGCATTTGTCTAGCAGCTTTTTGACTCTTTTGGCCACCGACGGGATCAACTGTCTGGCCACGAATAAGTACGGCGGCGGGCTGGGCAATTCGCAAAAGAACAATATCGCTCCGCGGCTGGGATTTGCCTACCAGGTCAATCCTAAACTGGTGGTACGGGGCGGTTTCGGCATCTTCTACAACGGATTTGAAAATCGCGGTTTCTCGCCGAATATCGGTGAAAACTACCCGTTCCAATTCAACTTCTCCTTCTTCCCCGGTCTTAAGACCACAAGCGCAGGGGCGTTCGATCCCACTGGGCTCTATCCTTATGCGACGGCCGGTGCTGGCGGAACTCCTTGCGGCGGAATCGGTGCAAATCCCATGAATGGATTGGCGACATTTGAAGCTGGATTCTCGTGTACTCCGCTCAGTCCACTTGCCGTCAACGCCAGCGGTCTGGCATTGCGCGGTATTCAGTTTAACTATAAGACGCCATATTCTCTGGGTGGCAACCTCACCATCCAATACCAGATTATGCCGAGCATGTCGGTTCAAGCAGCTTACGTGACAACGCAGGGGCGGCACCTGGAGACATTCCCCAGCAGCAACAATGTCACCACAATCACCGACAATAACGCCAACCAGGCAAGTCTGGTTCAGTTCGCCGATTTCGGGCGCGGCAATAGCTACGCAGCAACTCAAGGAGACAGCATCTACCACGGTCTGCAAACCAAGGTTGAGAAGTCCTATGCCAATGGCATGAACTTCCTTGCGACTTACACCTGGTCAAAGACGCTCTCTGACGCCGGTGACTTGCTCAACGGCGGGAGCGTGGGTGTGAGCAACGGACAGAATGGCTTCCGAGCACCTAGCGTTCCTGGGATCGGTATCCATTACGACTACGGCCTGCCCGGCTTCGATATCAGGAACGTATTCCACTTCAGCGGCGGTTATGAATTGCCCTTCGGTAAAGGCAAGCATTACGCTTCCGGTGCTACAGGGATTCAGAATCAGTTGATTGGGGGCTGGAGCCTCATCTGGTCTGCGACCCTGCAGGGTGGCCAACCGATTACGCTCAGTTGCCCCAAGGGTACAGCGGCGGGATTGGGCTGCGGTGATCTTCGGGTTAACGGTCAACCTTTGGATCTGGGGCTGCACACCGACGCTAATGGCAAACTGAGTTGGTACGGCAATCCGAAAGCCTTTGCTCAACCCTGCGTCCTCGGACCCGGCGGAACACCCACTACCTCGCCAACGGGATGCGTGCCGTTAACGGGCACGGCAGCCTTGGGCGGACTAACTCAGGTGCCTGGCCCCGGATTCCACAGGTTGGATTTTTCTGTCTTTAAGAATTTCGACATCCGGGAACGCCTGAAGATGCAATTCCGGACGGAGTTTTTCAACGTTCTCAACCACCCGAATTTTAACGCGCCGAATTTCGGCGGCAATGGCGTCGTGGCCGTCCCTGGTGCAGGCGACTTCACGAGTTCCAACTTCGGTGAAATCGGCTCAACCCGCGATGCTCCCTACGATCCAAGGCAAGTCCAGTTCGCTTTGAAGCTGCTGTTCTAATTGTTGACCTGTTTCACCCCGCCGAGAAAGGCGTCCCGACCGGGTCGGGACGCCTTTCCGGTTTTTTGGCGGGCTGCTCATCGCGAGCAACGCAGTGCTACCATGCAGGCATGGTGACTCCAAGGGCTTCTCTTATGGCTTCGGCGATTCTGACCCTCCTGACATTTGTGCCCGCACAGTCCTCTGCCTACCCGCAGCAGAAAAACCTGGACCGCGACTTCAAAACAGCGGTTAGCCTCTACGAAGCCGGCAAATACCCTGACGCTGCAACTCAACTTGAGAAACTCGTTCGCGAAGTGCCGGAAAGTTTCGAAGTCCACGAGCTTCTGGGATTGGTCTATGCTGCGCAATCGCAGGACGCCAGAGCCGCTCAGCACCTTCAGAAGGCCGTCAGCTTGAAGCCCGACTCCGCGCCCGCCAGAACGAATCTGGCTGCCAATTTCGCGCGCATGGGAAAGCTGGACCTCGCAACGGAGCAGTTCAAAAGAGCGGTCGAGCTCGATCCCCGGAGTTTTGAGACCAACCACAACCTGGGCGAATCTTACGTGCGCTCCGGCAAAGTCGCCGAGGCGGTTCCCTACCTTGAGGAAGCGCAGCGAATCGCTTCTTCCTCTTACGACAATGGCTACGACCTCTCCCTGGCTTATCTCCAGATCGGACGCCTCGCGGACGCTCAGCAACTGATCCAGGCCCTCTTGAAGCAGCAGAACACCGCAGAATTGCATAACCTGCTCGGCGAAGTGGAGGAAAAAGAGGGGAAATTCGTTCCTGCCGAAAATGAGTACGAAACCGCTGCGCATATGGATCCCAGCGAGAGCAATCTGTTTGATTGGGGGAGTGAACTCCTTCTCCACCGCACACTGGGGCCGGCCGTGGAGGTCTTCCAGCAGGCATCCGCGCGCTATCCTACTTCGCAGCGGATGGTCGTCGGCCTTGGGATGGCTCTCTATGCTCGCGGCAACTATGATGATGCCGTCAAGGCCCTTCTAGGGGCGGCCGATCTTAATCCAACGGAACCCAACTGCTATTTTTTCCTCTCCAGGGCCTACGACAGTTCTCCCAGCCAGGCCGACGAAGTTACCCAGCGCTTCCACCGCTTCGCGGAACTGCAGCCGAACAACGCGCGGGCCCTCTACTACTACGCAATGAGTCTATGGAAGGGCAAACGCGCGCAGGATCCGGGCCTGGATCTTAATCAAATCGAATCGCTGCTGTCCAAGTCGCTGGCGCTCGATCCCAAGCTCTCGGAAGCGCACCTGCAGTTGGGCAATCTCTACTCCGACCAGGCGAAGTTCGCGGAAGCGATTCCGGAGTACAAGCGCGCACTGCAACTCAATTCCGATCTTGCCGATGCTTACTACCGGCTGGGCCAGGCCTACGTTCGCACCGGCGAAAAGGACCGCGCACAGGAACAGTTCCAGGTCTACCAGAAAATCCGCGAGCAGCATTTGGCCGACGTCGAAAAGCAGCGAGCCGAAATTCGGCAGTTCGTTTATTCGGCGAAGGATTCCCCTTCCGCAAAGCCGTAGTTCATGGCTGTTTTACGGCGCGGTAGAGGAAAAGAAGGATTCCCCGCGACAGACGGATTTCTTGACACCGTTTCTGCTGCGTCGTAGCTTTACGGAAAGCGTTCAACTCTCAAATGAGTCCCGATTTTTCATCGCCGAGAGCAAAGGAACGGGCCCAAATGGCCACCAGGTGTGCCGCCGCTCCTCATGAATTGGCGCGCCAACTCGCCTGGAGCCGCCGCGAATTCATCCGCAGCGCAGCCGGAGTTGCCCTCGGCACTTCCCTGCTGCCTCCCAGCCTGTATGCCCGAACAGGAGTTCCTGTAAGTAAGCGCAAAGCCGTGGTGATCACCTTCGGCGGCGGTGCGCGCGACCAAGAAACCTTCGCTCCCGAAGGCCAGGAAAACATCCCGCACCTGATGCGCGAGCTCATCCCGCAATCTACCTTCTTCACTCAGGTTGTGAATCGCGGCATCCTCGGCCACTACGTCGCTACCGCCAGCCTCGCCACCGGCGTCTACGAAACCATCAACAACTTCGCTTCCCTTCCCCCCGAACACCCGACCGTCTTCGAGTACTTCCGGAAAGATTTGAAGCGTCCCGCCTCCGACGCTTGGGTTGTCGCCCCCAGCAACGGATTCAACCGAATCGGCGAAAGCTCCCATCGCTCCTACGGCCCCGGCTTGGGGGCAAGAGTGATTCTTCCTAAGCATCTCTTGACGGCTGCAACCTCCGGCAGCACCGACTACGAACATCTGCTTCGCGACAATTATGAAACGCCATTTTACACACCGGAACTCGGCGGCAGCGAATTTGAGCTCCAGAATTTGGGAAACCTGCTGAAGTTGTCTGTCGACGACTTCAAAGCCCACGCCCTTACGCTGTCCAGCCCCGATGAGCTTTCCGTCTACATCGTCCGCCAGCTAATGCGCCAACAAGCCCCCAGCCTTCTCTGGATCACCCTGCACGACATCGATATCGCTCACGCTGGCGCCTACTCCCTCTACATTGACGGCATTCGCCGCACCGATCGTCTCTGCGCCGACATCTGGAAAACTATCCAGAGCGAGCCGGAATATGCCGGCAAAACCACTCTCTTCATCCTGCCGGACTTCGGGCGGGACTCCGATGACGATTCTGGTGGCAACGGCTTCCAGCACCATCGCACTGGCGATGCGCTCTCTCGCACCACCTGGATGATGGCGCTGGGTGCAGGGGTTCGCGAGGGCGTGATTTTTGACCGCCCGATGGAATCGACTGACCTCGTACCAACTCTTGGCTCAATACTCGGTTTTTCCGCCTCACTCGCACAAGGCAAGCCGATACCAGAACTTTTGTAACTCTATGCCTCCATCCGATCTCAAACCGGAGCAGTTCAACAGCTACCCGCCGGAAGCGCGGAAACTCGTCACAAACTACGTCGCGGCTTTGCGCCGCCTGCCGCTCAGCTTTTTGCCCAGCTTGCTACGCGAGGCTATCGAGTACGACTTCAAATTCCCCGCCGAACGCCACGCCCTGGAAAAGGAACTCGCGAATCTGGACTCTCTCCCGGCCGAACAGTTGAAAGACTGGCTGCAAGGTTTCTCCCAAATCCGCCTTTCCTCGCAACTCGAACACTCCGATTGGATCAACGCACCCGCCCAGTTTGTCGAGCAGCTCTCCTCCTACCTATGGACCACCCATCAATTGGACGCCTTCCGCACCGCCGCGCTCGCCTACGCCGAGCGTTTGCGCGCCGTCGTCCCGCCAGAAAAACCGCCGGTCCCACGCCTGGGAATCACTATCATCGGACAGGGCGTCGCCGCGAGTGACACTCCCCTCTTCCGCAAGCTCCGTCCCCACGGCGCCTATTTCAAAGCCGTCAAACCAGAAAACGGTGTGCGGTCGCTCCTGAATCTAGCTGCCGCGCGTGCCAAAGCCCATCCCGTTCCTTACGCCCACTGGTACATCGACGGAGGCGAAGCCGCCCCCTGCGATCCCTCACTCACGCGCGTTTCCTATCGCGCCTTGGAACCAGTCCGAGCCGCTCTCTCCGGCAAAATCCGTGCCCAGATCGAGCGCCCTGGCATGGGCCCGGAAAACTTGCGCACCGTTCTCGCACAACTGAAGCCCGCCGATCTCGGCCTGGCAAATTCCACCGACGCCGTCCTCGACCGGTTCCAGGTCAAAATGCTCACCGAAGGCTCCGGCACGCAAATCTTCAGCACGACCTTCGCCCAATGGACCGCTCGCGAAGCCCTTCGCCGCGCACAGCCGCTTACGCTTCTAGTCCGCTTCGCCCCGCGCCAGCGCCAGAAGCCTATGAACGAAATGCTCTCCTCAAGCCACGAAGTTGCCGAACTCGATCCCCTCGGCTCTTTAGTCGACGGCGACATGGGCGCTTACTACAACTGGCTGAATCTCCAGCGTCTCCCAGGAGCCGAGCAGTCTTCGTTCCTGGCGTGGTTCGAAGGCCACAATAAAGCCATCGCTATCGGACCTGCTATGCCGCGCGGCACCGAATCCACCGCCGCCACCGGATTGGAACAGTTGTTGAACTGGGCTAGCTAGCGCCAAACAATTTTTATTCAATCGAAAGGACAATCATGGACAGACGCGACTTCTTAAAGACGACGAGCACGGTAATTGCCGGCGCTACTCTTGCTCCCAGCGCGCTTGCAGGCAATTCGCCACTCCCCGGCGACTCCAAAGCCGACGGCCGCATCGTCCTTCCGATCAATCGCAATTGGCGGTACAACAAATCCTTCGTCGAAGGCGCCCACGCTCGCGATTTCGACGACTCCTCCTTCGAACGCGTGGTCATCCCGCACACCAACGTCCGCCTTCCCTGGCACAGTTTCGACGACAAGACCTACGAATTTGTCTCCATCTACCGCCGTCGGTTCAAGCTGCCGCCCGAAGCCGCCGGCCACCATGTCTTGGTCGACTTCGAAGGCGTTATGACCGCATCCACCGTCTGGATCAACGGCGCGCGCCTTGGCGAATACAAAGGCGGCTACACGCCGTTTACTTTCGATCTAACGCCCCACATCAAATTTGACGGAGAAAACGTTCTCGCCGTCGACGTCGACTCCACCGAGCGCCAGGACATCCCTCCATTCGGCCACCAAATCGACTACCTCACCTTCGGCGGCATCTACCGCGAAGTCTCCCTGCGCATCGTTCCTAGCACATTCATCGAAAATATTTTTGCCAAGCCCAAAGACGTCCTCAGCGCCCACCCAACTCTCGACGTGGATTGCTTCCTCCAGTATCTCGAACCGTCGAAAGAGCCTCTCACTCTCGAAGTCGAACTCCGCGACGGTGATAATGTCCTCGCCAAAGGTACGGGCAAAGTTCCTCCCTCCGACCCCGCGAAAGATCCCATGGCGCACACCGTCCACCTCGACAACCTCGGTGCCATCAAACTCTGGGACCTCACTCATCCCACTCTATACTCCGTCCACGTCCGCCTGATGCGCGGCTCGCAACTCGTCGATAGCGACAAGCGCACCGTCGGCTTCCGCGAAGCCCAATTCACCGATCACGGCTTCGAGCTGAACGGTAGAGTCATCAAGCTCCGCGGCCTCGACCGCCATCAAACTTTCCCGTTCGTCGGCCAAGCCATGCCCGGCCGCTGCCAGCGCAGCGATGCTCGCATCCTCCGCCACAGACTCCATTGCAATATCGTGCGCACTTCACACTATCCGCAATCGCGCCATTTCTTAGACGCCTGCGACGAAATGGGCCTCCTCGTCCTCGAAGAAATTCCCGGCTGGCAGCACATCGGCGACGAGCCCTGGAAGCTCCTCTCCATCGACAACGTCGGCCGCATGGTCCGCCGCGATTGGAATCATCCCAGCGTCATCCTCTGGGGCGTGCGCATCAACGAATCGCGCGACGATCACGATTTCTACGTCCGCACCAATGCTCTCGCGCATCGCCTCGATCCCACTCGCCAAACCGGCGGCATCCGCTATTTCCAGGAATCCGAATTCCTCGAAAACGTTTTCACCATGAACGATTTCGGTTTCCCTTTGAAGCCGCCCAACCATCCGCGCTATCTCAACACCGAATTTGTCGGCCACACCTATCCCACCAAGACCATTGACCAAGTCGAGCGCCTCACCGAACACGCCATGCGCCACGCGCGCATTCACGATCAGCTCGCTTCCAATCCGCAATACGCCGGCGGCATCGGCTGGTGCGCCTTTGACTACAACACCCACGCCGATTTCGGCACCGGTGACCGCATCTGCTACCACGGTGTCACCGACATTTTCCGCGAGCCCAAGCCTGCCGCCGGTTTTTACAAATCGCAGTGCGATCCCGCCGAAGAAGTCGTCCTCGAACCCGCCTTCCACTGGGCACGCGGTGACGAATCCATCGGCTTCACCAAAGCCGTGGTCTGCTCCAACTGCGACCACTTGAAGTTTTACATTGGCGAAAAATTAGTCGCGGAAGTCGATCCCAACAAAAGAGAATTTGCCCATCTCCGGTACGCCCCGTTTGTTGCGGACTTGGAGAGAGCTGTCTTCCAGTGGGGAGATTTGCGCATCGACGGCTACATCCAGGGCAAACAGGTCATTTCAAAAACACTCTCCGGCCGCGGCGTCGACCAGAAATTCACTTTGCTTCCCGACGACACCAAGCTCATCGCCGACGGCGCCGACACCACGCGCGTCGTCTTGCGCGTCAGCGACGAGTTCGGCGCCATCCGCCCCTTCGCCAACGACGCCATCAAGTTCACACTCGATGGCCCCGCCGAAATCATCGGTGACAATCCCTTCGCCCTGATCGGCGGCACCGGTGCCATCTGGATCCGCGCCAAAGAACAACCCGGCACCGTCAAGCTCACTGCCACTCACCCATACCTAGGCGCCCAGCAACTCCAATTCGAGCTAGCCCCCGCCCCCCCAGAAATCGCCTAACGGGCAGCCGCGCGTTGCCGTGAGTTTGTGCCTTTGTAGGGGCCGCCTTCCGAGGCGGGCCGGGTTGCACAACCTAGGTTGCGGTTACCGCGACTCTCGGGGAGTCGGGCCCGGGTTGTCCCATGCAAGCGAACCACGTTTCCCTTGTAGGGGCGCAGCACTGCTGTGCCCTTCCCACCGAGGTGTACGATGCAATCCATCACCAACTCTCCCCCGAATTGCTATAATGCATCCCAGCGCCCGTAGCTCAGTTGGATAGAGCATCTGGCTTCGAACCAGAGGGTCGGGAGTTCGAGTCTCTCCGGGCGCGCCACTTTCTCCTTCTCTTTCATTTACTTGCAAGCCTCCATTTTCTCCCCGCACTCTTCCGCAGAGGCGCTGTCACGCAAATGTAACGCTTCGCGCCCCTGGTAGGCCTTGTCGTTGGCTCGCTCCATGTGCTCGCGTACTTGGTGAACCAAGCCCAACTGATACACGCGTTTCGTCTCCGGGCTACTATGGCGCATAGCGCGTTGCACAACTGCGTCG
The DNA here is from genome assembly GCA_035279725.1 of Candidatus Acidiferrum sp. Lineage (GTDB taxonomy): Bacteria > Acidobacteriota > Terriglobia > Acidiferrales > UBA7541 > Acidiferrum. Next base: position 41,209 of record DATEHF010000034.1, read on the forward strand.
GGAGCAACCCAACTCAGTCGCGTGCAGAACACATGGCGCAGATTGTAGATCGGGAAATACGAAACACCGGCCCGCTTGAGTGTGGTCCGCCAAGCCTTCTTTACACTGCCAATTGGCTTGTTGGAATCGAACGGACTGGGGAAGAGAAATGGGCTTTGCTGCCCCTTTTCTTTTTTCCATTCGCGAAGAAGCTCGCAGGCCTGCCGAGTCAACGGAACGGGTTGCGCCGAGTCACTAGTCTTAAGTTCGCCGGCAAGGTGAATAACCAGATTTTCGAGATCGACCTGATCCCATCGTAGTGAAAGCCCTTCGCTGTACGTTCTTCCGCCCGTCTGTACGAGCAAAATAATCGCAACGCGGAGGTAGGGTGGTGCGGCTTCGAAGATTCGCTGCTCTTCTTCCACACTCAACATTCGCTTTGCCGGGCGCTCGCGCCGTTCATCGAAATGCCTGACACCAGCGGCGGGGCTCTCGGCGATGTACTTCCGAGTGACCGCGAACTGGAACATGCACTGAAGGCATTCAAGCTCCCGGTTGACGGTTGCTCCTTTGACAGTGATCTTTGGGTTGCGCTGCGACGGCTGGCAGCGTCGATATTCCCGGTACTCCTCGACCATTCGCCGCTGGATGTCGATCAAATTGCGATCCCCAAAGAACTGTCGAAGGTTTTTCGAGAACATCCGGTGGTTTCGCTGACTATTCACCGACAGAGTAGAGCTGTGCGAGGAACGAAACTCGTCGCACAGTTCCGCGAACGTCATCCGCTCGCCCGGCCAACCAATTTTGAACAAACCCAGCGCGATTTCGCCGTCTCGCTTTTTCCAGATTTTTGTGGCGATTTCCTTGCTGGAAGTCTTGGTCGATTGAAACCGGCGTTCATCTCCCACAGTGAAGCTCATCCACCAGAACCTCGATCCTTTTCTTCGGTACAACCCCATTTGGCACTCCTTCTACTTGCCAGAGGAGTGTGCCGACGCGATTATACGTGCGGAGGCGGCACGACAGCCAGCGGGTAGTGTGTGGGCTTGTTTGAAATGATCGAGTGCGGATCGGCGGTATTCGAGTCGTCCGCCAAATTTGCGGCGCTCGATTTGCTCGCCGCTGGAGTAGTGGTAAAGAGTGCTCTTCGACACACCGAGATAGGAGGCAGCCTCAGAATGCCTCAGCCAGGTGTCCTCCGAGACCGATGGGAGCGAAGTGATCTCCGGAATCACTGGGCAGGCCGGCGTCGAGGCAGCAAGGGCAGTGACGGCTTCACGGATCTTCTGAACGAGGTGCTCAGGTGACTGCGTTTGAAACACCACACAGGCAACGAGGACCGGATCGTCCTGCTTGATTTTTTCGGTGAGGGCTCTCGTGTCGCTCATAGGTCATAGCCTCCAGCGGAAGGCAAACCAAATCTCTCGGCTTCCGGCGATGGCTTGCCCTCGGAAGAATTTCCAGTCTGGGTTCCAGATCTTATCGACGACGAATTTACTGTGAGGCGCAAGCCATGCACTCTTGGCGAGTCTGGGTTCTTGCGCACACCGAATTGTGTTGGACGGGGTTTCATGGTTGCTATGCGCTCTTATCGAGGACGTCTCCTTCGGGTTTCACATAGTTGCCGTTGTTCGTGTGCTGGGCTAGCCAGGCTTTGAACTCATCATCGCGCTTGAAGAGAAGTTTCAATGCCTCGGTGATGACGTATGACGTAGAGGAGTCGATGAACTCTGAATACCGGTCTAGCCGTGCCTTCACCGACTCCTCGACTCGCGTCTGGATCGTGATTGTCTTCGGCTGTTTGGGTGGTGCTTTGATGATTGCCATTTGTCCTTTCTGTTCCTCCGTTGCGGTTTTGTATTACGAACTGTCTTACAACTCCGTTGCTGCTCCCCCTCCGCGCGGCCAAAACACGGGCTGCGATTTCCTGAGCAGCTTGAGGCGGGAGTGACCCCCGAAGCCCGAAGGGATCGGGCCGCGATTTTGCGGCACGATGGGGTCGCTCCCGCCCATCTTAGTGTTTTGGCCGCGTCCCCATTCTTGCCTTGGCCTCACACATCTGGTCATTTCTCCATAGGTTTATCCACTACTGCCGCGAAAGCTGACCCGAACGATCCCCCGAACGTTCCCTCCTGGCTGTTCTTCACTTCGACTGCTGTGCTTGGGGTTGGTTTCCGCTTCGGGGTCGCTTCAAATAAGCTAGTCTGTCCGTCCACCAGCTCGCTTTCGAAGATCACTTTGCGTTGTGGTG
>DATEHF010000035.1:0-124859 GCA_035279725.1 Candidatus Acidiferrum sp.
TCCCGAACGGCTACGGAGATCGTTGCCTGATGCACATCCAACCCAATATACTTGGCTTCATTCATGAGGGTGCTCCTTGTAGGTGATGATGCGAACAATCAAAACCTACATCAAAAAGGGGCGCCCTTTTATATTGCGTTATCTCAGGCGCTGGCAGCTCGAATCGCGTGCGGTATATGCTTTTGGTCATGTTCTGCCCCGAATGCCGAGCCGAATACCGTCCTGGATTTACCCACTGCTCTGACTGCGACGTAGATTTGGTTCACGAAATTCCTGCGCAGGACACGCGTGTGCGAAAGCGTGACTCGGCGACCATGTTTCCAACATTCAAAAACATGTACAGAGAAGGGGGCAAAACGGTTCAGTGGTGGACCCTATACAGACATCAGACCGGCGGTTGGCCGTGGTTTTCAATCATCATCCATTTCATGAATTGGGTTGTAATTCTGATTGGGGGAGGAGTTCTCATCTGGTGGACAGTCGAACACCATTTGTCGCGTTGGCAATTCTTTGGAATTTTTCTGCTCGTGTCGCTTCCGTACACCATTCTCGAGAACTGGGCAAAGAGGAAAGTGAAACTGGGTTATCTGCGAAACAACAAAAAGCGCCTCGCAGAATCGCCACGATGAACAGGGTGCTATCCCTGCTTGCTGATACTGGCACCCACTCTTCCAGTAAGCAGTTACCGGAAACTGGCCCACCATCCAACTCTCCATTTCCGTTCCAAAGCGACGCCGTCGACCACCCCCCAACCTCACAGCTATAGTCCCATCACGGAGAGGGGCTCCCATCCACGGCATTTCCCACTATCGCATCCTCGAAAAACTGGGCGGCGGCGGGATGGAAGAATTCTAGGAAGAGACTTTTTCAACAAAGAAGCAAACCTTCTCGATGTCTGCCTGACGGATTTCAGCAAGGACCTGTTTGACAGTGAAGTATCTGGCGCGGGCGTCGGCTCGAAGATAAATCTTCCGATCCGCCCCACCCTTAACGCTCTCTCGAATCTTCTCGGGTAGGTCGTCCGCCATGACTCTGACATTGCGATAGTAGATTTGACCGTCGCGCATTACGCTCACAATTTGCGCGTCTTCCCGAACCGCTCGTGGCATCGGGCTAGCGTACCGACTTTGTGGCAGGTCCACACTCCAACCATGGTGGTGCGAAGTGCCAGTGGGCAACAGCATGAAGATAACGAGTAGCGTAAGCGCAAGCCCCACAAGAGGATACGCATCAATCTCGCTTTGAATCCGGTTGGGCCATTTGACCGCCGTCTTTGTCCAGCCGTGGTATCCTCTTTTCATAACACCTCCTACCTGACGACCGTTCGCAATCCTCTACAAGTACAAGATGTTAGACACCGGCGGCACAACCTTCAGTCAGCGCCTGATCCAGATAGCCCAGCGTCAGGTTCGGCCGCCTCTCCCTACCCGTGCCTTTCCTCTATGTTACGAGACCCCGTTTGTTGAAAATTCCCTTGACTCTAATAAATGATTATGGTATATGATTGCTTGAGTATCCTTGTGGCTTCCTTAGCAAGGGAGTCTGGGTCGACCGCACCCCTGTTCGTCCTCTCATCCGGCTAGCATTCATAAAAATGGGGTAGAGTAACCACCTACCTTGGACAATTTTGGTGCAATGCAAGAGCCTTTAGAATCAACACTTTTGGAAGTGTTCGTTCTAAACGACTTTATCTCCCTTTAGAATGAACACTTTATCAAAAAACCGGGGAGGGGTGGGGGAGTCCCCAACACAGTATACGTCGCCGAATTTCGGCCTATTCAGCCAACACCTGCACCTGTAGCCGCCGCTCGCGAGGGCCATCAAACTCGCAGAAGAATACGCCTTGCCATCGCCCCAGCAATAACTTGCCGCCTTCCACGTAGATCACTTGGCTGGCGCCCACAAGCACCGCCTTCACATGCGAGTCCGAATTCCCCTCGCCGTGCCGATACGGCCCTGTAGCGGGAACTAGCCGGTCCAGCGCCCCTTCGACATCCCGGGCAACGTCCGGGTCTGCGCATTCATTGATCGTGATCGCCGCCGTCGTGTGCGGCACGTACAAATAGCAAATGCCGGTGGACACGCCAGACGCCGCAACCGCCTTCTGCACTTGCACCGTCACATCCACAAGTTGCGTCCGCTGATCCGTCTTAACGCTCAGTGTCTGCATGGAAATTCACATTCTTGGATTGAAGAAGGCAATCGATGAATGTGACTACGGAAGCTCGAGGATAAAGTGCTGGCCGATCTTCTCTCCACTCGCAAGCTTTTGCAGTTCGCTGAGTCCGCCGGCTCCCCAGTGCGCCAGGAACGGCAGCAAACACAATTCCCGCTCCTGCAACACCTTCTGCGGATTCAGCAGCGACTCCAGGTGTTGTTCGTGGGCCGCGAGCAACCCCGCTTTTTGATCGAGCGCCATTCCTGCCTTGCGCCGAAGTTTGTCGAGGTGAAATTCGATGCCCTCTCTCGTTTTCTCGACTGTGTTCTTCAACGTGGGGTCCAGAGCTTGGATTTTTTCTCCCAATTTCACCAGCATTTCGCCAATCTGCTTCTGGTCCCGCTCGAAATCATTCGCCAGCGCTCCCGTCACGGAGTGCTTCTCCATCTTGTGGCGCAAATCCTGCGAACCGGCCCACACTTCCTCAACCGCCAGTTCATACTTTCGTAGAAGTTTGCCGGCCTTCGCGTCGATCAGGGTGAAACCCGCTCGCGGCAGGACAACCGGCATGCGCCCCAGCAATTGCCGGTATACCACCTCGGCTTGCGCCAAATAGGCAATTTCGGTGGGCCCTCCGATCGAGGCCACCGTGGGCAGCAAATAGTCCTGCACGACGGGCCGCAGGAGCGCGTTGGGGCTGAAATTTTCCGACTCAAGGTGCGTCAGGTGCACCAGCTCTTCCCGGGGCCAGGATTTATCGCCCGCCTGGAACTCTTCACTGTTCGCAGTGATCACTTGCCGCGACCCATCCTTGAGCGAGAAAAGCAACGTGCTCTTGGAGGTTACCTTGACCGTCGGCTCGAACCCAGCGTCTTCCAATTCCTTCCCACGCTGCAACAACTTGTCGTTCAGCCCGTCGCGTTCGGCAAGCGCGTGTTGATAAACAGGCGCTGCCACCTTGTGCAGGCCAGTATCGAGCGGATCCATCAGAATCAAGCCCTGCTGCGCAAATAGACGCGCAAATAATTTCCCGAACGCGCTCCCGTACGTTTCCTCCGGCCGGTAACTTTCGATCAAGTATTGCGCCAGAAGATCGCTGCCCTGATTCGCCAACAGCTCTGCTGCTTCCTGCACCAGTGGTTCGATCTCTGATCCGAGCGGAATCCGTCCCACAGGCAGTCCGTTTTCGGCTCCAGAAGGCAATTCAAAGCGTACGAGTTTCCCGTTGTCGAACCATGTTGTGTGACGAACTTCGTCGAGATCGTGGTCTTCCGTGGCCATCCAAAAGACGGGCACTGCAGGAATGCCGTCGCGCGTCAGTTCTTCCGCAATCTGGATGGCAGTCAGCGCTTTATAAATGGAATAAGCCGGCCCGCTGAACAATCCCACCTGCTGCCCCGAAACAATAGCGACCGCGCCTCTCTCGAGCCGGTCTAAATTGGAGAGCGTCTCCGCTCCTGCACCGAAAGCTACGTTCTGTTTGCGAAGAATCGAAGTTACCGGGGCTCTTCGATCGTCAGGATAGTCCAGTTTTCGAGCCACGGGCGCGACTGCCGAAATGGCCGGCGGATGCACGTAGAACGACTTCACCTTTTCGAAGTGCTCGAGGTACTCAAGAAAGAGCTTCGGTTGATGGGGGAGCTGGCGGGCAGTGAGGGAGCGGCAATCCATGAGCCGTTAGATGAACCTCGCGAGAAAACGTCTCATCAATTAAATGGGTTCTCCGGTGCTAAGCCCGCACTGCGGCAGGTTCCAATGTTGCCAGCAAATCGGTAAGGCGTTTCTTTTGTTCATGGTGCAAGGGTAGAAGCGGCGGGCGGGGGATGCCGCCACGGTAGCCGCGCTGGTCCATGACGTATTTTACGCCGGCGATGCTCAGTTCGGAGACGATTAGTTTCGAGGCACGCACCAGAATGGCTTGCAGTTCGCGTGCTTTTTCGTGGTGACCCTGCTGGAATAATTCGAAGAGGGCCACGCATTTTTCAGGGAGTGCGCACGCCAGAGCCAGAATCGCGCCGCGGGCTCCAATCGCCAGTGACGGATATACGCTGGCAGCGGAGCCGACCAGCATTTGAAACTTAGCAGGAGTTGCCGCAATCGTCTCGGCGACCCCTTGCACATTCCCGGAACTGTCTTTCATGCCGATGATGTTGGGATGTTCGGAAAGAGCGGCCACTTCCGCAGACGACAGGGCAATACCGGTGAATTGCGGAATGGAATAGAGCATCACGGGAATCGGAGATTCGTCGGCGACACGTCGATAGTGAGCGAGCAGGACATCGGGTTTGTATGCGGTTTTGTAGTAGTACGGTGTTTTCACCAATGCGGCGTCGTAGCCAAGTTCCGCCGCGCGCTTAGTGCGTTCAATTGTCTCCGCCGTGGACTCCGCGCCGGTGCCGGCAAGGATTCTCTTTCCCTTTGCCGCTTCCTTGACGGTGACAAGAATTCCATCCATCTCCGCCCGTGAGAGCAGCACGGATTCTCCCGTCGAACCCACCGCGACGTAACCTGCCACATCCGTCTGGTTGTACCGGTGAACGTTGTCCTTCAAGTCGGCTAGAGAAACCGACCCGTCGTGCGCGTATGGTGTAGTTAAAGCGGCGAAAACTCCAGAGAAAATCACGGCTTAATCTCCTGAAGCTTGTACGCCTGATGCGGCGGCGCGTCCGCGATGCAGGTCTTGCAGCGCGGCAACTTCCGTTCCCTGTTCGAGCAGCGCGCGAATTCCGCGAGCGGCGGCATTCGCGGCGGCAAGCGTGGTGATGCACGGTATGTTGTAGCGAATCGCCGCGCGGCGAATCGATTTTTCATCGTAAAACGATTCGCGGCCCAGCGGCGTGTTGATAACCAGATCGATCTTTCCCGTTTTCACCAGGTCCACGATGTTGGGCCGGCCTTCGTTCACTTTGAAGACCGCTTCAGCTGCGATGCCCGCGGACTCCAGCGCTGCGGCCGTTCCGCGCGTGGCGAGCAGATGAAATCCCAGCGATGACAGTTCTTTTCCCAGAGTTCCGAGGTGCCTCTTGTCGCGATCATTTACGCTAAGGAAAACCGTGCCTTTGCGCGGCAAACGCTGCCCCGCCGCAAGTTGGGCCTTGGCGAATGCCAATCCGTACGAGGTCGAAATTCCCATGACCTCGCCGGTAGAGCGCATTTCCGGGCCAAGAATCGTATCGACGCCGCGGAATTTGTTGAAGGGAAACACTGGCGATTTCACGGAATAAAATTCGTGCACGGCGATTTCCGCAACATCGTTGTGCCACACAATCGGCAAACTCATGTTTGCCAGTTTCTTTCCAGTCATCAAACGAGCAGCAACTTTCGCCAGCGGCACTCCCGTCGCCTTGCTCACGAACGGAACGGTGCGCGAAGCGCGCGGATTCACTTCCAGCACAAACACCGTATCGCGCTGAATCGCGTATTGCACGTTCATCAAGCCAACGACTTTGAGTGCCAGTGCCAAACGTTGTGTATATTCGCGAATGGTATCGAGAATCGCGGGAGACAGGCTCACCGGTGGCAGTACGCAAGAAGAATCGCCGGAGTGCACGCCGGCCTCTTCGATGTGCTCCATGATTCCGCCGATAACCACGTTCGTTCCATCGGCCAGAGCGTCTACATCGATTTCCGTCGCTTCTTCGAGGAATTGGTCGATTAGCACGGGCCTGGCAGGTCCCATCAGCGCCGCCTGCGCGACATAATCCTGCACGGTATTCACGTCATACGCGATGACCATGGCGCGGCCGCCCAGGACGTAGCTCGGGCGCACCAAAACAGGCAACCCAATTTCTCCAGCTACGCGAGCGGCTTCTTCCGGCACCAGCGCGGTGGCATTGCGCGGTTGCGGGATCTTTAGCTCGTCGAGCAAACGGCCGAAGCGACGGCGGTCTTCCGCCAAGTCAATGGACTCAGGGGCAGTCCCAATGATTGGCACGCCGTTGCGCTTCAGCTCCAGCGCAAGATTCAGCGGCGTCTGGCCGCCGAATTGAACGATGACACCCTGTGGTTTTTCACGTTCGACGATAGCCAGCACATCTTCCAGCGTGAGCGGCTCGAAATAGAGGCGGTCGGAAGTGTCGTAATCCGTCGAAACCGTCTCTGGATTGCAATTCACCATGATGGTTTCGAAACCGTCTTCGCGCAGCGAAAATGCGGCGTGGCAGCAGCAATAATCGAATTCGATTCCCTGCCCGATGCGGTTCGGCCCGCTGCCCAGAATCATGACTTTGGGCCGCGCTTGCGCGTCGGACTCATCTTCGTCCTCATAGGTCGAATAGAGATATGGCGTGAACGATTCAAATTCTGCCGCGCATGTATCCACGCGTTTGAAGACCGGCGTCACGCCGTAACGGGCGCGTTGCAAGCGTACTGACGCCGACGTCGTTCGCCAGATTTGCGCCAGTTGTTCGTCGCTGGTCCCATGGCGCTTTACTTCGCGCAACAGTTCTTTCGAGGCGGTCTCGACGGTTACTGCTGCCGCGCGCCGGTTCATCGCTGTCAGTTCTTCAATTTGATGAATAAACCAAGGATCGATTTTCGTCAGCTCGCAAATTTCCTGCGCCGGTAGGCCGCGATCCATCGCCGTAAGCAGCCAGTGAATGCGGTCAGGCCTGGGCGTCGCCAATTTTTCGCGGAGCAGCGAATCAGGCGTCTCCGAGGGAGCGCGCCAGGGAGTGCTCGGCTCCAACGAGCGAATTCCCTTTTGCAACGCTTCCTTGAAAGTCCGGCCGATGGCCATGACTTCGCCGACGGATTTCATCTGCGTTCCGAGAGTGCTGTCGGCGCCGGGGAATTTTTCGAACTGCCATTTGGGGATTTTCACGACGACGTAGTCGATGGTCGGCTCGAAGGACGCCGGCGTTTTCTTGGTGATGTCATTGGGAATTTCATCCAGTGACATTCCCACGGCGAGACGCGCGGCGATCTTGGCAATCGGGAAGCCGGTGGCTTTGCTGGCCAGCGCCGAACTTCGCGATACGCGCGGATTCATTTCGATCACAACCAAGCGGCCGTTTTCCGGGTTCACGGCAAACTGCACGTTCGAGCCGCCGGTTTCCACACCGACTTCGCGGATAATTGCAGCGCTCGCGTCGCGCATGCGCTGAAATTCCTTGTCGGTGAGCGTCTGCGCGGGCGCCACGGTAATGGAATCGCCGGTGTGCACGCCCATGGGGTCGAAGTTCTCGATTGTGCAGATCACCACGAAGTTGTCGCGGAAATCGCGCATCACTTCGAGTTCGTATTCTTTCCAGCCGAGAACGGATTCTTCGACCAATGCTTCGTGGACCGGGCTCATGTCCAAAGCGTGGGCGATGGCTTCGCCAAACTCTTCCTTGTTGTAGGCGATCGAGCCGCCAGTCCCACCCAGAGTGAACGATGGACGAATCACCAGCGGAAAACCCAGTTGGTCGCAGAGCCGCAACGCGTCTTTGGCGTTGTTCACTAGAGCTGACGCTGGGACTTCGAGCCCAATTTTGCGACAGGCATCTTTAAACCACAGGCGGTCTTCCGCAACTTTGATGGCACGGAGAGATGCGCCGATCATTTCTACTTTGTATTTCTCGAGGATGCCGCTTTCGGAAAGCTCGACAGCAAGATTCAAAGCCGTTTGTCCGCCGACGGTCGGCAACAGCGCGTCCGGCTTTTCGCGCGCAATGATTTCCTCGAGATACTCCTTCGACAGCGGCTCGATGTAGGTGCGATGAGCCAGTTCCGGGTCCGTCATGATGGTTGCCGGATTGGAATTGACCAGCACGACTTCGTAGCCCTCTGCGCGCAGCGCCTTGCATGCTTGCGCGCCGGAATAATCAAATTCGCAGGCCTGGCCAATGATGATCGGCCCTGACCCGATAATCAGAATCTTTTTTATGTCCTTGCGCTTCGGCATATTCTCCCGTGTGGCTCTTTTAGTGGCGCGAACTGCCAGGTTGCGCGAATTCTTTCATCATGTCGGTGAACTGGGTAAACAAATAGTGTGAATCGTGCGGGCCGGGCGAAGCTTCGGGGTGATATTGCACGCTGAAGAGCGGCTTGGATTTGTGGCGCATGCCTTCGTTCGTATGGTCGTTTAAATTGACGTGGGTGATTTCGACCTCGCTCGATGACAGGGATTCAGGATCAACGCAGAAGCCATGATTTTGGGCGGTGATTTCCACCTGCTCGGTGAGGAGATTCTTCACTGGATGATTCGAGCCGTGGTGACCGAACTTCAGCTTGAACGTTTTTCCGCCGAGCGCCAGGCCGCACAACTGGTGGCCCAAGCAAATGCCGAAGACCGGCACTCGACCGATGAGCTTCTGAATATTTTCCACCGCGTAAGTAATCGGCTCGGGATCGCCAGGGCCGTTTGAAAGGAAGACTCCGTCGGGCTTCATCGCCAAGACATCTTCGGCGGAAGTTTGTGCGGGGACCACGTAAACTTCGCACTGGTGGTCGACGAGCAAACGCAAAATGTTCTGCTTGATTCCGTAGTCGTAAGCCACGACGCGATGCTTGTGCGTATCGGCTTGCGCGTCAGATTCGCCCATTTGTTCAGACCAAGGCGAGATAGCGACCTCGACGGAACCTTTGTCCCAGCCATACGACTTTCCGCAAGTAACGCGGCTGGCGAGTTCCTGTCCGGCCATACTGGGCAATTGTTTGGCTTCGAAAATCAATTGTTCCGCGGGAGTTCCGTCTGTCGCGACAATGCCACGCAACGCCCCAACGTTGCGAATATGACGCACCAACGCACGAGTATCGATGTCCCAGATCACGGGAATCTTGTGCCGATTCAAATAAAGCTGAGCCGTCTCCGCCGATCGCCAATTGGAGGAAACCTGCGAGAATTCGCGAACAATGAGCGAGTCAATATAAGGCTTCGAAGACTCCTCATCTTCGAGATTCGCACCAACATTTCCAATGTGGGGATAAGTCAAACAGACGATTTGCCCGGCATAGCTGGGGTCGGTGAAAACTTCCTGATAACCGGTAAGGCTGGTGTTGAAAACGACTTCGCCGCCGCGGCGCGTGATCGCGCCCGCAGCGCGGCCGTTAAAGATGCGCCCGTCTTCCAGCGCGAGTATCGCGGGTCGGTGCTGAACTTCGGTCAGTGGGTCCTCCCATGGTTTTCATCAAACTGTGCCATTCACTTGGTGTTAGCTTCCGTGGTGGATAGCGAACCGAAATGATCCACGGGCCAATAGGCAAACACGGCGCGCCCGTAAATGAAGTGGCTGGCGACTGGGCCGAATACACGCGAATCATTGGAACTGATACGATGGTCGCCCATCACAAAATATTTGTCCTTGTCCACGCGCACGGGCCCAAAATCGCTGAGGTCCTCGTACTGCGGCGGGACGTAGGGCTCCGGAACGATTTTCCCATCAACGTAGACAGCCCCTTGGCGGATTTCCACCGTTTCGCCCGGTAACCCGACGACGCGCTTGATGAAGGATTTCGAGTGGTCGAGCGGATACCAGAACACCACGACATCGCCGCGCTGAATCGGCTCAAACCGGTAAACAAATTTGTTGATGAAGATGCGCTCCTGGTCGGACAGCAACGGAGCCATGCTGGTGCCTTCGACTTTGACCGGCTGGTACAAGAAGACAATGATGACCAGAGCGAGGCCGATGGCGATGAGCAGATCACGAGTCCAAACGCGAATTTCAGTGCGCAACGAATGCAGGGGAGCCGGGCGCTCCGCGGTGACCTTTGCATCTGGTTGGGGAGCGCGGAAATTTGAGGAAGATTGGCCTGTAGTCACAGCAGAAGATGCGGCCGGAACCAGGTTCGCTGGTGAGGTCGAGTCGGCGGGTTGTTTCTCGTCCAGTTTATCCATTTTTTGCTGCCTTGTATTTATAGCATGGCCATTGCGGCCCGCGCCAGATGCGATTTTGCCGGCGTACGTTGCGGGGGCTGCTGGCGCTTACCCATGTCCCTTACCTTTATTGAGATTCATGGAACAGTGCTGGTGTTGCAAAGGAATTCTTGGAGGATTACCGAGATTCTGAGGGCTTCCATGCTGCTGTCAGAGCCGACTACTCAGTGCCGAGGGCGTAGTTCAAGGAGGCCAGAGCCACCACAACCGCGGTCTCGGTTCGCAAGATTAATTTTCCAAGCGATGCTTCGACAAAATCAGAATGCCTAGCTACTTCCAACTCGCGATCTGTCCACCCTCCTTCGGGTCCTATCGCAAGCGTGGCGCTCTTTGCTCCCGTTCCAGGGAACACGCTGCGCAAATGCGGCGCATCAGACCGTTCCGAAAGCAACAAACGAACACCGTCCTTCTCGTCAAAGAAGGCGTCATCAGGAAGGCGAATCGCTTCCAGCGCGGGAATCCGAAGTCGACGGCACTGCTGCGAAGCTTCGCGGAGAATCTTCTTCCAACGCTCCGAACGTTTTTTCGCGGCAGCAACAAGCATGAGTTCACTCCGTTCAGCGGCGAGCGGGACGATGGTGCTGACTCCTAGTTCGGTGGCTTTCTCGATGGCCCATTCGAAGGCGTCAAATTTCACTACGGAGAGAAGGAGGGTGACATCCACGCTGGGATGAATTGCGGCCAACTCTTCGACAAGAGCGAACTGCACGCGGTCGCGGCTTACGTTTTCAATTCGACCGAGAAAGACGCGTTGGCCATCGCTCAGTTCATAGAGCTGCCCGGCTTGTGCGCGGAGCACACGCCCGAGATGATACGCGGCTTCACCCTCCATGACGGCGGTTGCAGTCGCGAAATGTTCAACGAAGAATCGTCTTCGCACGCGGAGATTCTAGCTTACATATGGCGGCGGGCGCTCCGCAGCTGTACGCCTCGATTGCGGATCGAACAACCTCACTCCTGAAGGGGTGAGCTGCAGGGTTAGCCAAAGATGTCTTTTACTTTATCGAAGATCGAAGAGTTGCGATCTGCGGGTTTGTTGTCGACCCTGATAGTGTAGCCGAGTTGCTCCATTAATTTGCGCTGTTCGCGCGTAAGCTTCGTGGGCGTCAAAACGCGCACGTGGTAGTACAAATCGCCTTTGCCACCGCCGCGTGGATCAGCCAGTCCCTTGCCCTTGATGCGGAAGACAGCTCCGCTCTGCGTGCCTTCGGGAATCTTCAGTTTTTCCTCCCCGTTCAGCCCGGGGACTTGCAATTCCGTGCCGAGCGTTGCTTGCGGCATACTTATGGGAATCGTGCAGTACAAATCAGCGCCTCGACGTTCGAAAAACGGATGTTCTTTGACATCGAGCACGACGTACAAGTCGCCTGCCGGTCCACCATTCGGCCCAGGCTCGCCTTCCCCAGCGACACGCAAACGCGTGCCGGTATCCACGCCGGGCGGAATGCGCAGTTCGATAGTTTTTTCGCGCTCCACGCGCCCCTGCCCGCGGCATTCCAAGCAGCGCTCTTTCACAATCTGTCCAGCGCCCTGGCAAGCGGGGCACGTACGGGTAATTTGGAAGAATCCTTGTTGATAGGCCAGTTGACCGCGGCCCGCGCAGGTCTGGCAGGTTTGAACGCCGGTGCCTTTTTTCGCGCCTGTGCCGTTGCAGACCTCGCAGAATTCCTGACGCGGCAGCTTGATCTTGGTGGTGACACCGCCGGAAGCTTCCTCAAAGGTGAGGGTCATGTCGTAACGCAAGTCCGATCCGCGCTGTGCACGGCCGCGCCCACGACGGGAGCCGCCTCCTCCAAACAAATCTTCGAAGCCAAAGAAATCTCCGAAGATATCGTGGAAATCCTGGAAGACCGTGTTGTCAAATCCCTGGCTAGCGCTGCTGGAAAGACCGGCGTGGCCGTAGGTATCGTAAACCTGACGCTTCTGGGCGTCACTGAGCACGCTGTAAGCTTCAGTGCACTCGCGAAACTTCACTTCCGCCTCGGATTTGTTTTCCGGATTGCGGTCCGGGTGCCACTTCAGCGCGGCTTTGCGATAGGCGGACTTGATTTCCTCGACCGCGGCGGTGCGCGTCACGCCCAGAACCTCGTAGTAATCGCGTTGATTCCCCTTGGACATGGAAACTCTCGATCTCCTTTAGTTGACTGCTTCTTTCGATGCGGGACTCGGATGCACCGCTACACGCACCATGGCGGGACGCAGAACGCGTCCGTGAAAAACGTATCCTGGCTGAAAGACCTGCAGAATCGTGCCGTCTTCGTGTTCGGTCGTTTCAGCGCGATCCACTGCCTGATGCAAATGTGGATCAAACGATTTTCCAACCGGGTCGATGCGCTCGGCTCCTAATTTGGTGATGCTTTCTAAAAGCTGCTTATAGATCAGCTCAAATCCCTTGCGATAGTTGTCGTATTCGGCTTCGCGGTGTGCCGCAAGGGCATGCTCAAAACCATCGATCACTGGGATGAGCCCTTCAATGACACGAGCGGTGGCGCGTTTGGAATCCTCGAAGCGCTCTTTCTCGATGCGCTTGCGATAGTTGTCAAAGTCGGCTTGGCGGCGTAGCAATGTTTGACGCAATTCCTCCAGGTCCGCCCCGAGTTTGGCGACTTCCGCGTCAGCCTTCGCCGTGTCTGCGGTAACAGCCTGCGCTTCGGCGGTTTGCTCGACGTTCGTGCCGTCATCGTCTTTGTTGACGTTCACATTGATCTTCACTTCCTGGTCGCTCACTTTCTCACTTCTCCTGTGCCAAAAGTTCTTCAAGTCTTGCTCAGTGCTTCACTAAAGAGTTGCGCCACGTAGGCGACGGCGGTCATGGCGCGTTCATAGTGCATGCGCGTGGGTCCAAGCACGCCGAGTGAACCTTGCACCAAATCGTTGCGCGTGTACGCGGCGCTAATGAGCGCTAGGTTTTCGCCGGCTTCAGAGATCTCCTTTACGCCGATTTGCACGTGCACCGGTTCGGGCGTCTCAATGCAGGCGTTCAGCACGGTCACGAGGCGGTGCTTTTCTTCAATGGCCGCCAGCAAATCGCGCAACTGTGACTGGTCGACAAATTCGGTGGCGCCGATGATCTGCGCGGTACCTTCGACGTGCACGTGCATGGCCGACTCATCTCCCAGCACTGCGGGGTCGCACAACGTCAAAGCGCTTTGCGCCATGCCCTCGTAACGCTCGCGCTCGGTGGCCAGTTTCTGCAAGAGGTCGGCGCGAATCGCTTCGAGCGTCCAGCCGGAATAGTGGCGATTCAAAAATTCGGCGGTCGCGTCCAGTTCGGCCTGCGTGAACAATCGGCTGGGCCGCAGAATCTTGTCTCGCGTATTGCCGCCGGGGGAAATGAGCACCACGACGACTCGGCCGTCCGGCAACAGCCACATCCGCGCGTGCTCCAAAACCGTTTTGCCCAGCGGCGGCGACACGATAATGCCCAGGCCGTTCGAGACCTCCGCTAGAACGTGTCCGGCGCGCTCCGTGATTTCCGCCGCGCTGGTGGCCCCGCCCATCTCCCGCTGGATCCATTCGCGGTCTCCCGCGGTGATGGTGGCCTGGGAAGCAATCTCCTGCGCGAAAAAGCGGTACGCCGCGGCCGTCGGCACGCGTCCCGCCGAGGTATGTGGCTGGTACAGAAACCCGCCATCCTCCAAGTCGGCCATAACATTGCGAATCGTCGCAGTGCTTAGCGATTCCTCGAAACCCTTTGAAATCGCGCGCGAGGATACCGGCTCGCCCGTCTCGATGTAGACGCGCACGATGTCCGCCAGAATCTGGCGGTTACGCCGTTCCTGAAGGGCCGAGTTCCTCATAGCAGCACTCTACTCCAAGTGCTGAAGAGCGCTACCTATATTGTAGAAAGCGTGTCAAGCGCGGTCAACGTGAGCTGCCCTCCGCATTGCCGTAAGAGTGCGAGGGCAGTTGTTTTGTTGCACCTCAATTGTTATCGATCTGCGCGCGCTGGAGCTTGTCGGAATAATCGATGTAGACGGTCTTCCACTCTGTGAAGAAATCGATGGCCGATATGGCGGCTTCGCGATGCCCGTTGCCGGTTTGCTTGGTGCCGCCGAAGGGCAAGTGGGTTTCCGCGCCGATCGTTGGCGCGTTCACGTAGACGATTCCGGTGTAGATATCGCGAGTGGCTTGGAAGGCGCGGTTGACATCACGCGTGTAAATGGAAGCGGAGAGTCCGTAAATCACGCCATTCGCCACGTCGATGGCTTGGTCCAGACTATCAATCGGAATCACCGAAACGACGGGGCCAAAAATTTCCTCCTGTGCAACCCTCATGTTCGGCGAGCAATCTCCAAACACCGTCGGTTCGTGGAACCAGCCTTTGGCCAGTGCCCCACCATCGAGGCGATTCCCGCCGGCGAGCAGCTTGGCGCCTTCATTCTTTCCGATTTCTACGTACGACATCACGGTCTTCAATTGAGACTCGTTGATGCACGGGCCCATGTCCGTGGAGGCATCCAACCCGTTGCCCACCTTCAACGATTTGACACGCGCCACAAAGCGATCCATGAATTCCTTGTACAAACTCTTGTGGACGGCCACGCGGCTCGCCGCCGTGCAACGCTGACCGCTGGTGCCGAAGCCGCCCCAGACCGCGCCGTCCACTGCCAAATCGAGGTTGGCGTCATCCATAACAATAATGATGTTCTTCCCGCCCATTTCCAGGCTGCAGTGCTTGAACTCCGGCGCGCAAGTTTGCGAAATGATGCGGCCTACTCCGGTGGAACCTGTAAAGCTGACGACTGGCACATCGGCGCTGCCTGCCAGTGTGGCGCCGACCGTCGAGCCGCCTCCGCTCACCAGGTTCACAACACCGCGCGGGACGCCCGCCTCCGTTAGCACTTGCACCAAATTGTAGACGGAGAGTGGCGTATCCTGAGCCGGCTTGATGACCACGGTATTCCCGCTAACCAACGCCGGCATCATTTTCCACGACGGAATGGCCATTGGAAAGTTCCAGGGCGTGATCAATCCGCACACGCCGATGGACTGCCGCACGCTCATCGCAAACTTATTTGGCAGTTCCGAAGGAGTCGTCTGCCCAAACAGCCGCCGCCCTTCCCCGGCCATGTAGTACGTCATATCAATGGCTTCTTGCACGTCGCCGCGGGCTTCAGCGAGGACCTTGCCCATCTCCCGCGTCATGTCCTTGGAAAAATCTTCTTTGCGCTGCACCAGCAGTTCTGCCGCGCGATAGAGGATCTCTGCCCGCTTGGGCGCAGGCGTCAATCGCCACTTCTTGTACGCTTCCTTGGCCGCTTCAACCGCCTGGTTGGCGTCCTCTTCAGTTCCGGAGACAAACATCCCGACCAGCTCATCGGTGTTCGCCGGGTTACGGTTTTCGTAGGCTCTCCCACTTCGCGATTCCACCCATTCGCCGTTGATGAAATTCTTGAACATCCGAGGCGCAACTGACGTAGCCATAGTTCCTCCTCAATCCTGAAGCTTGCCGCTTTGTTGTTCGTCTGGTCCTTTGCGGAACTGAACGCGAGACGCTACCGCGTGGAATCTAAATTCTACCGTTGCCTCAGGGCTCGGTCAAACACGGTCCCCTTCTCACGCAAACCCTTGGCTCAACCGCCGGGTCCCCGCGACGCTCGGCAGCGATGATGACGCTAGAATCGAGGATTAGTCCTATGCAGGCGGGTTGAGCGGTTCACGATGGCTATGGATGATCTCTTCGAGGTCCCGCCCGAAGTCTCCGTCGAGCGTGGCCGTTGATCCGTTCTCTTTTGCGAGACGGAGAGATTCCGACAGTCGCCGGACATGAGACTCGGCGGGACCTACCACGGCCACAGGTCGCGCGTCGCGCTCGATCACGACTTCCGCGCCCGCGCGCAGCGGGCTAGGAGCGATTGGAAGTCACTCGCGACCTCTGCTTCCGAAACGTGGATCACATCTTTTGCCATATTGCCACTATACACCGCGCCGTGATGTCGATCCGAACAGTCAAAACCCGCACGCTTCAAAAACCGAAGCATGCGCCACCCGAATCTTGCCCCGCAGTTAAGGCGCTGCCACCCGCATGGGAGATTGTCAGAAGCCGGAACCTCTTCCGATTAGTAAGGGCTTGCCCACGAATCCACGATTGCAAACAGTTCCAGGCCAACAGCAAAGCGATTCTCGGCTGCACGCTGGCAGTAAACCACTTTCGCCCGTGACCATACACCCTCACTTGGGGAAATGACCATGGCTTGCTGTTTCGGCCGCATGCTCTGCTGCGTAAGGACACGTACCCCATGGGCACTCACGTTCTCAGTCAACGTCCTCTCTTTGAACGTTACGTCATCCGCGAGGCAAACTTCCACGCTTACCGTCTTGGGGATTCGCCTTTCCGATCGGCCATTCGACATGGTCCCTCTGCCGCAGAGGGCTTGAGGCAGTCGCTAAGATGACCGCGAGAAGTTTTAATGTCTGTTCAATCTTGAACAGTCTTGAGGGGATATTCTGGTCAGGTGGGAGATTGGGGCGGAGAAGGATTTCTTATATTTGTTTGGCAAGGCTCGCTTTGCTCGTAAGCGAGTGGAGATTTTCAGAGTAGGGGAAACTTCCCATCTGTCCCCAATTCCTCGATGATCTCGCCGCCGGCAAACTCATTCCCGCGCTCCCCGGTCATCGAGACACGGGAGGTGAAGGAGGTAAGGGGTGAGCAAAAGAACTAGACTCAGCGTCACACTCAAATTGCAGGCGAAGACCCGCCGTTTCGGAGTCAACAGCGTCTGAAAGCCGCGAGGCCGCGCGATAGCAGCTCCGAACCTTGTAAAATCGCGGACATTCCAGGTGAGCAAAACATCTGCTCCCGCCTTCAAAGCGCAGTGAGCAATGAGTGCATCATAGGCCGCTGCACCGACGATGGTCCCAGAGGAAGTGGCCTCAAGAGCGGAAACATATTCCTGCTCGCTTAGCGAAATCAGGGTGAGCCTCTCGCGTATTTGCTTTACGATGCTCATGTCCTCCAGCCCAGTGATGCGGGGCCGAAGTGGCAGGCCAGTGAGCGTAGCGTAGACTTCTCCCAGCGTGCGAAGCGCACAGAAATCGTCTTTTCCTGCGGTTAGGAATAGTTTTGTGCTAGACGCGTGCTGCGGATGGTCAGCGTAAAAGACAGGAACCAGAGCAGAGCTATCGAAGAACAGCTTCAAGAAAGCTTGCCCAGGATGTGCTGCGCCCTTTCTTACCGGACTTGGCGGATAGCATCATCGATTACGCGCGACGGCAGGGGCCTGCCGGTACGGTAGACAAATAGCCCGCCTTCCCAAACCATGCCACTGCCCTCCGAACGGGTGCCGTGTTCCGGCTTAACCGGCAGCTCATTTTCCACCAGCCGCTCAAGGTAGTCTTCCACGGACAGCCCTTTGGCAGAAGCGAGGGCTTCCAGTGCGGCGGCGATTTCGGGTTTTACATCCAGGGTCCTGAAATACTTCTCCAGCTTACCCCCTAAGTTTAGGTGACGTACGACTCGCTGTCACGCAAAATGAGCGACGACGAGCTTAGCGGTCGCCTCCGCTCCCTCGATGACCTCGCCGCCGACAAGCTCAAGCCGCCACTCCTGGGTCAGGGCGATAAAGAAAACGAAGGAAATAGAACAGGTAAATAGTCTTTAAGGTGTCAAGCGTGCCTGGGCGAGGATTTAGCTTCATCGAGTCGCCAGCCCATTGCGTCGTGTCAGAATGTCCTCGTGGGTGTCATTATCAGAAATCCCGACATTCTCGGCGGGACGCCTGTGTTTCGCGGGACGCGTGTGCCCATTCAGGCGTTGTTCGACTATCTGGAAGGCGGAGAGACCCTTGAAGACTTTCTGGAGGGTTTCCCACGGTTTCGCGCGAAGCTGCCGTCGCCGCCCTTGAAGATGCGAAGGAACTGCTGCTCGCACGCCCCTAAATGCGCATCCTCATCGACGAATGCATGGCCACCCTCCGGTAGTAACCATCATCCTCACTGTTGATAAGTGTGTTTCGTTCGTATCTACTGGGACGGAATGCCGTGCCCAAAAAAACCAAACTTACGCTCGGATTGGCGCTACTGGCGTTGGCCTTCGCCGTGGGCTGGCCCATCGCTTCTTCGGAGCTGGCCTACTTTGAGCTGCGTGCCGATCTGCGCGACATCGCTTCGCAAAACGCCGTCCGCATCGGCCTGGCCTCTGCGAATACCGATGACGAAATTCGCGCCGCCGTCGTCCGCGACGCCAGGAAGTATGAAATTCCACTTAAGCCTGACCAAGTGACGCTGAAGCATACCGGCACCGCCGAAGAGCCGGCCCTGTACTTGGCTGCCAGCTATGATGTGCGCATCAAGCTGCCGGGATATTCCTTCACTCTCCACTTTGCTCCGTCCAGCGCAAGGTGAACGTCCGGGCGCGCCACTCTTTCGCCCTTGGCTTTGCTTGCCTGCGGATTCACCATCACGGGCGGCGAGAAAAAGCGGCGCATGTTGGGGCGCCAAATCCAAGAGTTGCTCGCAGAGCAAGGTCAGGCGCTTGGCGGACGCAAAGAATGGATGCTTTTGGTAGGTCGCAGCGGTAACCATGTACGCGCCTGAACTATCCAGACGGTGTGTCGGGGCGTGCGGCCAGTCAGGCATTGTGGTGGAGTTTACGTGCGCGCGGTTGGGAAGGCAAACGGCGCCGCGGCGCCCTTCGTTCGCCCTCAGGATGAACCGCACTCCAAAAGTAGTGCCAGTTTTCATCGCCGCATCGCTACTGTCCTGCAAACTCCCGAACAGTTTTTTTCGGCCTGCCCAAGAACCTGTCCCTAGGGCCGTTGTTTTTTGAGGCCTTTTTCAGCTATTACATGAGCATATCTTCTGGCGGAAATGAGTCCCCCAACCGCCTATTCGGGCGTAATTCTTTGCGGTAGGAATGGAGCCCTCATGCCTGGCCATAGAATCGTCTCGCTCGCAATTGGTGTCTTCGCTTTCTGTTTCCCGTTCGGCTCTGCCAAAGCGCAGTACGTAACCGGCAGCCACGCGCGGCAACTCGTTACCCATGATATCGACGAAGGGAAACGCGTCGAGCTTCGCGGCAATACTCGGCCGGAAGCAAAAGCCGAAAATGATCAGGGTGCGGTCTCCGACGACACCCTTTTGGAGCACATGCTGCTCCAACTGCGCCGGCCTGAAGAGAAAGAAGAAGAACTTCAGGAATACCTCGAAGATTTACAGGAGCCAGGGTCACGACACTACCATCATTGGCTCAGCGCGCACGAATTCGGGGAGCGGTTTGGCCCGTCAGATCGTGATCTAGATAAAATCACCGACTGGCTCGAACACCACCATTTTCAAATCAACGTTGTCTATCCCAGCGGAATGGTCATCGACTTTACCGGAACAGCCGGGCAGGTGCGCAAAGCATTCCACACGGAGATTCACGAAATAGTAGTCAAAGGCGAAAAGCACCACGCCAACATGAGCAACCCGCAGATTCCCGCGGGGCTCTCGTCCCTGGTCGTGGGCATCGTCTCGCTGCACGATTTCTTGCCGCACGCCATGCATCAAATGCATCAGCCGAAGAATCAATTCACGGCTCCCAATCCGCTGGGTGGCACGGACTTTGCGATGGCACCCGCAGACTTGGCCACTATCTACAACTTGAATCCGCTCTTTAGCGCCGGCAATTCCGGCCAAGGGCAGACGATCGCGCTGATAGAAGACACGGACGTCTTTACACTGGCGGACTGGAATTCCTTCCGTTCGGCCTTTGGCTTGTCTGGATACACCGCTGGAACGATTTCCGCCAGCCATCCGGCGCCTCCCAGCGGCACCAACAACTGCAAAGCCCCGGGCGTCATTGCTCCCAACGACGCCGAAGCTATTCTGGATGGCGAATGGGCCAGTGCCGCTGCGCCGAGCGCGGCCATCAAAATGGTTTCTTGCAAGGATACGAACACAACATTCGGCGGCTTGATCGCCGTGCAGAATCTTCTCAACTCGAAGGCCGGCCCCCCGCCCATCATGAGCATCAGCTACGGCCAGTGCGAGGCGGTCAACGGTGCCGCCGCCAACGCGGCCTACAACTCGGCTTATAAACAAGCGGTGGCTGAAGGCGTCTCCGTCTTCGTTGCCGCGGGAGATAGCGGCGCGGCTGGTTGCGACAATAGCGTTTCCGCAGCAACCAGCGGCATCGCCGTCAATGCCTTTGCTTCGACTCCTTATAACGTGGCTGTGGGCGGAACAGACTTTAGCGACACCTACTCCGGCACCAACTCCAGCTACTGGAATTCGACCAACACGTCCACGTTTGGATCAGCCATTTCCTACATCCCGGAAATCCCCTGGAATGACTCCTGCGCAGGCGCGCTGGTCTCCAACTTCGAAGGCTTTAGCCCGACGTACGGTTCGACGAGTCTATGCAACGACCCCAATATTGGACCGTTCTTGCAGACCACCGTCGCAGGTGGTGGCGGTCCCAGCGGTTGCGCTACTGGCACGCCTTCAGTCAAAGGCGTTGTGAGCGGCACATGCAAAGGCTGGGCCAAGCCTTCTTGGCAGTCCGTCCTGGGTAACCCCCATGACGGCGTGCGCGACACTCCAGACGTATCTCTCTTCGCTGCGGACGGCCTGTGGGGACACTTCTATGTGTTCTGCTGGTCGGACGTAGCGAATGGAGGAGCGGCGTGCACAGGTGACCCCAGCAACTGGACGGGTGCTGGCGGGACATCTTTTGCGTCACCGATCATGGCGGGCATTCAGGCGCTGATCAATCAGAGGGCTGGCGCGCGCCAGGGCAATCCCAACCCCACTTATTACAAGCTGGCTGCCGATGAATATGGCACGTCCGGCAGCAGTTCCTGCGATTCCTCGATCGGCACGAGCACGGGCAGCGCCTGCGTCTTCTATGACGTCACGCTAGGCGATGTGGATGTGAATTGCACGGGTACGCACAATTGTTACCTGCCTTCCGGCACCGCTGGCGTGCTTTCCACTTCCAGCACTTCCTTTGCCCCAGCATATGGCACAAGCACGGGTTGGGATTTTGCGACCGGCATCGGCAGCGTCAACGCCACGAACCTGGTCAACAACTGGCCTGGAGTCGCCCCCATTCAAGGCTTTAACCTCTCAGCAGTGCCGGGCAGCTTGACGCTCGTTCAGGGCAGCAGTGGCAGCAGCACAGTCACTGTTTCTACGTTCGGAGGTTTCTCGGGCAGCGTCAGCCTGACCGCGTCCGGGTTACCGGGCGGAGTGACGGCTTCATTTAGTCCAGCCAGTACCACTGGCACCAGCACGCTCACCCTGACGGCGGGAAAAACAGCAGCTACGGGAACGGGCACCGTCACAATTACGGGCACTTCCGGCAGTTTGACGAACTCGACGACCATCAGCCTCACAGTAAACGGAGCGCCCGACTTTTCGCTGTCCGCCGCACCGGGTAGCATCAGCTTGACGCAGGGCTCCAGCGGGGCAAGCATCATCACCGTGACGCCGCAGAACGGTTTCACGGGCAGCGCTAACTTGAGTGTTTCCGGCATGCCGAGCGGTGTGAATGCTAGCCTTAGCCCGTCAAGCACCTCCGGAACAAGCACGCTGACACTCGCGGCGAGCAGTACCGCAACGACTGGCGGTTTCACGATTACAGTTACGGCAACTTCGGGCAGCCTGACGCACACCGTGTCAGTGACGCTGACCGTCACGATGGCTGCTAATCCCCTGCCCCAAGGCTGGTGGGACGGCGACGTGGGAGTGGTCGGGCCGGCGGGCAGCGCGAGCTACTCCAACGGGACGTTTACCATCAACGCGTCTGGGCTATCTATCTGGAACAACGCTGATGGCATGAACTTCGCCTATCAGCCGTTATCCGGCGACGGCACCATCATCGCGCGCTTGCTGGGCATCTCCGGCGGGACGACCACCGAGTCCACGGGCGTCATGATTCGCGAATCGCTCGACCCGAGTTCCACCCACGCATATGAATTGTTTGGCCAGTCGGCCATCTGGACAGTTTTCCGCGCCGCCACGGGCGGGCCCACGAATGGCCAGTCTTCCGGTGCCGTGACTCTTCCCTACTGGGTCAAACTGGTTCGCAGTGGGAACAACTTCAACGGCTATGCTTCTCCCGACGGCATCAACTGGACGCAGGTCGGGCCGACACAAATCATCGCGATGGCGCAGAACGTCTACATTGGATTGGCGGTTTCGTCGAATACCAATTCTGCGCTGGCCATCGCGACCTTCGACCACGTTTCCATCTCCAATGCGGCAAATCCGGCGCCCAGTATCACGAGCGTTTCTCCGGCGGGCGGCCCTGTGGGCACACAAGTCGTAATTACCGGCACTGCTTTCGGCGCAACTCAGGGCGGCAGCACGGTAACACTCAATGGCATGCCCCTGACCGTCAATTCGTGGAGCGCCACGTCGATCACGGCCACGATTCCGTCGGGAGCGACCACCGGCCCGATCATCGTCACTGTCTCCCCGAGCCTGATCAGCAGCAACCCGGTGACCTTCACAGTCAGCTTGGGACCTCTTCCGTCCAGCTGGTCGGATTTGGACATTGGTCCCGTGGGTCCGGCGGGTAGCGCGGGCTATTCGAGCGGAACGTTTACCGTCAATGCTTCCGGCCAGTACATCTGGAGCACGGCCGACGGCATGAACTTCGCGTATCAATCCTTGTCCACTGACGGGTCGATCATCGCCCGCCTGTTGAGTATCTCCGGCGGCGCGAGTTCCGAGTCCACCGGTGTGATGATTCGCGAGACACTCGACCCCAGTTCCACGCACATGTACGCGGCGTTCGGTCAGGGTGGGATCTTGGACGTGTACCGCTCGACCACGGCCGGAAACACAAACTTCGCGTCCATCAGCAGCATCACGCTGCCGTATTGGGTGAAGGTAGTCCGCAGCGGCAACAACTTCAGCGGCTACGGTTCGCCCGACGGCGTGAACTGGACACAAATCGGTCCGACGCAGACGATAACGATGGCGCAGAACGTGTTCATCGGTTTGGCCGTCAGCTCCAACACGAACTCGGCGTTGGCAACCGCCACGTTTGACAACGTTTCGATCACAAGTGTCACGGTACCCGTGCCAAACATCACGAGTATCTCCCCGGCCAGCGGCCCCGTTGGCACTACGGTGACGATCACCGGCTCCGGATTTGGAAGCTCGCAGAACGGGAGTGTCGTCACACTGAGCGGCACTTCCATGCAGGTCAACACGTGGAGCGATACTTCCATCACCGCCAACGTTCCTTCGACCGGAACGACAGGGCCGATCGTGGTTTCGGTCGCCCCCACCATGACCAACAGCAACCCCGTGACGTTTACCGTCCTGGCGCAAGGGCTGCCTTCCCCATGGCAGGACCTCGACATCGGCGCTATCGGATTTCACGGAAGCGCCAGCGCCGTGAATGGCACATTCACCGTCCAGGCTTCCGGTAACTGGATCTGGAACATCGCCGACGGCTTTAACTACGCGTATCAGCCGTGGTCAGGCGATGGCACTGTCATTGCCCGTCTCACCGGCTTGCAAGGCGGTTCGAGTTCACAATCCACCGGCGTGATGATTCGCGAAACGCTGGATCCTGACTCGGCCAACGCCTACGCCGCTTTCGCCAGCGGCTCGATGATTTACTTCACCGAGCGGCCCAGCACCGGCGCGAATAGCACGTTCCAAACGAACTCCGTCGTCATCAGTTTCCCCTATTGGGTGAAGCTGACGCGCAGCGGCGATAACTTTAGCGTGTACTCGTCGACGGACGGCTCGAACTGGATGCAGATCGGCACAACCCAGACCATTCCCATGGCACAGAACGTGTTCGTGGGCTTGGCGGTGTGCGCCGATAACAACTCGGTGCTAGCTACCGCCACGTTCGACAACGTTACGGTCCAGTGAGCTAAGACGTTCCAGACTGCGCGCAACCTAAATTTCACGACTGGGGCGGCGTTTCCTGCCGCCCCGCTCTTCTTGTTGTAACCGTTCTTTGAAGCCATTATTTGTTTCGGCAGCACCTCGAACTCGCTTGAGCGGTACAGAGCGCGGGCCTCCTAAAATGGGCTTAGGCCTAGATGCGCTGCCCAAAGTGCCAATTCGATCATGAACTGCAGACTACCGAGTGTCTGAAGTGCGGAATCGTTTTTTCGCGTTACCAGGTGGCAACCGAACCGATCGCGCAGCTGCCCGATCCTGCGCCAGAGACTCCCGTATCGTCTGCGCCTGCGATTTCCCGGAACGATGCGCTTCGCGAGTTGAAGTACCGGATTTTCGCTCTTCCTCTGGCATTGCTGTTGGCGCGCCTGGTCGCAGGCACAGGTCTCCGCATGGCGGCAGCCATGCTCGCCATGGTGCTGCATGAGAGCGGACACGCCATCGCCGCCTGGCTGACCGGCCGGTGGGCCGTTCCTCTGCCCTGGGTCACACCGCACGGGCAAGAACGTTCCTGGTTGATTGTCGTGCTTGTGACTGGCGCAATTCTATTTGGGGGGTATCTGGCGTGGCAGGCGGAGCGGTTAGGGTGGCTTTTCGCCGCGGCAGCGCTGCTGGTTCTGCAGTTGATCATCCTGACTCAGCCGGCGGGAGCTCTGATCATTTTCTTTGGTGATGGTGGCGCCCTGGTGCTCGCCACACTCCTGATGGCGGCCTTTTATGCTCCGCTTGAAAGCCCTTTGGTCAAGAATTGGGGCTTGCGTTGGGGATTACTCGTCATCGGCGCGCTGAGCTTCCTGCACGTTTTCCTGCTGTGGACAGGGCCGTTGGGAGATCTTCCGTTCGGCGAGATCGAAGGCGTGAACCTCTCCGATCCTAGTTTGCTCACCGAAATGTACGGATGGTCGGTTCTGCAAATGCAGGATCGCTATTTCCGGCTGGGGACGAGCTGCCTTGTGGCCCTGCTGCTGCTCTACGCATGGGGATTGGTCTCCGCCTATCGGGAAATACCTCCGAACCCATCGTCAGAGAAGCGACCCCTCCTGGCGAGCCGCTAGACTCGCCGAATCACGCCGCCGGCTCCCAGACAATCTAAATCACCAGCTATCCATAGCTTACAGTAACTTCACTTTCAGGACTGAAAAATGAAAAATAAAACCATCGACGCCGCACAGGTGTGGAATGATTTTGAAGACCTGCTCGAACCCGGACACAGTCTTTCCGTCCACAATCGCGCCGTCTATTCCCATCTCTTTCGCCACAGCCGCCTCGAAGGTAAGCTCGACGTTCAGTTCTCCCTCGACAAGTTGGCGCTTGGAACCGGTATGTCCAGGTCTGGTGCACGCGAAGCGTTGCGCCGCCTCGAGGCACGCGGCGTTTTGCACTTGGTCCGGCATGGCTACCAGGCCCGGAACGTCGTTCGCTTGAACCTCCCTTCGGAGGTTCGCGGCGTACGAGCCGCGAAAAACGCGTCAGCACGATCAGCCTTTGTCGCCCGCTACCGGGCTGACATTGAAAAAGTGGATTTCCTCCGCTACCAGAATCTGCGACGTTCCATCCACGACCGTGAGGGCGGCAAGGGCTTCTATTGTTTGCGCCGGATTACGAGGCATAACCGGTGCTTCGACCACGTCGTCCCGCAAGCCAACCTCGGCGGCAATTCCTATCGCAACCTCGTCTCCTGCTGTCATGATTGCAACTCGAAAAAGAGGGACCGCCCCGCGGTGGACCTTCTCCGCTGGCTCTTTCGCGAACGAAAACTGAGCGCCACCGACCTGCGCAGCCGCCTCCGCGCCTTGGATGCCCTCGCCGCCGGCAAGCTCATCCCTCCACTTCCCGGCCAGGGAAAGGGTGGAAGTCAGGAGGGATCCTTGTGGACCCCCAGGTAAAAAACCGGTCGGTTAGCTGGCCACTTGCTCCGCGTTCTGTCCCCTTGGCACGGTAAAGCATGATATCCTTACTGTAAAGGAGGTGGGTAAAGATGGCGCCTTCCAGCACAATCAGCAGCAAGGGGCAAATCACCGTCCCTCTCGAGATTCGCAATCGGCTTGGACTGAAGAAGGGAGACCGTGTGGAATTTGTGGTCGACAAGGATCGAACCACCATCCGTCCCGCACGCGCCCCGGAAAATCCCTTCGAAAAGTATGTCGGCGCGCTTCCTGCTTTCTCCAGCATCCAGGAGGCAAATGCGTGGGTGCGCGCGTTGCGCGACGAAGAAAGTTGAGCGACGGTGAGAACGGCAATCGATACGAACGTCCTCTCCGCCCTTTGGTCCAAGGAACCGTCAGCTTCAGACATCGCAAGAATTCTTGGCGCTGCGAAGGCCGAAGGAGGTCTTGTCGTCTGCGGTCCGGTGTATGCGGAATTGCTGGCCTATCCGAAGGCCACCGAATCCTTCGTGAATGATTTTCTTGCGGACACGGGCATCACGGTGGACTTTGCGCTTGAACAGCCCGTGTGGGTTGAGGCCGGCCGTCGTTTTGCACGTTATGCGAAACGGCGTCGCAGGTCCGCGGGTCAGGGAGCGAAGCGTTTGCTGGCTGATTTCATCATAGGATCACATGCCATGGTGCACGCAGACCGTTTTATGACGCTCGATCCAAAGCGATATGCGCGGGATTTTCCGGAACTGAAACTTTCCCAGTCTATATTCGTCACTTCGTAAGCGCAGCTCTGAGGAAAGTCCAAAGTCCCCACACGCAAGGGCGGCGCGCGGGGCACCCGGCTCACTGAGAGGCGCACACAAATCTAACAAGGAGAATATCCAATGAAACACAACGTTGTGTTAACCATCACGTCTCTGCTCTCGATCCTCTTGCTGACGCTTCACATTACGGACGACATCGTCCGTGGGATATCGAAGGCCGAGCCCTCAAACATTGCGTTGGCCGTTCTCGTGTTGTTGCTGTACGGGACGCTCGTGCTCGCCGAACGGCGATCGGGGTACGTCATCATGCTGCTCGTCGGGTTGCTTGCGGCAGCCATGCCCGTCATGCACATGAGGGGGGCACATTACGGCGAGATCGCCAAGTCCACCGGCGGCTTCTTCTTCGTCTGGACACTCTGGGCGCTCGGCGCGCTGGGGGGCTTCACCTTCATCCTCTCGGCGCGCGGACTGTGGAGTCTACGACCGGGCCAGCCCCGGTAGTCCACCCCTAGTTTCAACTTCAGCCGGGGGATTCTGGCCACCGCACATGCCACCGCGGCACGGGCTTGAACCGCGTTGCCAGTTCCACCGGAGTCTGAAAGCTCACCACGCGAGCAGACCGAAACGGCTCGATCGTGACGACCAACTGCCCGCCGGCAAACTCATTCCCCCCACTCCCGGCCAGAGAGAGAACGGAAATGAAAGTAAGGAGCGATCCTAGTGGCACAGGCAGTTTCCTTCCATCACGCGAAAAATCGCGACATCGATGTCTGCCAGTGGATCGTCTTCGACTGCCACGAGGTCGCCAAAAATAACCCGGCGCAACTCGCGCAGCGTGCTAATGTAGCGAGCCGCGACACCCCCGTTTCGGAGGTTTGCATGGACATCCAGGATGCGCAACGCGAAAGCCGGTCTGTCTTCATTGGCGGCTTTTGGGGACAGCTTGTCTCGTCCATAATTTGGCTGGTGTCCGCGGCGCTGGGCACCTGGGTCAGTCCAAAAGCGTCTATTCTGACCGCCCTCATCGCGGGATTTTTCATCTTTCCGCTCACGCAATTGATGCTGCGTTTGTCGGGCCGCCGCGCGTCACTGAGCAGAGAGAATCCCTTCAATAACCTCGGGATGCAGGTCGCGTTTGTGCTGCCGTTTTCGATGCTGCTTCTTGTGCCCGTAGGCCTCAACAACTTGAACTTGTTTTTCCGGCCCTGATGGTCCTTCTGGGAGCGCACTATTTGCCCTTCGCTACTCTCTACGGGATGCGCATGTTCCTGTTCCTTGCGGGAATTCTGATCGCCGCGGGCGTGGTGATCGCACATTATTTTTCGGGAACGTTCAGTCTAGGCGCATGGGTCGGCGGACTGGCGCTATTCGTCTTCGCCTGGATGGGGCGCTCCATCGCGACCGTCGAAGCTTCCTCGCCTCCCACTCACTAATTCGCCTGATGGCTCGCAAGGGTTGGCAGGAGGGACCCGCACACTCGGCACTGACCCGAGAACGGGTATAGAATGTTCGAAAGGAGAATCCTTCCGTGGCAGCGCTGGATTGGTCGCAATGTCCTGCGGTGGAAAGCATCCCAGGCAAGGTAAGCGGCGCCTGGGTGCTCAAGGGCACGCGCATGCCCGTTTCCGTCATCTTTGAAAATCTGAAAGCCGGCGCCAACATTGAGGACATTATGGAATGGTTCGAAGGGCTGGACCGCGAACAAGTCGAAGCCGTCATCGAATTTGCCGCCCGCAGCCTTGGCGTGACTCCGTCATCGCCTGTTACCCGCTGATGCTGGTTCTTTTCGACCAGAGTACTCTGGTTCCTGTCCGTCCGTTCCTTAAGGGATATACAGTTGAAACAGCTTGGCAACGAGGGTGGGACAAGCTCAAGAACGGCGATTTGCTAAGAGCCGCAGAGGAAGCCGGATTCCAAGTGTTGGTCACTCTCGACAAAAACATCCGTAACCAGCAGAATCTGAAGAATTACAAAATTGCGATCGTCGTGCTAGGAAATCCGCAATGGCCGGTGTTGCGTCATCATCTGGGGCGTGTCGTGGCGGCGGTAAATGCTGCAAAGCCCGGCACTTACTGCGAGGGTGAGATTCCGGAAACGGTGAAGGATGCTTAGTGCGCCCGATCTTTGGTTTTGTCCGCCACCACCGCGCCGCCCTTCATCACCCATTTCACTTTATGAATCGCGACATCGATGTCCGCCAGTGGGTCGCCTTCTACCGCCACCAAATCGCCAAAATAACCCGGCGCAACCGCGCCAAGTTCTTTTTCTTTTCCAAGTAACTCAGCTGCATTCGTCGTTGCCGTGCGCAGCGCCTGCTCCGGCGTCATTCCTGCTTTCACAAACCAGCCTAGCTCGCGCGTATTCTGCCCAAACATCGTGTAAATCGCGTCTGAGCCCATGGCGAATTTCACTCCAGCTTTGTGCGCCTTGCGCGCCGTCTCCAGGTTACGCTCAATGAACGCCTTGGTCTTCTCCTGAAAGCCGTTGGCATAGCCAATCTTCTGCCAGTTGTCCAGGTAATAGCGGTTGTGATCGATGGTCGGCACATAAAACGTTCCGCGCTTCGCCATTTCCGCGATCGTGGCGTCATCCATGTCCGTGGCATGCTCCAGCGAATCCGTTCCGGCGCGCACCGCGTCGCGCGCGCCATCCGGGCCGTAGGAATGAATCGCGATTTTCTTTCCGAACTTGTGTGCGGCATCCACAGCAGCCTTGATTTCTTCATAGCTGTAAGTCTGAAACCCAGTTACATCGTCGTCCGTCCCCGTCGACGCATACATCTTAATCAAATCCGCACCCGCGGCGATCTGCTGGCGCACCGCGCGCAGAACTTCGGGCACACCATCGGCGATTCCGCCCGCTGGCGGATTGATCCCCGGCTTGTACGGTGAGTTGGTGATGTTTAGTCCGTAGCCGACAACAAACATGCGCGGCCCGATCATTTCTCCGCGGTTGATCAAATCGCGCATGGCGATGTCCATGTACTGGTCCGCGCCAAGATCGCGCACCGTCGTCACGCCCGCTTCCAGCGTGCGCATCGCCCCTTTGCGCGCGAGAAAAACCTCCATCGCCGGAGGATTGTTGAGTTGCTTCAGCATCGGCTCGCCCGGAGTCTCATCTGTATAAATGGTCATGTGCGTGTGGACATCGATTAGCCCAGGCAATCCCGTGTATTTCGAAAGGTCGATCGTTTCCGCACCAGACGGAATCGCCGAGAGATTGTTCGTCACTTCGCGAATGCGGTCACCTTCCACGATGACGATGGCGTTCGTCCAAAGTTCTCCTTTGCCATCCCAAAGCTTCCCGAAGCGCACCGCCTTAATGGCCTTGGCGGCTGCTTTCTCCTGCGGCCAAACCGCTCCAGCGCACGACGCTCCAAGAAGCATCGCTATCAGGATCCTCATCGTTTTCATGGCACATTAACCCCTTCGCCTGCGCAAGAACCCTCAGCGCACCTCCTGACTTCTAATTCAGTCGTTGACGGAATGCAATCGCGAAGAGCTACGAACTACGGCTGGCGTTGGGAAGGTTGAGGGGGAACAGTTTTCTGTAGAGCCGAGGAACTCACCGGAGGCATGGGCGGCGCGATTCCCGTGGTCTGCGAACCGAGGCCCAGTTGCTGAAGTGTTTTCGCATCGAGCTTACCGGTAGGATTCAGCCCGTGCGCTTCCTGGAATTTTCTGGTGGCTTCAATCGTGGAATCGTCCCATTTTCCGTTTGGTTTTCCCGCGAACGAACCATCTTTCGCTAGCGCCTGCTGAATCTCGGAAATGCGGTCGGCGGTGGGAACTTTTTGTCCCCGCTCCCGGCGGCTAGATTTCTTCGAAGACTTCGACCGGTGCGTTGAGCTGCCCGTCTTGGAAACCGTGGGTTTCTTTGGCGCGGTGGACTGCGCTTCTGCCGAAGCCACGCAAACACCCAGCCCCGCCGCTACGAGAAGCGTTAGGGCCAGGTGATTCGCGTTTCGGATTCGCATAGTTGATCTGGTGTTCGTTCTGGATCCGTCGTTACTGCTGCCCTTACTGCTGCCCTTATTGCTGGCTGTCCGCCGGAACCTTGCCCGACAAATAAAGCGTCAGGATCTGGTCGCTATCCTGCCGGCGAAGAACCTTGAACACTACGTCCTCGCCATGCTTCAGCTTGGATACGGCCTTCTTGTAATCGGCAACCGAGCTCACCGTTTCGCCGTTGACTTGTGAAATCACGTCTCCGCGGCCGAATCCCAAATCATCGGCGAACGAAGCCGGATCGACTTCCGTCACCAGCACGCCCTTTTGCCCTTCCACTCCCACGCGGTGTCCGCGGTCAGGAGTGAGTTCTTCTACGTGCAAACCGAATTCCGGTGGAGCTGTCTCACCAGGCTGATCGCCCAATGGGCCCGCTGAATTCGGGAACACACGTGTGCGGTCCCCGACTTCCGCAACTGTCTCTTTCTGTGATTTGTCGCGAATGTAGGTCAATTTCACCTTGCTGCCGATCGGCGCTTGCGCGATTGGGTTCACAAGATCGTTCCCAGTCTTTACCGCTTGGCCGTTCACGCTGGTAATTACGTCGCCGCCCTTCAATCCGGCCTTTTCCGCAGGACTGCCTGGTGCGACGCCTTCAATTACTACGCCATACTGCGCCCCGAGCGACTTCAGCGTAATCGCATTTGTGCTTAGTTCTTCTTGAAAGCTGACGCCGATGGAACCGCGCGTCACTCGGCCTTGCTTAATGATTTGATCGTAAACGTTAATTGCTGCGGTTGACGGCAGGGCAAAGCCGACGCCTTCATAGCCGCGTCCACCCGTAATGATCGCCGTATTGATGCCGATCACCTGGCCGGCCAGATCCACCAACGGGCCGCCCGAATTCCCAGGGTTAATCGCCGCATCGGTCTGCAGGAAGCGTTGAAATTGACGATTCCCGATTCCGCCGCGATCCTTGGCACTGATAATCCCAGCCGTAACCGTCGCCTGCAATCCAAAGGGGCTGCCAATCGCCAGCACCCAGTCGCCTACTTGTACCCCATCGGAATTGCCTAGCTTTGCAATCGGCAAATCTTTGTTGGCATCGATCTTGATGACTGCGAGGTCCGTTTCTTGATCCGCGCCGACAAGCTTCGCCGTATAGCGCGTGGTATCACCGTTCAATTGCACTTGGATTTTCGTGGCCTGCTCGACAACGTGATTGTTCGTCAGGATGTATCCGCGCTTGTCGACGATTACGCCGGAGCCCAGGCTGCGCTCGGCTTGTGGCGGGCCGTCCTGCCGTCCGTCAAAGAAACGATCGAAGAAATCCTGCATCGGGTCGTCCTGCTGATCATTGGGCTGTGAAGGTTGTGAGCGGCGCGCTCTTGGATTTTTCTTGCGCTCCAACACTTGCGTCGTGGCGATATTGACTACGGCGGGTTCCACGCGATTGACAATCGAGGCAAAGGAATTCGACGCGGGTATGGGGTCCGGCACAGCCAAAGCGGTCGCCGAAGTCCCCGAAAATCCCATGGTTTTCATCGCCGAAACGCGGCCGGAAACCACCGACCCGATCAAAATTCCCACTGCCAGCGTGAAGGTGACGAACACCGCCACGAGTATCTTGCGGCGGCGCGCCCAGCTAAAAAGCTCTTGTACTTGCTCTCCCATATCCCTTGCTCCTCTAGTTCAGGCCCCCACAGCCAAATCCGTTTAGGTTTTAACGCTGCCGACCGGCCCCAATCCAGCCGGGGCACAACCACTAAAGTATAACACCGCTGACTTGGCGGGGTTGCTTACGGAAGGCGATTCGGTTAACCGATAACTGTCCCACTGGCCGGGGGTACCATCGGATTTTCATTCTCCTCCCCATTGGACGCATGAAATCATAAAAATGTTGTCAACGATGATAAATCGGGGACGCGCATTCGCTTAAACGCTTGGGATTCAACGGCTAAACCGCCGGCCGCATTCACGAAAAAATGCGGTTGTGTTAACACTTTCCCCTTTGCCAGCGTCCTGATGTGATAAGGGCATTGGCGCGATGGCTTAACCGTGGGATACAGCGTTGACTTTCGGACCGCAAGCGGAGAACGTCAGTTTGTGACTGCCTGGCCTGTCACCGAAGGGCATGGGGAGGATTCGCTCGTCAGCGCCGCCCGCGGCGGTGACCGGGCTGCGTTCGGGCGTCTCTATGACCGCTACGTGCGTATGGTGCACGGCATTCTACTGGCGCGCGTCCCGCCTCGCGAAGTCGATGACCTTGTCCAGGAAGTGTTTCTGCTTGCGCTGCGGCAACTCCATTCCCTGCGGGACACTTCTCGTTTTGGAGCCTGGCTGGGAACCATCACTCGGAATCGCGCCAATGATTACTTCCGGAAGGCGATTCCAGACGAGCAAGTCACCGAGCCGGTTTCGGACGATCAGCCCGAGAAGCCCACGGCAAATGATGCTTCTGAGCAGGAAGCTGCCCTGATTTTGGCGGTCGTCCGGGGACTTCCGGAGCCCTACCGGGAACCGCTCATACTTCGGTTGGTGGAGGGAATGACGGGCCCGGAAATCGCGGCGCGGACTGGGCTGACGCATGGCTCGGTGCGGGTGAATCTTTGCCGTGGTATGCAGTTATTGCGCGAGAAGCTGGCTGAGACTGCGCGAGGCACATCATGAGCCCAAGGGAAGATTTATGAAAGAAGACTACTTGTGGGACGGCTCAGGGGAGCCTGACCCGGAAGTCCAAAAACTCGAAACGCTGCTGGGCCGGTATCGCCACAATCAACCCGCGCCTGCGTTCGATGAAGTTGCGGATGTTCGGCAGGAGAAGCCATCCAGGCGATATTTCTTCTTGCGCTTTCCGTTTCAACTTGCCGCTGTTGCGGCAACTCTGGTCATCGCGGCCGCGGTCTACTATTTCTTGCTTCGGCCGAAGCCCGTCATCGATTCCGGACCGGGTTGGGACGTAGCTCGCTTGGAGGGCGCGCCGAGGGTTGGATCGAGAATTATCGGAGGGAATTCCGGTGCGGCAAAACTTGGCGTTGGCCAGACACTTGTCACGGACGGTTCTTCGCGCGCCAGCATTACGCTGGATGAAACTGGCCAGGTTGAGGTCGATGGGAACTCGCGCCTTCGTCTTTTGACAAACGGCCGCGATCACAAACGCCTCTCTCTCGAACGCGGAACGATCCACGCTTTTATCTGGGCGCCTCCCGGCGAATTTGTCGTGGATACGCCGTCCGCTGTCGCCGTCGATCTGGGATGCAAGTACACGTTGCACGTGGACGATTCCGGCGCCGGGCTGCTGCGTACCACCATGGGCTGGGTCGGCTTCAAGCTGAACGGCCACGAGTCTTTTATTCCCGCGGGAGCTGTCTGTGCCACGCGGCCGAAGGTTGGCCCCGGCACGCCGTACATGGAAGACGCGCCAGCGGCTTTTCGGGACGCGCTCACGGAGTTCGATTTCGCGGCCACCACACCGGAAGAGCGCAGCGCGCTCGTGAGCCTTCTCATGAAGTATGCAAGGAAGGAAGATGCACTTACGCTGTGGCACCTGCTCTCGCGCGTGAGTGAAGCGGATCGTGCCGCCGTGTATCACCGGCTGAGTGTGCTGGCCCCGCGCCCCGCAGACGTTACACGCGACGGCATTCTGCGCCTCGATCAGAAGATGCTCGATTCGTGGTGGAACTCGCTCGGCTACGGCAACGTGTACCTGTGGCACACGTACGAACGCGACTGGTCGCAGCCCCAATCTTCCTCCAAGTGAGCTGTTAACAGGCGTCTCCCGTTTGCCGTCTTGCCTGTCGTAGTTCGAAACATACTGGAAGGAGAGACTGGAAAACTCATGACACGCCAACAGATTTATCGTCACTGGTTCATCCTTGGGTGGATAGCAGTCGTGCTATGTTTTGCGACCATTGCACAGGCCGGACCGCCGCTTATTTGCCATACCTTCGAAATTGGACAAGCAAATTCCTTGCCGTGGATCAGCCACAATTGGAACCTCAGCGGCGGCGAAACTTACGACACCAAGAACCTTGTTAGGGACACGCTCGAGATTCTCAGGCCGCAAACACCCGTCCTCGTTCGCATGGAAACGCTGCGCCGCGCCACTCTTTACGCGCGCAAAGACCCTGTAGCGGCGAAAGAACTGCTTGCTCAGTTGCAAGCGCGCGTGACTTCCACGGAATCCTCCGCCCACCCCGACGCTTTGGCTTGGTTCGACATGGGCTACCTCGCGGAAACGTACAAGCAGTGGATCGGAAAGAATATGCCGCACATGACGGACGGCATGCGCATGGATGCCAATCCAGCCGTGGGTGTCGACGGTTACGCGCTGGTGAAGAAAGCAATCGAACTACGTGGCTCGGATCCACAAATGGAATTCGCCTCTGCCCTCATCACCCTCTCCGGCCCGCAAGCCGCACACCACGAGCATGCCCAGAAAGCCATGGTCGGCGCCAAGAGCGATCCGCTCCTGGCCGAGAATCTCGCCAAGCACTTCATTGGCCCGCAAAACGAGACCATATCCCAGCTCCTCGCCAAGAACGTAACTTCAAATTAGCGCTCTGAGGCCATCTCCGACGAAGGGGCGCGGCAATGCTGCGCCCCTTCAAGCGGAATCGGCCCGCGAGCCAGCGGCGCAAACACCGCTCTTGACATCTCCTGGCGCCTCAGGCATAAAGAATATAGCTGCGGTTGCGGCGACACGTGGCGATTTAGGGCAACTTGCTCCACGTAAAAAACTGCTAAAGAGCTTTTCGAGTTTCCCAGAAGATTTTCTGAGACCCTCCGAGCACTTTGGCACGGAGGGTTTTTCGTTTTTCCCCCTCCCTGCTGCCCTAATCGAATTCCACAGAAATGCAGGCCTTCGCGCGCCAGGCTGAAGCCTGGCCTCTACAAGTGCAAGGCTTCCACTGAAAGGTGAAGCACTATGTCTGTTAACTACGAACTTCGCTGTCGTGAATGCGGCAAAACCTGGGGCAACGTCCCTCGCTCGTTTTGCGAAGACTGCTTTTCCCCTCTCGAAGTCGCCTACGATTACGATGCCCTCAAGAAAACCGTCCGCCGCGAAAATCTTGCCGGCCGCGACTTCAATATGTGGCGCTACGCCGAACTTCTCCCTCTCCCCGAAGGTTTCACTGGCCCGAACGCCGTTGGCGGCACGCCGCTGGTGGCTTCGCGCAAACTCGCTGCGAAATGGGGCTTGAAAAATCTCTATTTCAAAAATGACGCCGTCTGCTTCCCTTCTCTTTCCTTTAAGGACCGCGTCGTCGCTACAGCGCTCTCCGCTGCGCGCCGCTTCAATTTCACGACCGTGGGCTGTTCGTCGACCGGCAATCTCGCAAACGCCGTCGCCGCGCAGGCCGCGCAACAGGGCTTCGATGCCTGCGTCTTCATTCCCGCCGACCTCGAGCCCGCTAAAGTTTTGAACACCGCGGTGTATGGAGCGCGCATCGTGCGTATCAACGGCAACTACGATCACGTCAACCGCCTCTGCGCGCAGATCGCCGACCGCTTCCAGTGGGGCCTCGTCAACGTGAATCTGCGCCCCTATTATTCCGAAGGCTCGAAAACGCACGGCTACGAAATCGCCGAGCAATTAGGTTGGACGCTGCCTGACAACGTGGTCGTTCCGATGGCCGGAGGCTCGCTCATCACGAAAATTGCCAAAGCCTTCCGCGAACTGGTCACGCTCGGCTGGGTCGAAGCAAAGCCGGTAAAGTTTTTTGGCGCGCAAGCCACTGGCTGCTCGCCGATCTCCGACGGTGTGAAGCGCAATCTCTCTCGGTTCGAGCCTCAGAAGCCCAACACCATCGCGCGCTCGCTGGCCATCGGCAATCCCGCCGACGGCCCCTTTGCCATCAAGCAAATCCGCGAATCCGGCGGCTGGGCCGAGGACATCTCCGATCCCGAGATCGTCGATGCCATCAAGCTGCTCGCCGAAACGGAAGGCATCTTCACTGAGACCGCAGGTGGCGTTACCGCTGGTGTCACGCAAAAACTCATCGCTCAAGGACGCATCCAGCCCGACGAAAGCACCGTCGTCTGCATCACCGGCAACGGCCTAAAGACCACCGACGCCATCGCCGCCGAATTTCCGGCCACCGAAGCCATCGCCCCGCGGCTCGAAGCCTTCGAGGCCTACCTGGATGCGCAACTCGGCGCCACCGCGGCAAGTGCAAAAGCCTAAATTGAATTTGATTGAATAAGGAGAATCAGAAATGTCCGTTACCATCGAAATCCCCACAGCCTTCCGTCGCTTCACTGATGGCGCCCCCAAAGTAGACTGTAGCGCCGCGACAGTCGCCGACGCACTAAACGAGCTTACGTCGCGATACCCTGACCTCGGGCGTCACGTCCGCGACGACCAGGGCCAGATCCGTCAATTCCTCAACGTCTACCTCAACGAAGAAGACATCCGGTTCCTCGGCGGCGAATCCTGCTCGCTCAAGGAAGGCGATCGCGTACTCCTGGTTCCCTCCATAGCCGGCGGCTGCTCAGAATAAATTTTGCATTGCGGACACTGTCGTAGCGTCCGCGGTGTCCAAATAATGCGAGGTATTGCCACGGCTAGGCTTCGAATCCACTTTCGGTATCTGCTTCCTCTGCTGTTTCTACCCCTGTCGGCAGCACTCCTTTTCGTGGGGCGCCAGCAACAACGGGGTATTGAGATCGGCTCATGGGATGGTCCGCCACCTCGCTTCACGGAGATCGCAATGGCACTTGATATCCCAGCTAGCATCGCCGCCATTCCCGGAGGCCTCCTCCTAGAGTCAATAACGGGAGGCCTTGGTCGTACACGCCGGGCCGAGTGGCAAGACGCCGTCGGCTATCTATACTTAGCTGTCTTCGTCTTTGGGCAGTGGTTTCTGATTGGTCGCTGGATTGACCGTCGTTGGGGAATCTTGCGTACTCCAAATGCTCGTTTGATCCCGCGAGGCTCGAAGGTTGTTCACGCGGCCGCGTTAGCCGGATCCCTGTTTTTCATTTGCTTCGGAATCTGGCGTACGCTTCATAGTGGCTGGACGAGTTCTTGGATCCCTGGTGCTGGCCTAACGGCCTGGGGTTCAATCGCCACGATGGCTACTATTCTCCACCTGCGTCGTTTGTTCCCCTCCTCTGTGGAAGATGCTCCCAGCTAGAGGCGATCATGTCCTGCTAGTCCCTTCAATCGCAGGCGATTCGGAACTCTGGCAGTCAACTGCGTCGGCCACTCCCAGATTGCCTGCGCAAAAATCCTTCATTTCGGCTGAATCCGAATTCTCTTCAAGACATCTGGGAACATTTCGCCCCGCATTTACGTTCCTAGTAGAAAGCAGCAAGAGGAGCGTGCCATGCATAAAGTCATCCGTTTATTCGCCGTCGCCGCTCTGTTCACCCCTTTCGCCTCGGGCCAATCCAAAAAGATGGAAGTCACCGACCTCCCCAGTCACCCTTTCAGTGTGGAGTTCCTTTCCGGCAGCCAACTCAACATCCACGTGCGCTCGGGGGATGTGCGTATTGTCGGAAGCGACGACAACAAAATCACCGTGCGGGTCAGCACTAAACAATGGGAAAGGGCAAAGGAAATCAAGGTTCGCTTCGAACGCCTTGCAAACGCGGGTGAATTGAACATTTCGGGTGGCCCCAAGAACGACACGCAAATCACGGTAGAAGTTCCCCGCGCGACCGGACTCTTCGTCCGCATGCCGGCCGGACAACTGGAAATCAGCAACATTACCGGCGACAAGGACGCTGAGCTTCACGCTGGCGAGTTGATCGTTGGAGTTGGCAACCCGGCCGACTATTCCCACGTGGACGCCTCCGTGATGACTGGCGGCATCGAGGCCCCACCATTTGGCGAAGATCACGGCGGCCTGTTCCGATCTTTCCAAAAAAGCGGAAACGGCAAATACAAGCTGCACGCGCACGTTGGTGCCGGCGACGTGAACCTGAAGTAGCAACTGCCGAGCCTGCAAGTGGACACAACGCGGCACAACTTTCCTCTCCCTGCGGTGTTCCTATAGCTATGAGACTTCGGCTCCTCATTTACGCGCTCGCTTCCCTCGCCCTTCTGGCTTTTCACGCGCCAGTGCGAGCGGTAACCTCTCTTTTTACTGACTGTCGAGAGGTTTAGCGGAGAGCACCTCACCTCTAATCAGGGATATATCCAAAGGCAACAAATTTTGGAAGACTCTTCCTTTTCTCGTACCTCGTTTGCTTGCTTGTAGTTGGCGCTTGACCTTTCTGCCGGAACTCTGCGCGTGATGCGGCTTCCTCTTTTTTGCTATAAATTCACAGGAAAGTTGTTGTTCTCTGCTGTCCTCGGGTATACACTCCCCCGCCATAAGTAAGCCCTGTTCTTGGCGATTCGCGGATCTCCCCCGCGGGCGCGGCAAGATGAACGCAGGTTCGAGTGGAATCAAATCCAAAAATAGTCAAGTTAAGCAAGGAGGTCGGATGAGAAGTAAGGGGTGGTTTGTCTTAGTCCTCGCAGTTGCATTTTCGCTTTGCTTCGCGCAAGTCAGCGCGGCGCAACATCAATCCAAAAAAGGCCACGTCGAAATCCCGGAATCGAGTGTGGCACAGGTCGGCGACAACGGGGTTATGGCCCATACTCACCTTCGAGTCATGATGCCGGAAGGCGGCGTCTTCACCGGTGCCCCGCAGCCCAGCGAACTACCGCCTTTTCCAGGTCTTTTCTTTGAGACACCGGCTTCCATAGCTTGCATCTATCGCCTGGTTCCGCATCCGAAACATGGCTGCAATCCGAACCAAACCACGGACAATCCCACGGGCGGCTCCGGGGCCATCGCCATCGTAGATGCGTTTGATACTCCAAACGCGGCGGCCGACCTTGCGGCGTTTTCCGCACAGTTTGGGTTGCCGCCAGCCGATTTCACGGTTGTCTTCGCTTCGGGCACGCAGCCTGGATTGGATCCCAGCGGCGGGTGGGAACTCGAAACGTCGCTGGACATCGAGTGGTCTCATGCCATGGCGCCAAACGCCAAGATCTTCCTGGTGGAAGCCGCGAACAATCGATTCAGTAGTCTGTTCCCGGCGGTGATCCTGGCTGCCAACCTGGTGGCCGCGAACGGAGGCGGCGAAGTCTCCATGAGTTGGGGCAGCGGGGAATTCACTCAGGAAACGCAGCTTGACGGCTTGTTTACAACTCCCGGAGTCGTCTACATTGCCTCTTCCGGAGACAGCCCGGGTGCAGGATGGCCCAGCGCTTCGCCGAACGTCATTTCGGCCGGTGGGACCACGCTCTCTCGTGATCCCAACACCGGTGAATTTCTGCTCGAGAATACTTGGCAGGATGCTGGCGGCGGGCCGAGCCAGGTTGAACCTCGCCCGCACTTCCAGGACCGCATCGCGGAGATCGTCGGCGATTTCCGTGGCACTCCGGACTTCTCCTTTGACGCGAACCCCAATACTGGCGTCTGGGTGCTGGACACCAACCTGTTTCGCGGCCAGCCCGGTGGGTGGTTCATCCTCGGCGGCACAAGCGTTTCCGCTCCATCTCTGGCGGGCATCATCAATGCGGCGGGCAAATTCGCTTCTTCCAGTCAGGGCGAAAATGCTCTCATCTACAGCCATCTTTCTGGAGATCGCGATGATTTCCGTGACATCCGCTACGGTACTTGCGGCCTGAACATCGGCAACTTTGCCGTGCCCGGATGGGATTTCTGCACCGGCATCGGCAGCGACATCGGACTCGGAGGAAAGTAGTCTCTTAACTGACCTTCATCCCGTTCTTGCAAACCGAAAGCCCCGCTGGCGGGGCTTTCTTATTTCTCCAGCATGGCCCATGCACCGTTCTAGAATAAGGAATTGCGTCTGATTTGCTGGCAAGGCAGACTAGCGCATGCTCACCCGGCCCTCCCTATGCAATCGCGCCGCGAGGAAGCACTAGGCTTTGGCAACCACTGCCAGCGGACAACTTGCAACTGCCGAAGCGTCTGTCCAACAGCAGAGCGCAGCGCTCCGCAAGGAACTGGGATTTCCTGATCTAGTTCTTGCCTCCATCCTCCTCGTGGTCATTCCAGACTTTTTTG
This sequence comes from Candidatus Acidiferrum sp., assembly GCA_035279725.1. Taxonomy (GTDB): domain Bacteria; phylum Acidobacteriota; class Terriglobia; order Acidiferrales; family UBA7541; genus Acidiferrum. The sequence continues at coordinate 40,502 of DATEHF010000035.1, forward strand.
GGACGGCTGTAAAGGCCGGCCCAGCTCACGTCGTTCTTTGGCTCTTGGCGATTCTCCTGTTTTTCATTCCGCAAGCAGTTGTCGTCGCGCACTTAAATCGCCTGATGCCGCTTGAAGGCGGTCTTTATGAGTGGACGCGCCTGGCCTTCAACGACAAGATGGGGTTTCTGGTAGCGTGGAACCTTTGGCTCTACGTGGTTTTGTACGTGGCGTCGGCGGGATTGGTCACCGTCAACTATGTGGCCTATGCCGTTGGTCCATCAGCGGCAAGCATGGCGGCAAATCGGTGGGTGGTGTTGACCGTTTCGGTTGGCGCCATCGCACTTTTGATGTTCATCGCACTGCTCGGCTTGCGTGTCGGAAAGTGGGTCACCAATGCGGGCAGTTTCCTCACCGTTGTGGTCATCGCTTTCCTCGCTTTCATGCCCGTCATCCAGAGCGGACGCGGCACCCTACATGGCTATCATCCACTCCACATTGTTGCTCCCCCACTCACACTTTTCAGCCTGAGCGTTTTTAGCAAAATGACCTTCGGTGCGCTTTGCGGATTCGAATACGCCGCCATTTTTGCTGGCGAATCCCGCAATCCGGGGCGGGATCTCAAGCGCGCTATACTCCTGACCGCCCCGCTGATCGCCCTGCTCTATATCTTCGGGACCAGCGCTATCCTCGCTTACGTCCCTCCCGACTCCGTTGATGTGATCGGCCCTATTCCTCAAGCGCTCAGCAGCGGTTTCGCCGGATTCGGTTTTGCCAGGATCATCGTGCCTCTCGCGATTCTTCTTCTCTTCAGCAACTATCTATCCACGTTCGGCCTCAACTTCACCGCTAATACGCGCCTTCCCATGGTTGCCGGGTGGGATCATCTGTTACCTGAGTGGTTCACGCACTTGCACGCCAAATACAAAACCCCTTTCAACTCGATTCTTTTTCTCGGGGGGATCACCATGGCTATTGGTGTCGTCGTTCTTGTGGGCGTGGCAGACCAGGAAGCGTTCGTGCTTCTTCAAACGTGGGGCTTCACATTTTATGGCTTGGCCTATCTGGCTCTTTTCGCCATCCCCTTGTTTGCCCGCAAGCAGCTTGGAATCCGCCCGTCAATGTGGCTGCGCATCGCTGCAGCCTCTGGTTTCACCGTTACACTTCTCTTTGTCTTATTTTCCGTCTCACCCATCATTTCGGTGAAGAGCGAGTCCGCTTACGCGGTAAAAACCGTGTCCGTTCTGCTTGGGGCCAACGGCGTTGGGCTTCTGCTTTATCGTATGGGCGCACGAAGCCGCTCCCGGTCGACTACTGCCTGACTCCTTGCGCTGTTTTTATTCTGGTGTTGTGCGACATCGAGTACACTAACTCCCTCATTTTTATTCATTCAAACCAAGGAGACTCTTATGTCTGAAGCCATATTGAGTGGCGCCGAATTTAAGAAACAGTTGCGCGCAGGCCAACCTAAGCTGGGGCTCTTTCTGAATGCGCATAGCCCTACTGTCGCCGAGCAACTGGCCCACAGTGGCTACGACTGGCTGCTTGTGGACACGCAGCACGGCCCCATGGGATACGAAAAACTTTCCGCCATGCTCTCGGGAATTTCCAATGGTGGCGCCAAATCCATGGTTCGCGTCGGCGGCTACAGCGACCGTCCCGGAATCCAGCAGGCTCTGGATCTCGGCGCCGACGGCGTTCTTATTCCCTATATCAATTCCGCCGAAGAGGCTCGTCAGGCCGTCAGTTGCACAAAATATCCGACCGCAGGAACGCGCTCGGTCTACTTCCCCCAGCGCAGCATGAATCGAGCGGGCCTTCTCGGTTACGCGGGAAACGCTAACAACAATCTCATCGTCGCGTTACAGGTCGAAACCGCCGACTGCATCAAGAACATGCAGGAAATCGCCGCAGTCCCCGGCGTCGATATTCTTTTCCTTGGCCAAAATGATCTATGCATGTCCATGGGCCTTTACGAAAAATATGAGTTCCCGCACATGTACACGTCGCCCGAACTCGGAGCCGCCACTGACAAACTCGTCGCCGAAGCACGCAAGAACAACGTCATCCTGGGACTTTTCCTTTTCGGGACCTCGCGGGTCGGCGAATTTCTAGACAAAGGTTTCACCTTCATTAGCATTGGCAACGACCTGCATCATGTCTTGACCCAGGCCGGCGCTTATGTGAACGATGTCGAGTCTATTGCCAAGGCCAAGGGCAAATCCTGGACTCGGCGCCCAACGGCTTTGTTCTAGAGTAGATTGGCCAGCGCAAAAAATAGGCGGCCCGCTATCGGCAGGCCGCCACTTTTGTTTGCAAGGATCGGCTACAACAAGCTTAGTTGCTTGTTTTCCAGCTCGAGAAGCATCTTCTTGGTTGGGAGGCCGCCGCCAAATCCCGTGAGGCTGCCATCGCTTCCAATGACGCGATGGCACGGCACGATGATGGGAATGGGATTGCTCCCATTTGCCGAGCCGACGGCGCGGATAGCTTTGGGATTGCCAATGCGCCCAGCAAGTTGAGCATACGAAATCGTCTCTCCGTAAGGAATCGCCCGCAGTTCATTCCAAACGCGAAGCTGAAACGCGGTTCCCTCCATCGCCAGCGGCAGATCAAATTCTTGCAATTCTCCCCGGAAGTAAGCCTGCAATTGTCGAATGACCTCGGCAAACGCCGCTCGATTTTGCTTCCAGCCCGACTGCGCTGGCACGGACCGCTTGCCGCCCTCGAAACTCACCAGGCGCAGCGCCTTCGCATCGCCCGCCAAAAGCAGCGGTCCGACCGGGCTCTCAAATCTCGTGTAGTAAACTTCGCTCATCTCCGCCCCTTCTCAAGCTAGGCCTCTCGTTTCGTCGTTACCGCACTCCTTCATTGCTTCGCCGCTTCTTTCCCAACCTCCGCCACTGCATACGGACTCCCTGCGCGATAACGCTTCTCAAACTCTTCGCGCGTGCACATCGTCTTCATGTCCGTGATGCGATCCACCGCCAGAATCCCATCCAAGTGGTCGATCTCATGCTGCAGAAGCTCCGAGAGGTTCCGCTCCTCGCCCGCGCGAACTTCGCACTGCTTCCCGCTCAAATCCTGATACCGCACAACGATATCCCGGTGCCGCTGCACCTGCATGAAAATCGACAAAAAACTTAGACAAGCATCCCACACCACAATCCTTTCTTCGCTGCGCGAAGTAATTTCAGGATTCAAGATTGGCCAAGCCGCTTCTCCCGGCAAGCGAAGGAAAATCACTCGCAGATTCGAGCCAATTTGCGGCGCCGCGATTCCCCGCCCGTATCCAGTAGCTTTCCGCCAATGAGCCAGCGTGTCCGATAAATCCTCGACCAGCGCGCGAATCTCCGGCGCCGCTGGATCGTTCACCTTCTTCGCGACCTCGCGCAATCCTGGATCACCTAATTGCAAAATAGTTCGAATCGCCATCTCTGTTTCTTTCTCTTCTCTGCGCCTTCTGCGTCTCTGCGTTAAGCTCTCTTATGGTTTTTCCCACCGCCCGGAGTCTCCCGCCCGAAACACCGCCTCAATCACAGCCATATTCCCAATCGCATCCTCCAGCGGCACCGGAACCTCGCTATTCTCCCGAATCGCCCGCGAAAACGCATCCCCCTGCACCGTATACTGATCGCAAACCGGAATTGTCTCTATCCGAATCCCTCCGCCAAACACGTCGCGTCCATCATCAATAAAAATTCTGCATCCCCGATCCGGCGGCGCGTTAAACGGTATCTCGATCTCAATCCGCCCCGTCGTCCCCAAAAACTGCATCCGCTGATAAGGCACAAGCTGCGTGCTGCAAGTGAATACCGCTTGCCCGGAAGGAAATTCCAGAATCGCCGAGGCCAGCCGGTCGGTCTTGAAATCCGGATCCCGCTCAATCAGCCCCGCCACACGCACCGGCTCCTCTCCAAAGATAAACCGCGAAGTCGTAATCGGGTAGCACCCGATATCCAGCATTCCGCCGCCGCCCCAATCGGCATTATTCCGCACATTCTGCGGATCACGATTGAAGTAACTGAACGCCCCCACAATCGCGCGTAAGTCTCCAATCACTCCCTTGCGGATCAGATCCCGCGTCCTAAGCCACTGCGGATGCGTCTTCACCATGAACGCTTCGCCAATTTTCACTCCGCAGCGCTCACACAGCTCCAAGAGCCTTCTCGCTTCCGCAACCGTCAGGCTTATCGGCTTCTCGCAAAGCACGTGCTTCCCCGCCTCCGCCGCCTTGATCGACCACGGCACATGCAAATGGTTCGGCAAAGGGTTGTAAATCGCCTCAATCTCCGGATCGGCCAAAAGCTCTTCATACGATCCGTACGCCTGCGCAATCCCTAACTCCCACGCCGCTTCTTCCGCCTTCTTCAAATCCCTCGACGCAATCGCCGCAATCTCGCTCCACTCCCCTTTCTGCATCCCCGGAATCACTTTCCTCGTGGCGATCGACGCCGCGCCCAGCACACCCCACTTCACCTTGCCCTGTTTCACGACTCCCCCCGTTTCACCGCCCACTTTCTATCACGCTTTCCAGACTCCCTCCAAGAGCGTGCCGAAGCAACGCTTCACTCGCGTCCGGGTACGCTCGCGGCAGCATGCCCGGCTGGTGCGCGCGGGTTCTAGTACCCGCCGCTGAACTGTCGCCACCTTTACTTTCCTTGTATTGGATTCAAGAAATTGTCATACAATAGTCCCGCGATAGCGGCCCCGCCCTTCGAGATTTAGGCGGCATTGCGTCTCCGCAGGACGCGCTTGGTTTAAGTGCAAGCCTCAGGGGAACTTATGCGAAATCAGAAGGGCTTTTCTTTAATCGAACTGCTACTCGTCGTCGCGGTCATCCTGATCATCTCCGCGATCGCTGTTCCGAATTTTCTTCGCTCTCGCCTCCGCGCGAATGAGGCCTCCGCAGTGGCCTCTCTTCGCGTCATCAACACCGCCGCTGTGACCTATTCCCTCACCTATCCTGACTTGGGTTTCCCCGCGCAGTTATCCATTCTTGGTGGTGCAAATCCTTGTTCGGCCTCTTCTACGCAATCCTGCCTGATCGACGACACTCTCGCCCAGGGCAGCAAAGGCGGATATTCCTTCGTCTGGGCAGGCGACGGCGCCGTTCCTTCCGTCAGTTTTACACTAACAGGTACGCCCCAGAACATCGGCGGCTCTGGACAGAACATGTATTGTACCGACCAGACCGGCGTCATCCACTACGACCCCAGCGGTTCCGGCTGCACCAACTCCAGCCTCGGCCTCCAGTAGGTCTCGGCGTTTTTTCGTCGGCGGTTGTTCTTCAGAAACATTGAATTGCCAGCAAGCGAAGCGTAGGATTCCACCGACCGCTAAGGAGCGTTCCATGAGAGCAAAGCCGTCCATTACATGTCTGTTCGTTTGCATTGTCGCGCTCCTGGCCGCGCTGACGACTACCCTGCGTCCTCAGTCGACGCCCTCTTCCCCATCTGCTCCGGCAGTTTCGCCCCTCGGCGCCCCCAACAATCTCCCCGATCCATATCGCGACGGCGTGAGCTGGGGCCAACTGCCTGACAGCAGAAAGTGGGGTTCCACTGCTGGAGTCGCCCTCGGCCTCGACGGCAATATCTGGGCCCTCGATCGCTGCGGTGTCTCTGGCTCGCAAGGCACGAACTGTGCCGGCTCGCCGCTCGACCCTGTCCTCGAATTCGATCCCTCCGGCAAATTCCTCAAGGAATTTGGCCGCGGCCAGTTCGTCAGCCCCCACAAGATTACCGTCGACAAAGACGGCAATCTTTGGGTCTCCGACAATGGCATGAAAGACGGCCACGGCCAGCAAGTCTTCAAGTTCAACCAGGACGGCAAGATCCTCCTCACTCTCGGCAAAGCCGGCGTCGCTGGTCCCGGCACAGACACCTTTGATCAGCCTACCGACGTTGCCATCGCCCCCAACGGCGACATCTTCGTCGCCGACGGCCACGGCACGGCTCCGACCGCTAATGCCCGCATCATGAAATTCGATAAGAACGGCAAGTTCCTCAAAACCTGGGGAAAAAAAGGCAAGGGTCCGGGCGAATTTGACGTCCCGCACACTTTGGCATTCGACTCGAAAGGCCGGCTCTTCGTCGGCGACCGCCAAAATAACCGCATCGAGATCTTCGACCAGGAGGGCCGTTTTATCGCCGACTGGAAGCAGTTCGGCCGCCCCAGCGGCATCTACATCGACAAGAACGACGTGATCTACGTTGGCGATTCCGAATCGCGCGAAGGCAAAGAAGGCTACGGCTACAATCCCGGTTGCCGCCGCGGCATTCGCATTGGCAGCGCGAAAGATGGCTCCGTGAAATACTTCATCCCCGACTCCGGACCCTACCCGCCCACGGAAGGGTCCACGTCCGCCGAAGGCGTCACCGCCGACGCTCACGGTAACGTCTACGGCGCCGAATTCACAATGGACGTAAAAAAGTACGTCCTGAAGTAGCCGAAGTTCCTCGGCAAAAGCCAGTCTTCTCCCGGCGCGCTCGGATAGACGACTTTCCTGTTGTTTTCCCAAAGGAACTGTGCCATCCTCCCTCCTGTTGGAAACCCAAATGGCGGCGCCATGAAACAAAAAACCGACGTCCTCCAGGGCACCTTGGCATTGATGGTCCTCAAGACTCTCGATGTCCTGGGACCGCTCCACGGCTACGGCATCGCGCGCCGCATTGAGCAGATCAGCGGCGACCTCCTCGCCGTGAATCAAGGCACTCTCTATCCTGTTCTTCTGAAACTGGAACAGGAAGGCGCGATCTCTTCCGAATGGGGCGCCTCCGAGAATAATCGCCGTGCGCGCTTCTATCGCCTGACACGCGCAGGACGCAAGCAGTTGCAGGCCGAAACCAAGGATTGGGAGCAAACGGCGGCCATCATCGCCCGTTTCTTCGATGCCAAATCGGAGGATTTGCCATGAAATCTCTAAGGCGCTTTCTCGCGCGTCTGAGTCATTTCGTCACAAGGCGGCGTGACGATGAACGCCTGAGGGAAGAAATTGCCGAGCACATCGCTCTGCAAACTGAAGAAAATCTTCGCGCCGGCTTGTCACCCATCGAAGCGCGCCGCCAGGCCATGCTGAAATTTGGCGGCGTCGAAGCCATGAAACAAGACTATCGCGCCACGCGCGGCCTTCTCTTCATCGAGAATCTTCTGGGCGACCTGCGAACCGCTGTGCGCACCATCTCTCGCATGCCCGCGCTCGCCACCGTCATCATCGTTTCCCTGGCCATCGGCATCGGCGTCAACGCCACGATCTTTTCCTGGATTCAGATGATCCTCTTCCAGCCGATGCCAGCCGTGAACGGCGCCGCAAACTTTCTTCTCGTCGAGCCTAGCTCCGAAACAGGCGGCTTTCCAGGCGCTTCCTGGCTGGAATACCGTGACTTGCAGACACGCGTACCGGCCCTGCGCGACATCGTCGCATCTCAGATGGTGCCCTTCAACGTGGGCGAGCCCGGCAAGACCGAGCGCACTCACGGCCAACTTGTTTCTGGCAATTATTTTCCCGCACTCCGACTGAAGCCCGCCATGGGCAGATTCATTCGACCGGAGGAAGCCGAGCGGCCCGGAACTGAGCCCGTCGTTGTGATTTCCTACGACTATTGGCAAACGCGCTTTCGCGGCTCGCCAACCGTCTTGGGACAAACACTCCGCGTTAACGATCGCGACCTGACCATCATCGGCGTGGCACCCAGGGATTTCCAGGGAACAATGGTCCCCTTGAAGTTCGAACTGTGGGCCCCGGCCACGATGACCTCCGCGCTGCTCGGCGGAGTACGTGACCTCGAAGATCGCACGTCCCGCGGTTTCTCGCTCATCGGCATGTTAAAGCCCGGCACCACTCGCCAGGAAGCACAGACCGAGTTCAGCGCGGCGATGGCGCAGCTTGCGCGCGACTATCCGGAGGCCAGCGCCGGAATTGGTGGGCAGATTCTTGCCTTCTGGGAAGCGCCGCGCGGCCCGCAGCGCTTGATGATCAACGGCTTGGCCATCCTGCAAGGCGTTATGCTGCTCCTGCTCTTGGCGGTTTGCGGCAACACCGCAAACCTCATGCTCGCGCGTGGCAGCACCCGCCAGCGTGAGATGGCCGTGCGCGTAGCGCTCGGTGCAGGACGCTGGCGCATTGCGAGCCTGGTGCTCTCCGAAAATATGCTGCTCGCTTTCCTCGGAGCAGGCCTCGGCGCCGCGTTCGCCGTTTGGGGCACCACGGCATTGCGCATCGTGCCAATGATTGGCGCATTTCCCATCCTGTTTCCGACCAAGGTGGACCAATTCACGCTGGCTTTCGCGACATTCCTCGGAGTTGCCTGCGGTTTGATCTTCAGCGCGGCTCCGGCGCTCCATCTCTCGCGCCTCGATCCACAGGAAGGGCTCCGCTCTGGTCCCAACACGTCGCCCCGCAGCGGTGCGCGCAAAGTTCTGATGGGCGTGGAAGTCGGACTTGCCTCGGTCGTTCTGATCGCCGCCGCACTGTTCTTGCAGAGTTTTCGCTCGGCGCGCCAAACCGATCCGCGATTCCGTCCCGAAGGCGTTTTGCTGGCAGCCTACGACCGAAGCGGACGGAATCCTGACGACGCGTCCGATCGCGAATTTGCCGCCCGCCTCCTGGAACGTTTGCGTTCCCTGCCGGACGTCGAAGCCGCCTCCATCGCCACGAATGTTCCGCTGGACTTGCACGGAATTCCGCGGCGGTCTTTCACCGTGCAGGGCCACGTCCGCACAGAGTCGGGTCAAGACCGCGCCATTTCCAACACCGTGACTCCGGCCTATTTCAAAGTGATGGGCATTCCGCTTCTGGAAGGAACCGACTTCGCCGACATGCGGGATAAGGCCGCGCCCCCGCAAGCCATCGTCAATGAAGAGTTTGTCGGCCGCTATCTGAATGGCGCGGAGGCCATCGGCCGCCAACTGCAGGCGCGCGCGGGGACGTTCACGATCATCGGCGTGGCTCGCAATTCGTCGTACGACGCATTCGGCGAGCCCGCGCAGCCCGCCATCTATTTCTCCTACCGAGATCGTCCTTCCTACCAGGGAGAGATTCACCTGCGCACGCGCAGCGCCAACGAAGCGGCGCTCACCTCTGAAGTGCGGGCCGTTCTCCGCGGTCTCGATCCCATGCTCCCTCTTTATGACGTGCGCACCTTCTCCCAGCACGTCGAGCGCAACCTTTTTCTTCGCCGCATTCCCGCGCGCATGTTCGCGGTACTTGGTCCGCTCCTGCTCGGCCTCGCCGCCGTCGGCATCTACGCCGTGGTTTCCTACGCCGTAGCCCGCCGCACTAGAGAGATTGGCGTGCGCCTCGCCTTCGGCGCCACCAGCAACCGCGTCGTCCTCCAAATCATTCGTGAAAACTTGGGCGCCATCGTCCAGGGCGTCGCGATCGGCTGGCTGCTTGCCCTCCTGATTTCTCTTCACGCTTTCCCGAACGGCCCGCTCCGCCTCTCCGTTTTCCTCGGTGTCCCCGCGCTCCTGCTCGCCGTCGCCACCCTGGCCTGCTGGCTCCCCGCCCGCCGCGCCAGCCAAATCGATCCGATGGCCGCCCTCCGCCACGAGTAAACGCAGGCAGGCACCGGCGCCGCCCTCACCCGTCATTTCGAATGGAGCGGCCTGACTTTTTCTTCCGCATTCGCTTCTGCGAATGCGTCGGCCCGCGCAGAGAGAAGTCTCTCTTCTCTGAAGGAGATAGGTAAGAGATACCTACTATTGGACCACGATATTTGACCTACTGGCCGGAATGCCAACTCGGTATCGGACCCTCGAGTAGACGCAACTCCAGGCGGCTTCTCACACTGTCATAACTGAGTTCGATAACGCGCAGCGGGTAAGAAGCCCAACTGTCTAACGTTATGAGCGTCTTGCCCTGTTGCGAGAAGCTCTGGCCCGCCGGCTTTGGTCTAGTCCTTGGCGAATCAATGTCTTGATGACCGCCTGCCTGCTGATATTCAGCTCCTTGGCGGCGTTCTCCAGTTCTTCCAGCATCGAAGCAGTAAAATCCACGTTCACCCGTTGGATGGGTTTCCTCATCTCGCCGGAGTTGCTGAAAAAGCGCGAAACATCCTGGCCCTCGTCCGCCATCCGCGCAATCGCTTCCGCCGAGATTGCCTTCTTCTTAACTCGTGTGTTCTTCATAGAGTCGCCGCTCCTCGGGGGTTGCTTTCCACAGTGTCACCAAATGATAGAACTCCCCTTCCGCATCTTCCCGAACCTCAAAAATCACCGAGTACAGCCGACCTCTCACCCACCCGATAGCTCTATGCTGCGCGGGAAGGTCCGAACGTTGGTCCGAATAATACGGATGATAGAAAATCTCCTGCACTTCCTCGAAGCCGATTCCGCGCTTCGGGTTCCGCCGAAGGCTCTTGCTTTTCCGTTCATCGAAGTGGAATCGCGCAAGATATAACTGTTATACCATATCCACTTTCAACTTCCTAGGACTCGTGGGGTAGTGGCGGACTCTTAGCGCTACTTCCTACCGCCCTTCTCTCGCTTTCCTGAAAGCCCGTTGCTGGTCCCGCGCTCCGTTGAAGACGTGCAGAATATCGGTCCCCGGCGCGTGGCTCGGTAGTAAATCAAGTACTTCCCGGCAGGAAAGCATTTCACGCCGGCAGCGGTCTCGTCCGATTTCTTGCCCGCGTCCGAATGTTCTCCAAGCAGCCAGAAACGGTCCGTGATCTTATCGATGATGCGGTCGGCGATCTCCAGACTCGCCCGCTCCGCCCAATACAAGAAAATCTCCTCCAGATCACGCTCCGTATTTTCTGAGACCCGGTAGCGCATTACCGCCTGACGGCCTCTTTGACCAGCAGCTTCCGTCCCCTCGCTTTCACTCCATCCGCCAACTCCTTCAACCCCTCGCGTCCGTCATATTCCTTGTATTTGCCGGCATCCATGGATTCAATCCCGGCGCGCACACGGCGTCGGATGCCCTCAAGCTGCTCCTCCGTCAGGTCCGTTAGGATATCCTCCGCGGAAGGCTGGGCCAGGCGCACCGCGCGCTCATCTTCGTCTTCCATCCGCCGCAACGCTTCGCGCACCACCTCGCTGGCGTTGTTGTAGCGCCCGCTTTTCACCTTTTTCCGCACATAACCTGCGAGACGGTCCGTAATCGATACATTCATCTGGTCCATGGCTTTGCCTCTCGTGCAGCACCTTCTAGCTAAATCTATCCGCGCTCATCACGAATGTCAATCTTTGACATATCGTGCGATTGCCGGGTCTTCGCAGTCCTCCGTATTCCAAGGCCCTTGAATCACTGCGCGGCCCCACAGTGAGCTCAACCCCTTTGTTTTCTTCTCCCTGCAAAATCTTTCGAACAAAGGATGGCAAGTCGCTAAAGATTAGTACTATAAGATTATTTTTAACAGTTATAAATTCGTGATAGTATTTTGTGTGATCACCAGCCGTACATCTCGCCGATTTCCCAATTCCCTTCCTCGCCCAACCCGTCCCTCTTATCCGCTGCTCGTCCTGAGCGTCGAAGGATCCCCTAAATCCTGTCCTCTCATATCGTTTGCAGACCTCCACCCTCTAACCCCTTTGCTTTCATATCGTTTCAAAAATAAGGGGAGGGGGGCCTTTTCTCGTCATCCTTTCTTCTCCCTGTCATCCCGAACCGCTGCGGGAGGGATCTGCTTTCTCTGCCTCAGTCGCTTCATCGCGTCATCACTTCATCTACAGGAAAGGCTAATCCATGTCCCCAAAACAACTTACCGTGAATCACTGTCAATTCCAGAACACCCGCGGACAGCGCTGCAACATGCTGGTTGACACCAACCATCGCTACGGAACCGGACCAGCGACTCTCTGCGCCTTCCACGCTGACCGTCTCCGCGCCAAGGTTCCTCTTGTCGACGCGGGAAGTCCTCGCCGCCGAGCTTCTCACCGACGTCAACAGTTTCTCCACCGCTGACAAAGTCAATCTCTTCCTCGGCAACTTGGTCCGCAGCTCGCCCGTAAACGCATCGCCCGTCGCGACGCCATCGCCCTCGCCTACATGTCGCAGCTCCTTCTCAACACCCACTCCGGCATGGCAAAGGAAGCCGCGGCCGCAAGAGAAGCTGAGAAAGAAGCGGCTCACGATCGCATGATCGCCAGCATGTACGAAAGGCGCCGCGCTCCTGCTCCGCTCGACAATCAGCAATCCACAGGCGCCGCCACGCAGCCCGGCAACGATCCGCAGCGCCCCGCGTAGAAGAGGCCAGTCCATTTGCACCGCATTACAGGAGTGCTAGAATTCCATTGAAACTTCCATGACGCCTAAAACTCTCTATCAGAAAATCTGGGACTCCCACGTCGTTCGCGAAGATCCCGGCCAGCCTTCCATCATCTATATTGACCGCCACCTCATTCATGAGGGCACCTCGCCTCAGGCTTTCGCCGGGCTCCGCGCCGAAGGGCGCAAGGTCCGCCGTCCCGATCTCACCTTCGCGGTGATGGACCATTCCGTTTCCACCACCGACCGCACCCTGCCCATCCTCGATAACGACGCCAAGCTCCAGTTTGATGCCCTCGAGAAGAACTGCCGCGAAACTGGCGTCCGCCTGTTCGACATGAACAGCAAGAATCAGGGCATCGTCCACATCATTGGCCCGGAACTCGGCATCACTCAGCCGGGCCAGACCATCGTCTGCGGCGACAGCCACACTTCCACGCACGGCGCGTTCGGCACGCTGGCGTTCGGCATCGGCACCAGCGAAGTCGAGCATGTCCTCGCCACGCAAACCCTCGTGCAGTCGCGCTCGAAGACGCTGCACATTCTGGTGCACGGCAAACGGCCCAAGGGCGTCACCGCAAAAGATTTAATTCTCGCCATCATCGGAAAAACGGGCATCGCCGGCGGCAACGGCCACGTCGCGGAATATGGCGGCGAAGCCATTCGTTCCCTTTCCATGGACGGCCGCATGACTGTCTGCAACATGACCATCGAAGGCGGCGCCCGCGCCGGAATGGTCGCGCCGGATGACACCACGTTTGCTTTTATGGAAGGCCGCCCGTTCGTCCCCCGCGGCAAAGCCTTTCAGGAAGCCGTCGAGCTCTGGAAGCAACTCAAGTCTGACGATGGCGCCAAATTCGACATGACCGTTGAGCTTCACGCCGAGCAAATCGCCCCGCAAGTCACCTGGGGCACCAATCCCGGCATGGTCACCAGCGTCACCGCTCGCGTTCCCGACCCGCATGACTTCAAGGATCTAAACGATCAGAAAGCCACCGAGAGCGCGCTGAAATACATGGGCCTCAAAGCTGGCACGCCCATCGTGGACATTCCCGTGGACCGCGTGTTCATCGGCTCATGCACCAATTCGCGCCTCGATGATCTCCGCGCCGCCGCACATTTTGTCGAAGGCAAGCACGTTGCGAAATCGATCAAGCAGGCATTAATTGTTCCGGGGTCGCGCGGCATCAAGACCCAAGCCGAAAAAGAAGGCCTCGACAAAATTTTCACCGCCGCCGGTTTCGAGTGGCGCGACGCCGGCTGCAGCATGTGCATCGGCATGAATGCCGACGTCCTGCCCCCGCACGAGCGCAGCGCCAGCACCAGCAACCGCAACTTCGAAGGCCGCCAGGGCAAAGACAGCCGCACGCACCTCGTCAGCCCGGTAATGGCGGCAGCCGCAGCCATCGCCGGCCACTTCGTCGATGTACGCTCGCTCGACGGCGTAGCCGCCGTCGAGTAAGTATTTTGTAGCGCCGGCATCTTGCCGGTTTTGCAGTGTTCCATTGTAGTGGCGCAGCATGCTGCGCCACTACAGAGGCTAGAAGGCCAATGCAAGTCGACACACGAGGATTGGGTCAGCAACACGTAGGCAAGCGAATGCAAGTCGCGCTTGCAGGCGGAGAATCGTTGGAAATTCGTCTTCACGAGCTGACCGTTTGCGCCAAGCTCGAGCCCTGTTGCGGTATCACGTACATCTTGATTTCCACCAATCGTTCGGATGGAAAGAGAGAAAACGGCGCCGCGTACTTGACAGCATTCGGCGAAATTGAGAACTTTCAAGTTTTGGGAGACTGAAGCATGCAACCGTTTTCGACACACACCGGCGTGGTGATGCCGCTCGATAAAGTCAACGTCGACACCGACCAGATGGTGCCGAAACAATTTTTGAAGGCGCTGACGCGCGAAGGATTCGGGCGGATCCTTTTTTACGATTGGCGCTACCTCCCCGGGGAAAAACCAAATCCGGAATTTGTCCTGAATTTTCCGCGCTACAAAGGCGCATCGGTTCTGCTGGCGCGCGCCAATTTCGGCTGCGGCTCCAGCCGCGAACACGCCCCCTGGGGCGTGAGGGACTACGGCTTCCGCGTGGTCATCGCTCCGAGCTACGCGGATATTTTCTACAACAATTGCTTCAAGAACGGCATCCTGCCAGCCACGCTAAGCGAAGCCGAAATCGAAGAGCTCTTCAAGCGCACCGAAAAAGAAGAAAGCTACTCCCTCACCGTGAATCTCCCGAACCAGACCATCGCCGACAAGCACGGCCTCATGTTTAAATTTGAAATCGCCCCGTCCCGCAAAGAAGTCCTCCTGAAGGGCCTAGACGACATCGGTACCACCATGCAACACGAGCCCGACATCACCGCCTACGAAAAAAACCACCCGGCCACCGCCACCATGTACGACACCGTCGACGTGAAGTACTACACCAACGGCCGGTGAGCAGTTTGAGTTTTCAGTTTCTTGAATTGGACTGCATCTGAAGGTTGTTATTCGCTTGGTTTTTCATTGTGCCACCAAGGCTGAAAATATATCCTTCCTTCAAAGATCGGCTCAGGCGATTCCGGCGCGGCAGGCGGACCAAGAATCTCCGCAACAAAAATTCCAGCCAGCACAAACAAAGCGCCGAGCAGCGCGCGCTGACCGAGCCGCTCGCGAATCAGAATGTAGGAAGTAATCACCGCAAACACCGGCTCAAGCGTGAACAGAATCGCAGCGTGGCCCGGCGTAGTGTACTGCTGCGCCCAAAGCTGGATCGAAAACGCCACCGCCGTAGCGAACACCGCACAGATCAGTATTCCCACAGTCAGTTCGAATCCCCACTCGAACCGAGCAGGCTGCCAGCGAATCGCCGCCGCCGCTCCTGCCGTCACCCAAGCCAGCGCCGCGCACGCCGCCACCTGAATCAGGCTCAGCGCCTTCGCCGAATGCTGCCGCGTGTATTCGCCCACAAGAATGATGTGCACAGCGTATAGCCCCGCCGCCACAAACGTGAGTACATCCCCCCGATTCAAGTACTCGATTCCCTCTGCAGGAATCGTCAAGAAGTACAAGCCCAGGACGGCGACGAACGCGCCGGCGTACGCGCCCCAGGTCAACCGGCGCCCCCAGAACACCGCGAGTAGCAGCGGAACAAGCACCACGCTGGAGCCGGTGACGAAGCCGGACTTCGCCGGCGTGGTGTACTGCAAACCGGCGGTCTGGAACGCATAGCCGAGAAACATGAAGCAGCCGAGGCGGAGTCCTGCGAAGAGGTCCTCGCGTTCGAATCGGCGGAGTGCACGGTTGCTCCACGCCAGCATGAGCACGGCCGCAACGCTAAAGCGCACGGCAAGAAAAACGAACACGGAAGCGTGGCTGAGCGAATTCTTGACGACCACGAATGTGGCGCCCCAAAGGAGCGAGCAGAGCGCCAGCGCCAAGTCAGCTTTAGCGCGGCTTGGTATTTCGGCTGAGGTCAATCGCAGCTCCGAGTTGGTCGACAGCTTATCCGTTGAATAGACAGACCACAAGGTTCCAGCAGTTGGTTTGTAGTTTGCTGCGCGCTGGGATGTCAGATGAGAAGGGAAAAAAAGCAGGGAGAGTTTGCTGACTCTCCCCGCCAGTGTTAACCCAAATTAAGGCGCAGTTCGAAAAAACTGCGGAAGAAGGTTAGAAGGAAAGCCGCGCGCTCAGCGACATCACGCGCGATTTCTGTGTGGGACTGCCAGCCCCGCCAAGCAAAAGCCTTGCTTGGCCAAAGGTACCGCTGTTCAAGTTACCGTCGATCCCGTCGAAGTTCGGATGGTTAAAGATGTTTTGGGCTTCCACGCTGACCCGCAAGCCCATGGCTTCTGTAAGTTTGAAGGTCTTGTGCAAGCCGAAATCCATATCGACAAATCTCGGCCCGTGGAAAACGTTTCTGCCCAGAGTCCCAAAGCGTTCGAACGGTGTCGCTCCAGTCGGATAAGCCGGATTGGTGAAGAGTGCGTTTGGCGTGCCGGGTGAGTCGACAGGGCATCCAGGTATCGGGGGAGCAGGGGGAACCGCTGCAACACAAGCGCCGGCAACTCCGAATGAGAGGTTGCAAGCGTCAACATTGCCAATGGTGGCTGGCATGCCTTGAAAGCCACACCCGATCTTATTGTTATCTATGAAAATGCCATCGGCCGGGCTGCCGTTGCGGTAGACATTGTTTATGTTAGATCCCGCAAACACCGGATGATCGTTGCAGACACCATCCATGTTGTAATCGCCCGCAATGTCGTAAGGGATGAGATTCTGGTCGAGGACCCTAGGGCCACCGTGATTATCTACTCTTGCTGCGAACCGGCGACAAGAGACACCGTTGAGGTCCAACCTAACGTCTACCGGGTGGCCGGAATAGAGCTGGAAGAAGCTGCCAAGCGACCAGCCGCCCAAGGCATGCCCGATGAAACCCTTCTCACTCTTGAAGACGGGCAATTCGTAGGTCACATTAAACTTAAACGCGTGGGTGTGATCCTCCGCACCCCGGGCATAATTGAGTCTTGGGAACTGGTTAGAAATGTAGTAGTAGGGCGCAGTCTGGGCGCCAATGGTGGAACATCCCGCAAAAAGCTCAGAGTTAACATCCAGCAGTTTCGAGAAGGTATAGCCAGTCTGAAACTGCAGGCCGTGGCTCATGCGTTTTTGCGCTTCAACGATAAGCGCATTGTAGTTGGAGCTGACGCTGTTCGAGCGGTAGTTAAAGCCGGTGTACAAGGCATTCGGCCGGTTGTTCGCAAACGTTGCGTTGTAAGCCTGGCCATCGGTGCGATTGTAATTCTCAAGCATGGGCAAATGCCGCCCCATGGACCCTTGGTATTTCGCACTCAGGAGGAAGCTGCCAAAGAATTGCCGTTCCACACCTAAGTAGAAGTTCTGGCCGGAAGAGTCGTGCATATTGACATCCATGGTGCGGACGGAAACGCGCTTGCCGGGCGGTGGGACGCCAGGCGGCAGATTGGCAGGGTTGTACCCCGCACCGATCGAGCCGGGGTTCGAGTAAAAGATGGCATCTCCACATCCGGCAGCGTTGAAATCCAGCAACGCGTAGAACGGCGGGTTCCAGGCGCCGTTGGACCAAATATTGTCGAAGATGCGGTCATAAAAGATACCGAAACCACCGCGCACGGCCATCTTTCCGTCGCCCTTCACGTCCCAGGCAAAGCCGACGCGAGGACCGAAGTCACCATTTCTCGTCTTCCACATGCGGCTGACGGGACCGACGACTGCGTTTCCGATGCACGTCCGGTCCGTGGCGACATTGCACCCGGCCAGATTCGTGAACTGCGCGATAATCCCGTGATCCTCGCTCGGAGCGCCGAAGCGTTCCCAGCGAAGCCCGAGATTGACGGTCAGGTGGGCCGAAACCTTCCAGTCATCCTGAGCGAACACGGAGTAATCGTGGGTCGTATAGTGGCGATAGGCGTCCGCCTTGTTGGGGGCGGCCTTGCGCGGGTCAACGGACGTTTCCTCAAAGTAAGGATAGTCTCCAGCGAAATTCGAGTTAAAGGCGTTGACGATCGTGCCGTCAGACTGCAAAGTGCCATCGCACGCAGGCGTGATCACTGCACCAACGGGGCACGTGGAGTTTCCGGCTGGCGGCGGTCCTGTACTGATCGAGCTCAGCTCCGCAAATTCGTACTGACTCGGCAACCCTAAATCCCAGTTGCGGTAGAGAATGCCGTAGTTTGCGCTTCCACCGATCTTTATCGCGTGGCGACCCAAACTCCACGTCAGGTTATCCTGCAGAGCCCAGCGGTCCTGAGTGAAAGCAACCACCTGGCCGCCTTCACCAGGACCAAAGGAGTAGTTCAGGCAACCCGCCGCCTGGTTGTCGATATAAATGTTGGGGGCCGTTTGTTTGGACGGGTCACCCTCGATTTGCGGGTTACTAAAGCGGTTGTGGGAGAGGTTTATTTCGTTTGCCACGCGCGGACCGAAGGTGTGGGTTTCAATGAGAGCCAGATTGTGCTGATTCTGTGTATTCGTAAAAGGGATGTTGCCGCCATTGGCAAGCGGCGTGCCAAAGGTAGTCCCGCCAAATTTATCCACGAAAGTAAACCGGGTAACATTAGCCACAAAACTGAGGCGGTCAGAGTTACTGAAGTTATGATCGACGCGGCCGTAGTAGGCGTCTGTTGTGGTGGTTTGGGGGTCCGAAAAGGATAAGCATCCGACATTGCTGTTGTTGGCAGAGCCAGTAGTAGCATCGTTCGGTGATGGGCAAGTCGCGTCGGAAGTGACTGGAGGGTATGCCGTAAGGAGCTGCTGGGCGAGCGGGCCGCCGTTGGCCTTTACGAACGCAAGCCCCGCACTGGTGGGTGCGAAAGTATTTGCAGCGGTGACGCCCTGAAGCAACTTATAACGATCATAGGCAAAGAAAAAGAAAGTCTTATCCTTGCGGATGGGACCACCAACCGCACCGCCAAACTGATTCTTGATGTATTTCGGCCTCTTGGGAAGGAGGGGAACGATGGCCACCGTTGGGTCTATCGCATGCGCGGCGACAGACTTAGCATGGTCTATGACCGAAGCGCCGTAATCGCGATTGTAGAAAAAATCATTTGCGTTCAAGGTAGCATTGCGGTTTTGCTCATAGACTGCGCCGTGAAATTTGTTGGACCCAGACTTCTGGTTGGCGCTGACAAGGGCGCCGGCACCTCGTCCGTATTGGGCACCCATGCTATTGGTAAGGATCGAAAAGTCCTCAACCGATTCGAGGGGGGGATTGATGTTGATAGCGCCTGCACTAAAGTTGTTATTGTCTTCAGCACCGTTGAGCATGTACGAGGTACCGGCTTCTCTGGCCCCGCCAGACGTCGGAGCCATATCCAAGCCTGGGCTGACGGAGGGCGCCATGAACGGAAGAACATCAAAAATGTCGCGGTCAACAAGAGCGGCGTTCTGGATGGTCTTGGAGTCTACCTGGTATCCGAGGTCCGAAGTGGCAGTCTGAACGAGGGGAGCCTGTGACGTCACTTCGATGATTTCCGAGGCCTTGGCCAATTGCAGCTTGACACTGAACGGTATGGTCTGACTGGCTTCCACAACGATTCCCGACGTCCGCACCTCAGCAAAGTTGGCAGCCTTGACCACGATGGTATAAGCGCCGGGAGGGACGAGCGGAAAACGGTAGGACCCATCATCACCCGTAGTAACCGTCTGAGAGGCGTTGGTGCCGACGTTGGTGATGGTCACTGTCGCGTTAGGAACGACGGCGCCAGTGGGATCAGTAATCGTACCAGTGATAACGCCCTGCACCGTCTGCGACCATGCTATGCTACTCGCGGTGAGAGCACAGATAGCCGCAAGCAAAACAACGAGCATTCGCTGCTTCACACTACACCCCCTGAATTTATTGAGCTGATTGAAGGCCTTCCAAACCACCACAGGGTCCCGTCTCTCTCGACTATCAAGGATTTCTTCGTCACAGTCGCGCCGGGGATCGCAGGCGCGACCATTCATTTGGCCGTATATAATAACTGGCGGAAGGCTTTGTCAAGCATAAAGTTAGACAAGACTGAGATAAACTTTAGATAATAAGAAATCGATTTTCTAAAACTAAGAGGATCATCAAGGATTTGCCTTCCGTCGCGCACGAGGATTCAATAACGCACTGAAGCATATGAATCTCTTGCCTTACAGCAAGAGGCGTTTGAGGGAGAGTCAATCCCCGGGCAGCCGAGCGGACGGGAACAGGAAGCGCAACGCTGGCGCGTGGACGGGTATGGCGCTGGCAGGTAGACTGACAAAGAGTTGAGCATCGTGGAGTGACTCGATGAGGTTCCACGCGGCAGTAGGGATCGCATTGTCTTATCTGGCCTCGAACAATTCGTACTGCCAGCCCCAGGATGCTCGCTCCGCTCAGACCGCGCCTGAGGCGGAAAAAAAGCGACTTCGTGAGATGCTAGAGCGCGATCCCAACAACAAGGAAGCTCTGTTTGCGCTTGGCAGGTTGCTGGTCGAGGAGAGAGATTTTGAGGCCGGCGGTTCGTTACTTCGAAGATATATTGCGATTTGGCCCACCGAACCGGGAGCCTGGGCCTATTTGGTCCGCTCTGCCGCGGGCGAAAACGACTCGGCAGGAGCAGCGGATGCACAACGCCAAATTGCGCATTTGGCACCGACGAACCTCGCTCTTCATTCCCAAGCTGCCTGCTGGCTGGCCGGTTCTTCCGCTCCCGAGGTGACCGAGCAAGAGTTTGAATTGGTCATGTCTCTCGCGTCCTACCAGACCACCAGCGGGGCGGGATGGTACTCGCGGTTGGGACAGTGCTACGAGCACTTGCCGGATATAGACAGAGCCACTCGCGCATTTCAAGCGGCCATTGAACTTGATTCGAACCGTGAGGACCATTACTTCCGTCTGGCGCGTCTCTTGTCTCGCAAAGGAATGGCCGGACGAGCGGCGGAGGTAATGAACAATGCCATCGCCCACTTCCCACGGTCGTTTGCCACCCGCGTCGAAGCCGGAACGATTGAACTAGAGGCGGGCAATCCAGAGCGGGCTCTTGAATTGCAGCGCGATGCTGCGGGCCTGGACGCGAAATCACCGGGAGTCCTATCGCTGCTGGGAAGAATTCAGATGGCGCAGCGAAATTACTTAGGGGCAACCGCCAGTCTGGAGCAAGCCGCCAAACTCGCGCCAGAGGATGCGGGCATCCATTTCTACGCCGGTCAAGCCTGGATGAAAGCCGATCAAGGAACCGAGCGAGCGATCGAGCATCTGAAGCGCTCGCTGGATCTGGACGCAAGCCGCGGCAGCACGTACTACTGGCTCGGTTCAATCTATTTTCATCGCAACCACGACTATCGACTCGCAGTGCGATACCTGGAGCAGGCTATGCTTCGAGCGCCTGAACTCGAAGCTGCACACCAGATGCTGATCCAGGCATACAAGAGGTTGGGCGAGGATGCCAAGGCGGATGAACAGCTCAGGCGCTATCAGGAGACTGTCCAACGACGAGCCAAAGGCGAGACTCCGAGATGATGGGGCTTTGGGCGCTGCTCGCCGTGACCCTGCTTGCAGTACCCACGACGGCGATAGACGCGATTCAGTTTGTGGACGGCCCGGCGCCCCCGTTTGTCACACGCACTGGCCGGACCGCCCGCAAATACTTACCGGAAACCATGGGTGGAGGAGTCGCCGTCTTCGATTACAACAACGATGGCCTGATGGATATTTACGCCGTAAATGGCGCGAGCATGCCCAATCTAGTGAAAGATGGCCCGCAGTACTCGGACAGGCTGTTCCGCAATAACGGCGACGGCACATTTAGCGACGTAACGGAGCAGGCAGGCCTGACAGGCAAAGGCTTCAACATCGGCGTGGCCATTGGCGATTACGACAACGACGGCGACGAGGATATCTTCGTTGCAGGAGTGGGCCACAATACTCTCTACCACAATAACGGCGACGGGACCTTCACCGACGTCACTGAGCGGAGCGGCTTGGCACACGCGGACCCGCAGTATGGAAGTTTGTGGGCGGTTGGTGCGGCGTGGGTGGACTACGATCGCGACGGACTGCTCGATTTGTTCGTAGCGAATTACGTCCTGTGGGACGCGAAGACCGAACCGGTCTGCGAGAAGGGCGGCTTGCCGGATTTCTGCTATCCACGCGCTTACATGGGCGCGCCCAATTCGCTATTTCGGAACAATGGGGATGGGACATTTAGCGACGTGTCTGCTGCCTCTGGGGTTCGCCAGAGCATTGGCAAGGGGATGGCAGTGGCCGCAGCTGATTTCGATGGCGACGGCTGGCCCGATCTGTTTGTCTCCAACGATACCCTGCCCAACAGCTTGTTTCTGAATCAGCGTAACGGCACGTTTAAGGAAGCCGCAATCGAAAGGGGCGTGGCCTTCACGGAGAATGGCGCAGCCATATCCGGGATGGGTGTAGATGCACGCGACATCGACAACGACGGCCGCCCGGATATCTTCGAGACGGCATTGCAAAATGAGACCATGCCGCTGTTCCGAAATCTAGGTCAGATTGGATTTGAGGAGGTCACGTTCGCGAGCGGCGTGGCCCACGCCTCACTGCCGAAGACCGGGTGGAGCAACGGTATTTATGATTTTAATAACGATGGTCGCAAGGATTTATTTGCCGCGTGTGGACATGTGATGGATGCCGAAGGCAGCCTTCGTGCCACCGTACCGCAAACCAACATCGTGTTTGCGAACCTGGGCGATGGAAAGTTTGCCGACGTCACGGCCGCGGCGGGCGAGGCACTAGTCCGGAAAGGAGTGCACCGGGGCGCGTCTTTTGGGGACTTGGATAACGACGGCCGCGTAGACGTGGTGGTCACGGAACTCGATGGTCCGTTACGCATCCTGCGGAACGTCAGCCCGTCAGGCAACCACTGGCTGCTCGTCCGCACCATCGGAACGAAGAGCAACCGCGACGGTATTGGCACGCGCATCCGGGCGGTCACGGAAGACGGCGTCCAATACAATGCAGTCGCCACGAGCGTGGGATATGCCAGCAGCTCGGACGTGCGCGTTCATTTTGGCCTCGGCCGTCGGGTCCTGGTTAGAGAGCTGGAGTTATTCTGGCCCAGCGGTTCGCACCAAGTTCTCAAGAACGTGAAAGCTGATCAGGTGCTCACTGTTCGTGAGCCTTAAGCAGAGCTCTGATAGTGAGATGGAGGACGATGCTGACGCGCCGTGATTTTGCCAAGAAGGGAGCCATTTGCGGCGGTGCCTTACTAGCTGGCTTTGACCGGGTAGTTTGGCCAAGTGCGCCCCTTGACCCGGCGCGGCGGGCTTCCGAGGAGCCTTTTTCTGGGGGGAAGAAACTCGGTCTGGTGGAGTTCATTGATGAACCCACAGTGGAGATGGAGAAGGCATTGGGCACCGAACTTGACGGAAGGTTGTATACCGACCTCTCGAGCGTGTCTCTAGAAGAGCGAATTACACCAACGGATAAGTTCTACATCAGGACTCGCGCGTCGGAGATCTTGCCGAATGCAAAATCGTGGCGCGTGCATGTCGACGGACACGTTGATAAGCCATGGAGCCAGACGATCGAAGATTTGAAGCGCGCGGCAAAGCCCCGGGGACTGCACTTAATGGAATGCGCTGGAAACGTGGCGCAAGCGCATTTTGGATTGATCAGCGTGGCAAGCTGGGCGGGCGTTCCTATCGCAGAAATTCTGGACAACACTGCCGCTAGGCCGCAAGCGTCGCGCGTTTTGGTAGCGGGCTTCGATCAGTACGCGACGAAATCAAGAACATCTGTTCCCGGAGCCAGTTGGATATTCACTCTGAAAGAACTGAAGGCGGCGCAAGCTTTTCTGGCGACGGAAATGAACGACCAACTTCTGACGCCGGATCACGGCGCGCCGATTCGCCTGGTTGTGCCCGGGTGGTACGGCTGTACGTGCATCAAATGGGTCGAGAGAATCACGTTTGTGGGTGAAAGCGTGGAACCTACTTCCCAGATGCAGGAGTACGCGGGGAGGACGCACCAGCGCGGAATGCCCGCGCTGGTGCGCGAGTTCCAGCCCGCAATCATTGATCCGGCAGCCATGCCTATTCGGATTGAAAAATGGTCCGTGGAGGGAAAGATCAAATATCGGGTCGTGGGGATCGCCTGGGGCGGAACCACACCGGTCAAAAACCTAAAGATCCGATTCAATCCGGAAGAGGAGTACGTGCAGGTGGAACAGTTTGAACAAACGAAGAATGATCCGTGGACGTTTTGGACGCACACGTGGTCGCCTAAAGAGCCAGGGAAATACTCGGTAAGGTTGACCATCGGGGATCCGGGGGTTCGGACGCGGCGGCTGGATTCGGGCTACTATGTTCGGACGGTCGAGATTTCGGAAGTCTAGGCACTCATTTAGAGGACTGAAGGGAAAAAAGGGTGAGCGGGTGAAGCGAATCGCTTGGTGCGTTATTGTGCTGTGTCTGTCGGCTCTCAATCTGGGCGCGACGCCGGCCCAGCGGTCAGAGCAGAGGGGGCATTCGCATGAAGGCCCGGTCCCGCTGGAGATTCTGCAGCGCCCTGTGACGCTGCGCACGGGTATTGGCCAATTGCATGAAAAAGTTTCCACGCAATCGCCTGAGGCGCAATCTTTTTACGACCAAGGGCTAGCCTACTTGCACTCCTATGTTTGGATTGAAGCGGCACGTTCGTTTCACCAGGCGCTGCGCGTTGACCCAAAGCTGGGAATGGCTTACTTGGGCTTGACCGATACTTTCATCGGACTGCACGACGTAGGAACAGCACGGGCTACTTTGGAGCGGGCCAAGGCTTTACAGCAAGGAATGAGTCAGCGCGAGCGGACGTGGCTGGCGATCCGCGAAAGCGAGGTCGAATATCTGGAGAAGGGGGAGAGTACCGAGAGCTTCACGGATTACCGCAAGACGATCAATCAAGCGCTGAAGGAGAACCCCAACGATCCCTGGCTATGGATCCAGCGCGGATTGGCGGACGAAGGCAATCCTTTTACCCATGGACAAGCCGCAACCGTGGACGCCCTAGCGTTCTACCGGACGGCTCTAGCGCTGGCACCGGGAAATCTTGCGGCATTGCATTACAGTGCGCATGCGTACGAAAACATGGGACGGATGAAGGATGCTCTGGAAGCGAGCGCCACTTATGCGCGGCTGGCCCCGGCGATTCCACACGCACAACACATGCACGGCCACGCGTTGATGCGATCAGGGCGCACGCAGGAGGCGATCGTCGAGTTTCTGAAAACAAAGGAATTGGAAGAAAGCTATTACCGAACGGAGAAGATTCCAGCGGTCTTCGATTGGCATCACGGGCACAATATCGCGTTGCTGGCGATGTGCTACGAGTCGCTGGGGCAGATGAAGTCCGCCGAGACACTTTTTCACGAAACATTTTCAGCGCCCGCCTATACGGACTTTCTGGCATACAACCGCAAGTCATGGCCGGAGTTCCTGCTCATCCGGGGGCGATTTCAGGAGGCGCTGGACGCGGCGCGCGAGCTAACAAAGAGCGATTGGCCGCTCCCGCGCCTTGCCGGACATACGCTATCAGGCGAAGCGCTGTTGGCCATGGGCTCGACCGCGGAAGCCCAAGAGGAGCTGACGCTAGCAGAGAGGGAGACGGAAAAACTTCCTCCCGGCGCGATTGCGGCGCTTCCCTACCCCGCGCTCCTGCGGGTAAATATTCTCCTTGGGCAAAGGAATACAGAAGAGGGTGAATCGCTTGCAATGGAGGTGGCGAAATCGGTTCAATCCACGCCCGGTCCCGATGCATGGATTTCAGCACAATTCCTCCTGGAAGCCATGGCGAAGAGTGCGCGCGAAGCGGGAGACTGGGAATTGGCCGGCGCTCTGGCGAGAGAGATCATTCTGCACAACGTGAATTACGCGGGCGGCCACTACGCTTATGCGCTGGTGGCGGCGCACGCAGGGAATACGGCGGACGCAGGGAAGGCGTTTGCGTCGGCGGAAAAACTATGGAACACGGCGGACAAGGACTTGCCCGAGCTGGGGCAAATTCGTAAGCAGCTTGCGGCCAACCGCTGAGTGAACCTTCAATGTCTCAGAGCGAACATCAGGAGCGGAGTCCGTCCGCGGACGACCGTGCGCAGAACGCGCGTCTTGGTTTTTCGGCTGCGGTCAATCGCATCTCCCAGTCGGCGCGCAAGCGCTTGGACAATTCGAATCTGCGGCCGAGGGATGGCAAGTTTAGCGGAAACCGGAAACGGAGGACCAGCGAGAGAGCTATGAAAACTGAAAAAAGGGGAAGGCGTTGTGCCTTCCCCTTTTTTCCGAGCGGCGAGGTCTTCGCCGGAAGAAGTTAGAAATTGACGGTAAGCCCCAGCTGAAGCCGTCGAGCATCGTTGGCCTGAACGTTTCCGCCGCAGCCCAGGACGCCCCAGGTACTTGTGTCGTAGCCGTTGAAGCAAGGATCGGCGGGCTGCATGTGATTGAGCACATTGGTGAAATCAAAGTGCATAGAAGCGCCGATCCGTTCCGTGACTTTGATCTTCTTGCTGATGCCCAAATCGAGGTTCCAGAATGGCAGGCCGCGCATCGCAAAACCGCCAATTTGTCCGTCCAAGCCGAGAATCGGGTTACGTACCGGATCACCGAATATTCCCCCGCCTACTGGGCAGGAAGCATCGGGGTTGCTAAACACGTTTTGGCCAGGTCCCGCGGTGCCGCAGTTAGTGCCGAAGGTGTTCTGATGACGGCTCCCGCTGGTCGGAATACGTGACGCAAAGACCATATTCTCGTTAGCGCCCACGTAATTCGTATTGCACTCGCCAAAGGTTCCGCAGTCTGCGTTGCCCGTATTGAGTTCGACCGGGAAGCCGCTGCCGTACACGAAGAGCGGGGAGACACTCCAGCCGCCGAGCACGTGGCCGATGATGCCTTTCTGGCTGGCATAGTACGGCGGCTCATAATTGAAGAAGAGGTTGAAGTTGAATTTCTCGTCGTAGGACTGGAGACCGTAGTTGTTGCGGATGTTAAACGGGTCCACGGTGGAGAATGAACTGGAGGCCTGGACGACGTTGCCGGTTCCCAAGGCCTTAGACATGGTGAAGTTCGTCTTCATGGTGAGGCCGTGCCAGTTCGTTAAAGTCAACTGCAGGTAGCCGGCATGGTAGTTGCCGTAACCGTTGCTGATGGTGGTGGCTAGGGACGGCGTTTGGCCACTGGCCCCGAAGGGGGTGTTGAAGGGATCGCTGGTGAAGCTCCGGCCGAATACGAAATTGCCGCCATTGGAAACGCCGGCCCAAGCATCGAACGGATCAGAGATCGACATGTTGGACGCGTTGTTCACTACGAACGCGCCCGTGCAGGTTGTGGCCACGGGCAAGTTAGTAGCAGGGTTAGTCACGCTGCAATAGCCTGGCTTCAACGCACTTTCAAAGAAAGGTTGAGACAAAGAGTTAACATAGGGCAAATATGCAGGGTTCGGCCCCAATGTGGGATTACTAGACGAGCAATTTGCGATGCAGATCTTCGTCGGCGGGAGGTTGGTGCCGTAGTTAGTGCCAACCATCACGTTTTTCCAGGCATTAGCAAAGCTCTGCCCGCCCAAGGTCATCATATATGGGACTGAGGTAAAGCTATAGTATTCCACTTCGTGCGTAATGCGGCGGCCGATATAGCCGACCTCGGCAAGGATTTTCGGACCGAACTGGTGCTGGATGCTGACATTGAATTCATCCGATTGGTTCGGCTTGAAATTAGGGTCGAAAGTTTCGCCCGCCCCGGTGGGGACGTCGTTAACGCCGGGATACCACGGCAGAGGCAGGTTCGCACTGGGCGGAGGTAGTGGCGCCACTGTTCCATCCACACCGACCCGGAAGGCTGTTACCGGAGTGGTTTGGTTAGCGGCAGTGCCGCAGGTTCCAGTCCTGGTGGGGCCGCTACACGTGGCCGGTTGCAGCAATCCGGGGGTGAGGAGCGGAACCAGGAGGGGGTTAACTCCGTTGATGCGGCCAAAGATGCGCGCGTAGCCACCGCGAACTACGGTGTCCTTCATGAAGTTCCAGGCCATTCCGATGCGCGGGCTGATCCCGCCGAAGAACGGGTTATAGGGATACTGGGAGTGGCCGTCGACGTTGCGAATGGTGTTAAAACCGAGCGCTGGAGCATAGGCTTGGCCTATCAGTGCGGCCTGCTCGACATTCTTAAAGTATTGCTCTCCATTCAGGATATGGTTTTGCTGATCCACCATAACGGTTTGGAAGCCACCCGTGGTCTCATACGGAGGCATTTCGATAGTATAGCCAATGCCGTAGTTCACTGTGAACCTGGGCTTCATGCGCCAAGAGTCGGTCCAATAGAGGCTGTAGGTTGGGATGATGCTGTCAGCCGAGACGGGCGGCGACGACAAGCAGCCAGACGTAGCAGCGACACCGGAGATCGCACACGACTTGATGGGGTTGAGGGGTAACCCACTAGAGAGGGTACCCAAGCCTCGGCTGAAAAGGCCCTGGCTCGAATCCACCATACCCAGGATCATCGAATAGAGATTCCCATACTTGGAATTGCTCAACCCACCAGGGTTATAGCCGGCCAGGCTGACATTGACGCCGCTGAGTGAGGCTCCACCGCCCTCTCCGATCAGGTATTGCTCGTAAGTGTTAATGGATCCGCCGTTGTCGTTGCGCTTGTGGGTATCGTTGTTACGCAGGTACATGCCACCAAATTGGAACAGGTGGCTGCCTTTCAACCAAGAGACATCGTCGCGGTACATGCTGTCATGGCCATTCCAGAAGCGGGTACGAACACTCTGGTTATTGGTGTTGTAGGGCCCAAACAACGGGTTGGTGTTGGAAGGGCTGCCGCCGGTTCCGCCTGCGAATTCGCCGCCGATTTCCAGAGCTGCCGGGTATCCGGCAACGTTCGGGACGCCGCTGGGATCCCCGTAGGCCCACCAGTTCCGCGTAAAGCTGAAGTGGAAATCGTTTGTGAGGCCGGGCCTGATGTCCTTGGTCAGGCCTGCGGTGTAGAGCCAAGTATTCTGCGGTTTCGAGCGGATGGCCGCATACTGGCCCTTGGTGTCCCCAGGGAAAAAGCCACCGATATCCCATTGGTCCGACACTGTGTTGGTCAACTTGTAGTAGTGGTACGTGCCGTTGAAGTGCCATCCTTTGGCGAAGTCGTGGTCAATGCGCATAACGCCGAAGTTGCTAGACAGAGGAGTAGCGATGGAGCCCGTATAACCACAGAAGTTCAACTGATCTCCCTTGCTGCAGTCGTTAGGCAGGGGCAAATACTGATTCCAGAGCGCGATGACGGGGTTTACTGGCCCGTTTGGCTGCCCGTTCGTTGTGGTGCCGAGAAGGCGCGGGTCGCATAGGCTATTCGGATTGCTCGCGCTAGGGCCAACGGGGCATACCGTCGGTTGAATGGTTTGTCCTGTCGTTGCGCTCTTGCAAGGAGACACATTCCCACAGCCGGGATCAACCACGGGAAAAGGATTCAAGTTTATGGGTTGGCCGTTGGTTTTGTGGATAATGCCCGCGCGCAGAGAAGGGAGTGGCATGTTTCTCGTGAAGGTCGTACTCTGCGGCCAACGGAAACCTTCGTAGAGGCCGAAGACGAACCAGTCTCCACCCAGAAAGTTTGCGTGCGGGATTTTTCCACCAGCGTCCGCCCCAAACCGGCTAAAATGCGAGCTGATCAGGGGCTTACCTGACTTGTTATTATCCCAAGAGTTAGCCCCACCAAAAGTTGTATCTGAGTAATAATCATAGACGCCACCGTGCAAGGTGTTGGTGCCGCGCTTGGTCACGATTTGAACCTGGCTGCCCGCGCCACCATTGAAATCCGCAGTCTGGTTGGCGGTGTTCACCTTGAACTCCTCAACGCTTTCGACCGGGATAGGAACGACAGCCGAGGGTGTCTGGTTGTTGCCAGCGCTGTGATAGTGGCCTGCTCCTCCCGCGGTGTCAGAGCCGAAGCTCCTAATGTAAGTGTTGTTGTCTCCGCTCATGTCGTCGGTGGCAAAGCCGCCGTCCAACTGGAAGGAGTTCTGGTCCGAAGCGTTGCCGCCAACGTTGCCGTTGATGTTCTGGCCAGGCTGAAGGACGGCCAGGGTCGAGGCGTCGCGGCTGGTGTTAGGAAGGTTGACGAGTGTCTCGCCGCTGAGGCTCGAGCCAACCGTGGCGTCCATGGTCTGCAACTCGGAGCCTACCGTTACGGTAACCTCGACAGTCTGCGAAACGGAGCCGACTTCAAGCACCGTGTTCAAGGTTAGCTGTTTGCCGACTTCAACCACCTGGCCTGTAACCATTATGGTCTTAAAGCCCACCTTAGAAACTTTCAGGCTGTATGTGCCCGGAGTGACGTAGGGAAATATGTAGGCCCCTTTGTCGTTTGTAGTGGTCGGACGAGCGCTGCTAGTGGCCGCATCTATCAAGGACACCGCGGCGGCAGGGACGGCTGCGCCACTGCTATCAGTCACCGTGCCGGTAACAGTCCCTGCGTCCGACGACTGGGCCATACTCACGGGCGAACAGATCCACAACAACGCGAGAAGAAAGGATGAAACTACCACCACTCGCTTGCTTAACATTCAACTACCTCCTGGGTGGGCCTTGGCTGGCCCACGTGAAGACTGCACACCCCGACCTGAGATGACCGAAAGCTACAAATTGCAGGAATTTGGAATACCCCATAGATCAAATCCACTCGCAAAACGGAATTCTGTGATTTGGGTGTCTTTGGAAGGAATGGCAGCGCGACATCATCTATTATGTTGTTCGGCCGTACTTTTGTACGGGCATAGATAACGGAACTACCGCATCGCGAAACGCAACGATGCGACAGCTAGAACCCACGCACACCCACTCAACCTCAGGCAACGACCGTAACCACAGGATTTCTATGAGAGGGTATATATTTCCGAAACGGCGCGATGTCAATACATTTTTCATTCAGACCTTACATAGACTTTAGATAATTCACATCAAAAATGCTGGTGACTATAGGTACCGGTACTTTATTTTTGAAGGGGCGAAGCGATCCCGTAAGCAGCAGGGGGCCGTGATGATGAAATGCAAACTCTCTATCGGTCAAAAAAAGGCGTTACCAAACTCGCCGATACGCTAGAAAGTTTCGCATTTGATCGCAAATTAGGCGGATGGCAGGAAGTCGCGAGTGGAGGTTCTTAGTTGGCCGAATAAACCATGCGGCCGCCAACGACGGTGCGGAGGACGCGGGTATTGGTGAATTGCGCGGGAGGAACCTTGCTAAGATCGTTCGAGAGGATGATGAAGTCGGCGTACTCGCCCGGCTTCAGCTCACCCTTCTTCCCTTCCTCGAATTGCGCGTACGCGGAACCTGAGGTGTAGGCACGAATGCAGTCCTCTAGCGAGATCTTCTCCTGCGGCTCCCAGCCGCTTTTCGGGCCGCCGTCCGGGCGCTCGCGAGTTACGCAAGCGTACAAACCGCGGAAAGGGCTAATGGGCTCCACGCTATAGTCCGTCCCGAAAGCAAGGCGCACGCCATTCTTCAGCATAGTGTCCCAGGCATAAGCACCCTTGATGCGCACGGGGCCAATGCGATCCTCAGCCCAGCGCATGTCCGATGTCTGATGTGAGGGCTGCATGGAGGCGATGACTTTGAGTTCGGCAAAGCGCACGAAGTCCATGGGCTCAACGACCTGGGCATGCTCGATGCGATCGCGGCGATCGCGAGGGCCATTGGCTTTGCGGACGGCTTCGAAGACGTCGAGGGCGATGCGATTGGCGCGGTCGCCGATGGCGTGGAAGTTAAGCTGAAAGCCGGCCTTGTCCCGCTCGATGGCCATGGCGCGCAATTTGTCAGGGTCAAAAGTGAAAATGCCGGTAGTGGACGGGTCGTCCGAATAAGGCTCGAGCATTGCCGCCGTGCGCGAACCGAGAGCGCCATCCGTGACGGCTTTTAGGGCGCCGGTCTTTAACCATGGATCCGTCGTGCCGCCCTGAGCACGCAAATTCTGAAGATCGTTAAGAGGAAGGCTGAACGGCAACCATTCGGTAATGCGGACGGTGAGTTTGCCTTCGTCCTTAATCTGCTTGTAAACCTGAAAGTCTTCCCACTCGGAATTGTCCTGGACGGAGGTGACACCGTTTTTTGCGACATTTTCGAGGACGAGTTCGATTCCCTTGCGGCGCTGCTCCGGGGCGGGATCGGGAATCCGCACCCTCACCAGGGACATGGCGGCGCCTTCCTTCAACATGCCCGTGGGCTCACCGAGCGCATCGTGTTCGATTTCACCGCCCAAAGGATTAGGAGTGCTCTTGTCGATCTCTGCGCTTTTTAGCGCCAGGGAGTTGGCAACAGCTACGTGGCCGGAGATGTGAGTGAGGATGACGGGGTTCTTGGGAGCAACGGCGTCGAGCTGTTGGCGATTCGGAAATTTCTTTTCGGGCCAGGCCGTATGATCCCAGCCGCCACCGGTGATCCATTCGCCGGGTTTGTGTTGCGCCACGGCATCGGCCACGCGCTTTTGCATTTCTTCGATGGACGGCACACCGATTAGCGGGACCGCCAGAGCTTCCGCTCCGGCGCCACCGAGGTGCACGTGGGCGTCGTTGAAGCCAGGCATCACAAATTGGCCGCGGAGATTTACTGTTTCGACGCCTTCCTGGCCACCGCCGCAATCCAACAGGACGTGATCCATTTTGCCGATGCAACTGATTTTTCCTTCGCTGACGGCCATGGCCTCGGCCCAGGGCTGCTTAGGGTCATTGGTGTAAATGCGGCCGTGCGTGTAATAAGTTGTGGAGGGAGTTTTCTGTGCGTGGGTCGGTTTCGCTGGGAATGCGGTGAAGAAGAGGACAGCCGCAATCGGGAGAACGGCAAGTATTAGTCGAACGCGAATCGCCCGAACTATCATCTAGACTTTTCCTCCGCTACTCCAGAAACTCCAAGGATGGTCAGGAGCGCGCGCTTCAAACCCATTTCCCGGCCTGTCGAGTCATACCACTCCTGCAAAGAGTGTGCTCCGCCGCCGCTACCGCCGGCACCGATGGAGATGGCGTCGATTCCCTGCGACAGCGGAATATTTGCATCCGTCGAAGAGCGCTCAATGCGCGACTGATTTCCGACGAACTCATCCGCGGCGCGGAGCGCGGCGAAGAGAGGCGAATCCGGAGCCAATTCCCCGCCAGGGCGGCTGCCGAGCAATTCGACCCTCCATTCCAGCTTCCCTTTGGAACGGTCGCGGGCGGAATCCATCTCGTCGCGAACGCCCGCAATGATGCACTCTCGAAGCGCGGATTCGAGGCGGGAGAGTTCGTCTTCGCTCTCAGAACGAATATCAACTTTCAGGCGCGCTTCATAGGGAATCGAGTTCACGGAGGTGCCGCCTTCAATTTGGCCGATGTTAAAGGTGGTGCGGGGCGTGACCGGAACTTTTGTGTTGATGAAGCGCACCGAGCCGCGCACCAGCGCATTGATCGGATTGGGCATGCCGAAGTCCGACCAACTGTGCCCGCCGGGACCGGTGACGAGAGCTTCGAGTCGTCGCGACGCTAGCGCTTTGGTGGTCACGTGATCGGTGCCCGAGCCGTCGAGCACCACAACTGCTTTGAGCTTCGCGCGGTAAGCATCCACGATCGCGCGCATTCCGCGCAGATTGCCTTCGCCTTCCTCGCCAACATCCGCTACGAAGAGAATCGTGCGCTGCGGCTTGAGGTGCGCAAACTGAACGGCACGGGCCATGGCCAACAAGGCCGCTACTCCGCTGCCATTGTCGGAGATTCCGGGCGCAGCCAAGCGGCTGCCATCGCGATGAACCTTCACGTCCGTGCCTGACGGAAAAACGGTGTCCAGGTGCGCGGCAATGACGACGACCTCCTTTTCATTCACGCCGGGCAGTTCACCGATGACATTGCCGGCTTTGTCGATGTGCACGGCAAATCCCGTTTCGGACAGCAACTCCTTCACAGCCATCGCGCGCTGCGCCTCTTGAAAAGGTGGTGCGGGAATTTCAGTGATACGCGCCTGCTGGTCGTTGACCCAGGAAATATTCGGCGAGAACCAATCCAGAGCTGAACGGACTCGCGGGTTGTCGGTAAGTCGGGAACCAGGGGCCTGGCGAGACGCTTGGGGAGAAGAAACGGAGCGAACCGGCATAGCCAGAAGAATAACGCAAACGAGCGCGCGTTTCACCGTCGGGTTACAACATCGCTTACCGCTCAATGGCGTGCGGCCTCGGTGCACAGCGCGAAAACTTCCGCATCGGAGAGCACGCGCGGGGATTGTTTGGCGGCGTCAAGGATACGAGAAACGGTGGCATCGTCTGCTGGCACGCGGTGCTTCTCGAGCCAGAACAAAACGTTGGATTTTCCGCTCATTGGGCCGACTTCAATCACCTGGTCGAGACCGAAAAGATGTGCGGGCACACCGCTGTACACAGCGTTGGCAAGTTCGAGATCATTTTTGCGAAAGGCTTTGATGAGCGCTGCGGCGTGAACGCCCGTAGCAGTGCGGAAGGCATCGTGCCCGACGACCGGATAGTTTGGTGGAATGGACGTGTGCGTCGCTTTAGCCACTTTTTCACAATATTCCTTGAGCCGGGAAAGATCCTGCTGGATCAGCCCCATGAGGCGTAGGTTGACGAGCATCAGTTCCATGGGCGTATTGCCGACGCGCTCACCAAGGGCGTTAGCGGCCGCGTGGACCTGGTGGGCGCCAGCAGCAACGGCGGCCAGCGAATTGGCGATCGACAGGCCACGATCGTTGTGCCCATGCCAATCCACGCGGATCTTTTCGCCAGACGGCTTCACAACTTTGTCGATGGCAAACTTTACGAGGTTGAACGCGCCGTTGGGCGTGGCGTGGCCGACCGTGTCGCAGAGCACGATGGCGCGCGCGCCGTTCCGAATGGCGACGGAGTACAAGCGTTTCACGGTGTCCGGATCGGTGCGTATCGTATCTTCTGTGACGTACATGGACGGAAGCCCATTTTCGACGGCAAACTTCACAGCCTTTTCGGTCGTGCGTTCCAGGTGATCGACTGTCCAGTCTTCCACGAGCCTGCGGATGGGGCTGGAGCCCAGAAATGTCGCGGCTTCAATAGGAATGCCAACTTTCTGAGAAATCTCGACGATGGGGCGAATGTCGTTTTCATGCGTGCGCGCCGCGCAGTTGGGCTTGATCTTCATTCGGTGCGTGGCGATTTCGCGGGCTAGGGCCTCGGTATGAGTAAAAGCGCGCGGGCCGGCACCGGGTAGGCCAATGTTTACAGCGTCGATTCCAAGCGATTCCATCAGGTGCAGGATTTCTATTTTTTCTTCAATGCTGGGGTCGAAGACAGAGGGATTCTGCAGGCCGTCGCGCAGCGTCTCATCATTCATCAAGACGCGCGTGCCCGCAGGAATTGCGGGCGGCGTGGCAACGTTCCAGTCGTAAATCCATTCGTTCTGTTGCAAGCGGGCCTCGTTTGCCGAGAAACGGATGCACTAGTTGCGCAACGTGTAGCTCTGCGGCTGCTGCGCGGGATCCGGGCGATAGAGCGTTTTGCAGAATTCGCAGCGGTAGATTTCCGCTTTGGCTCCGATGAGGGCGGCAACTTCCTTCGGGTAATCGTAGTAGCGCTTCAAGTGGCCGTTACAGAGCTTCCCTTTCTCATCTTTTTCATCGCAAGCGCGCTGCTTGGGCTTCCGCGTCTTGATTTTGGGCGTTGCTGCAGTCTCTTCAGGCATGGACATTCCTCTCTACAAACCGTGGTCACGGAAAAACGCTTTCAAGGCGTTGCGGGTGTTGCGCAGCTTTGCGCCGACACCGCTAGAAAATTCAAATTGCAGAAAAGCATCCGCGGCACGCTCCAGCTCCGATCCATAGCGGTACCACCACGGCTTCTCGCTTCCCGGCAAACCGTCGGCATCAATGTATTTCATTTGGACCATTTCGAGGAGTCCCGCCTCCCCATGGGTGCGGCCCCACCCACTCGCGCCGCAACCGCCGTGAGGAGCCTCCGCAATGCCGAAGTAACTGATGGCGTCGTTCACCATGACCGCACCGGCTTTTACCTGCGCTGCCAGCGCCATCCCATGAGTCTTTTTCTTTGTCCAGATGCTAGCAGCGAGCGCAAACGGCGAATCGTTGGCTCTTTTAATCGCTTCCTCGGCATCCTTCACAACTTGAATCGCGAGGATTGGTCCGAAGGTCTCTTCTTGAAACAATTTCATGGTCGAATCGACGGCCGAGATAACGGTGGGCTCGAAGAAATTCGGACCAAGGTCAGGTCGCGGATCGCCGCCACATAGTACTTTCGCGCCGCGGGTGACAGCATCGCGCACCAGATCGCTCATTCGTTGCACGTGCTGTGGCCGGATGAGCGGGCCGACGTCGGTCGCCGGGTCACTTCCCGGTCCCAGGCGCAGCTTCTTTGTCTTTTCCGCGCACAGGCCGATGAATTTTTCCGCCACGGACTGCTCAACGAACAGCCGCTCCACCGAAAGGCAGACTTGGCCGCAATTCGTGTAGCTGCCCCAGACGGCTGCGCTTGAAGCCACATCCAAATTCGCATCGGCAAGGACGATCATGGCATCTTTGCCGCCAAGTTCGAGCACGGAAGGGATCAGCCTCTTGGCGCAAGCTTCCGCGACGCGCCGTCCAGTGGCGACGCTGCCCGTAAACATGACTTTGTCTGGCGAGGCATCAATCAAAGCTTGACCGATTTCCCCGCCCCCTTGCACTACCGTGACG
This sequence comes from Candidatus Acidiferrum sp., assembly GCA_035279725.1. Lineage (GTDB taxonomy): Bacteria > Acidobacteriota > Terriglobia > Acidiferrales > UBA7541 > Acidiferrum. The sequence continues at coordinate 76,845 of DATEHF010000035.1, forward strand.
AGGTTTTTGGGAAAACCAGCGTCGATGAACAATTCCTCGATCAGGGCGCCGCATTGCGGGGTGAAGTCACTGGTCTTGCAGACCACCGCGTTGCCGGCCGCAACCGCAGGAATGGTCTGGCTTAGCGGGATCGCGAGCGGATAGTTCCACGAAGAAATGATGCCCATAACGCCGAGAGGATCGTACGTGAGATAGCCGCTTTTGGCTTTCGCGGCGGTGCTGTGATGCGGGACGCCGCGAGTGCGAAGCATGTTCGTCGCATGCTTCGACCAATATTCGGCTGAATCAAGCGCCACAAAGATGTCTGCGAAAAGAGCTTCTACACGCGGCTTGCCGGACTCGCGCACCACGGCATTGGCCAATTCACTGCGCGAAGCCATAATCCGGTCGCGAAGGTCGCGCAACTTCGCGCACCGATCTTTGACGGGCACTTTCGCCCATTCAACTTGTGCAATTCGCGCGCGCGAAACAATCTCCGGCACATTCGACGCGGACGTTCTCTCGATTTGTGCGAGTACTTCCCCGGTGGCCGGGTTGATCGAGGGAAGCGTGTCGATAGGAATGGCTGTTGCCGCCATAAGCGAGATTCTAACTGATTTTGGCGCAGGAAGGTGGCCAGGCGATTCTGGCTCCCGCCGATGGTTCAACTTTGAGCGCGAGCGCACCGCTCCGACGCTAGTGGTCGGACTTTGGGACGAATAGCTGCAAGTTTTCCGCCTTCCAGCGCATGGCGTCGTGGATGCGATTCCGTCCGCTCGGATGGTCGAAGAAAATCCACTCTTCGACAGTGCTGGGGCTCATCTTGCGATACTCGCCGAGATGAATGGCGCCTTGCGCGAAACCGTCCGGCTGTCGGCTGGCATTGAGGCCATACATATCCGCTTCGTGTTCGTTGGTGCGGATGTGGGTATTGAAGAATGGCGTATACACAAATCCAAGCAGCGTTCCAATGAGGAAGACGAGCGGAATGATGGCGGTATCGCCGATTCCACGAATCTTCCAGCGCTCTCCCCAGCGAGCCAGAGCGCGCTCCAGCGACCAGTACAGGAAAGCAAAGAAAATTACGATGATGACCGAATAATACAGAATGTCCTTGGCAATATGATGGAGAACGTAGTGCCCCATCTCATGGCCCATGATCGATTGAATTTCCTCGAGCGATCCACGACGCAATAGATTGTCATTCAAGGTTATCCGCATGGTCTGCTCATAGCCGCTGACGTTGGCGCTCATCCGCGTTGTCTGTTTTGAGGCGTCCATGGTGTAGACCTTTTGCGCGGGGATTCCGTTGGCGCGCGCGAGGCTCAAAATAGGCTCTGTGACTTTGGGGTTTTCGAGAACTGTGTATTTGTTGAGCAGAGGAAAGAGAAAGACTGGCGCAATCATGATAAAGAAAATAAGAAAGACGATGGATGCGCTCGCGCACCAAATCCACCACGTCCGTGGAAAGCGCCGAACCAATCCAATGAGGAGCATCGCGAGGAGGCCGCCGAATACGACGTTGACGACAACGATGATGAGCTGGTCGCCGAGCCATGGACCGAGAGTCTGGGTCGCCAACCCGTACTGGCGCTCGCGGTAGAAGCCTTCGTACACTCCCAGCGGGGCTCCAAGAATCGTCGTTACGACCATGAATTCCGTCCAATAGATAAACGACTGCAAGGGTTTGAAGCGAGTGATGCGTTCTGCGAAATCCCTCATCGCAGCGGACCAGCCTAGGTACAAAAGCAAAATATAAATTGCCGCGCCACAGAGGAAATCCCAAAGGATCAGCCAGTATCCGCCCTCAAAGTACGCGTCAGAACGCGAACGCGCACTGGCAGGAATTTGCGCGAGATACGCCTCGGTCGCCGCATCGGCGTCGAAATGTTCGGAAGCCTGCGCAGCATTGGGGACTTGGATCACGTCCGGCATCACAGTGGCCGGCTTCGCGCCAGGGCCGGGCGTTTGCTGGGCGCGGCAAACATTCGTGAGTGCGAGGAGTGTTAGCAAACCCAGTAAAGTAATTTTCATCTTGCGACAAATCATTGTTGCTCCTGAGAGGATATTGTATCGAGCACCACCACACCCGTGTGGGCATCCAGGGAAACACCTTCAAAGTTCGGTTCGATTCAGGGCTCCAGGCAAAGTACGAACCTAGGCCCGAAATTGTTTCCTTCACGCAAACAAAAATCTCACGGCTTGCCCAGATGCCATGCTTCCTCGTGCTGGACTTCGACCATCACGAGGCCGTGGGGAGGCACAGTGGGGCCTGATTTCGAGCGGTCGCGCAACTCGAAAAGGCGACCGACGTCCGCAGGCGTAAGTTTTCCGCGCCCGACATCGAGCAGAGTCCCCATCATCTTGCGCACCATGTATCGAAGGAAGGAGCGCCCGCGAACCGTGAAGACCAACTCTTCGTTGTCCGCAGTGCGGACCAACTCGGTCGAGTAGATTTCGCGTTCCGTAGCTCTTTCTTTGTCGTCTTCTTCGGAACCCGTCGATGCCGCAAACGAAGCAAAATCGTGCGTGCCAACAAAACGCGCCGCGGCATCGCGCATGGCATCTTCATCAAGCGGCCAGGGATAGTGGAGAACGTACCGCCAGATGGGCGGCGGCACAATTCTCCCGCGATACAAACGATAGCGGTAGACCTTGCCGCGTGCGGACCACCGCGCGTTGAAATCCGGGCCAACTTCTTCTGAACCAACGATCCGAATCGTAGGCGGAAGCATCGCGTTCAACGCACGCTGAAAATCCTGCGCCGAGAGACGCGCTTGCGTCCGAAAGCTCCCGACCTGGCCAAGGGCATGAACTCCAGCGTCCGTGCGCCCGGTAGCGTGCAGAACTACTTGTTCCTGCGTGAGCCGCCGCAACACGTCGACGATTTCACCTTGAACCGTGGGCTTGTCCTTCTGAATCTGCCAGCCATGGAAATCCGTGCCGTCGTAGGCGATGGTGAGCTTGAAATAGCGCATGGAGTGCAGGTTAACAGTTTTCAATGATCAGTCTTCTGAAGAGGAATGAGTTCGGCAAGTCTTTGAACGATGCTAGGGCGCGCTGCGAACGAAGCGGCTCCCCGGTTTCACCGCCACGCTGCCGCCACGGCAGAGCGGGCAATCATCTTCTTCGTAGCTGGCAATCGGTAATTGAATCAGCGATTGCGTTTCCACGTCAAAATCGATCTTCCCGCCGCTCCGATCAATCAGAGCGCCGGCTGCAACCACACGTGCGCCGGCCGCTTCTACCACCCGAATAGCTTCCTGCGTAGAGCCGCCCGTGGTCCACACGTCTTCGACAACCAACACGTGCTGGTCGGGAGCGAGGGAGAAGCCCCGTCGCAAAGTCATCATGCCGCTGGCATCGCGCTCGACAAAAAGCGCCGGCGTGCCTCCGCCTATCGAATTCTTCTGCTCCGGCAGGGCCCGAGCAACTTCCTGCCCGATGATGAGCCCGCCAATCGCCGGCGAAACCACCGCGTCAATCCTGGCATCCGAGAAAAGCGCCGCCAGCGCTTGACCCAGTTTCTCGGCAAAACGCGGATATTGGAGTACCAGCGCGCACTGGACGTACGTGCCGCTATGCAGCCCACTGGTCAACTCAAAGTGCCCGTGGCGGATGGCGCCCGCGGTCTCAAACAGCTTAAGCAATTCTTCCCGTTTCAACATGCTTTCCCGGTAACCGCTGATTGCTCCTAACCGTCCAAACGTGAGCAGCCTAGCTGCCGTCTCATTCATTTGTCAAGGAATCGAGCCCTTGCGAGCCCTTGTTAGACTGCCATTTCCATTTCCGGCCGGCGCAAAAAAAGATGAAGACTTTGTGACCGCCTTCCGAGCCAAATTTCCATGGCTGCCCTCGGAATGGTCCCATCTCCCGGTCACTCTCCAGGATTCATCAGTTCCTGTCGCAGCAAATCGGCCAGTTCCATGTAACAGCGCGGGTTCGCAGTGCATTCCGCGGATTCGTGAAGACCAAAATGTCCCGCGGGGACAAATCTCGAGGAGTAAAACAATCATGACGACTCTGTGGGAAACCGCTAAGCGTTTTTTCCTTCTGCGCATGCTGCAAGAGAACAATTCAATAGTCGCGCCGAGACGTCGGCTTTCAGCAGGCGCACGATCCGTGCTCGCCGCCCTGCTGGCATTTCTGCTCGTCACTGGCCCAGCCTTTCCCGTTTTCGCGCAGAGTCCGGCGCAGAATCCCGAGCCGAACTCTGCCCCCTCCTCGACGATCGCTCCCGTCGCTTCGCTCGGGCTGGCCAAGCACGATTTCAGTCATGGTCCTCGCGCTTTCCCCGACCTGCTCAAAACCTACCAACCCATCTCGATCGAGCCGCCCGAGCTTACGAATTCGCCGCGGCTTGACCAGCTCATTCACGACGGCAAACTCATGCTCGGACTTCAAGACGCTGTGGAATTGGCGCTCGAAAACAACCTCGATATCGCCGTACAGCGCTACTACCCGTGGGTCGCCGATGCCGGTATCCTCAAGACCAGGGCTGGCGGCGCCGGCTACGGCACGCCTGGTGCGACCTTTGCCTCTTCCACCGCAAACTTGAACTTCCTTTCCTACGATCCGCAGTTCAACAGTGGTGTATCGATCGCTGACAACTCAACGCCGGTTAACAATCCGTTCATCTCCGGAACCGGCATCTCCCAGTTGGCCGGTCTCAAATCCCACTCGACGCAATTCACGAACCAGTACTTGCAGAACTTCGAGACGGGAACCAGTATGACAGTGAACTGGAATAACACGCGCAGCAGTTCCACTTCGACTGCCAACTTTTTCAATCCTGCCGTCCAATCCACCCTCTCAATCGGGTTCACTCAATCGCTGCTCAACGGTTTTGGCCTCGCCGTGAATACACGCAACCTCCGAATCGCCAAGAACAACCGCAAGATTGCCGATTGGGTCTTCGCGTTGCAAGCCATCACCACCATCACCAATACCATCAATGCATACTGGGAACTCGTTTACGCGCGGGCAAACGTGAAGGTCCAAGAACAAGCCGTCACCGTGGCAGAGAAGCTCTATACGGACAACAAGAAGCAACTTGGCGTTGGCACCATGGCGCCACTCGACGTGACCCGCGCCGAATCTGAGCTTGCCACTGACCGGCAGAATCTGATCGTTGCCCAGACTGTCCAACTCCAGGATGAACAAATCCTGCTGAACGCCATTTCGAAGGACCCTCTCGCTCCCAGCTTAGTCCACGTCGAAATCATCACCACGGATCAGCCTAAGCAGCCGGAGCTAATTGAAGCTGCTTCTTTTGATGACTCCATCAAGGAGGCCTTTGCAAAACGGCCGGATTTGCAGGAACAAGCCCTCAATATGAAAAATGGAGACATTGATGTGGTAGCGACGCGCAAAGCTCTTCTGCCAACCGCTACTCTTACTGCGCAATACAGTTCTCTGGGACTCGCGGGCAATTCTCCAATCAAGGGTCCTTCCACCGTAGTCAGCAGCGGCATTCCCATCGTGGATGCGAACGGCAATCCCATCTCGGTCAACGGCGTCCCCATCTTCCTACCAACTACGGTTACGCCTCGGACCGGAACCAACCAGGATGGCTTCACCTCGGCGCAGAGCCAAGTCTTTCACAGCGAATTTCCCGAGTTTTTCGCCCAGCTAAGCGTGAATCTCCCGTTGCGCAACCGTTCGGCCCAAGCGGACAATGCCCGGGCGCTGCTCGTTCAACGTCAACTCGAAACCCAGCTGCGTCAATTGAAGAATGCCGCGCTTCTCGACGTGCGCAACACTTATATCGCGCTCACCCAGGACCGCGCCCAAGTCGAAGCAGCTAGCAAAGCGCGCGAACTCCAGCAACAGACCTTTGACGCGGAACAGAAAAAATACCGGCTAGGGGCGTCCACGGTGTACAACGTCATTCTCACGCAGCGCGATCTCATTACTGCTCAGGGCACCGAGCTTCGCGCCCTCGCCAACCTGGAAGAAGCCAAAGCCAATTACGAGCGCGCGCTGGGACGCACCCTCGAGGTCAACCACGTCACCGTCGCCGATGCCAAGACCGGCGAAGTCGAGCGCGAAACTCTGATCCCGGGCACGCTCCATGGAAGAGTGGTGGGAACAGAAGAGCTTTTCCGCGAACAAACACGACACTAGATGTAAGGACGGGGCCCGCCTTGGCCTTGAAGGGTCCGTCCCCGCCTCAATTCCTCGCATTTTTTCATCCCCCAACTCCTCCATCGCTGGAGTCTCGGCCTTTGCCGAACCAGCCTCGCCTGCTAGACTCTCTTTCTCTGCTTGTGGATTGCCTAAAAGCCTTGGAGTGGCGCTCTGAACTGACCGTCGTCTATCCCTCCCAGGAAGCTGCAATTCCAGCTCGCTCCGGCAAGGTGAGTGGGCGCCTGTGATCCCCAGCTAAGAGCGCCGTGAAACAAATTCACTAGTTCTAGCGTTTTACAGAGTTAGGCCAAGATGAAAAACGTCCCAAAGGGACAGAAATATCGAGGGGGAATATCATTATGAGAATTCTCAGAGGGACCGCCCAAGGGTCCATTCTGTCGGCAGCGATCAAAGGCTTTGTTTCCTTTGGCGCAGCGAAGAGGACGGCTTCACAATTGGCTAGGCCACTGCTGGCTGCCTTGCTGACGGCTTTGCTTATCGTCGGCCCGATTTCGCCGTCGTACGCGCAAAATCCGCCATCGGCTCCAGCTTCGTCGTCTGTCCAGCAGAGCTCGAGCATAGCTCCCGTTGCTTCTCTGGGCCTTGCCACGCGCAATTACTCCAAGGGCCCCCACGCCTTCCCTAACATCTTCAGGCCCTACCAGTCCAATCACATCGATCCGACCGTGCTGACGAATTCGCCGCGCATCGATCAACTCATCAGCGATGGCAAGCTCAACATCAGCCTGCAGGACGCCGTCGAACTGGCGTTGGAAAACAGCTTGGACATTGCCGTTCAGCGCTACTACCCCTGGATCGCGGACGACAGTATTCTCAAAGCCAGTTCCGGAAGTTTCGGTTACGGGACCCCCGGCGGGGCTTTCTCTTCTTCCAGTGCCAGCATCAATCCATTTTCCCAAAGCTTTACCACGTTCGACCCAATTGTCACCAGCAGCGTCTCCATTGCCGACATCACCGTCCCCGTCAACAACCCTTTTATTTCGGGTACGGGCGCAGCCGGCCTCCCCGGTCTTAAATCACACTCCACACAGTTCAACAATCAGTATTCGCAAAGCTTCGAGACCGGAACGAACATCACGGTGAGCTGGAATAACACGCGCAGTTCTTCCGCCGCCGCCAACTTTTTTAATCCGGCGGTCCAGTCCTTACTCTCCTTCTCCTTTTCACAGCCGCTGTTGAACGGATTCGGCCTCGCCGTCGGCACCCGCAACATCCGCATCGCCAAAAACAATCGCAAAATCGCGGATTGGGCATTCGCGCAGCAAGCCATCACCACTATCACTAACACCATCACCGCATACTGGGAGCTGGCTTACGCCCGTGAAAACGAAAGGGTGCAGGAGCGAGCGGTGGCCGTGGCGCAAAAGCTCTTTGAGGACAATAAGAAGCAGCTTGAGATCGGCAGCATGGCTCCTCTCGAGGTCACGCGCGCAGAATCGGAGCTGGCCACTAACCGCCAGAACCTCATCGTCGCGCAGACGCTGAAACTGCAGGATGAACAGATCCTGAAGAACGCCATCTCCAAGGATCCTCTCGCGCCCAATCTGATCAACGTCGAAATCATTACTACCGATCAGCCGAAACAGCCCGCCGCCATCGAGACGGCATCCTTCGAGGAATCCGTCAAGGAGGCTTTCGCAAAGCGCCCCGACCTTCAGGAACAGCTCCTCAATTTGAAAAACTCAGACATCGACGTAAAGGCCACGCGAAATGCCTTGCTCCCGTCGCTGGCTCTTGGCGGGTTTTACCAATCGAATGGATTGGCTGGCAACTCCCCAAAGAAAGGCGCTACCACATTGGTAAGCACGGGCATTCCCATCGTGGATGCCAACGGTACTCCGGTCACGGTCGGCGGCAATGATATCTTTCTGTCCACAACCACCGCCCCCACTACGGGCACAAACTATGAGGGATTCACGACGGCGCAGAGCCAAATCTTCCACAATCAGTTCCCGGAATACGTGGCTCAGTTGACTCTCAACCTTCCCCTACGCAACCGCTCCGCCCAGGCCGACAATGCCCGCGCACTGCTCGTTCAGCGCCAACTCGAAACTCAATTACAACAGTTGCGAAATACGGCTCTTCTCGACGTGCGCAACACGTACATCGCTCTTACCCAGGATCGCGCACAGGTGGAAGCCGCCAGCAAGGCGCGTGAACTGCAGCAGCAAACATTCGATGCCGAACAGAAGAAGTATCAGTTGGGCGCGTCGACCGTTTACCTCGTCATTCAGACGCAACGCGACCTCATCGCGGCCGAGGGCACGGAGCTGCGCGCTCTAGCCAACCTGGTGGAAGCTAAAGCCAACTACGAGCGCGCCGTGGGACGCACTCTGGATGTCAACCGCGTGACCATCGCCGACGCCAAAACTGGCGACGTCGAGCGTGACACTCTTATCCCCGGAACCTTGCATGGGCAAGTCGTCGGCACCGACAAGCTCTTCTCCAACGCAGGTCAGAAATAGCATCGCCTTCTCCTCTTCAGGCTGGCTCGGATGATCGTCTCCGAGCCGGCTTTTTCATTCTTGATGTTGTGGTTTCATGGCTTCCCTCTTGAGCCCATTCCCTTACCCGCCGCTTGCCCCTTACAGGTCTTTCGCATAGCATTAATCTTGTTTATGGCGCGATTCGTCCTCTCGATGGCGTGCTGGGGGCATTCTGCATGAGCGAAAAATCCAAAGGCACCACGCAGGCCCCTCCCCTGGAGGTCTCGTCGTCAGATCGAAAGCCCTCCGAGAAGGAGCGGGCCTGGGAGAAAAACACTCTCGAACCTGTTTTGGAAAAGAGCCCGGAACGGCTACCCGCATTCACCACCATTTCCGGGCATCCCATTCGCAGGCTGTACACCAAAGCCGATCTGCCGAATTGGGATCCCGAGCGCGAACTGGGCTTCCCAGGTGAACCACCTTATACGCGCGGCATTCATTCCACGATGCACCGCAGCCGCCTGTGGACCATGCGCCAGTTCGCGGGATTCGGCACTGCCGAAGACACTAACCAGCGCTTCCGCTATCTCCTAGCGCAAGGCCAGACGGGTCTATCCACTGCTTTCGACCTGCCCACTCTGATGGGCTACGACTCCGATCACGCTCTCTCCGAGGGCGAAGTCGGTAAGTGTGGCGTAGCCATTAGCTCCCTGGCGGACATGGAAGTGCTCTTCGACAAGATTCCACTAGCTAGTGTCACCACCTCGATGACCATCAACTCGCCCGCCGCGGTCATCTGGGCGATGTATCTGGCCGTCGCCGAAAAGCAGGGCGCGGACTGGAAGACAATTTCAGGGACGCTTCAGAACGATATCTTGAAAGAATACATCGCGCAGAAGGAATACATCTATCCGCCGGAACCGTCGATGCGGTTGGTGATCGACACCTTTGAATTCGGCGTCAAGAACACGCCCAAGTTCAACACCATTTCCATAAGCGGCTACCACATCCGCGAAGCCGGCTCGACTGCCATTCAGGAATTGGCGTTCACCTTGCGTGATGGGCTTGAGTACGTCGAATGGGGAATGCGCCGCGGCCTGGACGTGGACCAGTTTGTGCCGCAGCTTTCCTTTTTCTTCAACGCCCACAACGACTTCTTCGAGGAAATCGCCAAGTACCGCGCCGCGCGCCGGATCTGGCATAAAGCCATGGTCGAGCGCTACAAATCCAAAAATCCGCGCTCCTGGGCTTTGCGTTTTCACACGCAAACCGCTGGCTGCTCTTTGACCGCGCAGCAGCCCTACAACAACGTCGTTCGCACCGCGATCCAAGCCCTCGCCGCCGTCCTCGGCGGAACGCAGTCCCTCCACACCAATTCCCTCGATGAAGCCTGGGCGCTGCCCACGGAATTCGCCGCGACCATCGCCCTGCGCACGCAACAAATCATCGCGCACGAAACTGGCGTCACCAATACGGTTGATCCGCTCGGCGGCTCCTACTTCGTCGAAACTCTCACCAATGAAGTCGAGCGTGGCGCATGGGAATACATTAATCGCATCGACGCCATGGGCGGCATGGTCGCCGCCATCGAGCGGAGCTACCCGCAACGCGAAATCGCCGAAGCCTCGTACCGCTACCAAATGGCCGTCGACAAAAAAGAAAAAGTCATCGTCGGCGTGAACGATTTCGTCGCTGAAGAAAAGCCCCTCGATATCCTGCAAATTGACGAAACGGTAGCCCACCGCCAGGCCGAACGCCTGAGCAAACTACGCGCCGACCGCTCCCAGGCCGAAGTCACTCGCCGCCTAAACGCTCTTCGCACCGCCGCCCAGGGCAAAGACAACCTCATGCCCTTCCTCTACGAAGCCGTGAAGTCCTACGCAACGCTCGGCGAAATCTGCGATGCCCTCCGCGATGTCTTCGGCACCTACGAAGAAGTCGCCATTACTTAAAAGCGACTAGCGCGCCTCACAGATGGTGCACAACAGGGGCAGTCGAGCTTTAATGGGGTTAGAGGTGCTGCCCCGTGTCGCTTCTAAAAAGATTTCTTGGCTTGATCATCGGGCTAGCTGCGATTGCGCTGATTTTTGTCATCTGGGAAGAGACGGCCAGAATCACCGGCGATGTGTCCGCCCCCGGCTCCAACGGCGTGCCCGTGGCACTCTCAGGCGCTCGCGTCACTCTCTATAAGGTAGCGGACGAGCAGGAGCAACGCCTCTCCGCCGCGCTCCTCAACTTGCAGCAGCAAAACCAGCAGGAAAAGGATGCCAACGCTCGCGTTTACTCCCCCGAGAGCAAGGACGAAATGACGCGCTCAAACTTGGCGAGTTTCAACAACCTCTCCGACACAAAACAGTGCTTCGCACTCGAGAAGGTTCTGGATGAAATCCGCAAGTTCGCGGTGCGCAAGGAAGCCACGGACAGCCAAGGCCACTTTGGATTCCGGGCTTTGCCAGGACACTATATCGTAGAGATTGTTGGCCAGCCTAACGGCCAGTATGTCCTGTTCGTCGAACAGGTCGAACCACGCTGGCACACTCATTTCAAGCTCGCCGACCCGACTTGCCACTATAGTATGAGCAACTGAGACGCTCTGTTTTGTGAATCCTAAGGCATACTGTTAGGGACTTATGACGCAGAAGAAGATTCGTGTGCTGATTGCCAAACCGGGCCTTGATGGACATGACCGTGGCGCAAAAATAATCGCTCGCGCCCTGCGCGACGCGGGTATGGAGGTTGTCTACACCGGCCTTCGCCAGACCCCCGAGATGATCGCTTCCGCTGCCGTCCAGGAAGACGTCGACGTCATCGGCCTCTCCATCCTCTCCGGTGCACACAACACCATCTGCCCCCAACTCATGAAGCTCCTCCACGACAAGGGCATGACCGACGTCACCGTTCTAGTCGGCGGCATCATCCCCGAAGCCGACATCCCCGCCCTCAAACAATCCGGCATCGCTGAAATCTTCCTCCCCGGAACCTCCACGCAGGACATCGTGGACTTCATCCACAAGCGCGTCGCTGTTTCCTAGTTCTTCCATCCCAACCCAAGGCGAAGAATTTCATGTTCACCTCTTGCCTCCATCCTTCGCCCGCTGCTGATATTTCTGTCGCTGCGCGCGATGCAACTGCTTCCAATGCTCCTTTTGCTCTAGTCGCGCTTCCGGATCTACTTTACGCCTCAGAAACTCCTGCTCGCGCAAAAGCTTCCGCCGATTCTCCATGCGCGCGGCATCCAACTCTCCGGAGCTAACCGCTGCCAGCACCGCGCATCCTGGCTCTCCTTCATGGTGGCAATCGACGAACCTGCACTGCGTCGCCAATACATCGATATCCGCAAACGTTTGCGCAACGCCGTCTTCCGCGTCCCACAGTTGCATCTCGCGCAAACCCGGCGTGTCCATCAACAGCGCGCCGCCCGGCAATACAAAGAGTTCTCTCGCGGTCGTGGTGTGACGCCCTTTGTTATCACTCTCGCGAACCGGCTGCACTTCCTGCACTGCCTCACCCAGCAACCGGTTGGCGATGGTTGATTTGCCCACTCCGGAAGAGCCCAGCAGCACCAGCGTCTGTCCCAGCTTCAGAATCTCTTGCAGTCCGCCAAATCCTTCCCCGGTCCTCGCGCTGACAACGCATACCACGGTGCCCACCGCAACGCGTTCCATCTCCGCTGCCTTCTCGCGTGATTCTTCACAAGCATCCGCCTTATTCAACACGATCACCGGCCGGGCGCCAGACTCCCAGCACTGCGCCAGGTACCGTTCCACGCGCCGCGGACTAAAATCGCCATCGAGCGCCGACACCAGCAGCGCCGTGTCCACATTTGCTGCCATCACCTGCTCTTCTATCTTCTTTCCCGCCATTTTGCGGACAAACTTGCTTCGCCTCGGCAAGACCTCTTGAATCATCGCAGCTGTCTCGGCGCCATGAATCTCCGCCGCCACCCAATCACCGACGGCCGGCCAATCTCCGCCTTCGTCTGCGGCAAGTCGCAGCTTCCCGCTCGCCTCCGCCCACCACTCGCCGAAGTCTCCCGCAACGCGCCAGAATTTCCGCTGCTGCGCAATCACACGCGCCGGCACTGCGCTTTTCCACTCCCCGCCGTGCCAGAACGCTTCAAAATACGAATTCCATCCCCACTGAGTAATCGACACGGATAAGTCCTCCCGCAGCCATGACGAAACACACGGCAGCCGCTAGCGCCAAATCAAAACAGCATTCGTTCTAGTCGATTGGAATTGCGGGAGGGAGTGAAGCGGTCAGTTCATGCCAGCCGCGGAGACGCACCCGCCCGCTAGAACTTTGTTAATGGTTCGCACAGGCGCCTCCGTGGCTGAATTGAGTAGTGCCGCCCAGTAGCGCGGCAATTCCCTGAACCGAATCTTAGCTATCGCTCTAGACAGAGTCAACAGTCGAAATAGGAAGGACGTCGCATTCAGGATCAGTGGTCGCTAGAACGCCAAGCAGTGAATCTGAGGCCGCTTGGATAGTCTGACCGAATTCGTAATCCGTGATCTTCGGACCTAAGCTCCGGTTCATCTGGTTCCAGATCATCAGCTATATGATTCCAAGTTTTGGAGTCGCGTAGCAAAAGCTGGAAGCTTGCTCTTGGTTGAGAGGTAGGCTCAATGGCATCTTCCCTGAACCGGGGCAGAACTACCTGAAACGTTCCACTCGCGCCAGGAGAGAAGATAGCCAGCCGACTCTCCACAACGGGACCATCCGCGATTCCGAAGAACTCATGCGCCCAAAAAGGCCATATAGGAGACAATCAACTCGGCGTTCTTGTCCCGGACCAGATCGTTCGGCACGATTTGTCCGGATAGCACAATCCACTGGACCGGTTGGCACTCAAATTCACGGTCAACTCTTGAATTATCGGCCAGAGGAACAATGAATTTCTGAATCTCGCAGCCTGGTGCGTATACCATCATTCTAATTTCCGTTGCAGATTTACCCTCCACCGCCCCGGCAATTTCATAGGAATGCAGACCAGCCTGCGACTTAGTGTAACCTCCGGTCCCCCCAAACGGGCCCACCATGTGATAGACGATCTGGACCGTTTCCGAAGGGATATTCGATGGAAGCGAAATCGAGACAGAAGGGGCAGTCTCCTGCCGTGAATAAGCCTGTGAGGTTAGGCGTTGCGGGGCAGCCGTGCATGAGAGAATTACAAGGGAGTAACAGACAATACAGGCATTCTGAATGCGCCCTATCATAATATCCTGCCGCAGAATCGACTGCTGCTCCGGACTACCCTCACATCGCAATCATTAGACACCGTAAAACGATATGCCCAAATCAGTGAACGACTTTCCCATCCGTGTCCCGAATCTCCACCTTGCCGAGGTTCAGCTTCTTCATCTCCTCTTCGATCTTCGCTCGGTCCCCTAGGGCAAGCACAATCATCTTGTCCGGCAAGATATATTTCTGCGCAACAGCCTGCGCCTGCTCGGCGGTCACCGCGTTGATGCGATCCGGCAACGTTGAGAAGTAATTCAACGGCAAATCGTACGTGAAAAGCTCCGCAAACGTCGCCGCCGCCGACGTGCCGCGCTCGAACCTTCCCGGCAAGGACCGCGCGATGGAATCCTTGGAGAGGAGCATTTCCGCTGGAGTCATCTGCGTCTCGCGCATCCGTCGCAGTTCGTTGAACATCTCCGTCGTCGCCGGAGCTGTCACGTCCGTCCGCACGTCTGACGCCGCCATGAACGGCCCCGGGGAACGATGATACGAAAAAAAGGAAAAAGCGCCATAGGTATACCCGTGCGTCTCGCGCAGGTTCATGTTGATGCGGCTGGAGAAAAGCCCGCCGAGGTCCGTGTTCATCACTTCCACGGGCGCATAATCGGGCGTTGACCGCGCCAGCCCCATCGAGAAGCACACCAGCGTCGTCTGCGGCGCTCCGGGACGGTCAACAAAAATCAGCTTTGCATCGGTTGTCTCCGGCGTACCCAGCGACGCTGGCGCCGGCCTTCCGGGTTTCCAAGCTCCAAAATATTTCTCGATAAGCGGCTTCAGGGTTGCCAGTCTTATGTTTCCGGTAACGACGAGCGCCGCATCGTCCGGGAAATAGTTCTGCTTCCAGAAATGTTCCAGGTCGTCGCGCGAAATCGCTTTGATGGACTCCGTCGTGCCGCTGTCCGGAAATCCATACGTGTGCCGCGGTCCATAGAGCGCTGAATCAACGATGCGGACCGCCAGTGTAAAGGGGTCGTCTTTTTCCTGAACGATGCTGGTCAGCCATTCGGAGCGCACCCGCTCGATTTCCGATTGCGGAAAGCTTGGGTGCAGTGCGACTTCAGCCAGTAGTTCCAGTGCTTCGGGAAAACTGCGCGAAAGGGATCGCGTCGAGACTCCCGTGGTGTCAACTCCCGAACCTGAATTTAGCGTGGCGCCCAAATCCGCCGCGCGATCCGCGATTTGCAACGCGGAACGCGTGGCTGTTCCCTGCTGAAGCATGCGCGCGGTCATGCCTGCGAGGCCCGGACGATCGACCGGATTCACACCGCTTCCGGCGTGCATTACAAGGTTTGCCGCCACCAGTGGTAGTCCCGGCCGTTCGCTGTACAGCACGGTCAATCCATTCGCCAGTTTGAATTTTTCCGGAACCGGTAAGTGCAAAGTCCCGGCTGGGCCAGGCTTCGGCGTTTCATTGCGCCAAGCCACGTCCACGTTTACCGGTTCGCCGTTGTTCTTCGATGGATCCTTCTCCGGCGCTTTCGGCGTTGCTACCTCAGCGCCCAAGTCCTGCTTCCCGGGTAGCCCATAAACCACCGCGCTCTGACTGTTGTTGAGCTGTCCTTGAGCGAACGCTTGAATCGATTCCTTCGAGGCATTCTCGTAGCGCGCAATGTCCGCCGCCAGAAAATCCGGTGTTCCCAGATAGTGGTTGTAACTGTTCAGCCGGTCCGCGACTCCGCCGAATCCTCCCAGTGTCTCTAGACCCGCAATGATTCGCGACTCAAGCACGTTTCGCGCCCGCGCGAGTTCCGCCGCCGTCGGCCCCTCTTTGCGGAACGTATCCATCTCCGTGTTAACGGCCTTCTCCAAGTCTTCTGGCTTCACTCCAGCCTTGGCAGTCACTTGTACTTCAAACACGGAGCCGAGAATCAGCGACTGCTGATTCACGGCAACATCCTGCGCAATCTGTTTCTCGTAGACCAGTTTCTTGTACAACCGGCTGGACTTCCCGCCGCCCAGAATCGTCGCCGAAAGATCTGCTTCCGCATCGCCAGGCTTGAAGATCGGTGAAGTCAGCCAGCCCATGTACACGCGCGGAAGTTGCACGTTGTCTTGAATCACTACATGGCGCGCTGCCGTAATCGGTGGTGTGTGCGCCTGGATCTTCGGCACTTCTGCTCCGCGCTTCAGTGGCCCAAAGTATTTCTCCACCAATTCCTTCGCTTTCTCCGGATTGAAATCGCCAACAATCGCCAGGCTCGCGTTGTTCGGCGCGTAGTACAGCTTAAAAAAATTCCGCACGTCCTCCAGCTTCGCCGATTGAATGTCTTGATGCGAACCAATCACTTCACCGTAATAAGGGTGCTCTTTGGGAAAGAGTTGGTGGAACAATCCCTCTTCCACCACTCCATACGGCGCGTTTTCCACGCTCTGCCGCCGCTCGTTGCGCACTACGTCCTGTTGATTGGAAAGATTCGCCTGATCCAGTTTGTCCGGCAGGTAACCCATGCGGTCGGATTCCAGCCACAGGGCCAGCTCTAGTTGGTTCGAAGGCAGCGTCTCAAAATAGTTGGTGCGGTCGAAATCAGTAGTCCCGTTGATGTCTGAAGCGCCCGCCGCTTCGAGGAAGTGGAAATGCGAACTTCCCGGCACGTGCCGCGATCCTTCAAACATCATGTGTTCGAATAGGTGCGCGAAACCCGTACGTCCTGGCAATTCATTCGCCGGGCCGACGTGGTACCACAGATTCACCGCCACCATCGGGAGGCGGTGATCTTCGGAGAGGATTACTTCGAGACCGTTGTCCAGCTTGTACTTTTCGAATTTGAGTTGCGGCACTTCGAGTGTAGCGGGCTTGGCCGTAGCCGGCTTTGCTGTCGCTTGTGTTGGCGTTTTTGCAGGCGCCTTCGCCGGAGGCATGGAAGGCGTCTGCGCTGGCGATGAAATCGCACCTATCAGCGAAGCGAGCAGACCAAATGACAATGCATTTTTACGGAACTTACTCATAACGTTTTCCCTCTCGAAGTGGCGCAATATCGCGATTAGGCTGCGGACAGCAGGCGCGGATGCCCTCAAAAGCCCGGGTGATAGCTTACCTTGCTCTGGGACGAGTGCAAGTTGTTTTGCGCCTTGAATCAAGCTTTGAGTTCCATCGCGATTCGCATAACCACCGCCAAAGCTCGTATACTGTGTCACTCGGATTCACTCGTCAAAACTTAGTTTGCGCTAATCGAAACTTGAGCTTGAGTGAGGACTTCGCGTGTCTGATTCGGTTCTGAAAACCAGTGTGAATCGCAAGTTTCCTGAATTCGAAAAGAACGCCCGCCGCATTATTGATTTACTTACGACAATTAAAAACGAAGAAGAACAGATTCACCAGGGCGGCGGCGCGAAAGCCATCGAATCGCAGCACAAAAAAGGCCGCCTTACCGCCCGAGAACGCATCGCCAAGCTGATTGATCCCGGCTCGCTACTTTTTGAATTGGGAACTTATGCCGCGTACGAAATGTACGAAGAATGGGGCGGGGCGCCTTGCGCGGGAACTGTCACCGGGCTAGCAAAAGTTTGTGGGCGCACCTTTATGGTTATCGCGAATGACGCGACTGTGAAAGCGGGCGCGTTTTTCCCGATGACCGCGAAGAAAGTGATTCGCGCGCAAAACATCGCCATCGACAATCACATCCCCACAATATATCTCGTGGACTCCGCGGGAGTTTTTTTACCTCTTCAAGAGGATGTTTTTCCTGACGCGGACGATTTTGGGCGAGTGTTCCGCAACAACGCGGTCATGAGCGCGATGGGTATTCCGCAGATTACCGCCATCATGGGCATGTGTGTTGCGGGCGGAGCCTATCTCCCGGTGATGTGCGACCATATTTTGATGACCGAAGGCTCGGGCTTATTTTTGGCCGGGCCCGCGCTGGTACAAGCGGCGATCGGACAGAAAACTTCCGCCGAAGATCTCGGCGGCGCAAAAATGCACGCGCAAATCAGCGGCACCGTGGATTTCCGCGAGCCGGACGATGACGCCTGCCTCACGCGGATTCGCACGCTCGTTGACAAGATTGGTGCACCAAACGCATCGCCCTTCAGTCACGTAAAACCGCGCGATCCTCTCTACTCTGCTGAAGACATTTACGGCATTTTCTCAAGCGATCCTGGTAAGCAATACGACATGAAGGAAATCATCGCGCGCATCGTGGACGCGAGCGAATTCGAAGAATATCGCGCTGAGTACGGCGAAACGCTTTTGTGCGGCTATGCCCGCATCGGCGGCTGGGCCGTTGGGATTGTGGCAAATCAGAAGAAACATGTGCAGACCCTGGCGCGCGGTTCGGACCAAAAACGCATCGAATTCGGCGGCGTGATTTACACGGAGTCGGCTGAAAAAGTGGCGCGATTTATTTTGGACTGCAACCAGAACCGCATTCCACTTGTTTTCCTCCATGATGTGAACGGTTTCATGGTCGGCAAAGACGCTGAGTGGAGCGGCATCATCCGCGCCGGCGCAAAAATGGTGAATGCCGTGGCCAACAGCGTCGTTCCAAAAATTACCGTGATTTGTGGCGGCAGCTTCGGCGCCGGAAATTACGCCATGTGCGGAAAGGCCTACGACCCACGCTTCATGTTCGCGTGGCCCACGGCACGCTTCGCGGTCATGAGCGGCGATGCCGCAGCCAGCACTCTCGCCGAAATCAAATTGAAGCAACTCGAACGCGAAGGCAAGAAAGTCGACGAAAAACAAAAGAAGGAATTGATCGAATCGGTCCGCGCCACCTACGAGCACCAAACCGACCCGCGCTACGCCGCCGCCCGCCTCTGGGTCGACGCCATCATCGATCCCGCCCACACCCGCGACGCCCTAGTCTGGGCCCTGGAAGCCGCCGCCCTCAATCCCGAAATCCGCGAATTCAAAACCGGAGTTCTGCAGACGTGATTAGCGCTCGAACTCTGTGGCTCCTGCTCGCGAGCATTCTGCTTGTCTTGATGGGCTTTGGGGCGTTGGCCTCAACCTTTAGGATTTTCGCTCCTGCCGAAAACGCATGGATGGCTATAACCTGGATTTGCTTTGCAAGTGGGAATTTGTGCTTTCTGCTTGTACCTTTCTCGTTCGTCCGTGATTTGTCTCGACGCAAGAGGAAGATTTGATGGACAGTGTAAGACTCATCGAGTGTCCTAGGGATGCTTGGCAGGGACTGCCAGAGCAGATTCCCACGGAGTACAAGGCTGAGTACTTGAGAGAGCTTGCGCTTGCGGGGTTCAAGCATATTGATGCAGTGAGCTTTGTTTCGCCGAAACATGTGAAGCAGATGGCGGACTCCGAAGAGGTGATGGCGAAACTGAATGCTTCCCTTCCGGTCGGCGTCGACGCACCTGAAATCATTGGCATCGTTGTGAATGAAAAGGGACTCGAGCGGGCGCTTGCAACTCCCGGGGTGACTACAATTGGGTATCCGTATTCCATTTCGGCGTATTTTCGGCGGGCGAATGCCAACATGACGCGGGACGAGTCGCGCCTGCTTGCCGAAAAGTTGCGGAAAGAAACGGCGGCGGCGAATCGCGGTTTGGTCATTTATATTTCGATGGCGTTTGGGAATCCATACGATGAGCCCTGGGGACCGGAGATTGTTGCCGACACCTTGGAATGGCTGAAAGATATTCGCGTGCGCGCGGTCTCACTGGCGGACACTGTGGGTAACGCCTCGCCGCAACTTGTCGGCGATTTATATCGCAGTGTGAAGGATCACGTCGCGGGCATCGAGCTCGGAGTACACTTGCACAGCCGCCCGGAAAACACGGAAGAAAAAATTCTCGCTGCGTACGAAGCGGGATGCCGGCGGTTCGATGGCGCGTTGACCGGGCTTGGCGGTTGCCCCTTTGCGGGAGACATTCTGGTCGGCAATATCGCGACGGAAGACATTCTAGCTGCGCTGCGAAAAGCGGGCGCCGATCCAGGAATCGATTCGGCGCGATTGGCGAGAGTACTCGAAATGACCAACGAGATTCGCGCGAAGTATGCGCATGCCCCACTTTTGAACTGAGGAGGTGTTTCCAAAATGTATTCGACACTTCTTCTCGAAGTCGCCGGAAATCTTGCCACCATCACGTTGAACCGGCCGGAGAAGCGCAACGCTATCTCTACCCAAATGATGGCTGAGCTGCAGTCGGCTCTGGATGCGATCGAAAAGAGCCACGCGCGTGTAGGAATTATTACGGGGGCAGGCAAAGCGTTTTGCGCGGGCATGGATTTGGACATGCTTGCCGCGATTGCGAAGCAATCGCCCGCGGAAAATCAGGAAGACTCGCGGCGAATTGCCAAAATGTTTCGTCGTATCTGGAGTTTTCCGCGGCCGCTCATCGCTGCCGTAAACGGCGCCGCTTATGCCGGAGGCTGTGGCATCGCAACCCTCTGCGATTTCACACTCGGCGTGCCGGAAGCGAAATTCGGATACACGGAAGTAAAGATCGGTTTTCTGCCCGCAATTGTTTCCGTATTCCTGACGAGGCAGATTGGAGAAAAACGCTCCCGCGATCTGTTGCTTACCGGGCGCATCATCGAGGCAGCCGAGGCGAAGGAGTTCGGTCTCGTGTCAGAGATCGTTCCGGCCGAGCACTTGATAAGGCGCGCAAACGAACTCGCGGAAACGCTTATCGCGGCCAGCCCCAGCAGCCTCACTCGTTCCAAACATCTCTTGGTGTCCTCCGCAGCGGCAGGGGTGGATCATGATTTGGAGCGCGCCATACTCGAGAACGCGCGCATTCGTTGCACGCCGGATTTCCAGGAAGGCGTCGCGTCGTTCCTCGAGAAACGAAAACCGATTTGGCAGGGCGAATCGGAAAAATAAGGAACATGAGAATGATTGAACATCATGACGCCGTAGTGCGCGTGCGCTACGCGGAAACGGACCAGATGGGCGTGGTGTATCACGCGAATTATCTAGTCTGGTTTGAGGTCGGCCGCGTCGAGTTGATGCGCGCGTTGGGCTTCGAGTACAAGCGCATGGAAATTGAAGATGACTGCCGCATCGTGGTTGCCGATGTGCACTGCCGCTATCATCACTCGGCGATGTACGACGAAGTTTTACGCATCCGGACGCGCATTGCGGAGTCGCGAAATCGCATCGTCAAATTTTCCTATGAAGTGATTCGCGATGCGGACGGAAAGGTGCTGGCCAATGGAGAAACGACACACGTGATTTGTGGAAGCAACGGCCGCCCGAAAACGCTGCCCAAAAAATATCACAGCGTATTCAGTTCCGTGGTTACGCCACAACCTGACCGGAGCCTTGTATGAGCGTCGCGCTAAACGGAAACGACCTATCTTTCGCACAACTCTACGATGTTGCCCTCCGTGGCGCGCCAGTCCAATTGGCGGCTTCAGCTACCGAACGAATGAATGCTTCGCGCGCGGTGGTGGATCGTCTGGTAGCGTCGGGCGCCACCGCGTATGGGATCAATACCGGCTTCGGGAAACTCGCTTCGGTGCGAATTTCAACGGAACAAGTGCGCCAATTGCAGGTGAATCTAGTGCGTTCGCATGCTTGCGGTGTCGGTGCGCCGCTGAGCGAAGCGGAAACGCGCGCGATGATGCTGCTGCGCGCCAACGCGCTGGCGAAGGGATTGAGCGGAGTACGGCCGCTTGTCGTCGAAACGCTTTGCAAGATGTTGAATGCGAAAGTGCATCCGGTGATTCCCTCGCAGGGCTCGGTCGGTGCTTCGGGGGATCTCGCGCCGCTTGCCCATCTAGCTCACGTGGTGATTGGCGAGGGCCACGCGATGTTTGGCGGAGAAGTTTTGCACGGCGGCGAAGCCATGAAACGCGCGGGGATTGCGCCGCTTTCGCTCGAAGCAAAAGAAGGACTTTCCCTACTAAACGGAACGCAGGGAATGCTGGCGCTGCTCAGTTTGGCGCTGCACGAAGCGGACAATCTTGTGGACTCCGCGGATGTGGCTGCTTCCCTTTCGCTGGATGCGTTGCGCGGTAGTCCTGGGGCGTTCGATGCACGGATTATGCACGCCCGCGCGTATGCGGGAGCAGCGACAACGGCACGCAACCTCGCGCACTTGAACGAAGGCAGTCAGATTCGGGAGTCACATCGCTCCGCAGAAAAAGATACGCGCGTGCAGGATGCATACAGCCTGCGTTGCACCCCGCAGGTACACGGGGCGGTGCGCGATTCGCTGGCTCAAGCACGGGCGATGGCGGCAGTGGAATTGAACAGCGCAACGGACAATCCACTTGTGTTTGTGCGCGACGCGAACACCGGAGACATTATCAGCGGCGGAAATTTTCACGGGCAGCCGCTGGCCATGGCAGCGGACCAAGTAGCGATCGCGGTTGCCACCCTTGCTGGAATCGTCGAGCGAAGAGTCGAGCAAATGACCAATCCGTTGACCAGCATGCTGCCGGCGTTCCTGACGCCGGAGCCAGGGCTGAATTCGGGATTCATGATCGCGCAGGTGACAGCGGCAGCACTAACGAGCGAGAACAAGGCGCTGGCGACACCGCATTCCGTCGATTCCATTTCGACCAGCGGTAATCAGGAAGATTACGTCTCGATGGGAATGAGCGGAGCGCGGCGACTAAGCCGCATGCTGGTCAATTTGCGAAATACGATTGCGATTGAATTGCTCTGCGCTTGCCAAGGGATTGACTTGCTGGCGCCGCTACAAACAGGCGCGCTCGCGAAGAAGGCCTACGAGGCCGTGCGAACCAAATCAGCCAAAGTCACAGAGGACCGACCGCTGGCTGCGGACATTGAGGCGGTGTCGTCTGTGGTGGCCGACGGCATGTTCTCTACTTTGCTGCGATAGACTTTCAGGGTTAAAACTCGAGCGTGGTCCCCCCACCCCCACCAATTTGCATGAATATCAAAGGAAAGGGCTTACAAAATTTGCATTTCGTAAGTACTTGATTCTAAAAGGTGCGCCTTTGGTTGTTTTGAATTTGCAAAACGCGAAATGGCGACCTAGAAAAGAAACCCACGGGCCCACTCCCTACGCAGTTATCTACAGAGCAAAGTGTATCACAGATTATGGATTTGTCAATAGGAGTCTTGGGCAGCCTTGCGGGTAAGAAGTTCTGAACAAGGGTCGGACTTCAGTATGGTAGCCATCATTTCAATGCCTTGCGGGGCAGATTAAGGAACTCGTCCAGGCTGGCGGCTACGGTAGCGCCGTGGGAGCCGGTGCCGTCGTAGTCGAGAAAGATCACCGGGGAGTCTTTCGCCCTTTCGTCAGTGGCGGCGATCCAATACCAGGAGCCGCGACCGTTGGTGGCAAAGCAGAAACCTGGGCCCAACTCCTCTTCATACGGAGATTCGTTGAGGGATTCAACGTCGAGTGGTTCAAAACAATAGACTTGCCAGGGCTTCGACCACCAGCCTTTCTTGCCGGCTTTTTCCAGTTGGAATCCTGCTTCCTGAATGGCGGAAGTGTCCTTGTACAACTGCAAAAGCCTTTCCGGTAGTAGCTTCCCCAATTCGCGCTCGACGGCCTCTGGCTGCGGATTTAGGAGGCGCGACCGATAGGATTCGTAGGTGGCTTGAAGTTGATCGGGAGTGGGGCGGGAGCGGAACCTCACAATGGCGCTGCGAATCCCTGTGACGATAACAAGCAACGCCGCAGCAAAGACTAGAGGACCGAAGATGTAGAGCGGGAGCCTATCCACGTTCCGATGATACTGCATGGGAATAGATAATCCGCCTGCCCAAGGGGTCTGTCCCTCCGCGGGGGTTGAATGGCGGCCCGGCTCCCTACAAAGCAGAGAGCAGAAAGTGCGTTCGGCGGGTTTGGGGCAATAACTGATTCGCGATACAAAGGCTTGGGTTCCATTGACGGAAACGGGGTGCGTTGGGAGGCTGAAGGGAAGCTAGATAAGACTCAGTCCTCGAGGTGAACCATGGCTGTCCCCAGTGGAACGATTGCTCCGCCGCAGGCGAAAGTTGCCGCACGAGGTCCTGCGATGTCGGACGCGGTTGCAGCGCCGGTGCCGAACCGCAGCAAGCCGCTGCGGAAGCCGACTCACGCAGAGAAGACTAGCAAATTGAAATCTGGCCTCGGCGGCTTATTCTTTGGCGCGCTAATTGGAGGGCCACTTCTTTATTACGGGTTTTACTTCTGGGGCGGAGTGGCGGTGCTGGTGCTTTGCGGCGGAGGTTTGCTGATCCTATTTAGTCATAAAGACGAAGTGTCCGATTGCCCGTTCTGCGGCGCGGCGCTACACAACTTGCCCACGCCGGATGCGAATGGTGTACCCAAACCAGTGCAATGCCGGAAGTGCTGGGAGTATTCGGGATTGCAGAAGGATTTTGTGTCACCGTACAACCCGAACGCGGTGGAAGAGCGGCCGACCTTCCGGTCGCCGCTGGCGCAGAGCGTGGTTTGGCCGAATGGATGTGTGCAGTGCGGGGCGCCGCCGACGCGGTTTGATGAAGTGGGCACGTTTGCGGTGAACAAGGGATTGCTGGTGGTGGGCGCGCTACGAGTGAAGACGTTTAAGTTGGGAGGAGTTCCCTACTGCGACGCGCACAAGAAAGCTGTGGAAATGAAGACGGAGATCGGGAACAAATTGTTTTTGGACTGGCGGTCGCTGCCCATGATGCGGCGGTACATGGCGGCGAACCGCGGTCGTTTTGCGGAGTAGGTTCTTGAAGGAAGCGCCGCTCAGGTGAGGGACGCTGGATCGTGGGTGAACGGGGAGACTACCAGGAGACCCTCCAGACTCTGCCCATCTTGCAAATCCTCGGTGAGGAGATAGCGACAGGACGCAGACCTCGCAGCCGCGACGATTAGGGAATCCCAAAAAGAAAGTTGATAGCGGTCCTGAATCCTCCACCCACGATCTAGAATCTCTGCATTCACTGGTATGGGATTCCATGCCAGTAGGCCGCGCACCTCGGCACGAGCCTCATCGCGGGCCACGGCACCCTTCTGACTGACCTTTGCGTAAAATTCCTGTAGCACTTGAAAGCTGACGCGACCGTTACGGCTCGTCCACAATTCCGCCAGCCAGGATTGGGCGGATTTCTGCTTTTTAGGATCCGCTAAGTCAACCGCATAGATGAAGACGTTGGTGTCAACGAAAACGGGTGCGGTCATGGACCTCCTCACGAGAGAGATAGCGACCGTCAGATTTCAGGAAGGGCTTCCGGGAGAGAGCGCGCTGCTTGGCAGCTTCGTATTCGTCGTTTTGCTTCATGCGCTCTTTCAGGATGTTGGCCAGGAAACGAGAGACGCTGGTCTCCTGTGTAGCGGCTTCGATACGGGCCCAACGGGCGACAGATTCCTCGAGCGTTATGGTGATATTACGGAGCTTGGTCTTCATAGCACGAATATAGTGTGACACGGACTCCGTGTCAACCTTGGGAAACGCGGGACTTTGGGCGAGCGGAAACAGCACGCAGTCCGCAGTCTGCCACTAGGCGAGGGATTCGAGGAAGAAGGTGAGCATGCGATAGCCGGCGATGTAGGAGAAGGGGGCTAGTTCGAGGGAGTAGTGGCCGCAGGCGAGTTCGAGCGTGCGGGGGTCGGCGCCATGGCGGCGAAGGGAGTCGAGCATCTGGCGCGTGAGATGGGGGAGCATGGTGGGATCGTACTTGCCGTAGACCATGAAGGTGGAGCGGCCCGCGCCCATGCCGCGCTCGACGAAGGGCATGGGACTGATGGGGGCCCAGTATTCGCGGAGTTCGTCGACGGTGACGTGGTGGCGAAGTCCTTCCCAGACATGATTGGTGGTCATGCCCTGGCTGATGACGTCGGCGTAGTAGGTGGAGACGTGGAAAAAGCCGCCGGCGCGGACGCGTTCATCGTGGACGAGAGTGATGTAGCCGACGGAGGAGCCGATGCTGGTACCCAGGATGCCGAGCCTAGTGTAGCCCTGCTGCTCGAGCCAGTGGAGGCAGCGGCGAGCGTCCTGGACGGCTTGGCGATTGGCTTGGAGGGTTAGGCCGATATTGGGACCGCAGATCTGGTCGGCGCGCTCGTGACCCTTGGCCATGCGGCGGTCGTGGTACGGCATGCTCATTTTGAGGACGGTGATGCCCATGCGCTGGATCCAGTGGCAGAGGCCGTTCTGGCCGTGCCATTTGGCGTTCCAGTTGGGGAGCAGGAGAACGGCGGGACCTGCGCCATAGCGCTTCCCACGCGAGCGGGTGGAAATGGTCTCGCGCGCGGGAAAGAGTTGCGCGTGGACGGTGTTGTTTTCGGGCCAGGGTGATTCGATGGAGCTAGTGAAGGTGAGGACGTTTTCACGGTCCAGGCAGTAATCGGCCGCGGGGGCTGCGGCGTACCACTCGTGGCTCGATTCGATGGCTTTGCGGGCGTAATCACGGACGAGGTTGCCAGGATTAGGGTCGTTGGGGGAGCCGCCGATGTGCTCAAGGCCCCAATGGAAGGGCTGGACGCGGCGATTGTCGTCGGTGGTCCAGCGGCGGTGCTCGTAGCGGCGGATTTTGCGTTCAAACCAGTTCATAAGGGCAGTTGTCAGTTTACAGTTGTTGGTTGAAGAGGGAAAGAAAAGGCCGGAGAAAACATAAGGATAACGCAGAGACACGGCGAACACAGAGGGTTACGGAGAGTCCGGCGACTCATACATGCCCTCGGTCGAGGTGCAGCACAAAGCAACAGTTGAGATGCTTCGCTGCGCTCCAGCATGACCTCGCTAAAGGAAGCGTCGAACGCGAGAACGGTTAGGGATGGGGCACGCTGAAACGGGCGATTCATTGAGGCGGTGGGATGAGTGTGGCAGATTGGAAAGAGCGGCCGCGGAGTGGCCGGGCTAACCGTGGTCATCATCGTCGTCTTCTTTTTTCTACTTGGGACTATTGTGGGGAGCTTCCTGAATGTCTGCATCACGCGGATTCCGGAGGAGATCTCCATTGTTACGCCTGGGTCGCGTTGCCCTCAATGCAAGACGCCGATCAAACCGTACGACAACGTGCCGGTGTTTGCGTGGTTGTGGCTGCGGGGAAAGTGCCGGGCTTGCGGCACGCCGATTTCGCCGATGTATCCGCTGATCGAGTTGACGGCCGGTTTGCTTTTTGTGGCGGCATTTTTTGAATTTGGCGTTACGCAGGCGACGGTGAAATGGCTGTTCTTTACTTGCTTGGTCATCGTTTTGACGGTGACGGATTTGCGGGTACGGCTGCTGCCGGACGTGGTGAATTGGCCGGGATTTGCGGCGGGATTGCTGTTTTCCGCGTTTGTGCCGCCGAACGACGAACTCGTGCGGTTTTTCGCGTGGCGATCCCTACACGTGCGATTGCCGGGATTTGCGGTGGGAATTCTGGATGGGCTTCTTGGGGCGGCTTTCGGGAGCTTTTTGTTGTGGGGGCTGGCGAAAGCATACAAAGTGGTGCGCGGTCGCGAGGGAATGGGCATGGGCGACGTGAAAATGATCGCCATGATTGGGGCGTTTCTCGGATTGCGCGGGACGTTCCTAACGCTACTGGTGGGGAGTCTGCTGGGGAGCTTGATTGGGATTGGGCTGGTGGGAGCGTTGTATCTCGGGGGTTGGAGAAGCGAACTGGCGAAGCGCGCTAGCCGGCGGGGATTGGGGACGGAGAAGCGCTTGCGATGGGCGATTGCCCGGCAGTATCACTTACCATTGGGGACGTTTTTGGGGATTGGGGCACTAGCGATTGTTTATGGAGGACCAGTGGTTGCGGCACAGTGGACGATCTTCAGGGGCCTCTTGGGTTGAGGCGAAGGTCAAGGTTGGAAGACGAAGGCAATGTTGGCACTGCAAAACGTGAATAACACGCAGCACCTATGGATGATTGCCGTGGGGCTAGGAGTGGGCTTCCTGGTGATCACCGGGCTGGTGGTGTTTTTGTTGCGAAGGTCGTTCCAGAACCGGCGGGAGGAGCAGAAAGAGGAATTCACATCGAGCGCGCCGCGCACGGAAAATCCGTCGGCATTTATGACGGCTTCGATGCAAGGCGTGATTCAGCAACTGCGGGAGCAGGAAAAAGAGCTGGAACGGCTGCATAAGATCGAGAAAGAGCGCGCGGCATTGACCGAGCGGTTGAGTGAAGAAGTGACGCGGAACATGCCGGCTGGGCTGCTGGTGGTGAACGCAACGGGAATCATCTCGACTTCGAATCCGGCGGCGGAACTAGTTCTAGGAATTCGCGGGCTGGGATTCCGGCGCTACAGCGAGGCGCTGGGCGCGTCCTCGGACATGACCAAGCTGATTGCTGAATGCCTTTCGAATGGAAAGATTTTTCGGCGCGAAGAGGTGGAACACATCCCTCCGGCAGGAGACACGCGGCACCTCGGCGTAACGATTTCGCCGATTCGAAGAGGTGAAGGAAAAATCAGCGGAGCGATCTGCTTACTCACGGATTTGACGGAACTGGCAGCGCTGCAACAACGCATGCAGTTGAAGGAAAACCTGGCGGCGCTGGGGGAACTTTCCGCGGGAATCGCGCACGAGTTCAAGAACGCGCTGGCTACGATTTCGGGTTACGCGCAGATGATCCAGTCGGAGTCTACCGAGACGGAGGCGCTGGACTACGCGGAGCGCATCCTGGAGCAGACGCGGAACATCACGCACGTGGTGACGGAGTTTTTGAAATATGCACGACCTTTGGAAATTCCGGACGAGCGAGTGCCGCTGCAAGCGATGGTCGAACGGGTAGTTTCCGAAGTGGGCGAAGCGCTGCCGCAGGTGAAGATTTCAGCAGAAGGAACGTTTGGGGATGCGGGGGGAGACGAAGGGCTGCTCCGGCAAGCGCTGCTGAACCTGGCGCGCAATGCCGCGGAAGCGTGCGCTATTGCAGCCAGCGGCGGGCGGGTGATTGTTCGCGGAGACATCGTTCACGGCGACGATGCGGCATTCCAACGAATCACCGTTTGCGACAATGGACCGGGGATTCCTCCGAACGTGCAGCCTAAGTTGTTTCGGCCGTTTTTTACCACGAAGGCAAAAGGGACAGGCCTCGGTCTGGCAGTGGTACAGAAAATCATTGTGCAGCACGGCGGCCAAGTGGAAGTGCGAAACCGGCCGGAGGGTGGGGCTGAGTTTATTGTTACGCTTCCCATGCCACGCGGGGTGCCAGAAGCGGTAGAATTGAAGCAGGCAAGCATCTAAGAGAATAGGGGTCTACCAGCAGCTCCGGGAGGTAGGACTATATGCAAATGAGAATCTGGATGAAGGGTTTCGCGCTGGTACCGGCGTTGTGTCTGGCCGGACTTTCTACGGTTGCGCGGGCGCAGGGTTCTTCTCAGCAGACGGGCGATCCGGTGGCCGACGCCGCGAGGAAGGCGCGCGAGTCAAAGAAAGAGGCGCCAAAGCCGAAGAAGGTTTGGACGGATGACGATTTGAAGAAGGCCACGCCTGAGACCGTGTCAACCGTAGGCCCGACCGGAACTGCCGTAACGGCTCAAGCAACTGGAACTCCCGCGACTGGCCAAGATCAAAACGGCGAAGCGGCCTGGAGAGCGAAATTCAAGGACCAAAGGGACAAGATTGCGAGGGCCGAGAAGGAACTCGATATTCTGCAACGGGAATTGGAAAAGGCGCAATTGCAGTACTATCCCGATCCGCAGAAAGCCATGACCGAACAGAACAGCCGCGCGGATATAAATGACAAGTCGACGAAAATCGACGCCAAGAAAAAGGAAATTGAGCAACTCAAACAGGGCTTGGACGACCTCGAAGACCAATTGAGGAAAGCGGGCGGCCAGCCGGGATGGGCGCGGTAGGAAGAGGCAGTCCTAGGTTGTTAGTTGTAAGTTTTTAGATTTCCGAAGACCCTTCAAGACCTATTCTCCAGTACTACATCGAAGTGTGCCTCCAGGGAGGCTTCCAACGCGCTGCTTCCCTTCTCTGCACATGCGTCTTTCGTTGTTCCCAGAAGGCAACAGGATTCGTGGTAGAAACAAAAGAGATGGAACCTCTCCTCCTCGTTGAAGACAAGCAGGAATTGCGCACCATGTTGCGGAAGGCGCTGGAGCGCGCGGGCTACACCGTGGACGAAGCGCCGGATGGCGCGGCAGCGATTCAGAAGGTGCGCGCACGAAGATATCTGCTGGTCATTACAGATTTGAAGATGCCGGGGGCTTCGGGGCTGGATGTTTTGCGGGAAACCAAGCAGGCGGATGCCACGGTCCCGGTGCTCTTGCTGACCGCATACGGATCGGTGGAAGAAGCCGTATCGGCCATGAAGGACGGCGCTTTTGATTTTCTGCAGAAGCCCGTGGACCTGGAGCATTTGAAGTTGCTGGTGAAGCGAGCGGCTCATCAGCAGGAGCTGTTGCGGGAAAATTTGCTGCTGCGGGAGGAGTACTCGACGCGTTACGGATTCCCGCGCATCGTGGGCGAACACACTTCGATTCGGGAGGTGAGCCAGCAGATTCAGAGAGTGGCGGCGACAGATTCAACTTGCTTGCTGTTGGGGGAAAGCGGAACCGGCAAGGAGCTGTTCGCGCTGGCGATTCACCATTTGTCGCCGCGGCGGGATCAGCCGTTTGTAGCTTTGAATTGCGCGGCGATTCCAGAAGGACTGGTGGAAAACGAACTCTTCGGGCATGAGCGGGGAGCGTTTACAGGGGCGGGGGCGCGCAAAGTCGGAAAAATGGATCTAGCGCATCGGGGAACCCTTTTTCTGGATGAAATCGGGGAGCTGCCGCTGGCGATTCAGGCAAAACTGCTGCGCGTATTGGAAGAGCGGCGATTCGAAAGGGTGGGCGGAACGCAATCGATCGATGTGGACGTTCGAATCGTGGTGGCCACGAATCGCGATTTGCAAAAGCTGGCCGAAGAGAAGTTATTTCGCGAGGACTTATACTTTCGGGTTTCGGCGGTGCCGATGACGATTCCTCCTTTGCGCGAGCGCGGGAATGATGTGTTGCTCCTCGCGGATCACTTTCTGGAGAAATTCAGCCGCGAATTTGGGAAGCCTGGACTGGAATTGTCGACGGATGCGCGCGACCGGTTGCTTCATTATAAGTGGCGGGGAAATGTGCGCGAACTACAGAATACGTTGGAGCGCGCCGTCATTCTGGCGGACGGACTGAGTATTCGCGCGGAAGGTTTGCAGTTGCCGCCTTCGAAGCCGGATGCGGAGAAATTGCCGGCAGGGATGCTTCCGGAGAACTTTAATTGGGAAGGCTCATTGGAAGAAGTGACCGGCCGGGCCGTGAGCCACGTGGAAAAAGCTTTGCTCGAAAATACCATGAGCGAGTGCAAATGGAACAAGACACGGGCGGCTGAAAAATTGGGCGTTTCGCCGAAGACGCTGCTGGCGAAACTGCGGAGTGCCGGACTGGAAGAATAGTTAAAAGGGCGGCCCGCCTTAGAAGGGGGGCCTACAAATTCTCTGGGCGGATGGCGCTGTGGAGGGCGACGGTGCCGAGAGTCCAGACGCGGTAGTCCACCGACTGGTAGCCGACGGTTGTCAAAAGAGCGGCTAGTTCGGGCGGGCGGAAGAAACGGGCGACGGATTTCGGAAGATATTTGTAAGCGGCTTGATCGCCGGAGATGAGGCCGCCAATCTTGGGCAACACTCTACAAAAATACCACCGATAGAGATCGCCCAATAATCCTTCGGGCGGTTCGGCAAATTCGAGAATAGCGACGGTGCCACCAGGCTTGAGCACGCGCTGAATCTCGCGCAGGCCCGCTTCGTAGTTGGCGAGATTGCGAAAGCCGAAGGCGGTAGTCACCAGATCAAAAGAAGCGTCAGCAAACGGGAGTCGCAGGGCGTCAGCTTCGACATATCTAATCGGACGGAGTTGCACCAAAGTTTTGCTGTGCAACCGCTCGCTTTTCTTCCTCGCCCGCACGAGCATGCTGTGTGCAAAGTCTACGCCGACCACTCGCGCGAAATGCCCAAGGTTCAATGCAATTGCCAGGTCGCCTGTTCCACAACAAAGATCCAGAACGGAAGTCTCATGCATGACATGGACGGGCTTGTTATTCTCCACAACAATCTCCGGCCCAGGAAATAAAGGCCGAAGATGCTTCACGGCGCGGGCGCGCCACAGGCGGTCAAGTTGCAGCGACAGGAGATGGTTCAGGAGGTCGTAGCGCGGAGCGATCTCCGTAAACATTTCACGAACCTTTTTGGAGGCGTCGGCTTCGGTAACAGCGCCTTCAGGGAGAGTGCCTTTGACCGGGGCGGAGGCCTCCTCAGGCATTCCGGCCTCTTGAGTGCTTGTCGCTTGCGGCTATGAGGCGGGGCGTGAAATGAAGAACGCGCTCCACAACGTGAGTTGGGACGGTGTCGTAGGAACGTGCTTCGCCGATGCGTGGCGAGAGGACGAAGCGAAGAATTCCTGCGCGCGTTTTTTTGTCGGCGCGCATGGCATTGAGCAATGCGCCGGGAAGAACATGCGGCCAAGGCGCCAACGGACCGAGGCGGCGAATCAGCGCTACGATGCGGGAAACATCGTCGGCGCGGGTCAAGCCAAGTTCATGTCCCAGAAACGCTGCGGCCATCATGCCCCAGGCCACGGCTTCGCCATGCTGATAGCGGCGATACTCCGTAACGCTTTCGAGCGCGTGAGCGAAAGTGTGGCCGTAGTTGAGGATCTCGCGGAGGCCGGATTCGCGCTCGTCGCGGCTGACAACCCGAGCTTTGATCTGCACGTTGCGAGGGATCAGGCAAGCGAGAGTCTGGCGATCCCGCCGCAGCACTCTCTCAATGTTCTTCTCCAGAAAATTGAACATTTGCGAGTCTGCGATAATGGCGTGCTTGATAACCTCGGCAAGGCCGCCGCGGAATTCGCGATCGGACAGCGTACGCAAAAGGTCAGGGTCGGTAAGCACGAGCTGCGGTGGATAGAACGCGCCGACCAGATTCTTTCCTTCTGGAAGATTGACACCGGTCTTGCCACCGATAGAGCTGTCCACTTGAGAGACTAGCGTCGTTGGGATGTGCACCAGTTTCACTCCGCGCAGGTAGGCAGCTGCGGCAAAGCCGGCAACATCGCCAACCACGCCGCCGCCAACGGCGAGCAGCAGTGAGTGGCGATCGGCCCCGGCGCGGCAGAGAGAACGCGTGATGTCTTCCACGCTGCGGAGATTCTTGGCGGATTCGGCGTCATCGAAGAGGTGAACGGCGTTGCTTACTGAAAGCCGCAAGCCGCGTTGAACGGACTTTCCTACGGCGCGCCAGACCTTGGGAGACGAGACAACGTGGACGCTGGAAAAACGACCGAGGGCAGAGACTTCTTGCGCAGCACGGCGAATAACGCCACCTCCCGCAACCACCGAGTAGGGACCAGCCGACGATTTCACGGGAATGCGTTTTGTTTTCATGAGTGAGACATTTTCAATGTAACACACGCGCTGGATGCATCGCATGCCGGGGCCGCAGTACTCATCTGCGCAATTCCTTCGTGCTACCATACGGAGGCGGCAAACTTCCCACGTCCATGACGAACTCTCCCAAAATCCATCGCGCCGACTACGCCGTTGTGGGCAGCGGAATCGCGGGCTTGCGCGCAGCGATCGAGCTGAGTGCGGCGGGAAGCGTGCTGGTCCTGGCGAAATCCAATTTGAGCGATTCCGCAACGGCCTGGGCACAGGGAGGGATTGCCGTGGCCCTCTCGGACGAAGATGAAATCGGGCTTCACGAACAGGACACCATTAATGCCGGTGATGGCTTGTGCCGTTCAGAGGCTGTGGCTCTGCTGGTGGAAGAGGGTCCGAAGTACATTACGCAGCTTATCGATTGGGGCACGGAATTCGATCGGGCAGGAACAAAATTGGCGTTTACGCGGGAGGCCGCGCACAGCCGCTCGCGGATTTTGCACGCGCATGGCGATTCAACGGGCAGAGAGATCAGCAGGGCGCTACTGGCACGGGCGCACACCATTCCGCATTTGCACTTGCGCGCGCACGCGTTCACTACGGAATTGCTTGTGGAGCGGGGTCGCGTTGTGGGATTGCGCTTCATTGATGAAACCGACGGCTCGCTACACGAATTGCGAGCCGGGGCAGTCTTACTCGCAACGGGCGGACTTGGACAGATTTATCGGGAGACGACGAATCCCGAGGTCGCCACGGGCGACGGCATGGCCATCGCTTATGAAGCAGGCGCGTTGCTGTCCGATATGGAGTTTGTGCAATTCCATCCGACGGCGCTGGCAGTCCAGGGCGCGCCGCGGTTTTTGCTTTCGGAAGCGCTGCGCGGCGAAGGCGGAGTGCTGCGCAACATCGGCCTGGAACGCTTTATGAAGCGCTACAACGAAGCGCAAGAGCTGGCGCCGCGAGACATCGTGGCCCGCGCCATCGTCAGTGAGATGCACCGCACGCAAAGCTCGCACGTGTTTCTAGACATGACCAAGAAGAGCGAAGAGTTTTTGAAGAAACGGTTCCCGCGAATTTTCGAGACGTGCGCAGGCTACGGTCTGGACCTAGCGAGCGACATGGCCCCGGTTTGTCCGGCAGCGCATTACATGATGGGCGGAGTGAAGACGGACCTTTGGGGCCGGACTTCGCTAGCAGGACTTTTTGCCGCGGGCGAGACGGCAGGAACGGGCGTGCACGGGGCCAACCGCTTGGCCAGCAATTCCCTGCTCGAAGGATTGGTTTTTGGGGCGCGCGCGGGCCAGGCGATGATCGAGGACGCGCCGGTCGGTAAGCGTTGTGGTGCGGCGTTGCCTGGTAGTCCGGCACCGTTGCCGGGAAACCCTTCCACGGCGCAAAAGGAAACGCCTAAAGCGGCTGCAAAATCGTCGCCGGGCTGCGCGGCGCTCACAAAAATTCGGGATTTGATGTGGCGCGAAGTTGGGATTTTGCGAAGTGGGAAAGAATTGGCGGACGCGATCAACCAACTGGAATCCCTGGACTTGCATAAGTCGGAGAAGGGGGGACGTGCAGAGCACGAATTGCGCAATCTGCATGGACTGGCTTTGCTGATTGCGCGGTCGGGACTGGCGCGGGAAGAAAGCAGGGGGAGTCACTATCGCTCGGATTTTCCTTACCGCAGTGATGACGATTTCGGGAAGCACTCCGTAGTACGAAAGAACGGGGACGTCACATTTGAGAGATAGGCTCCGGCGGCGCCGAGACGGAATGGTCCGAACAATTCTTGAGACGCAAAAACGGAGTGAGGGGCTTCCGAAATTTGCTCCGATAGTGGCCGCGGCGCAGCATGGTGTTCGGTCGTTGGAGCACAGCCTGGAGGCTGTGCCGCTAGACTTCTTTACTTCGCTTGAAGTTGCTTCACGCTTTCCAAGAACACGTGGCCCACACCGGCAAGCGTCTTTGCGCTGATTTTGTCGAGTGTATCCTGCGGCGTGTGCCAGTAACCGTTGTTGATGAAATCCCCGATCACATCCACGGACGGAACGTTGCGCTTCAGGAAGGGATCATGGTCGTCTTGGGCGGATGTGCCTTCATTTGAGAAGAGCCCCGAGTAGCCCAACTTAGCCGCAGCGTTCCACATAAGATCGACCAATGCCGGGGTGGAACTGGCTTCGCGCTTAAAAACGGCTGTGCGACCTCCTACAATGTCGGCCAGCAACAAACCCTTGACCTTCTTCAAATCGCCGCTCATCGCAAGTTTTGCGGCCATCTGGCGACTGCCGTAACGGCTGTCCGTATCACTCCAGTCGTGCATGGCCTCTTCACCATCGAAAAAGGCGATCCACACGGCGTATTTGCCGTGTTGCGGGCAGAGCAAGCGTGCCAGCTCCAGCATTAGACCTGTGGAGGAGCCACCGTCATCGGCCCCGACAAAAGTCGGCATTGGGTGGACTTCCCCGGTGCGCGGATCGCGCACTGAGCGGGCCGTATCGTAGTGCGTGGCCAGCATGATGATGGCGGGTTTTTCACCGGGAATTTTCACGAGAATATTTTTCATCGGCACCCGCCCGATGGGAGTGTCTGAACTGAAAGGGTCCGTCTCGACCGTGCAGCCGTCACTCTTCAATTCGGAGAGCAAATAGTCCTGCATTTGGGCCATTGCAGGTGAGCCTGAGGGGCGCGGCCCGAAGCTGACTTGCCTCGCGACGTGAGCGAAGGCGCGCTTGCCGTCGAAACCGCCGGTTTTTTCCGGCGTTGGGGCTTCCTCTGCTGATTGAGGAGGAGCGGACGCCACGGCGCTCATGAAGGGCGGCTGAGTCGCTGGCGCGGGTGCCTCTTTACCACTGGCCTTGCAACCGGCGAGGCCGATCGCACAGATGCACAAGGCCACGGACATCCAGCGAATCATTTTGGAAATCAAAGTCATTTAGTGAGCCTCCGCGGCGGCGAGACGCCGGTTGCGTCGCCGTACGACTACCCAAGACACTAGAACGCCAACCATATACAAAGCCATCAGAACGGCCATGAAGACAAGCATGGTAGTCGCGTCGGGCGTAGGTGTAAGGACGGCTGCCAGAATCGCAATAACCAAGATGGCGTAGCGAATGTTCTTCATCAGGAATTTCGGAGTGACAATCCCGAAGAGCGACAAAAAGAAAATGAGGACCGGCAATTCAAACACGAGCCCGAGTCCAAGAAGAACCATCAGGATCAAGTCAAAATACTCATCGATATTGATCAGCGGAACGACCGGGCCCTGAAAACTAATCAGGAAACGCAGGACGTACGGTAGCGAGATGAAGTAGCCGAAAGCGATTCCAGCCAAGAACAGGAAAACCGTCGAGAACAAAAACCCGGTGATGGCGCTGCGTTCATGTTTGTAAAGGGCCGGGGCCACGAAAAGCCATAGCTGATACAGAATCCACGGTGAGGCAATCACAATCCCGAGGTAAATGCTCAATGTGACGAGCAAATTCAGATAGCCTGCCGGATGCGAGTACACCAGTTGAGGATTGAGACCGGCCTTTTTCAACGCGTCGGTCATTGGCTTGACGATCCAGCTCACAAAATGCGGTGCCACGAACCACCCGATAGCCGCTCCGACCGCGATCGAGATGAGCGAATTAACGATGCGTTTGCGAAGTTCACTCAGATGCTCGAAAAAGGTCATTGCCCCGCCGGGCTCTTCCGAAGGGGGTGTGATTTGCGAGTTGGATTCAGAATCGGGCACAGAGTCAGGCCGGGCGCTGGTGGTCATGAAGGGTATCTTGGGTTTCAGGGACTGCTGCGGCTTCGGTCTTGGGCTCGGCCCACTCTTCGGGGGAACGCGGGACAGATTCTGCTACGGGCGAGACTACCGAATCTTGCGAAGGCCGACTTTCGGAAGGAGCCTCGCCGGAGGGTGTCGTTGTGATAACGGCACTCTCGATAATAGCTGGCGGTGAAGTTTCAGCACCTGCGGCAGAGGCAGCTACGGCCTCGGCAGCCTTTTTGCGCTCGGCCTGCATGGTCTGACGCTCCATTTCTCGCATTTCCTCTTCAAAAGCGCTCTTAAAATCCGTGGAGGCTTTGCGGAACTCCGCCATGAGCTTGCCCAAGCCCCGGGCGAGTTCCGGCAGCTTCTGTGGCCCAAAGACAACCAGGACCACGATAAACAGCACAATCATGTGCGGGATGCTCAACATTAGGGTTTGGTAGCCGTCTAAGGGTCCATGGGCATCATAGAAAGGGTGTCAGCCGCTGTCAAACCGGAGTTTGCGGCTAAGGGTGTGTGCTATACTTTTAAACTGAGCTGTCACGCGAGGTAAAGATGAAATCAGAGCGTCGCGGACTTGTCGTTGTGGTAGCCGTACTGCTGGTATCCGCCGTATTGGGTGGCATTTACGGCCCGAACGTGCGAGCTACGACCGCCTCGGCGGACGATTATCAGACGGCCGTGCGGGACTTTACCCAGGTTCTGAATGTGGTTCAGAACAACTACGCCGACCCTGTCGATGTGGACAAGGTCGTCTATCAAGGCGCCATTCCGGGCATGCTACGCATGCTCGATCCCCACTCAAGCTTCTTTGATGCCAAGCAGTTTTCCCTGCTGCGGGAAGACCAGCGCGGGAAGTACTACGGCGTCGGCATGATCGTTGCGCCGAGGGAAAACCACACCGTAGTGATGGCCCCGTACGCAGGCGCGCCGGCGTATAACGCGGGAATCCGACCGGGCGACGTGATCGTCAAGGTGGACGACAAGTCCACCGATGGCATGACCACCACGGAAGTGGCGGATATGCTGAAAGGCCCGAAGGGCACGGTCGTCAAGATTACGGTTTCGCGCGAAGGCTACGCGGAACAGCTTGTGTTCACGGTGACGCGCGACGAGATTCCACGCCATTCCGTAGACATCGCCTTCATGCTGAAGCCCGGAGTTGGCTACATCCGGCTATCGGGATTCAATGAGACCACGGATCGCGAAATTGCGGATTCGCTGAGACAACTCAATGCCTCCACGCTGGATGGCTTGATTCTGGACATGCGCGGGAATCCCGGTGGCTTGCTGAATGAAGCAGTCGCAGTGGGCGATATGTTCCTAGACAAGAATCAGTTGATCGTTTCGCATCACGGACGGACTTCGCCCGAGCGGCGATATTACGCGGTGCGCGGCAATCAAGGCGTGACCGTACCGCTCGTGATTCTGGTAAACAACAATTCGGCCTCGGCAACGGAAATTGTTTCCGGCGCGGTGCAAGATCACGACCGCGGGTTGATCGTAGGCGAGACCACTTTTGGCAAGGGCCTAGTTCAGACAGTGACCGGGCTGAGCGAGAATACCGGACTGGCTCTGACCACTGCGCGCTATTACACACCGAGCGGACGACTGATTCAGCGCGACTACAAATCGGTTTCGCTTTACGAATATCACTATGAGCGCAAGGTTCCCGATCATCCGACGGAAGTAAAACTGACGGATAGCGGACGCCAGGTGACCGGTGGCGGCGGCATCACACCTGATATCAACGTGCCCGCCCCAAAGCTGACGAAGTTCGAGCAGGTGCTCTATCGCGACGACGTATTCTTCCCTGCCGAGACCGGCGTCGGTGGATTCACGCGTTATTTCCTCGGCAACAAGCCGACGATCACCAAGGACTTTGAGGCCGACGACAGCGTGATCCGGACCTTCCGCGAGTATCTGAGCAAGCACAACGTCCGCTACACCGAACCCGACATAGCCGAGGCGCAAGACTGGATCAAGCGAAAGATCAAACAAGAAGTGTTCATGTCTACCTTCAGCCAGCAGGAAGGTTTCAAGGTATTGCTGGAAGCCGATCCACAAGTGCAGAAAGCCGTGGAAGCCATTCCTCAGGCGCGGGCGCTTTATCAGAACGCCAAGAAGATCGTGGCCCAACGCGCCGGCGGGTCTATCGAGCAGCCGTAACAAGCAATCGCAACCGGCATTATTCAAGCTCTAGGGGCGCAGCATCCCACCACATCGGGACAGGTGCTGCGCTCTCTTTGTTTACAAGCAGTAGAACGCGTGTTGGCAAGCATCAGCGCGTTTGCTAAAATTGATTTGCTGCTCGTGGGCGAGTAGCTCAGCTGGGAGAGCGCCTCGTTCGCAACGAGGAGGCCGGGGGTTCGAATCCCCTCTCGTCCACCAAACTACTTTCCTGCTTTCAATAGCTTACAGCACATTTACGCTATCTTTGGAACAACGCGGAGTAGCCCAGGTAGCCCAACTGAGCCCGGAATTTGGAATCCCGTGCCCAGCCGTTCAGCCCCTCTCAGCCCTATAGTCGACCAAGTTGCTCTTGGGCTGGTGTTGCCTTTGAGGTGTCAGTACGCGGAATTCAACTCAGCTGCTGCTGGCTGGTACCGAAATTCAAGGAAGAAGGCATCTTTTAGTTTTGCGGCAATGCGATTGTAAGTTGAGTCTTCGATAAGGGATTTTGTGGTGCCGGAATAGAGGCGCATGCGTTATCACTTCTTAGGCGATGCCACGCCCGCTATCTGCCCTTCCGAAACAATTGCTCGACAGTCCCCATAGGCAGGAAGAGTCGTTTCTCAATTTTGGGCAATTCAACGAATCCGTATCTCCTGTAGAATCCAGCCGCGGACTCATCCTTTGCGTCAACGATAACACCCGCCGACGCGATCTGCTTGCTCGAATCAAGGCTGCGGCGGAGGGCATCCATGAGCAAGATCTCACCGAGGCCCCGCCCGCGAAATTCGGTACTCACTGCCAGACGGCCAAGAAGGGTCGCAGATACCATCGGGTATTTCGGCAGCCTTTTCGCAACCTCTTCGGGAATTGCGTCTAGCCCTATGGCGAATTGGGAAAGCGTATAGTAGCCCGCAATGGTCTGGCCGTCGGTGGTCGCGACGAACGCTGCCGCCGCGCGCTTTCTCGCGTCTTGACCTGCCTGCTTGTGCAGGTAGGAATCAAGTGCTTCCACGCCACATGAAAAAGCCGCCCGGTTGTGTTTTTCTCCGAGCGGCTCAATGGCGAAGCGAGGTTCTTTTTGCTTCTCAACCAATTAGCGCCCCATCTGCTTCTTGTAGCGTTCTGCAGCTGCACGAGCAGCATCGCTCGGTGCCGGTGGATTCAAAACCACATTTACAAAGACGTCGCGGGCTTCATCCCGCAGATGCAAAACTTCGAAGTCCTTGATCGTATTCGTCGCCGCTTCCTGAGCGCTTCTAACTACGAACTCAGTTACGGTTGTGCCACGCAATGTAGCGGCGCGCTCGATAAGACGTTTCTGCTCAGGAGTGACTCTGGCTTCCAAGCGCTGCTCCTTTCGCGAGTGCTGCCGACGTTGTTGTATACGTGCCATGACTGTCCCCCAATCTTCTTTGAGTGTACGGCGATTAGGCGGACAAATCAATAGAGATGTACGGCCATTAGCCGTATATCTGTCTTGCCTGATCTACGTCCAACTAGCGTCCAAAACCCCGCATTTCGGAGGTGGTTTTGGGGGTCGACGAACCGTAAGGGCCATTGAATCATCACCTCCGCGACATAGTGCCAATCTTCTCCGCCTTTCGTGGGCGTCATGTGGACTTCTCTGAGGTGTTTCTGTAGCTCCGTTTTCGCCAGGGCAGTGTCGCGATTCAACTGTGAGCGCAAATCGGAGATGCCTTTCTCAACGAACTGGCGAAGCTCGCGAAGCTGGCCTTCAAGTGAAGCAGAGCTCGCCGAGAGCGTCGGGAAGCCAGCAAACCTTGAGGGTGATCGATTCGCTTGTAGCGTGCTGTGGTACGCAAAAATTCCATCCGGTTCCCATCTGACAGAGATGCTGACACTTATTTGTTCGGCTTCCATGGCCCCGGAAACCCGAGAAACCGGCCCCGCTGGCAGAAAATACTTC
Source organism: Candidatus Acidiferrum sp. (assembly GCA_035279725.1). Classification (GTDB taxonomy): domain Bacteria; phylum Acidobacteriota; class Terriglobia; order Acidiferrales; family UBA7541; genus Acidiferrum. Next base: position 117,701 of record DATEHF010000035.1, read on the forward strand.
TCAGTCGGACCGACATCAGTCGGACCGACCCTGTGCCATCCTGACAGCCCATGTTACGATTTTTTCCGAATGCTAAGGGCTCGCTGCATTCTCTACTCAACTTGATTAAGGATATGATGGCGGACGGACTTCTTTTCTTCCGTCTCCTGTTCCGCTCGCGCACGGCCCTGAGCGCGGAGGTCCTGTTCCTGCGAAAGCAGCTGGCCTTTTATCAAGAGAGGCAGGTCCAACCGAGACGATTGAACGACTCCGCCCGTTTCTCTCTCCTCCTCTGGTCTCGCCTATGCAACTGGAGGGATGCCTTGGTCATTGTCAAACCCGAGACGCTGATTGGCTGGCATCGCAAGGGTTTCCAGTTGTTTTGGAAATGGAAGTCTGAAGCTGGCCGGCCACGACTTCCTGAAAGCATCCGCAAGCTCATCGTGCAAATGGCACAAGAGAATCCGACTTGGGGACAGGCGCGTGTGGCAGCGGAACTGTCGGTGAAGCTAGGAATCCATGTTTCTCCACGGACTGTGCGCGCCTATTGGCCTCCCGAACCGGAGCGACGCGGCCACCGGAGGACCTCTTCGCAGGACTGGAGGACGTTTGTCCGCAATCATGCCCAGTCCGTCGTCGCCTGCGATTTCCTTGTCGTGGTGACCGCTCGGTTCCGAACTCTCTATGTGTTCCTCGTGATGGAGGTCGGGGCACGGCGCATCGTGCATTGCAACGTCACCGCGCATCCAACGGCAGGCTGGACCATGCAGCAGCTTCGCGAAGCGATTCCGAGCGACCATTCCTATCGTTTCCTGATCCGTGACCGTGATTCGATCTTCTCGGCAGAGGTGGACCAGCAGCTCAAAGCTTTCGGACTGAGGGTACTGCACACACCCGTGCGAGCACCAAAGGCGAACGCCTACTGCGAACGGTTGGTGGGAAGTGTACGCCGGGAGTGTTTGGATTTCATGATTCTACTGGGCGAGAAACACCTGGGCAGAATCCTGGCCGAGTGGGTGACGCACTACAACCAGGGGCGTCCACATTTGAGCCTCGGACCGGGAATTCCTGAACCTGCCGCGGTATTCCTACGGCCGCAAGGTCGCGACAGACATTCCTTGGCCCAAGGCTGCAGGGTCGTGGATCGCGCGGTTCTCGGCGGTCTCCATCACGAATACCGGTGGGAAAGGATCGCCGCGTGAAGGGGGCAGAGCTCAGCGGACACTGCGCTTTGATTGCGTCTTCCCAATTTCTAGTGGCCGCACAAGCGGGACTGCCGGTGCCTTTCGTTTGCAGCGACACGAACGAGTTAGGGAAAGAACTCGTTGGTTCGTTATCTGCGCAAAGTTCATCTCCACCAGAGGCTCGAATCCAACAATTAGGCCGCCTCCCGTCTGTATACAAAGGTTCAGCGGATGGTTTGTCTCTCGAATCGCTCAGACTTCGAACCAAGACGGACTTTTTGCGCAGCACAGGTCTCCTTTTGTGCCTTGAGCACGTCTTTCATTGGGAGCGTATCGCATCCCGCTGGAGACCGGCCTTCTCATCCCATCTGGTTAGTCCTGCTTACCGGTAACTTGGCTCCCAGTACTCCCACGTGGAAAAACAAGCTGGGATAACCTACGATTACAGCCGTTAGGAAAGAACTTGCGCTCGGTTTTGTTCAGGCTAATCTACAATGGGGCTATTCAAAACTGCTCTTAGGCCTTCTAACTCATTCAGGAGCGCGTCCAAAGGTGGCATATCTCTTCGGGCACTCACAAGCTGAGACCGAGCGGCTGCTGCGGCAGGCGAAGATGTTTGGGCCGTACACAAGGCGCCTTTTCGAGAATGCAGGCATCTTGCCTGGAATGAAGGTTCTCGATGTGGGGAGCGGCGCGGGCGACGTCGCGTTCATCGTCGCCGAGCTTGTAGGACGAGAGGGCACAGTTGTTGGCATTGACACCAATGCGGAGCTTCTGGCGGCTGCGCGACAGCGCGCTGACGCGGCCGGCCTGAAAAACGTGACCTTCAGAGTTGGTGACGTGGCCTCCGTGTCCCTCGAGTACTACTTCGACGCCGTGGTTGGTCGCTGCGTGCTTTTCTTCATTCAGGATCGCCTGACCGTGCTGCGTCGGCTGGTCGAGAGTGTTCGTCGTGGCGGCGTGGTCGCCTTCCAAGAGCCGGGTAATGCGACGCTGTCGGCCTCGGCATTACCGCCCTCTCCACTCCTCAATCAGATCTGGCATTGGATCATGGAGTTCTACCGCAAGACCGGCATGGATCTTTACGCTGGGCTCCGGTTGTTCAGCCTCTTCAAACAGGCCAACTTGCCGGACCCGCAGATGCACTTGGACGCCGCCGTCGGCGGAGGGCCTGACTGGCCAGGTTATGAGTACATCGCGGGGCTAGTCCGCACCATCTTACCGCGTCTCGTTGAACAGGGCATTGTGACTGCCGCGGAGGTCGACATCGACAGTCTGGCGGACCGACTCCGCGACGAAGTCGTACGCAGCACTGGTGTGGTTACCACGTGGAGCTTCATTACGGCCTGGGCCCGAAAGCAATAATGCATATTAAGCCGGATTTGCGCGACTGGCTTACGAAGCATGAAAAGCTTCAGTACCACTTGCCCCGATTGACGGGCAATCCTGAAATGATCCCAAGGTAAGGGTTGCCGACCAAGCGGACAAGAATCTGTACGATTCGCCCTTGATCCTGGGTTGCCCTCGTGCTGTGATGGGTCGGTGATCGTAAGCTACCAACCATGCGCCGCCCTCGCTTTACATGTAGAGAAGCTCTGGTACTGCGACGGCCACCAGAGGGGCCATGGCACGCAGCAAGTGCTGCTGCCCGATGGACGATTTCAGCTAGTCATCAGTCTCGCGGAATCCCCCATTAATGCGCTGGTCGATCCCATGGGCGATAGCGGAGGGATCGCGCCCGCATTGCTGATTGGAATTCGCTCGCGCTTCAACATCATCGATACCGCCAAACTCCGTTCCGCAATGGGCGTGGTGTTCCGGCCGGGTGGTGTGCACGCCCTCCTAGATGCGCCTCCTGATGCGTTTCATAACAAGAACGTATCCCTGGATTTGATTTGGGGCTCAATGGTTCGAAGCCTGCGCGATCGGTTGCGCACTGGGAATGACCCGTCTGAGAAATTTCGAGTGCTCGAAGTCGCACTCTTGGCACGCCTAAACGAACGCCTCCAGCTAAGTACCGCCGTACGGTATGCCCTTCAAGAGTTTGCGCGAGGGCGCGAGATCCCTAGAGTACGAAAACTGGCCCATGAGGCTGGCCTGAGCCGCCGTCGTTTTTCCCAGCTTTTCAGGGAGCAGATTGGGCTAACGCCGAAGCTCTATTGCCGACTGCAGCGCTTTCAAAACACATTGAGGCTAGTCGCGTCTGTCACTTCCGTAGATTGGGCTGAACTGGCTCTGGCGGCGGGTTATTGCGATCAGGCCCATTTGGGTCATGAATTCCATGATTTCTCCGGGCTCTCACCAAGCGCCTACCTAGCAAGCCCTTCGCCCAGCGGCTCATTCTTCCATCGATTCACGCAAGCCACGTAGTTCCCATTCCTACAAGACAGCACCCCATGGCGGTCTGAGAAGCTGCGCACCAGCCTGTCAGATTGAAAATGGGAGGGACGAAACGTGAAATCGAAATACAAACTTCTAGTGGGTGTCGTCGCTGGTGCCTTAGTCGGAGCTGCCGGCAGTCGCGCAATTCACGGCCAGGAGGTGAAAGCGCCGCCTGTCTACTTAATTTCGGAAGCCGATGTAATCACGGACCCGACTGGCGTAAAGGAGTACGGAGCGAAGGTCCTTGAAACCCTGGCGCCTTTCAATGGCCATTATCATTTTGTCGTCCGGGGCGGTAAAACAGAAAGCCTGGATGGGGGCGCGCCGCCCAAAGGAATAGTGATCTTCACATTCGACAGCGCCGAACAGGCACACGCCTGGTATGACTCGCCAGCCTACGCAGCAATCAGACCGATTCGGCAAGCTGCTACTAAGGGTCGCACGTTTCTCGTCGACGGCGTCGCCCCATAGTCACGTGTACCGGCCCAGTTCCGATTGTTACGCTCACCTTGCCACGAGAACCATTTCGTTCTTGATTGGCGCGCCCGCAGACCGCCCAAATGCCAACATCGTCATCAGCCAACACAAGTGCACCGATTAGACGCCCGACTCGGATGTAATTTCGGATGCCTGGCTGAGTCGCCATCGCAGCCGCCACGTGGCTTAGTGCTAGGTCAATGAGTGATATGGCGGTTTGTCGTCAAGTGCTGCCCTAAGTAAAATGTCCGCGTGACTAAAGAACGTTGGGCTCAGATAGGAATCACGACGGAATTTCTTATCGTCGTCAGGACTCTAGGTGAGTTCTTCCGGCTCAGGCACGTCCATGGCACGAACTTCTCGACCGCAGTGGCTGCGCTGTATGTCGGTGGCGCTTTGATCGCGGCTTGCTCCTGCTGGGCGGGCGTGACCTTCTACTTCTTCCGACGCTATGCGCTGTCCGCCTGGATCACGCTAGCGAACGTACTCGTTCTGCTGGTGTACAAGATTGCCGTGATCGGCTGGAAATAAGGGATGAGATTTCAGCGGAACAAGATTCGTGTGGTTCTATTTGATGCTGGAGGTGTGCTGATCGAACTCTCCGGGCTAGCAATGCTGCTCTCGTGGCTCGGGCATCGCTTCACCGCTGAGCAGATCCGCATGCTCTGGCTTACATCACTTATAGTGAGACCATTCGAGACTGGAAAGATGCAACCCGTAGCTTTGCTGAGCAGATGATCCTCGAGCTGAGCTTGCAGGTTGGCAGCGAGGAGTTTTTGGCTGAGCTCTACACCCGACCTGTAGAGGCCGAACACGCTCTGCGTGAGGCCAAAGTGCTGCCTGTGTAGCGCACCTGTAAATCAGGAGTTTGCGATTGATCGTTTTCCGCTGCCAGCACATTATTGGTTTCCCTCGTCCGACGGTTAGCGAATAACGAGCTAACCGGAAGTTATCGGTTCGTCGGTCTTATTAGTATCGATAAACGCCCGTGTGTTTATCAATTGAATTCCACTCGCCTGGTAAGTGCCGTTCTATTCCGAATGACCAGAAAGCTTCGCGGTGTGAGGTCACGGCTCCACAAACGTTTACCAGGCACTGTCTTCGTCCGCTTCAGCGCCGATGTGGAAAGATCATGATTTGGACTGTTATTCGTGCCGCAATGCGACCATCGGATCAACTCGCGTGGCGCGGCGGGCGGGGATGTGGCACGCGACCAGAGCGACAACGGCCAAAAGCAGCCCAACAGAGGTAAACGTAATCGCATCGGTCTCACTGACGCCAAAGAGTTGCGCCTTAAGCAAGCGCGTGAATGCTAGCGCGAGCGCCGTGCCCACGACGAGGCCCGCCAGTGTGAGCCTGAATCCCTGGCCAAGAACGAGACTGTAGATGCCTCCCTTCTCCGCGCCGAGCGCCATGCGGATGCCGATTTCCCGTCCGCGTTGGCGCGTGGTGTACGCCACGACGCCATAGATGCCGACGGCGGCGAGCAGCACGGCAAGAAGACCGAACGAGCCGGCAAACGTAACCGCGACGCGTTGAAACAGTGTGCCGAGCTGCATGGTGACGGAAAGCGGATTCACGTTGAACAGCGGCAACTCGCGATTGAGTTGATAGATGGTCTCTTCCACAGAAGAAGCCATGGCACGCGGATCGCCAGTTGTGCGGAGGTGAATAGTGGTGTCCTGTGTCGAGCGAAATGCCTGGTAAATCGGCAGATAGATGACAGGCTCGGGCGGGGAGGTGAGTAAGCGGTATTTGGCGCTGCGTGCCACCCCCACAATGGTGAAGCGAGCACCGCCGTCCGTTACCTGCTTGCCGATCGCGCTTCCACCCAGCCAATAGCGATCGACAAAGGCTTGGTTGACGACGGCAACGAGTTGCGAGTCCAGCGTATCCGCTTCGGTGAATTCACGGCCTGAAATCACGGAGGTACGGAGAGTGCGAAAGTAATTCGGCCCGACGATCGCCCGGCTGATCTCCATCCACTCGTGCGGTTGCGGGACGTAGCCTTCGATCTGTAGATAGTCGGAGTGGATGCTGAAGCTCAGTGGGGAAAAATCAGCCAAGGTCACGGATTCGACCCCGGGAAGCGCCGAGAGCCTGGCGAGCACCTGCCGGTTGAACACCACACCCGTCTCGCGCGTGCCGGAGACCGCGCCGCTCGCCGCGCTGAATCCGCCGCCGCCGCTGTTTGCGCGCGTCAACGTGCTGACCTTCGAGGAGGGCAATCCCGACAGCAAGCTCGCCGCGACGCTGAACTGGGACGGCGGCGGCGCGTTCGGCGCGACGTTCCGCGCCACGCGCTACGGCGAGGCGCTCGATCCCGATCCGCGACTCACCGGCACGACCGCGTCGCCGATCGGTGACCAGGACGCCGTGATCGGCTCACAAACCATCATCGACCTCGAAGGCCGCTTCGAGCCGACGGAGCGACTGCGCGTCGCGATCGGCGCGGAGAATCTGCTCGACGAGTTTCCCGACGCTTTCCCCGTCGCGCGCAACGCGACCGGCAATACGCCGTTCTCGAACTACTCGCCGTTCGGCCGCTCAGGGCGATATCTGTACGGCCGCGTCAGCTTCGGGTTCTAGCGCGCGCCGTCAGGCGATCGGCGTCACGGTCACGCGAAACAGCGTGAACCGCCGGCTCTTGTAGGTCGCATCGCCGAGCGGCAGCAGCCGCACTTTGTGCTCTTTGCCCGTGCCGGTCACGACGAGCGCCAGATGGCCGAGCCGCGGAGCTTGCGTCGTGCGCGCGTCGCCGGACACGACGGCGAACTGCTGCTCGTCCGAATCGATCACGAAGTCGACGAGGTAGCGCGCGCCGTTCGTCGTCGCGAGCGTGAGCTGCACCTCGCTGCCTTCGCGCGTCGTGTCCTTCGGCAGCGCCTCGCTCCAGAACACCCAACGATCCTCGTCTCTGATGACGCTCGTATAGAACACTTCGAGCGCTCCCGACGCGTCTTGCAAGTGGGTCGCCGAAAAGCTCACTGCGCGCGCCGTCACGAGCTGCTCTGCCCTCAGCCCCAGCGGCTCGAGCGTGCGCCGGCCGATGTCGCGCGGCATTTGACCCGGGTCGATGCGAGTTTCGGGGTCGATCGGCACGCCGAGCGCATTCGCCTCGAAGAGCTCTTGCGTCG
>DATEHF010000036.1:0-168726 GCA_035279725.1 Candidatus Acidiferrum sp.
TGCTCCCAACACTTCTCTCACCGTTGGTGGCAGCAAGTAAGCTTGCTCCGGGTTGTACTCCAAAAAATTGGCCATCCCTGCGCTCCTCCTCTCCGGCAGTATAGCGGCAGCGTCAAGGGCCAGTTGCCACACAGACTCGTACCCCCCGGGCATTTTGTATGAATATCAAAAGAAGGAGTTCTAGGTTTGCATTTTGGAAGTAAATGATTCTGAAAGAGTTGTCTTTGGCTAAACAAAACACGTCGCGACTGGGAAAAGGCCGGCAGAAAGAAAAGCGGGAGCTGGGCTCCCCTCGAAGCTCGGGGTAAACCCGCGCTCCAGACATAGTTATCTACGAGGTTAAGTATAGTAGAAATTATGGAATTGTCAAGAGCGATTATGAACTTTTTGATGGAAAAGAAGAAGGCCCGCCGATTTCGGAGGGCCTTCTTGTTAAGGGTTTTGTTTTTCGGCGGTTAGAAGATGATCTTCGCGGCAAGCTGCATGTTGAAGGCTTCGCCGGGTCCGATTCCGGGAGCCCCGTTAAAGTCGCCGATGGTGTCGCTGACGAACCCGAAGCCGGAGTTAGTGCAGGTGGCTCCAACAACAGACGTCCCGCAACTGGCACTCACTGAGCCCGGGCCGGAGGCGAGGTTAATGCGGTTCAGGAGGTTAAAGGTTTCCATGCGCAATTGTATTTTGACGCGCTCGGTGATCGGTATGTTCTTGAATACGGAGAGATCAACGGATCCGTATCCCGGGCCACGCAGAGTGTTGCGGGCGAGCGATGGTGTGCCAGGTCCGGCAACGGCAAATGCCGACGGGTTCCACCACTGCTCTCCGCCTGCCGCGGCCGAGAATTTGTGAGGCGCGCTGTATGGATTTCCGACCAAGTACAGGCCGGAAAGCAATTCATCAGAAGGCTGACCGGTGTGGAAGTTCCACAAGCTGCTGACTTGCCAACCGTTGACCGCCTTGGCGGCCCAGCCGTGGGCCCAAGGTGCCTTGGGCACGTCGTAGACAAAATTAGCAGTGAAAAGGCGACGGGTGTCGAAGTCGCTGTTGCCATAATCCAACTTGCGATTCAGGCCGTCCGAAATAACGCCGCGGTATTCGCTCATCTCATCCAGTGTATGTCCCCACGTGAAAGAGTACTGAGACGTAAGTCCATGCCATGAGTGGAGCTTGAAGGTGGTTTGCAGGGCGTTGTAATTGGACGTGCCCACGCTTTGGAGTTGAATGATGGAGCCGAAGTTTGTGCCGGTGGTCGGCATGTCAAACATCATGGTGAGTTTGCGTCCCTGACTTCCCACATACCCGACCTGCCATTCGGCAAAAGTCCCGAAACTCTTTTCTACTTGGAAATTGTAGTTGAAAAAGTACGGGGCCCGGAAATTTTGGCTGACCGAGTAGGCGCTAAGGCCCGAAGCGTTCGAGCACGTTGCATCTGCACAAGCAAGGACTCCTGGAAAGACGGACGCGCCGCCTGTTTGTACGGTCTGCCAGTTGTAAGCATTGCGGCCGTAGGAAGACGCAGGCGAGGGACCGATGGGATTGATCTCCAGACCGTCCGCTCTGCTACCTCCAGGACGGAAATCCAGGAATGGATTCATATTAATCTGATCGTAGAAAACACCGACTCCGCCTCGGACGACGAGGTCATTCTTCGCCGTCGGCTGATAGGCGAAGCCCAAACGCGGCGCGAAGTTGTTCCTGTCCGGCGGGAATATGTTATTTATTCCATTTCCCTGGATTTTAAGGCCGGTCCCGAACACATACACGGCCAGATCCTTCTTATCGCTATGTAGGGGACCAAAGTATTCGTAGCGCAGACCGAGATTCAGGTTCAGTTTCTTGGTGACTTGCCAACTGTCGCTACCGAAGAAGTTGTAAGCGTTCACTGTTACCCAGCGCTCGATGTTACCAACCGTGATCGCAGAGCTTGCAACGTCGCCTGCAAGGAAATCCGCCAGCGCTTCCGCATCTGCTAGCTGGCCGGGAGTCAAGGCCGAGCACCCGGGTGGCGGAGTCGCTGGAGGTTGCACGTTACAACCAGCGGGCGTATTCCAAGGACCCTGGGTCCCGTCGAACGTGAAAGAACCCGTACCATGCCGGTGGTAGAACTCATTCACATGCCCCTGGCGAAATTCTCCGCCAAAGCGGAACTGGTGGTTGCCGGTGACGTAGGAAGCGATATCGGTCAAGTGCCAGGTGAAGTCCGAGCGCCCTTCCGGTGGCGTAATGCCAATCTGTTCAAAATCTCCGATGGCGATATTGGGAGAGCCATGAATAGGCTGTCCGTGAGTTGTCGCATCAGGACTCAGGAACAATCCCAGTGCCTTCGTGTCGAAGCTATTGTTGAAGTCATGGAAAAGCTGGTTGAAGTAGTTCGCGCCGAAGAGAACCTGATTCGTGAGCTTCGATGTGAATGTGGAGTTGAGCACCGCACTGCCATTGTCCACATGGAGTGGCGCGACTTCGAAGTAGTACTTCAAGTTTGAGCTAGCCGTTCCGAGGGCGGGACTGCCACCAGTCGGTGCGGTTTGGCTTCCCTGCCCGCCAAACCAACGAACGAAAAGCCGGTGCTTGTCCGAGATGTTGTAGTCGATCTTCGCAACGCCGTTGTAGCTGTAACCAGTGGACGGCGAGGAACTGAAGAAGTTGCCTGCATTTGCACCTTTGGCGACTACAACGGGGTCCGTTAGCACCGAGGACGGCCAGAGAGTCGACAAAAGGGTATTGGACAGTGAGCTGGGTGTAACCGGGGCGTATGAACCGTACTTTCTAGTAGTACAAGTGGCGGTCACGGGTGCGCATACAGGGTTAGCCAAAACATCGAGAGCTAATGACTGCCACGCCGTGGATGGCTCAGTAGCGAGACCCGAGAGGCCGATGATGTACTGCTGTTTTTCGTAACTGGTGAAGTAAAACATCTTGCTCTTGATGAGCGGACCGCCTACAGAGAAGCCATAATTTTCGTTGCGAAGGGGAGGCGCCTTCTTTCCCGTCGCGGGGACCCAGAACGGCGAATGCGCTCCGTAAAACTCATTGCGGTTAAAGTAGTAAGCCGTGCCGTGAATCTGGTTGCCGCCGGATTTGATGACCAGGTTTACCGTGCCGCCCGCGTTGCGTCCAGCTTCGGCGTTAGACTGGGTTTGTGCCGAGAATTCATCAATCGAATCGATGGGCAGCACGATACCCGCAATGCCGGAGACACCGCCTTGGTTGACGGCCGGAATGTTGTGCCAGAAGTCGTTGTTGTCCACGCCGTCGATCTGCCAGTTCATTTGGTTGGCGCGAGTGCCATTAAGCGAGCCGAATCCACCGACAGAGTAACCACCATAGCCGGGCGCGACGGCGATCAGCTGGGTGAAGTCACGTCCATTCAGCGGCATGTCCGCCACTGCTTCCGAGGTGATCGTCATATTCTGCGTTTGGGTTGTGGTGTCAAGCGTGAGGGCGGCCGCCGAAACTTCCACGGTTGTGGCTTGTTGCTGCAGTGTGAGCTTAACCGCCAACGTGTAAATCGTTCCAGCGGTAACTTCGACTTTGTCCACCGCGTAAACGGGGAAGCCCGAAGCCGTCACGGTTACCTTATAGAAGCCCAGCGGAATATCCTGAAACGCGAAAGCGCCATCACTGGTGGTGACCGTATTGTGATCAATGCCGGTGGCATTCTCCGTGGCCTTTACGGCCGCGTTAGGGACCAACGCCCCGGAAGGATCCGAAACCGTCCCGTTGATCGCGCCACGGAAAGTTTGCGCGTTCGCGGCCGCCGTGAACGATAAAACTACAAGAATTGCTAAGACTAAGCGCTTCATAATATTCAACACCCCCTCATCGAGATCGAATTGCAACCCACAGCACACCCCACCCTACCTTGCGGCAGAACGTTTCTAAGAATGGAATTCCAACAACAGCCACTTGAGAAACCGTTTTGCATTCTGTTAAATGATCGAATTGCGTCGTTGAAAACAAGGACAAGCTCCCCAGACCAGCTCGCCCTTCTCCGTTCAGTAAATCGATACAGCTTCAAGACCAATATGGCTGTTGGGTGAGAGTTTCAACCTTCCCCGGCGCGCCTGTCAAGCAGAATGAATTGCATTTGGTGAACCAAAAAAATTCATCGTTGGAAAGCTTGCAGAGCATGTTTTTCCTTTGACGGGAATACGGTTCCGCCGGAAGCGTGCCGCAGGCGAACCACTATCCAACCTCGGTTGGTTCCTGTTACCGTCTTGGAGGAGAAATAAGCAGAGACTTTTCGGAGCTCTTTATGTCCACTTTTGGATTGATCGAGTACAAGGACGCCGCACCGCAAGTGCGCGCCATTTACGATGACATCATGGCCACACGCAAGACCGACTACATCAATAATTTCTGGAAGGCAATCGCGCACGATCCGGCGCTGCTGAAGCGCACCTGGGAGAGCCTGAAGGACATCATGGGGCCGGGGGCGCTTGACTCGCTAACCAAAGAACTCATTTACATTACCGTCAGCGTCACCAACAATTGTAGCTACTGCATCGCCTCGCATACCGCTTCGGCTTTCGGCAAAGGAATGACCGACGCCATGTTCAAGGAGCTTCAGGCCATCATCGGCATGGCCAACGAAACCAACAAGCTGGTTACCGGCTATCAGGTTGAGGTCGACCAGCGCTTCCAGGCGCCACTGCAGCGTTAGTCTCGACACTATCTTTCCACGCGCATTTCGCCACAACTCTGGTGGACTTTGTTTCTTTACGCACATTTTTCGCCTGTCCGTCCGGACAGGTGTTTCTTTCCTCATGGCGGTACGCAGGTACTATGGGTGCCTTCTCCCCTAAGGCAGAACATATAGATGTTTGAGGGGAACCCCGTCTGAGACGGGGTAATTAGGAAAATCTTCCTTCGTGAGTGTGCCAGCCATGCCTCCTACGGTTAAAGAGAACGCGATTCCAGCGACAGGGCCGGAAACGTCGCAGCGCGCAGCGCCAGCGACCGCATCGGCAGATACGGGCATCAAACAACAGCCAGTCGCATTGGAAGTGCCGGTAACGGTCAATGGAGCGCGCACCATCGAAGGGAGCGACAAGCGCGAACCATTCTCCGAAACAACCAAGACCGTGCTCGTTTTTGGAAATGGCGCCGTCATCCGGCTGCTGTCTTCCGTTGCGCCCGGGCAATTGCTTTTTCTCACCAACGAAAAGACCAAAAAGGAAGTGGTTTGCCAGGTCGTCAAGTCCAAGAACTATCGCAACGTGAGCGGTTACGTCGAACTGGAATTTACGGAGTCGGTTGTGGGCTTCTGGGGAATGCGTTTTCCAGGGGACCGGATCGGTTCCGGCCCGCAGCCTGCGGCTCCTGCTCCCGTCGTTGCAAACAGCTCGCCGGCCAGCGGTTCAACTGCGGTGCCGCGGCCAGTTGTGCCCAGGATGGAAGCGCCCGCGGTGAATGCAAAAGAGCCAAGGACCAAACTCGCGGAATCGAAATTTGCAGTTCCAGAGGCGCTGCCGACTACGATTCCCCAGGCGCCCAAAGTGGAAGCACACTCTCCGCAGAAGCCCGTCGCGCCCGTTTCACCGCTTTCGTCCAGCCTTGCCACTTCCTTCGATCCAACCGCGGTTACGGTTGAGCGCTCCGCACCCGTTGCGACTCAGTCCGCCATTCCGGAAGTGCCGGTGATCCCCGCGCCGGTAATGTCCTCCGCGCCTGAGTCTCCGCTCTTCGATGCTCCGCGCATTTCGGAAGCGCAAGCTTCTTTTCTGGAGCCCGCCAAGCCGAGCGGTGTTCTGTTGGATACTTCAGTTCCGAATTTGCTCTCGCTCTTTGAAGCCAAGCCAAGCGCGCCGCCCATGGCGCCCCCGGTCGTGCCACCTGCCGTGGACCCCGAGACGGAAACACTTAAGCAGCAAACGGCGCGGCTACAGCAGCAACTCTCAAGCATGCTTTTTTCGGGCGCACCTGGGGAGCCTGCCACGGTTTCCGCGCAAATTCCCCACGTAGCTCCGGTGACTGTTCAAAAAGGGCTTGCGGAAAACGCCGCCAAGGTTTTGGAAGTGTCTCAGATTTCCAAGACGGAACCCGCTCCTGTCAAGCCGGTGGAGCCTGCAAAACTCGATCCGCCGCCGGCGAAACTTGATCCTTCGCCTGTGAAGTCTTCTCTCGACGTCGAGGAGCTGAAGATTCCTTCTTGGCTTGAGCCTTTGGCTCGCAACGCTGCGGCGCCCACATCGACGCAAGAGCTAATCGATAAGGAAAAAGTAAGGCGTGAGGCAGAACAGCCCAAGTTGGAGGAAGTTGTCGCCGAGACGGTCCCCGCTCCGGCAATGGAAGAGATCCACATCCCTGAATTGCCGATGCCGAGGTTTGGTGATTCGCTTCCAGTCGACGAGGAGCGAAACACCCGGCAAAGCGGATCGAAGAGTTCGAGCAAAGGAATGGTATTTGGAGCGATTGCAGCTGGCCTCCTGGTGCTCGTTGGTGGTGGCTGGTGGTTTATGCAGCAGACCGGCGGCACGCACTCGGTTCCGGCGCCGGCGCAAGGCGTACAAGCCTCAGTAATATCTGCTCCAGGGCGTACTGAACCACCGCAGCCCCAGGGAAACGTAGTTTCAGAACCGAATCCGGCGCCAGAAACAAAGCCGGCGGTCACCAGCACTTCTGCCCCAGCGAATTCGACGTCGAACAGTCTTAGCAATGTGTCGGCAGTCAGCCCGGTTCCGGCGACGCGCAATTCTCAGCCGAGTTCGAATCCGTCGAATCGTGGGGCTGCCGCGGCGACCCCGTCTCCAGCGGAGCCTGTGATCGAACAACCGAAGAAGCCGGTCCTTGGCCAAGTTCATCTCGCCGCTCCGAAGGTCAATGCCAACCGGAGTTCACAGAACAGCGCAGTGCCTGACGCTGGCATCGCTCTCACAAATGATGAACAACCGGGCGCGGAAGCTCTAAGCACCGGCCTTGCCGGCGGCAACAATCAGCCTGCGGCACCCGCGGCGCCACTGCCGGTGGGCGGGGACGTGAAACAAGCGAAACTGATTTCTTCCGTACCCCCGACTTATCCCATGCTCGCAAAGAACCAGCATGTCTCTGGCAACGTCCTGGTCGACGCCTTGATTGATCTCAACGGAAAAGTGACCACCATGAAGGTCGTCTCCGGCCCCACGCTTCTGCATCAAGCGGCCATGGACGCATTGAAACAGTGGAGATACCAACCCGCGACGCTCGACGGCAAAGCTGTTCCGATGCATCTGACCGTGACCATTCAGTTCCGCTTGCAATAAGTTCTTTCCCACGAATGACGCACCTACTCAACGCGCTCCCTTGCGGGATAGCGGGTTAGGTTCGTATACTGGCGGCCCGGCCAACTGGCAGTTCCGGCGGTGGGGTAGACCGCAAGGGCTCACCTTCCTTGGCCAATCGAATCGTGCCTGTAAGTCCGTAAGTACCGATTACAGGTCGGACTACGCAAGGATAGCCGGCTCTTTGCCCGGGAGCACCTTAATCCCGAGTGCGAACGAAGGAACACCGCGCCAACTCAAAGGAGAATTTCGCATGCCGCAAACTCCCATGCCGGAAGAAATGAATGTCTACCAGAACGCGGAAGCGCGCTTTGAAGTGGCCGCGAACAAACTAGGGCTCGAGCAGGGGCTCTACCGCTATCTCAAATATCCCAGCAAGGAAATCACCCTTTACATTCCCATCGGCATGGACAACGGGACGTTGGAAGTTTTCACTGGATATCGCGTTTTGCATTCCACGGTGCGCGGGCCGGGCAAGGGCGGAATCCGCTTCGCTCCCGATGTTTCCATCGACGAAGTTCGCGCGCTGGCCACCTGGATGACTTGGAAGTGCGCGGTTGTAAATATTCCGTTTGGCGGCGCGAAAGGCGGAATTATTTGCGATCCAAGGAAAATGTCGAAGGGAGAGCTAGAGCGGCTGACGCGTCGTTATACCGCAGAGCTATCGAACTGGCTAGGGCCAGAGCGCGACGTTCCTGCGCCTGATGTGGGCACAGGGGAGCAAACCATGGCGTGGGTTATGGACACGTACTCTATGCACGTCGGCCATGCGACTACGGCTGTCGTTACGGGAAAGCCTATCGAACTTGGCGGCTCGCGCGGCCGGCGAGAAGCAACTGGCCGTGGCGTAATGATCTGCTGTGATAAAGCGCTCACAAAACTGGGGCTAAAAAAAGAGGGATGCCGCGTCGTCATCCAGGGTTTCGGGAATGTCGGCTCTTTGGCCGCGGAGCTTATGCAAAAAGCCGGGTACAAGATTGTAGGTCTTGCGGACATCGGCGGGGGTCTCTACAACGAAAAAGGTTTCGACGTGCCCAAAGTCATCGACTGGATCTATACCCAGAAAAAGCCGCTCCAGGAATATCCCGGCGACGGCACGAAGATGACCGCGCGCGACGTGCTCTTCCAGCCCTGCGAGATCGCCATTCCCGCGGCGATCGAAAACCAGATCACGGAAAAGAATGCCAGCCAGGTGCAGGCGAAAATTCTCTGCGAAGGCGCCAATGGCCCCACCACCTGGCAAGCTGACGCCATCATCGATGCCAAAGGTATCTTCACTGTGCCGGACATTCTCGGCAACGCCGGCGGCGTCACAGTCAGTTATTTCGAATGGGTGCAGGATCGCCAGGGTTTCTTCTGGCGGGAGAACGAAGTCAACGAGCGGCTCTACGACGTGATGGATAACGCGTTCGATGAAGTGGTGCGATTTGCGGAAATGCACAAGGTCAACAACCGCATTGCGGCCTATATGCTGGCCATCGACCGCGTCGCCAGTGCCCTCAAGCTTCGCGGAATTTATGCCTAGCTTCTGGACGCAACTTGTATTAGTTTCGTGTCCGCTCCTGCCGCTGTACTCGGGAACGGCATGAGTAACTCCGTACCTCCGCTACGGATTGTGCCCGGATCAACGCAAGCTCAAAGGCCCGGAAAGACACTCCGTGCCAGGAAGGAGTCCGCCCGTGACCCCGGACTCACTTTTGCCAGGCCACTCTAAGACTGAAGAACAGCACCGGCAGGAGATCTGCATCGCGGGCCGCTGGATGTACGAGCGCGGACACATTGTCGCCTGCGAAGGAAACATTTCGGTTCGTCTGGATGACGGCAGCGTTCTCACTACTCCCACCTGCATGAACAAAGGGATGCTTTCTCCCGGGGACCTGGTCATTACTGATTTGAACGGCAAGCAGATCGCCGGTGATCGCAAATTCTCCTCAGAGTTAGCAATGCATTTGCTGTTCTACAAGATGCGGCCGGATGTGATGGCCATCTGCCATGGGCACCCGCCAACGGCTACCGGTTTTGCTGTCGCGGGGCGCGCTTTGAATCATGCTTTACTTCCCGAAGTGATCGTGGGATTGGGGCAGATTCCCCTGGTGCAATATGCGACGCCGGGAACACAGGAATTAAGCGACGCCATCGAGCCATTCGTGCCCCACTACGACGCTCTGCTTCTCGCCAACCACGGCGCAGTTACCTGCGGCCCGGATCTGATGACCGCGTTCTTTCGAATGGAAACCATCGAGCACAGCGCGAAAATCACGCTGGCTGCGGAAATGGCCGGCGAGCCGGCGTTGCTCTCCAGCCGCGAGGTTGCCAAGCTCATGGCCGCGCGGCCGCGCTACTTTGTCGCGCCTCCGCCAGGTGGTGGAGCGGAGCTGCCTATCACTCGCGACAGCGGAGAAATCTCCGGTGATGATGTGATCTTGACGCGGAGCGAACTCGACGCGCTCATCGACGAAGCCGTCCGGAAAGATCGTACCCGGCGTTAGACTCCGCGAGTCGCGGTCCGCCTGAATCAACATCCTTCTCACATGTGGTCTGCCGGTTCACCATCCGCGTTGACGGGCGAAGGAAAAGCGGCAATACTGGCGAGCGATGATTGGCCAGCTTCGTGGACGGCTCGCTGAAAAAAGACCGAACCAGGTGCTCGTGGACGTGGGCGGCGTGGGCTACCTCGTGCAGGTGCCGCTCTCCACTTACGCTGCGCTCGGCGAATTGCACACCGAAGTGACGCTCCTCATTCATACGCACGTTCGCGAGGATGCCCTGGCGCTGTACGGTTTCGTTTCGTCGCGGGAAAAGCACTTTTTTGAGATGCTGCTGTCGGCTTCCGGCGTGGGACCAACGCTTGCGCTCAAGATTTTAAGTGGCATGAGCGTCGAAGAACTCGTGCCGGCGATCCGCAATAGCGACCTGGGCCGCTTGACGAAGATTCCAGGTGTGGGCCGCAAAACCGCTGAACGCATGGTGGTCGAGTTAAAGGATAGGTTGGAAGCGGTAACAGTTGAGACGGAGAAACCGACTGCAACTTCGCCCGCGGGGATCGAGGCGGATGTCATTTCGGCGCTGGTGAACCTCGGGTACGACAACCGCACCGCGGAATCCGCTGTCGGAGAAGCCAAGCGCGAGATGGGCGTCGGAAATTTTGAGAAATTGCTGCGCGGCGCACTGCAATCGTTGAGCGCGCCAAAGGGCCGCGCCGCCCGGGGCGCATAGCAGGTTTTCTTTGTAGGGGCGCAGCATGCTGCTCCCTATGAAGCGAAAAAGGCAGGTTGCGGCAGGGGACCGCAGAAACCAAATGGCGGACGGAACGGCAAAACGGATGATGCACGAGCGGCAGACGGCGCGCATTGTCTCCGGTCAGGCGTTTGACGAAGACGCGCGGCTCGACGTGAGCGTGCGCCCGAAGCGGCTGGACGAATATATCGGCCAGAAGCGCGTCAAGGAAAACATTCAAATTGCCATTGACGCGGCGTGCACCCGCGGCGAAGCGCTGGACCACGTCCTGCTTTACGGGCCGCCCGGCCTTGGAAAAACCACGCTCGCGCAAATCATCGCCAACGAATTGAACGTGCCCATCAAAACGAGCGCCGGACCCCTGCTGGAGCGCAAAGGCGACCTGACGGCCATCTTGACCTCCCTCGAAAAAAAGGAAGTTTTCTTTCTGGATGAAATTCACCGCTTGCAGCCCGCCGTCGAGGAGGTGCTGTATCCCGCGATGGAAGATTTTCGCGTCGACCTCATCATTGGCCAGGGCCCAGGAGCGCGGATTCATCCCTTTCCATTGAGCCACTTCACGTTAATTGGCGCGACGACGCGCGCCGGGCTGATTACGGCTCCGTTGCGCTCGCGCTTTGGTATCGTGCACCGGCTCGACTTTTACGAGCCGGCGGATCTGCTGATCATCATTCACCGCTCCGCGAAAATCCTCAACATCCAGATGGACGATGGCGGCGCCGAAGAAATCGCCGGCCGCTGTCGAGGCACACCGCGCATTGCCAACCGTTTGCTGCGCCGCGCACGAGATTTTGCGGAGGTGCGTGCGGCCGGCCGTATCACGCGAGCGGTCGCGCAGGAAGCCTTGCAAATGCTTGGCGTCGATGAAAGCGGCCTCGACGAAGTGGACCGCAACCTGATGATCGCGTTGCTCGATAAGTATGGTGGTGGCCCTGTCGGCCTTGGCACGCTGGCTGCCGCCCTCTCTGAGGAAGAAGACGCCATCGAAGAAATGTACGAGCCCTACCTCATGCAGATCGGCATGATCGACCGAACGCCCCGCGGCCGCGTCGCCACCACTCGCGCTTACGAGTATTTCGGCCGCGACCTTCCCCGCCGCCAGCCGCGGTTGTTCTAGGCAAGGAGGGTGCCTACTTCTTGCGCTTGGTTCTCTTTCGGACCCGTGCATATTTGAGCGCGATCATGCCTCTGGAGAACGTTTTGTTTTCGAGCAGCGTGAATTCGCGTTGCGGAAAGCCGCTGGGGAAAAGAGGCCGGCCTTCCCCGATTAAGACGGGAACGACACCGATATAAAGCTCGTCAACCACGTCATCTTTCAGAAAGTCGCGTGCCAGTTCGCCGCCACCCATCAGCCAGATGTTTTTTCCACGCTGTTTGCGAAGTCTCTCCACGAAACTCTTGGGCGGTTCATTTACAAAGGTGACGCCGCTTCGCTCACCTGGCGGCTGAGAATGTGAGAAAACATAGCTTTTCATTTTGGAGTCGCCAAAGCTGCCGCCCATTTTCAAAGCATCGTCGTAGGTCTTGCGCCCTAGGATGGCGGTGTCGATGGTTGCGAAAAACGGGCCCATCGAATAGTCCTTGGGCATGAAGAGAAAATCGACCGCACCGTCTGGGCGGGCGATGTAGCCGTCGAGGCTGATGCCGAGGCCGAGGACGACCTTGCGCATGGCGCGATTCTAAATCACCAGATGGGAAATCTTCAACGGCCGCGATAGAACAGATCTGAAGATTCTTAAAAATCGCTGCGCATGATCTTCCACCAGTGGTCGCGCTGCGCCGGCTCCACGTTCAAGAACTGAACGCCCAGTCTCCCCTTACCGCAATGGCGGACCACAGCCTGCATCTGCAGTTTTCCGGTTGGGTGGTTGTCGTGTACGCCGAAATGAACTTCAATCTCCGTTCCAACCGGATACTGAATCTCGCTAAGGATGCTTACGCCTATCGGGCTCATATCCGCCAGGAAACCCGGGACAAGTTGATCGGACGGACCAAATAATACGCGCCAATCGGCAGCGCGCCGGGCGTTGCTTCTCCGTTCGGAAGTTCGGGTGTCGGTCAATGAAATAACCGGAATCCCCGTGGCGTGCGGGGGAAGGCTTCTGTCCCAAGGAATGCCGGCGAAGAATAACAACGACTTGTTAATGGAATGTGAACACCTCGAATCTGTAGGTGACAGAATTAGGATGCGACGGCGGGCTGGACGCGGACTCGAAAAACATTGCGCAGGAGTTTCAACTTGGGCTAACGTGCGGCACAGCCCCGGGGGCACGGTAAGTTCGCAACGGAGCGGAGGTAATGCTGATGCGGAAGATGGTTCTTGCAGCGGCTGGAGCAGCCTTGATGTCGTTCGGGGCCTATGGGCAGGGTACGCCATCCGGAACACACTCTTGCGAAGGTCTGGCGCAACTGGAATTGATCGGGGCGAGAATCCTTTCGGCGCAAACGGTGGCGGCGGGGGCATTCACTCCGCCTCCTAATATGACTCCCTGGATGGTGGGAGACCCTTCTTTCTACAAGACACTTCCCGCGTTTTGCCGGGTCGTCGTGGAAGCGACACCGAGCGCCGATTCCTCGATCAAGATCGAGGTATGGATGCCCGCGAACGGACAAGGTGACGGCGGATGGAACGGCAAACTGCAAGGGAATGGCAATGGAGGATTTGCCGGCGAGATTGGTTATCGTCAGCTGGGAGCAGAAATGTTCCAGGGTTACGCGGCGGCTGCCACGGACACAGGCCACGCAGGAGGAGGCACCGACGCAAGCTGGGCGCTGGGTCATCCCGAAAAGGTGACGGACTTCGGATACCGGGGCATCCACGAGATGACCCGAGTGGCTAAAGCCGTGGTGCAGGCGTTTTATGGCAAAGATCCGCAGCATTCGTATTTTACGGGTTGCTCAAACGGTGGGCGGCAAGCCTTGATGGAAGCGCAACGCTTTCCTGAAGACTACGACGGCATCCTCGCCGGAGCGCCGGCCAACTTCTGGACGCACCTGCTGACCAAAGCACTTGCCGACGCGCAGGCGACCACGCTGGATCCCGCTAGTTATATTCCGTCGAGCAAGCTGCCGGGAATTGCCAGCGCGGTGAACGCCGCGTGCGACGCGCAGGACGGAGTGGCCGACGGTATCGTAAACGATCCTCGAAAGTGTGGGTTCGATCCCGCAACAATGCTTTGCAAAGAGGGCGACTCGGAAAAGTGTCTGATAGGAGCGCAAGTGACCACCCTGAAAAAATTGTACGAAGGTCCGAACGATGCGCAGGGGCGGAAGATTTTTCCGGGCTATTTGCCGGGAGCGGAAGAAGGGCCTGGAGGTTGGGCAACATGGATAACAGGGATGGCGCCGGGCAAAAGCCTGATGTTTGCATTTGGCAGCGGATACTTCTCCAACATGGTTTACGAAAAGACGGACTGGAATTACCGCGATGCCGGCGTCGATCCAGCCTTAAGAGCGGCAGATGAAAAGACGGCGCAATCCTTGAATGCGACGGAAGCAAATCTTGCTGCATTCAAGAAGCGCGGCGGAAAGCTGATTCTCTACCACGGGTGGAACGATCCGGCAATTTCGGCGCTCAACACCATTAACTATTACAACGATGTGTTGAGCAAGATGGGTAGGTCTGCGACGGAAGCTTTCTCGAGGCTCTACATGGCGCCAGGTATGCAACACTGCGGCGGTGGTCCGGGGCCCGACTCCTTCGGAATGGGCGGAGGCGCGAAAGATCCTCAGCACAACGTGGCGTTGGCGCTGGAGCAGTGGGTCGAAAAGGGAACTGCGCCAAACGTGATTGTTGCAACAAAAAATGAAGGCGGCGAGTCAAAGGGTGCGAAAATGACCCGCCCGCTTTGTCCGTATCCTCAGACTGCGAAGTACAAAGGAAAAGGCGACACCAACGACGCGAGCAATTTCGCTTGCGTGGCCGATAGCAAGTGAGTGAAAGAGTTTGCGTGCGAGTTTTCAGTTGGCCCTAGCCGCATTTGGGAGCTGACGAAATCGTTGGCCGGACTTGAGGAGGAGAAAACATGTCACGGAAGAACTTACAGAAGACGGTAATTCTCTTGTTCATCGTGCTAGGCGCGCTGGGAAGCGCTGTAGCGCAAATGCCTATTCCCTATGGTCTGCCGATCAGTCTGGAAAACGCAAAGAAAGCCGCTGCACCAGCCCTGGCCGAAGCCGCAAAAAATAATTGGACCATGGCGATAGCAATCGTCGGTCCGGCCGGCAACCTGATCTACTACGAGAAGATGGACAACACACAGCTCGGCAGCGCCGAAGTAGCCATCGCCAAGGCTCGCACCGCAGCGCTCTTCAAGCGGCCGACGAAAGCGTTACAAGACGCCCTTGCCGCTGGTGGGGAAGGTTTGCGCATTCTCGGGCTCAAGGGAGCGACGCCGATCGAGGGCGGCCTCCCGCTGGTGATGGACGGAAAAATCGTCGGCGCTATCGGCATCTCCGGCGGAACCAGCGCGCAAGACGGGCAATGCGCGAAAGCCGGTGCGGACACGGTGAAGTAAGCTCCTAGATGACCGAGCATGGCTGAAACGACGGTTCACCTTTCGCTGGGATCAAACATAGGAAACCGAGAAGGGAACCTACGTGCGGCCCTTGCAGGGCTGTCGGGCGCGGGTGTGCGCGTGACGCAGGTGTCTTCAATTTACGAGACGGAGCCGGTGGACTTTTTAGAACAAGAATGGTTTTTGAATTGCGCCGTCGGAGGTGTGACGGAGGTTCCCGCTATTGAATTGTTGCGAGCTCTGCGCGGAATCGAAGCACGAATGGGTAGCAAGAAGCTGGTGGCGAAGGGCCCACGGCTGATTGACATAGACATCCTGCTCTACGGATCCGAGATGGTCGATACACCGGAATTACAGGTGCCGCATCCGCGGATGCATTTGCGGCGATTCGTGCTGGTGCCGTTGACGGAAATTGCAGCGGACGCACTGCATCCCGATTTGAAAAAAGAAGTAAAACAGCTTCTTGAGGAAACGCCGGATCGCAGTACCGTACGGCGTTTTGTATCCGCCAAGTAGGGACGCCAGCGGCGGCAGGCGCCCCTACGAGTGCGGACACCTTGCCCCGCTTCAGCTGGTGCGATGCAAGAGCAGCCGGTGCAAGGTCATCGGTTTTGGCTGGAGCGCATCTAGCTCGATCTGGGCGAGCCGGCCTTCCTTGATTTCGCGCCAGCGATAGACACCCGGCTCGGTCTCCTGTACTTCACGTCCATTCAATCGGCGCAAGAATTCGTAAGCATTGTTGCGCGAGGCGGCCATGCGATAAGTGGGGCGGGTCATGGCTTCAACGGCATAGCTGCGCAGAAGCTTGCGCCAGTAGTGATCGAAGAGATCACTGGAAGCGAAAATGTCGCTCCATGCCACATCGCCGCCGTAGGCGACCACGACGCCAACGACGCGTTCACTCTTCAGGCCGGATGTCGCGCTTGCGAATCGACGCTCCACTTCGTCGACGAAATCATCGATCGACACTCCGACGGCGCGCGATTCGTAGATTTTTTCGTAGGCTTCCGTGCGCCCATTGCCGGCGATGGCGCCTTGGATACTGTCTTGGGAAATTCTCGCCGGCGGAGCCGCGGAGGGAGCGGCTAGGTTTGTGCCATTTCGAACGGAGCTCCAGACTTTGGTTTGCTCTTTATCAATCGCCGCACTTTCGCGCACGCTCGGGTGAACGATAGTATTCGCGGCGGCGAATTGCGCGCTGCCAGTCCAGCGGCCGTGCTCAACGCAGAACACATCGAGCGGCAGAGGAGGTGCACCGGCGGGAATGATACGGTCCTTTCCAATGACGCGGTCCTGCTTGCCACCGCTGACGAGTTCGCCAGCCAGGAGCAAGAGCGGGCGCCGGCTGCGATTGATCAATACGAGCTGGTTGACAGAAGCGCCCGTGGCCGGATGGGGAATGTAGACGGGACGGCCGTCGCGCCCACGAACGCTGGTTTCGGAGCCCTGCTCCCGCACGGCTACTTCACCGGTAGCGAGACCCTCCTCAAGAGTGAGGAAAGTGCTGGTGTCTTGGCTATTAGAGCTGACTACCGGGAAGACGGAAATATTTTCGTAGGTGACCGGATCGAGCAGTCGCCATTCACCTTCAGGGCGGGACGGCGGAGGCTCCGGTGTTCCGGGAACTGAACCAACCACTGCCAACCCGCCAAATGCCGTGATTCCAAGAAGTCCGCCGATAAGGGCGGTTAAAAGCGAACGTTCCATGATGAAACCTCCTGTGCGTGACCCCGGCTCCGACGAGAGCGAATAGCGAGGGCACGTTTCGAAGTTAGAACGGTGCAGTGGAGAATTCTTGCTGCGGATTCTGTTTATCGCGGGTTGAACCTGAAAGCGGACTGCTTAGCGGTCGGAGCCGCCGAGGTTGGTGCGAGGCTTGTTGCGCTTCGAACTGGAGGCTTCCTTTTCCATTTTCTCGTATTCGGCAAGCTCCTCGTCGGAATAGGAGAAAGAGTCGCGGGAAGCGAACATGGAATTCGAACGGGCAGCTTGCTTCTTCTTTTTACGTAGAGCCCCAAATTCGTGACGGACCTGGCGGATGGGGCCTTCAATAGCCTTCACTTCAACGAGTAGATCACTGACCTTTTCAAGAAAGTCGTGCAAGTGATAGGGGCGAAGCACGTAGGGAACGCGCGCGCTTTCCAAAGGGGCAAGGTACTGGACGCTGGCCAACTCCGGGATGAGGTAAAGGACTCGAATTCGCCCACCATCGTCGGAAGAGACGCTGGCAAGCTCGCGCAAGGTAACGAAGACCGGGCCTTCGACTCCGGTAAGTGCCACGTTTGCAATCACCAGCGACCATTCTCCGGTCTTTAACTCGGACAGGAGCATTTGAATGTCGGAAACTATGCGAACGCGCCAACCCTCGGAATCCAAAATCTGCTTGACCGCAGTTCCGCCTGTGGGATCGTTGTCGAGGACAAGGATGCCAACCTTTTGAGGGACTGGAGTGGGACTAGTACTCACAATACTGAGTATAGCCCTATTTCGTCTGGGACGCACTTGGAATCAAGGCGTTGCCGCCTATCGGACACGGTAGGGTCCGGAAAGGCCGGTAGCTATTGCCCCACAACGTAGCTGCTTCCGACGAGCGTACGCTGCAGGCTGGTGCCATCCCAAAAGATTCGGTTAACAATCTGGCGATGCGAGGAATCCATACCGTTGAAGAAAACTTGAAGGCTGTCGCGCGACCACTCTGCCGCACGGCCCCACTGCTCGGGTGGGCACAGCGTAGAGCGGCGCTTTGAACGAACTTCATACAGGAAAACTCCGGCGGCCAAACCCATGGAATCAACGGGAGCCCCAGTCGGAGCCGACAGATAGTCGGCCGAAACCAGAAGCAAGTCCGGATTGATGGGGCTTACGCGAATCGTGTCCGAACTCATGACCTGGAAAGCCGGCCCGTAGATGTCCCTTAGCGCCACGGCCTGCGGTAGGGTTTCATCGCTGAGCCAGTAGGCATTGAGCATATCCGTCGCCAGGATGGTGTGGTTGTCTATCCAGCCATCGAGCGAGCTAACGGGCTGCGGCGAATACAAAGTGGCTGTTTCCGGATTGCCTGCGGGGAAAGTCCAAACCTGCCAAGCCTTATCTTGGGCCTTAAGGAAAGCGATGTGAGAGTTATCCGGTGACCAAAAGGCTTGCCGCACATAACCTTGGAGCAGATCCAGTGATTTCGCCGAGTCAAAATCGTAGAGAACGATGGTGCGTTCGGGGCCCGTTTTGGAATCAGAGCGCGTATAGAGTAGTTTCTTCCCATCGTGAGAAAGAGCCAGTTCGGTTCCCTCGGGCGCCACGGTTCTTTTCACCGTGCCCCGGCTCAGGATTACCGCCCCTGCGGAGTTCATGTACGCTACAGCGACGGGAGCTTTGAAGTTCGTGATGGTTGGAGCGGGCGGCTTCTTCTTGTCGGCGTCTTCTTCCTCGTCGGGCTGGTTGTTAATTCGTGGAAAGAGCTCCGCCGCTATGCGGGCACAGCCCTTCAGGGTGCCGACTTGAGCGTGATCGACCGAGACGCGGAAGGAGTATTTTCCCGAAGGTGCTGGAGTGGCGGTGATCGTGTCGTTCTTGGCATCCGTACATGCCTCTCGCGAAAGGTGGACGGCAACAGCGACCCCCGTCGCTGAATCCTTGGCATGGTAGGTCCAGGAATCGGCGGCAGCTTCGTGAGTGACCTCGGCGGGTTCCAAAGGGATTGGCGGATACCCCGGCCGATCCATCCGTTCAGGCCCTTTTTGACCGATGCGCACGCTCCAGTTCGGCTCATTACCAAACGCAAGGATGAGAATGGGATAGTGTGTCGATTGGGGGGCGGGGGGACCGGCTGGGACCGGTTTCTTAGAGGGCGGAGGATTCTGTCCGCTCGCAAGCGCTGGGAGGACACCGAGGAACAAAAGACCAGCAAGTAGAACTTGTTTTAATCTTTTGGACATGGGGACTGCGGCTCTCCCGGACACTGAGAATACCCTCTGAGGCCGGGAGAGGCAATCGCCCGAGAGGCGCTTAGAGGTTGGTCGTATCCACAGAGGCACGGCATACCTACGGCGGCCTAATGCGAATGAAAAGCGAAAAAATACTTGACAAAGCGAAGAAAAGGCGAAATACTAGACTGGTGCTTCGAGGTGGGCTATGTCTCCAGTTCACTCCTTATCGGTGCCGCGTTTTCGGATTCGGCGCCGCCATGCTTTATCCACAGTAAGTCTCTTTCCCGAGTGCTCTGAAGCTGTAAGCCCAATGCAAGAGGTCCAAGGCCCAGCCCCGGCCGCGGACCAATTGACTGGCGACCGTAAGACGGTCGACCGCGGCAGCGTTTCGAATCAAGTGGCGCTGGATTGCCCCCCGGCGCCCGGGGCCCTGCGCGGAAACCAAAACCGTGCCCCAGGTCCGATCCGAAATGCTTCTGCGGTTTCCCCAGAACGCGCTCACGTGCGGCTGATAGGCATCGCCCGCCTCGCAGCATCCTCCCCGCCAGCGGAAACGCAGCGCAAATCCGCGGAGAAGCCGGAGTATTTTGTTTTGCCGGTAAAGTCGATCCTGAACCGTTGCGATTCCAAGCGCGTACCGTTTGAATGGACGATCAACCCCTACCGGGGATGCGAGTTTGCCTGCAAATATTGCTACGCCCGCTACACGCACGAATATATGGAGCTGGACGGTTCCGAATTCGAGAAAAAGATTTACGTGAAAAAAGATGCTGCCCCGCTGTTGGCTTGGGATGTGGCGCACAAATACTCATATGAGTCGGAAGCCTCGGGCGGAGCGCGCCCGGACCATATTGCGATTGGGACGGCCACCGATCCGTATCAACCTGCGGAACGAGAGTACGGAGTGACGCGCGCCTGCTTGGAGGAATTGGCGAAGAAGGAAGGCTTGAGCGTTTCGATCATCACCAAGTCGAACCAGATCGTGCGGGACATCGACGTGCTTGAGCGGATCGCCGAGCGGTCCAATCTGGGGATCGACATCACGATTACGACGCTGCGGGCAGGATTGACGCGCCTTCTGGAGCCGCGTGCGCCGAGGCCCGATTTACGCTTAGCGGCGGTGAAGCAGTTGCGGGAAGCAGGTCTTTCCGTGGGAGTCTCAGCTTCGCCTTTAATTCCGGGAATCACGGATCGAGACGGCGACTTGGAAGCCGTGGCTGCTGCAGCCAAGGAAGCTGGCGCGCAATGGTTCTTTTCGGGCGTGCTGTTCCTGATGCCATCGTCGGCCAAGCAGTTTTTGCCGTTCGTGCGGGAGAAGTTTCCTCGGCTCGCAAAGCAGTACGAAGAGTGGTACGCGAAAAATGGCTATGCGCCGGAAGAATACCGAAAAAAGGCTTCTCTGCGCGTGGCGCGGATACGTGAAAAGTTTGGTTTTTCGGCGCGTCCATGGGTGGAGGCGAAGGGCAAGTCACCCTGCTCGCAAATGCAACTGACCTGGGACTCGGGATTGGTCGCCCAAGAGTTGTTGCGGCCAGGAGCTTGTTCAGCGGGATAGCTCTACGATTGTGAAGAATCGCTTACGGAACAATAATGCGGGATTCTTCGCGCTTAAGTTCCGGGGATTGCGGGAACTGGCCCCTCAGAAATTCAATAAAGCGGCGAGAGCGCGGCCGTCCGTTGGTTCGCAATTGGCCCATTCGATAGAGAAAAACCCACAAATAAAACAGATCCATGTCCTTGAGAGCGGCAGAGTTGGCGCGTTCTGCTTGTTGCTTTTTGACTTCGGCGAGGAAAGCGATCAACGCGGCATACAGTTCGCGCGGGAGCGGCGCTTCCGGCGGTTTTTCATAGATGATGCCGGAGCTTAGAGTCTTGTAAGTGTGGGCCAGCGCTTCGATGGCCGTGAGAACGTCGGTGTCTACCGCAGCAGGCTGGACAGTACAGAATTTGGCGATCGAGAAAGCCAGCGCGGCCATGAGTTGCTGATGCGTGTAAACGATATCCTGCGGGATTTTTTCGTCCAGCAACGGAGTGTCCGCAGCCAAAGAGCGCTGATGCCCATCTTCGTAGCGGTGTGCCGACACCAGATAGGAGCAATCCGACGGGCAATCGATCGACACTTCGCGTTCAGTGCCGCAGCAAACGGCGCAAATCTTTTCGCCCTTGGCGAGGCAGAAGCGAGCCTCTTTGCGCTTTTCACAGATCGGACAAGACACGAAGTCTCCCAAGGGCACGAGAACGATTTAGCAGAATACGCCGTGCTATTGGAAAAGACAAAGAGGTTGCGCGGCGGTTGCGCGGCGCTCAACAAGCGGTCGCGGATATCTCATGATTTGACCGGAGGCGGTTCACCAGGGGGAGTGTTGTGTTGTGCCTGGGTTCCTTTACGTTTCTGCACAGCGTGGCGCAAAAGATACTCGATTTGGCCGTTGACGCTGCGCAGGTCGTCCTGCGCCCAGGCTTCCAGTTCCGCCCAGAGCGCAGGATCGATCCGCAATAGGAATGATTTTCGTTCCATCATCCCTGCCAATCAGTTGTACAGAGTGCCGGTGTTAATCACTGGATGCACTTCACTTTCTCCGCAAAGAACAACCATGAGATTGCTGACCATGGAGGCTCTGCGCTCGTCGTCTAGCGTGACCACGTGCTTATCGGCGAGATCCTTGAGCGCCATTTCCACCATGCTCACAGCGCCCTGAACAATCTTCTGCCGCGCCGCGATGACCGCTTCAGCCTGCTGCCGGCGCAGCATGGCTTGGGCAATTTCCGGCGCATAGGCCAGATGTGTCAGACGCGCTTCGTCTACAGCAACTCCAGCCTTGGACAAACGCTCCTGCAATTCCTCTCGCAGAGCTTGAGAGACCTCCGCAACGTTGCTGCGAAGCGTGATCTCATGCTCTTCGCCGTAGTCGTAGGAATAAAGGCTGGCGAGATGGCGCAAAGCCGATTCGCTCTGCGTCGAGACGTAATTCTCGTAGTTGTCCACGTCGAAAGTGGCTTGCGCCGTGTCGCCCACGCGCCAAACCACCACAGCAGCGATTTCGATAGGATTGCCACGCTTGTCGTTGACTTTCAGTTTGTCGCCGTTCAGAGTGCGCGCGCGCAGGGAGATCTTGTTGCGGCCCAGTGTCTTTTGCGCGGGCGCGGCCGTGCCCGTTTTTGTGCCGGCGGTTTTGCCCTCACGCGCCGCCGCTTGGGCCATTAGCGCTAGCTGTCCTGGCCCGTTGGTGTAGAACGGATTGCCCCAATGAAATCCGCTGGTGCGCACCGTGCCTTTATAGTCGCCGAAGAGTACAAGGACGCGTGCCTCATTGGGTTGCAAGGTGAAGAACCCAGTCAGCAGAACGATGAAGACCGGTAGGAGCAGCAACGACAGGACAACCAGCCATCCGTGAGGTTGGCCCGTAGTCTCGATGCCGTCTTTAATGGCGAAAATCAGGAGGGCAATGTCGCCCACCAAAAGGATCAGCAGAACGGGCAGCATGATCCAGCCGTTTTGAGCGGAAACGGCACGCTCGTGGCTGGTTGTGGATTGAACGGTGTTCATAGAGCCTTCCTTTCGAGTGAAACGCTCTGTCTATATCGAAATGATATCACAATGATGTCAAGTGTCATAGACAATCGGAGAGGGGCGTTGTCCAAAGGGGTTGATTTAGACGTAAAAGCTTATAAATGAATAGCTTCAGGCCATGATGGCTTTTTTCTGGAATCGCCGAGCGGCAAGAACAAGCAGGACCGTTCCTATGAAGACGAGCGCGAGGCCATCGGTCCAAAGGTGTTTGATGGTCGCTCCACGAAGAATGACGCCGCGCGTGATGTTGATGAAATAGGTGGCGGGAATCATATAGCTGAGTGGCTTAAAGATAGCCGGCATGGTTTCGCGCGGGAAAATGTAGCCGGAAAAGAAAACGCTGGGAAGAATCGGAAGAAAGGCGAGTTGCATGGCCTCTGCTTGGGAATTGGCCTTGCTGGAGATGAGGATGCCTAGTGAGAGGGCGGCGAAGAGATAGGGGAGCGCCAGAATCGCCAGCAAGAACACGCTACCATGAATAGGTACGCGGAAGAGGAAACGCATGAAGAGGAGAATCAGGCAAAGTTCGAAAAACCCGATTCCCAGATAGGGCAGTAGTTTGCCAAGAAGGAGGCCAAAGGGCCTGACCGGCGTGACGAAAAGCTGTTCGAGCGTCCCGCGCTCTTTCTCGCGGACGATCGAGAAGGCCGTCAGAAATGTGGTGACGTTGAGCAGCATGATGGCCGTCAGTCCAGGAAGAAAGAAATTGGGAGAACGCGAGTCGGGATTGAAAAGCAATTTAGGCCGCATATCCACGGCAAACTCGGAGCGGTCTTTTAGAACGCGCCGAAGAGATTCATCCAGGCCGATGGCAGTGGTGACGTTGATGGCCTGACCGGCAACGGAAGAATCCGAGCCGTCGATGAGCACGAGGACCTGCGCACTCATGTTGTGGAGGAGGCGATCGGAATAGTCCACCGGGATCTTGATACCCACGCGGGTTTTGCCCGAAATGATGAGATCGTTCAGATCGTGATCGTTTTGAACGTAAGCAAAAATGTGAAAGGTATCTGAATTTTTCAGCCGGTCGAGGAGTTCGCGGCTTTCGCGGCGGCCATCGGCGTTGTAAACGACGGTATTGATCTGGCGAATGTTGGTGTCCACGCCGAAGCCGAGCAGAAACATCTGCAGCAGCGGCATGGTGAGAGAAAAGAAAAGAGTGCCGGCATCGCGCCGCACATGAAGAGCTTCCTTATAGAAAACGGCGCCGAATCCGCGAAAGATGTTAAGCACGGGCGGCCTCCAGCAGTGCTTGATGCTTGTAAGTGAGCTCGACAAAGACATCTTCGAGGCTGGGTGCAAGAGGGCGAATCTCGGCAACGGCGATGCCGTTCTTCAGGAGCTGGTTGCGAAGGTCATCGAGATTGAACTGGTCTTCGATCAGTGCGTGGATCGATTGTCCGAAAATGGTAGCGCTGCGGATGCTCGGGAGCTGACGCGCGAATCGCAGCGCGCGTGTGACCTCTGGCGTGGTGATTTCCACGCGAAAGGTGCCTTCGGGCTGGACATCCGGGAGTTCCCGAAGCGAATTGGGCGTGCCGTCAGCGATGAGTTTCCCGTAATAAATGTACGCGACGTGACTGCAGCGCTCAGCTTCGTCCATGTAGTGTGTGGTGACAAAAAACGTGATGCCGTGCCCGGAAAGTTCAAAGAGCAGATCCCAGAGCTGGCGGCGAGCGACGGGATCGATCCCGGCTGTAGGTTCATCGAGGAAAAGTAGCTTCGGCTCATGCAACATGGCGCAGCCAAGGGCGAGGCGCTGTTTCCACCCGCCGGAAAGTTGCGCGGCCAGGCGATTCAGATAAGGTCCGAGACCATTGAGCTGAACAATTTCTTCCATGCGGCGTTTGAGGCGCGCAGGCTCGAGGCTGTAGATTCGCCCATAAAACTGCAAATTCTCCTCGACGGTTAAATCGTAGTAGAGACTGAAGTTTTGTGACATGTAGCCGATGCGTTCGCGGACCGATTCTGAATCCGTAGCGACGTCAAGGCCCTCAACCAACGCGGACCCGCCACTGAGAGGCAAGAGTCCGGTGAGCATTTTGATGACCGTGGTTTTCCCGCTGCCATTGGGCCCGAGAAATCCAAAGATTTCGCCTTTTTCAACACGAAAACTCACGTCATTGACGGCAGTGAAATTGCCGAAACGCCGCACAAGATTCCGCGCAGAAATGGCCGCTTCCGGGAGCGATTCCTGGGTCGCCACTGGTCAACTCTCCGCTTTCAGTGTCACATCCGCGGCCATTCCGGCCAGGACGCGGCCCGCAGGATCATTGATCCGAATCTTTATGCCAATCACTTGGTGAACGCGTTCTTCGCGCGTTTGCACATTGCGTGGCAGAAACTCAGCTTGCTGGTTGATTTGCTCGACGACACCCGCGAAAACTGTTTTTGGAAAAGAGTCGACGCGCACTTCTGCTTTTTGGCCAACTTTGACGCGGCCGATCTCGGTTTCCGGAATGTAGATGCGCACGTAGATCTGATCCTTCTCCAAGAGTGTGGCGACCGGTGTGTTTGGAGCAATGAGGTCACCGGGACGCACGTCGAGAACTTCGACAGTTGCGGCCGAAGGCGCAGTGACCTGGCGCTCACGGAAGCGGGCTTCGTCGTAGGACAAGCCTGCTTTTGCAAGGTCGACATCCTCCCGGCGATTGCCATGTTCGAGCTTTTCCAAAGTGGCTTGCGCTTGACGATAGTGCGCTTCGGCGGAAGCAATTTCTTCAGGCCGGTAGCCGCGCTGGAGTTCGTCAAGCTTGTGCTGTGCGCTCTGTTGTTGGGCAACTGCGACTTTCCAGTTGGCCTCGGCGGTATCCAGCTGTTGCTTTGAAACGAGATCCTTTTTCGCTAATGCGTCGTAGCGATCGAAATCCAGATGGGTGCGGACTTCGTCAGCCTTGGCACGTTCGAGATCGGCCTGTGCCGTGGCGATGTCTTCCTGACGATAGCCGTTCTTTTTTAGCTCGTAGTCCGCTTTTGCTTGAGCGGCGGCAGCACGCGCTTCCTCAACTTCTTCTGGACGGTAGCCGCGCCTGGCTTTTTCGGCATTTGCGCGAGACTGTTCCAGCGAAGCTCGCAGTTCCTTGTCGTCAAACGTGATCAAGACCTGGCCGGGCTGAACCGAATCGCCTTCGCGGACCAAAACTTTATCGATGCGGCCGCCGACCTCGGAGCCGACGCGGATATTGCGGGCTTCTACGGTACCGGAACCCTGTAAAGTATTGTCGTGGTGGAACCATCCGGCATACAGCCCCGTGACGGCCAGCGCGACGGCAACAACTAGCAGAATCAGGATGCGCTTGCGGTTCATGCAACTAATCTCCCGAAGTGAATAAAGGCGCTGGCAAAAGCCGCTTCGGGTTCCCTCGCGGCGCCAGGCCGGTCCACAGCAAATGGAACGCCGTTTCAATCCGCGAATGCAGAGTCGCGTCGCCGTACAGCGACCAAATCAGCAGCGTGCCGAAAATGGTCTGGCGAAAAACATAGGCGATCTCCGCCGCCGGCAGGTCGTCGCGGATCTCGCCGCGTTCCTGGCCGAGTTGAATCATCTGCGTATGGAGAGCATGCACGCGCCGCTGCAAATCCATCATCGCTGCGCGGACCGGGGTGGTCGATAGATACGCCTGCAGCAGAGCCCGGATAATGGCAGGGTTGCGAGTGGGCTCCTGAGTCATGCGGACTCCGAGCGAGCGGAGGAATTCAGGCATGCTCTCGCCACTGCTGCGGGCGGCTTCGATCATCGCTTCCAGCTTGCCCAATTGCATTTCTCCGAACGCGAGAAGAATGTGGTCCTTGCTTGGGAAATAGTTGAAGAATGTGCCTTTGCCGACGTCAGCGGCTTCGGTGATGTCTTCCACGGTTGTTTCCGCGAATCCCTTCTGCGCGAAAAGCTCAAGGGCAGAGCGGAATAACCGCTCGCGGATGTCAGCGCTACGGCGCTGGCGACGATCGGGCGTTGGGACTGGCGCGGAGCCGGTTGAGGGAGAGTTGGAATGCGAAAGTCGATTCATGATGACCAATACTCATAAATGACTGTAGGTCACATTTGTCAAGATGTCAAGCACAAAAGGAAAACAGAACACCCCGGTTTAGCCCGGGGTGTCGTCTTACAAGCTTAGGATTTACCTACAATTACTTGTGTGTTGCGGCCTCGGAGGTATTCTTCGGAGACTTTTGGTTTAGGTACGCGATCATTTTTTGCGCGGCCGAGGGGACGGCAACCGCGCCATTGAACACGATGGATTGCGCCTCAAGTTTTTTGCCGTAAACGCGTTCGTTCCCATCATTGTCTGGTCTAACCGTCGAACCTTCCAGGGATAGCCCGGCGAACAGACCGCGAGCGCGGGAGTAGCTGAGAACTTCCGCACGCATCGTCACATCGGTGGAGGCATTTGCCGTGCGCCCGACAGGTCCTGCGGCGACGGAGGCATCCCCGCCGAGCTTGACCTTGCTGCTCAAAATCGAGTGAGCGCCGCGAGGGTTCATTACCAGCAGCACGAAATCGGTAGCCTGGCCGCCGAGCTGCAAGCCGAAGCTGCCGCCTTCCAGAGCCATCATTGTGGGAGCGCTCCAGGGACCGGTGAAATGCTCGCCGGAGCGGCAAGTCATCGCCCCGCGGCCGTAGCTGCCGCCAATCACGAAGGCAGCTTTAAGCACCGAGGGGTAGACGATGATGCAGTCCGCTTTATCAATAAGGTCCTCGGGGATGTTATCGGAAATATCCATCACTTCCTTGACGACCACCCCGCAATTTTCCAGGCGCTCACTTTCCTTCCTGTCTCCAGCGCCCAAGAGCGGAGAAGCCACCAGTGCCAGGGCCGTTAGGGAAGAAATCATTCGCTTGATCACAATTCACCTCGTCATAGTGTTCTGGGCTATTGCCATCATAGAGTGCCCGTAGGCTAGGCGCAACCTCAGGCCTGTCGAATGGGGCTGGGAGGCGGACCAACCGAAAGTATCAGCTACACAGATTATGACGCGCGGGCGGCGGAATCTGTTGCCTTTCGACTATACTTTTGCGGAGTGACCGGGATGTGAGAGAAAAATGAGAATCGAGAAAATTCTTCGGCGATATGAGTCGACAGTGGCGGCGAGCGCGCTGTTCCTATTTGGAATGGATGCGCCCCTCCTGCACGGGCAATCCAAACCAAAGACAGAGCCGGCGTCGCCAGCCGCTTGCTGCGGACCGAAAAAACAAAGTCTGGCCACCAAGAGGGCTGCGGCAAAATTCGCCTCGCGCGCGGAAGCGTTGCTCGGAACGCCGCCCACCAGCAAGGGCGAATGGGGACTGCTCATCGTGGATGCCGAGAGCGGAGAAACGCTTTACGAGCAGAATGCAGATAAGTACTTCGTTCCGGCATCCAACATGAAACTGTTCACCACCGCGCTGGCGATGACGAAGCTTGGGCCGGAGTATCGCTTCCGAACGACCTTGGAGTCGAGCGGCGCAATTTCAAACGAAGGCGTCCTGAATGGAGATCTAGCTCTCGTCGGGCGAGGTGATCCAAATCTTTCGAACAGAAAATTTCCCTATGAGCTGAAAGAAGAATTTGATGGACCCCAAGAGAGAGCACTTGTGGAGCTTGCGGATGCGTTGGCAGCCAAGGGCGTCAAGGAAATCTCGGGAGATGTGATCGGTGATGATAGTTATTTTCCGAGGGAGCGTTACCCGAATGGCTGGGAAATTGACGACATGGTATGGGAGTACGGCGCGGCCATCTCCGCGATCGTGGTGGATGATAACACGGTCGCACTGACGCTTTCGCCGGGAGAACAGGCTGGCGAACCCGTGCAAGCTTCAGTGACTCCAGCAACTCCGGATTTTACTGTCGAAAATCATGTGACTACCTCAGCGGCGGACGTGAAATCGGATTTGACGCTGACGCGCGAACCGGGATCGAATTTCGTAGTGGTGAAGGGCAGCTTGCCCGCAAAAACCGCGCCGAGAAAACTGGTTCTGGCAGTGGAGGAACCGGCGCTGCATGCCGCCGTGCTATTGAAGCGGATGTTGGAAGATCGTGGCATCAGGGTCGGCGGAGTGTCCAGGGCACGCCACGATCAAGCAGAAGTGGCCGGCGATCCCGTCATATTGGCGGAACACACTTCGGTGCCGCTGGGCGACGCCGTGAAACTGATCAACAAGATCAGCCAGAATCTGCACACGGAAATGCTGCTTCGAACAGTGGCGCGGCAGAACGGACCGTGGGCCACGCTGGACGAAATGTTGAAAGTTCCCGCGGATTTTTACGCGACGGCGGGAATCGAGCCGGCCGATGTGATTCAAACCGACGCATCGGGATTGTCGCGGCACGATTTAGTGACGCCGCGCGCCATTGTGACTCTGTTGAGTTTTGCGCAAAAGCAGCCCTGGTTCGGCCCGTATTACGCATCTCTGCCCGTGGCAGGACAAGACGGCACTTTGGAAGACCGCATGAAAAATACACCGGCGGCGGGACGCATCCATGCCAAGACAGGATCGGTCGAACATGTGAGGACGCTTTCCGGTTTTGCGGAGACGCCGGGCGGACGCCGGTTGATCTTTTCCTTCCTGAGCAACAATCAAGGCGGGAAGAGCCACGAAGCGGCGGATGCCCTAACCGGTTTGTGTGTGGCGATGCTCGAAGAGTTCAACGTGACGCCGGCGAAGCGTGCGGTCGAACACAAGCACCCGCAGTAAGATGGGAAACGAGTTATGCCAAGAGAATTGGTCGTTACCGTATTCGGGAGTTCGCGGCCGCGCGAAGGCGATGCGGATTACGAAGAGGCGTGCATCCTGGGCCGCGCTTTGGCGAAGCACGGTTTTTCTATTTGCAGTGGCGGCTACGCTGGAGTGATGGAAGCCGTGTCCCGCGGAGCGAAAGAGGGTGGCGGAAGAACGGTAGGCGTGACCGCGGATTTTTTCAAGACAGCCAAACTCAATTCCTGGGTCGATGAAGAAGTGCGAATGAAGACCTGGGAAGAGCGGCTCTTTGAGCTGATTCGCCGGGCGGACGCTTTTGTGGCCTGCAAAGGCGGGACGGGAACGCTGGTCGAACTCGCGGTCGTGTGGGAAATGTTGAACAAGAGCGTAATGAACGCGAAACCTTTTGCGGTGCTTGGAAATTTCTGGGAGCCGGTGCTGGATCGCGTGCGTCAAGTGGAGTTGGGGCATCCCGCCCCTTGGGGTGAAGCCAACGGCCGGCTCGTCTACGTCGCGGAGACGCCGGGCGATGTGGCCAATCATCTGACGACCAGGTTGAAGCAAAGCTAACAATGTCACGAACGGCGCAAGACGTTTTGGAGTTCGACAAGCTGCGGGAATTGCTGCGGCTGAGGACCACGTGTACTCCAGGGCGTCGCGCGGTAAATGGGCTTGAACCTAGCACGGACCGCGCGACGCTGGAATCGGCGTTCGCACTCATTCGCGAAGCGGCGGAGTGGCTGCGCGCCGGGCGCGAATTGGGATTTGGCGCTCTGGCCGATCCGCAAGCGTGGCTCGAACGTATTGAAGGTCCAGGCATGGCGCTGGAGCCGAGTGAATTTCTGGATGCGGCATCGTTGCTCGAAACAGCGGGATGGCTGCGCCAGCAGTTCCGCGAAGAGGCCGTGAAGTTTCCCTTGCTTGCAGGGCGGGCTGCGTCTCTTGGTGATTTTCGAGATGTGTGCACAGCGATCCGGCGCTGCGTGCTGCCAAACGGAGAGATCAGCGACGATGCGTCATCGGCGCTGCGGCGCATCCGCGCGAACATCACGGAAACGCGCGACGCGATTCAGCGGAGCTTGAAGCAGATTTTGCGCGCGCGCAATGCGGAGGCGGGAGAAGACTACGTTACGTTGCGCAACGATCGCTTCGTGATTCCCGTGCGGGCCGAACACCGGCGAGGACTTCAAGGCGTTGTGCATGGAGCTAGCGCGACAGGGCAGACCGTTTTCATGGAGCCGTTCGAGACCGTCGAGTCGAACAATCAACTGGTACAGCTCGCGGAGGACGAAGCTGCGGAAATTCTGCGGATTTTGCGTGAACTCACGGAGAAGCTGCAAAGAGTCCGGGAGCCGCTGCTCGCTGCCGCCGAGACGATTGCGGAACTTGACAGCATATTCGCGCGCGCAAGATTCACGCGAGATTTCGATGCCGCAACGCCGGAATTCTCAACGTCAAATGAATTGCGGTTGGAAGGCGCGCGCCATCCAGTTCTGGAAGATAAGCTTCGCAAAGAGAATCGCGCCATTGTTCCGATGACACTGACTCTTGGCGGCGAAGAACGCGTTCTTGTCATCAGCGGACCGAACACGGGCGGCAAAACCGTGGCGCTGAAAACGACAGGCATGGCGGCGCTCGCGGCGCAATCCGGTATTCCCGTGGCCGCGCAGCGAGCGGTGCTGCCAATGTTCGACAGGATTTTGGTGGACATCGGCGACGAGCAATCGATCGCGGCGGATCTCTCCACGTTTTCCGCGCACATGTTGAACTTGAAAACCATGCTGGAGGAAGCGACGCCGAATTCTCTGGTGCTGGTGGACGAGATGGGTACGGGCACTGCACCGGAAGAAGGCGCAGCGTTGGCTGTCGCGCTGCTGGACGAATTTCGCGCGAAGAATTGCATCGTGCTGGCAACCACGCATCACGACCGGCTGAAGACGTACGCTTCGACAACTCAAGGCGTCGTAAACGCAGCCGTGGAATTCGATGTCGTAAATCTGAGGCCCACGTATCGCTTGATGGTCGGCGTGCCCGGAGGCTCGAGCGGCATCGCCATTGCGCAGCGGTTGGGAATCGCCACGGGAATCATCGGACGCGCAAGGTCATTGCTGACGCCTGAATCGCGCGAAGCCGCGGACCTGATCGCTTATTTGCATCGCAGCCGCGACGAACTGGATCGCCTGCAAAAGCAGATGGCAGCCGAGCGGCATGCGCTCGAAGAAGAGCGCAAGAAGCTGCGCAGCGAGTGGTTCGAACGCCAGCAAAAGCGCATCAAGGAGCTGGAAGCGCAGTTCGCGGAGATGCAAAAGCGTTTTGACGAAAATGTCACGCGAGTTGTCGAGGCCGTGAAGGAAAGGGAACTGCGCGCGCAGGTGGAGAAAACGGCGCGGCGAAAAATGCAAGACATTCGTGGCGAAGCCCGCGAAGAACTCAATGCTGCCGTCGTGCAGGCCATTTCCGATTCGCAAGCCGATCTCGGTGTCAACGCCGCCTCTGCGGAAGCGGTCAGCGCGGACCGGCTGCAGCCCGGCGCGAGAATTCGCGTGCGCGGGTTCAGCAAGCCAGTTGTGTTGCGGCGGATTGACGGATCATCCGCCGAAATCGAGGCCGGCCCTCTGCGCATGAAAGTGGCGCTGGACGAAATCATGGGAGTCGAGACTATACCGCAACCATCTCCTCGCGGCGCCGTAGGGATGGGGCTTGTTTATCCTGAGCCTAGTCGAAGGACCCCGCCCTCTTCCAAAGTCACTGTAACCTCGCAAGGGGGAGAAGACGGCCCTTCCGACGAAATCAATGTGATTGGCATGACCGTCGAGGAAGCTACGGACCGCCTGGACAAATTCCTCGATGACGCGGCGTTGGCGAACAAAGGGCGTATCCGCATCATTCACGGACACGGGACAGGAGCACTACGCAAAGGCATTGGCGCGTTTCTCGCTTCGCATCCGCTGGTCGATAAACATTCATTTGAAACCGAGGAGCACGGTGGAAAGGCCATTACCGTCGTGGAACTACAGCGATAGAGATTGGAAATCAGAAAATAGAAATTAGTCCGGCATTCAAAATTCAGCGTCTGCCGCGATTCAGCCGCATAGCTTTGTTATACTCCCCGCGTCTCGTAAGCCAATTCACAACGAGGTGTTTGAATGAAAGCTATGAAGAATTTATTGTGGCGCGCGGAAGATGCGCGAGAAATTTGCCGTTGGATAGCGGCATCTGTCGTGGCTTTGGCCGCGCTGGCTACAGTCGCGACTACCGCGAACGCGCAAGCGCCTAAGCGAACAGTGATTCGCGCTGGGCATGTGCTTGATGTGCGCACCGGAGAATGGCGCGCCAACCAAGCCATCGTCATTACAGGTGACAAGATCGTGCGAGTCGCTCCGTCCAGCGAAATCGCCGTGGCTTCCGGAGATACGATGATCGATCTGCCGGACGCCACCGTGCTCCCCGGTTTGATCGATATGCACACGCACCTGACGTTTGAATTGAGTTCGCTCTCCTACGCGGGGCTGGGAATTTCGACAGCGCGCGAAGCGTTGCACGGCGCGCGGAACGCGAAGCGCACGCTTGAAGCGGGATTCACCACGGTGCGCAACCTTGGGGCATTTGATTATTCAGACATCGCGCTGCGCGACGCCATCAATGATGGCGACGTCGTCGGCCCGCGCATTGTCGCATCCGGCCCGGCACTAGGAATTACCGGCGGACATTGCGACGAGAATTTGCTTCCGCCCGCGTTTCATTTTCAAGCCGGAGGAGTGGCGGACGGCATCGAGGCCGTGCAGCACAAAGTTCGCGAAGTCATCAAGTACGGCGCGGACGTGATCAAGATTTGCGCGACCGGCGGCGTGCTCTCGAAAGGCGATGACCCCAACGCTTCGCAATACACGCTCGAAGAAATGAAAGCGATTGTGGCGGACGCCCACCGACTCGGCCGAAAAGTTGCCGCGCATGCGCACGGCGCCGAAGGCGTGCGCTGGGCTTCGGAAGCCGGCGTCGATTCGATCGAGCATGGTCACTTGATGGACGCCGCCGCTATTGCCACACTGAAGAAAAACGGAACGTACCTCGTGCCGACACTCTTTCTCGGCGAGTACATGGAAAAAAACATGGATCGCAGTGACGTGCCGGAGTACTCCAAGCAAAAGATGCGCGATGTAATCGCCGCCATGCGTAAGAACACGGGGAAGGCATTCGCCGCCGGCGTCAAAGTTGCTTTCGGCACCGACGCCGCGGTCTATCCGCACGGACTCAACGCCGGCGAGTTCCACGTTTACGTAAGCCTGGGCATGACCCCGCTCGCGGCGATTCAAACCGCAACCATCAACGCCTCGGACTTGCTCGGACCAAAATTCGCAGTAGGCTCGCTGGAAACCGGTAAATTTGCGGACGTCATCGCCGTTGACGGAGACCCCACGAAAGACGTCACTATCCTGGAGCATGTAAAATTCGTGATGAAGGGCGGCGCCGTCTACAAGAATGATTACACGAAGCACTGATCACCAATAAAAGAACAGAATGGCGGAAGCGGGATCATTTGCGGACAAGGTGAAGCAGCAGGCGGACATCGTTCGCGTAATCGGCGAATACGTGCCGCTGAAAAAGGCGGGGCAAAATTTTCGCGGGCTTTGTCCGTTTCACGCAGAGAAGACTCCGTCGTTCAACGTACATCCGACCAAGCAAATCTATCACTGCTTTGGCTGCGGCCAGGGCGGCGATGTTTTCAAGTTTGTCATGGAAATGGAGAAGTGCGCATTTCCCGAGGCGATTCGCATTGTTGCGGAGAAATGCGGGATTGCCGTCCCGCGGCAGAAGGAGCGTTCGCCGGAAGAGCGCAAGGAAAACCAGCAGCGCTCAGTGCTTGTGGAAATACACCGGGAAGCGCAGACGTTTTTCGTGAAGCAGCTTGAAGGGACGCTCGAAGGAAAAGCCGCGCGCGCTTACCTCGAAGATCGTGGGTTGGATAAAGAAGCAATCGCGCGTTTCGGAATAGGGTACGCGCCCAGCGGCGGCGACGTTGTGCTGCGCCTATTGAAACCCAAGTACAGCGAAAAGTTGCTGGTTGAGTCGGGATTGATTTCCCGCGACCAGAACGGCACACGGCTGTTCGACCGCTTCAGGCGGCGCATCACATTTCCTATATCGAGTGAATCGGGAAAGATCGTGGCGTTCGGAGCCCGTGCTCTGGGCGACGATATGCCGAAGTATCTCAATTCGCCCGAGTCACCGATTTATTCCAAGAGCAACGTCCTTTACCACATGGACCGCGCAAAGGATGCGCTGCGGCGGCAAGACTTCGCGATTCTCGTCGAAGGCTACATGGACGCGATTGCCGTGGCTCGCGCGGGAATCAGCAACGTAGTAGCAAGTTGCGGGACGAGTCTCGCTGAGCCGCAGATCAAATTGCTGGGACGATTTACGCGGCGCGTCGTTGTGAATTATGACCCGGACACCGCAGGGCAGACAGCCACAGAGCGGTCACTCTCGCTTTTGCTGGAACAGGATTTCGAGGTGCGCGTGCTTGCGCTCCCTCCGGTTGGTGATAAGAAAGCCGATCCAGACCTATTTATCCGCGAACGCGGCAAGGACGAATACCTCAAGCTGCTCAAAGAAGCGCCGCCTTATGTGGACTACTTGATTGCGCGCGCACGGCAGATGGATTTGACGACAGCGGAAGGGAAGCTGCGCGCGGTCAATTTTCTTTTGCCGTATGTACAGAGAATTCCCAATCGCATCCTGCGCTCCGAGTGGGCGACGAGAATTGCACAGCAACTCCGGCTCGACGAACCGGTCCTGCGTGCGGCCCTGAGCAAAGCCGCTGCCGATCGCCGTAGTGAAGTGAAGACCCAGCCGGAATTGGTCGGTCGCGCGGCCAAGCCCGTCGAACGGCGGCTGATTCGCATGCTGGCAGAGGCGGAAGGCTTCCGGCAAGAGCTTGCCTCGCACCTGCAAAATGCGCATCTGTATCATGGGCTGGAGACGGAGAAGATTTTTGCAGCGCTGGTCATTGCCAGCCTGTCCGGTCAGCCGGTGCAGGCCACCGAAGTGGGGGCATTGCTGGAAGAGCGCGACCGGCGTCTATTTTTCGAGATTCTGTTCGAGGAGGCCAACGAGCCGACCTGGGAAGAAGCCATGAGTTGCATTGAGACGCTGCAACACCGTCAGGCCGAGCGAGAGCTGGCCGATGTCCAGCGCAGCATTGAGGCGAATCCCTCCGGAACCGAACTGCGCGGGCTGCTGGAGAAGAAGCAGGAGCTGATGCGGAGGCTTGCCGCGGCGAGGTGAAGGCGTTCGCGAGTGATCGCAGCGAGCTGGTGGTTAACCATAACAGGTACCCTCCCCCGGTTTTTCATAACCACTGATTATAAAGATGGTTAAAGTCGCTTAGAATCAACACTTCTGTAAGTGTTCATTCTAAAGGGGCTTAGGAGTGCCGATTTAGGGACTGCTGGTTGATTCTAGGGGCTAGATACGCGTCGGTCGGAAAAGCGGCGTCAAGCCGCCGCACTCCAAAGGGAATGCGCACTCTTACCTGCAGAGTATAGTAGCACAAAAAGTAAGGGTAGTCAAGGGGGATTTGCGATTGAAATCGTAGTAGGTCAGGTTTCAGCTTGCGGGATGCTGCGCCGGACGACCCGGGCTACGACTGCAAGAACCGCCGCGGGGAGCCAAATCCAGAGGAGTTCACTCTGGAGGACTTCGAGGCCGCGCTGGGTGAAAAACCTCCCGAGGCCGATGGGCGATACCCGAATCGGAGTCCAGGGAAGAAAATAGCGGTGATTGTCGAATGGAGAGAAGAAGGCGGCGCCTAGACCGCCGTTGGTCATGGCGTCTAGGAAACCATGGCTGGCGGTGGCTAGAAACAGGTAGATCCAGAGCGGAACTCGCCCAAGCGACGGCAAGCCCTGCCGAAACGCGATGAATGTCACGGCAGTCGCCAGCAGCGCAGCGCAGCGAAGAGAAGGGAGTGGGTGAATCCACGGTGCCCCCAGAAATCGCCGTACTGGATCCCAACCTGGATTCCGATCACGTCGAGGTCGGGTATCACGGAACACACTACGCCCGCCATCCATACTCGCTTTGGCGTGACTGGGCGGTAGAAACAAGCACCTATGCCAAGGGCCGCGACCACATGTGAGAACGCTGATGCCACGTCGCGCCTTCCCTAATCGGGAGCGAGAGTAAACCCTTGCCGATGCAGTTTTCCACACAAATCCACGAATTAAAACATTGACGGCAAGGGACTTAAACGTGTAGCGTAATAGGGTTTCGCGGGTAACGATTTTGCCGTGAAATGCATCTATATTGGTGTGTTTAGCGGCAGGGGCCAGGCTACCAGAGTGCGGAAAACGGGCAAACGCACGGAGCCAACGGCGGGCAATCGGCGCGGCGCAGAGGTTTTCAAATCAAAAAGCGAGCGATCTTCTGGGGAAATTTCCCCGTGGTTTGCGCCTGCGCGCAAGCCTGCCCGTGTCTCTGCGATTGAAGAAGGAAGAAAGCCTCTCATGATCAGCGCTGAAATACTTGGGATTGCGGTTTAG
The DNA here is from genome assembly GCA_035279725.1 of Candidatus Acidiferrum sp. Classification (GTDB taxonomy): domain Bacteria; phylum Acidobacteriota; class Terriglobia; order Acidiferrales; family UBA7541; genus Acidiferrum. The sequence continues at coordinate 36,722 of DATEHF010000036.1, forward strand.
AAGCGGGAGGAATTTGTGGCAGCAGTAGGCCTTGAAGAAAAATACGATGCAGTACGCCAGCTCATTGCCGTGGGCAAAGAGCGAGGCTACCTGCTGTATGACGAAGTAAACGATTCGCTTCCGGCGGAAGTGCATTCCTCGGAAGAAATCGACGATCTGCTCACTACATTTGAGCGGAATGGCATTGAAATTTACGAAGACCAGGCATCGGCCAAAGCCGCGCGGGCCGTGGAAGTTTCCACGGAGGGCGGCGATCACGAAGTTGTCGCCAAAGACGATGCACACTCCGACGAAGGCGGCAGCGACCTCGACCTGACTCCGGGTTCACTCGAAAAAACAAACGATCCCGTGCGCATGTATCTGCGCGAGATGGGCACTGTGCCATTGCTGACGCGCGAGGGCGAAGTCACCATCGCCAAGCGCATCGAGCGCGGGCAACTGGTGGTGATGAAGTCCATCACGCGTTCCCCGATCGTCATTAAGGAATTGATTGCCGTCGGCGACGATTTGCGCAAGGGCGTGCGGTCCATCAAAGAGATCGTCCAGTTTGACGATGAAGAGCTGACTGAAGAGAAGATCGCCAACAAGACCAAGCAGACGCTGAAGTACATCGACAAGATTGCGAAGCTGTACGAGACCGCGCTGAAGCAAGCTGAAAAGCTCGACAAGACACCGAAGGCGAAGAAGAAGCCGTACGTCCGCGCGAAGTGGGACGTGGCGCGCACGCGCGTGGAGATTTCGGTTGCCATTCGTGACATTGATTTCAACCCGTTTGAGAAAAAGCGGCTCATCGACAAGATGCGCGGCACCGTCGAGCGCCTGCAATCGCTGGAACGCGAAGCGGGCCGCCTGGAGCGCCGCGCGGACGTGGCCAAAGGCGACGTCGCGGCGGAAGCGCGCAAGGAACTGCGCACGCGACGTACCGAGCTGAAAGACATCGAGGAAGCTAGCGAAGTCGGGCTGACGGAACTGAAGCGCACGCTGACGTTTATTCATCGTGGCGAAGCGGAAGCCGAGCAAGCTAAAAAAGAATTGATCGAAGCCAACCTCCGGCTGGTCGTCTCGATTGCCAAGAAATATACCAACCGCGGATTGCAGTTCCTCGACCTGATTCAGGAAGGCAACATCGGCCTGATGAAGGCGGTGGACAAGTTCGAGTGGCGCCGCGGTTACAAGTTTTCGACTTATGCGACGTGGTGGATTCGACAGGCCATCACTCGCGCGATTGCCGACCAGGCACGCACTATCCGCATTCCTGTGCACATGATCGAAACCATCAACAAACTGGTGCGCACCAGCCGCCAACTCGTGCAAGAACTTGGCCGTGAACCGACCAGCGAAGAAATCGCCAAGCGCATGGACATTCCGGTGTCCAAAGTGCGCAAGATTCTGAAAATTGCGCAAGAGCCGATTTCGCTGGAAACGCCGATCGGCGAAGAAGAAGATTCGCATCTTGGGGATTTCATCGAAGACAAGGCTGTGGTTTCGCCGTCCGATGCGGTCATCAATTTGAATTTGAAGGAACAAACCTCTTCGGTGCTGAAGACGCTGACGCCGCGCGAGGAAAAAGTCATCAAGATGCGCTTCGGCCTGGACGACGGCAGCGAGCACACGCTCGAAGAAGTCGGCCAATCGTTTGCGGTCACGCGCGAACGCATCCGCCAGATCGAAGCGAAAGCGCTTCGCAAGCTGCGCCACCCGTCACGCTCGCGCAAGCTGCGCGCCTTCCTGGAAGGCCCTTCGCGCGACTACCTGTGATAAATTTCGAAGCACGAAATTCGAAACTGGAAAGTCAAAACGCCCCGTTTGCCCGGGGCGTTTTTCATTTCTGAGGCTGATTCTTTCGCTCAGGATCTTGGTCTTCTGGTTCGTCCCCTTGGCCTTCAAGTAAGTCGGGTGGGAAAAACGTAGAACTTGCTGACGACGCTGTCAAACGGGCCATCAACAATTCTCTTGTTTACCCAAGATCTCGGAAACGCTTGCTCTCCAGAGTGGTACATGAATGGCATTGTGCCAGGGCCAACCTTCTCTGAATCGCGTTGCCATTTGCCCGGATGAAGTTTCCTCAACGATTCACCAATGTAAGCGCCCCATTGCAATGTGTGTAAAATGAGTTCACTTTCGCTCAGCGGATTCTTTGAATAGGCTTGGTGGATTGTTTCAAGCATTGCGTCTAGCCGCTCGATTGAATCGGGGGAATAGTCGAGATCAACGCCGTAATCAGTTCTTGCTCGTTTCACAGCCTCTTTGGCAACTACTTGCATGGCATAGTCGAAATCATTTCGGATTCTTGCATTCCGAAGATAGGTTCGCAGAACCGGCACGATAGCGGCCGCTAGCAATATAAGAAGCGCAATCGCCCCAGCCCTGTCCATGGTTAAATTCCATCAAATGTTTTTGCGCGAGTAAGAATACGTTTGAGGCTCCGGGACAGCGTGGCCTTCCTCGCGTAAGCCATCCAAATGGAACGCAATGGCGTCTTTCATGTTCTGTTCGACTTCATCGCGCGTTCGGCCAGTCGAAACACATCCGGGAAGATCCGGGAAGTAGGCAGAAAAGCCGGTCTGAGTTGGCTCGACGATGATTAAGTATTTCTTCATGGTTTTGGTCCTGCTTGTTTCAAGGTGATGTTCAATTTTCCGGGAGCCAAGTCGTCGCCCGGCTTGCCAGGCACAGTTACCAGGCCTAGTTTAGCAGGATGTTTGTACTGGCGGTGGCGCCCCTAGTTCTCGCCAAGACCCATCCATCCTGTTCCAGCAAGCGAAGGACATCTCGGACTTTCATCTGCCCAAACTATGCTCTCTGCCGATTCGCGTCAACTTCCGGCATTTTGTTGCGGAACACGGGCGAAGTGCGAAAGCAGGCGGACAAGCCAGAAGATAATGAAAGCAGAGAAGGCGCCTAGGGCTACATAAAAAGAGGTTGAATCGAAAGTGTGACTGGGTCTGAGATTGGCTGCCACCGCATTGTAAAGACCGCTGAATAGGAGCGCGAGAAGAGCACAGCCGAACCATCCCATTTGAATCCCCAGATACTGCAGCGTCTCAGTTCGGCGCTCGGGCGCAAGCCAATATTCCTTGTTTGCTAGATTCATTTTCTCGTTTGGCAACTTTGCCAGCGACTTCGACACAACGAATACAGGAACGCCCGCGGCTAGGGTGACGACCAGGATGAGCATGAAGAAGCCAGATTTGGGCATCCAAGCAGTGGCGACACCGCTGGCGTTGAAATGGGAAGCCATCGGATCAGGGAGCTGCGGATACGAAAGCGAAAAATAGAGCAAGCCGACTGAAGCCAGCAGACCATAAACAAGCTTAGGAAGCCCGGAATTTTGCATGATGGTACCCTTTTCCGAGAATAGGATAGAGAGGCCGACCGAGCAAAGGTTCCGCGCCTCGGAGGTGCTTGCGCAGCACTGTGCGGCTTCTGTTGCCAAGACCATCGGGAACCGCTCGCCAAGAACACACAGCAGACTTGAAAAATGCAAAATCGGAAGACCCCAATTCGCATCCAACATATAGAATAATGTGCAGGTAGAATTGAACGATGAAGACGACGCAAAAGATTGCCTTGGTCCTGCTGATAGTGCTGCTGGGCGCAGCCGCCTACGGATATTTCCGCACTGGGCAGCCGGCGAATGGCATTGCCAAAAAGGCGGCGATGGGATCCCAAACGACGCTGGTTGACCAATCGCCCATGAGGATTGCCCAGAGCCTCATACGCCGGGCGGACACTCCGGAGGAACAGGCGCTCTCCAAGGAGGCCATCCGGTTAGCCGACCACGAAATGGACCTCGCCTACGAGAGCGCGCGGCGGAATGCCGAAGCGCATCCGCCTGTTTTGAGTCCGGGGGCGAAAGACATCCAAGCAAGGCTAGAGAAGGCGCAAGCACTGCAGAAGGCCGATCAGGCACTAGCCGAGCAGTTGAAGGCGGAAGACGCAAAGGCGAGTGGAAGCAAGAAAGACGCATTAGACGATAGGCTCGCAGAGGCCAAGGCACAGCTGGAATCCGATGAAGACGAGGTGGATGACGCGACGCAAGATTTAATCCAGGCTGGCGGCGATGCCAAAGGGCGCGCCGACCAGATTGCCCAGGAACATGACGCCCTTTCTCACGAGGTAGATACGGCCGTTCCCTCGTATCCTGTCCCGCTGCCCGATCAGTTTGGACTAGTCCACCAGTACAGCCAGTGGTCGGCGCTGCGACAAGCAAGAGACATGCTGGAGCAGGCAAGACAAACGGCTATAGGCGCGGCGGCGGAGCTGTCTGCAATGCATGACGCACTGGACAAGCGCATTGACGCTGCGAAGGAAGCGTCTCCGGACCTGGCTGCTCATTCGAAAAAGGCGGCCGAGGGAGCGCCTACCGCTTCGCGGAAGGAACGCAGTCACGAGGAATCTGAGGCGGCACTGACGCGGATGAAAGAGATCGTCCTCGATCAGAAGGATCTCACAAATTTTGACAAGCGCGCCGATTATGAGAGGCGGCGCGCCGGTGTTTACGCGCAGTGGAGCGAACTCGTGGCCGCGCGGCAGCGCGACATCCTGCATCGCGCGTTGTTCGGAGTGCTCATCGTTCTGGGGATTCTGCTCGTAGGCGTTTTTTTTGACAGTTGGCTGGAACGCCTGCTCGGAAAATTGTCGCTGGACCGGCGCCAGGTGGAAACTTTGCGGACGGTGACGCGCGTTGCGGTGCAAGTGACGGCCGTACTTTTGATTCTGCTGGTTGTCGTTGGGCTGCCGGGGCAGGTTGGGACCTTTCTCGGGCTTGCGGGCGCGGGCCTGACCGTGGCGCTCAAGGATTTCATTGTGGCGTTCATTGGCTGGCTCGTGCTCATGGGTAAAAACGGCATCCGCCTGGGCGATTGGGTGGAGATCAACGGCGTCACAGGAGAAGTTGTCGAACTCAACATGTTTCACACGGTCCTGTTGGAAACGGGGAATTGGACGGATTCGGGCCATCCAACGGGCCGCCGCGTGACCTTCACGAACAGTTTCGCCATTGAAGGCCATTACTTCAATTTTTCAACCTCAGGACAGTGGCTCTGGGACGAATTGCAAGTTGTGCTTCCTACGGGACAGGATCCCTACCCTATCATTGACGCAATACAGAAAAGGGTTGCCGAAGCTACCTCGGAGAGCGCGAAGCTGGCGGAACAGGAATGGAAGAGCGCGGCACGCTCGCGCGACATGAGCGTTCTCTCCGCGGCGCCCGCGATCAACGTAAAGCCCGTCATCGGTGGCGTCGAAATTGCAGTTCGCTACATCACGCGGGCCAACGAACGCTACCAGTTGCGTGCCAAACTCTATCAGGCGGCCGTGGATTTGCTTGGTGGTAGGAATCTCCAATTGCCGCCACCGCCCGCGGCGACGGTGCCTTCCGCCGATTAGTCCAAAGCGAATCCGTTCCGTTACTTATTTCGCGACGCTTCGCGCGCGAACCTGTTCCGAGGTGAGCCCGTACAGCGGCGGCGTTGATACGCCGAGGATTGCAAGATAAAGGTAGATCTGTCCGCGATGGTGGATTTCGTGTTCGACCATCAATCGCAGCCATTTCCACTTCGTGATTTCCGCGCCGTCCGGCGTCTTGCACTTGCGCTGGAGATCCTCGTCGCTTAACCTCGCGAAAATGCTTATAGCTTCAGAGTGCAGCCGCTCCATAAAAGAGGAGACGCTCTCATAGCCGTCGGCCAGTTCCTTGCCGTGACTCGTGTATAGGCTGGGTCGCCCGCTCACGGTCTCCGCCCATATGAAGCGCTCCGCTACTGCGATATGCCGAAGCAAATCTCCCAGCGTGAATTTCTCTGGCGCGTAGGTCCAGTCAAGTTTGTCCGCTGGAATGCAGCGCGCCACGCGCATGGTACGTTCGCGCACATTTCCGAAATATTGCAGGAACGGCTGAATTGTTTTGATTTCCATCTGGCCTCCCACAAAAAATGTCTCCTGGCGGCAACTCAGCGCATGAGTTGTCGCGCGCGGATGGCAGAGAGAGTGGCGCCGGTATAGAGCAGCGCGAGCAGGGCGTATCCTGCAATCAGTCCAGCGCCCTGGGCGACCCATCCCAAAGCAACGCTCATGAGCAGTTGCACCACTGTAGTAACAATTGCCATCGCTGATTGCGTGCGTCCCATGAAGTGCCTCGGCACAATGGTCATCAGCGAAGACTGCGCCACCACGCCTCCCAGCGCGCGGCAAAATCCAAACAGGATCTGCATCATCACCGCGCCAACGAGAAACGCGACAAACGGCGTCGCTATATGGCCTGCCGCAAGTCCGGCGCAGACGGCAACATAAAGCGGCATGCGCATTGCTTGCGGCAACTGGCTGGCAATCAAGCCGCCGCAGATCGCTCCGACCGCCCAGCCTGCCTCCAAAAAGCCCAGACCCCGTGGACCGGCATGCAGAATATCGTTAACCAACGCCACCAGCACGACGTTGGCGCTCACCACACCTGCCATCATGATCGCGTGCGTGATGCCTAGCGTGCGCACCAGCGGCTGCTGCTTCAGATAAGCGAAGCCTTCGCGCATGTCGGCATAAACAGCCAGCGACAATCCGGCCTCTGCAACTTCCGGATTTTCTCCGCTTTCCAGCGCCTCGGCGGTCGCTTCGGTCGCTTCATTATATTCGCGCGTGTATTTCTGGCTTTCGCGCGGGGAAACGTAACCGCTCCTCACCTTGTAAAGGCAAAACGCGGAAACGAAATAGGTCAGTCCATCGATAAAGAGAATGCCTTCGATCCCCGCGGAGCTGTAAATAAAACCGACGAAGGAGCCGGCGATGAGCATGCCGCTCTGCACGCCGACGAGCACTGCTGCATTCGCTCCCGTGAACTGGCTTGGCGGAATCACTTCCTGCACCAGAGAGTTCACCGTTGCCCAATACATGGCCGAGCCAGTGCCGGTAATCAGGGTCATGGCATAGAGATGCCAGAGTTGAAGATGGCCACGCCAGGCGATGTAGGCTGTCGCGAGAACAAAAAAGCCGCGCGTGAGATCGAGCAGCACGCCAAGGTAGCGGCGGTCGAGGCGATCGATCAGCACGCCGCCAAGAAAGGGAACGAAAAGGCCTGGCAAGGTCATGACGATGACCTGTCCGCTGACCTTCACGGTCGAATGCGTGGCCGCCATGATGTACCAGCTGACGCCCGCGAAGTTCATCCCGCTGCCAAACAGCGACACAAACATGGCGAAAAAGAAAAAGCGGAAGCCGCGCTGCGCCCAGATCAGCTTCCAGTCCACCGTATGTGTTGTTGCGGCTGCCATGGCCAAAGGAGCCTTTCATTTTAATGGCTGGGCGACTGCATAGCGAAATGACGATTGGCTGGGTTTCCCAGGCCAAGATGTGTTCAGCTTACTTCGCAGAGTTCATTTTCGAGTTTTGGAGCGCAAGTATTTTGATTTGACAAATCAAACTAATATGCATATCTTCTAATCAGGATGACCAAGCGTGGAGTGCGGCAGGTGATGGAGCTTTATCCGCGCATTTACTTTGCCTGCCACACAAGGCACGTCCGGGACCCCGAAACGCGCCGGCTGCTGAGCGCGCACCAGGCTAGCATTCTCGATCATTTGGATGAGCAAGAACCACTTGCTCTGCTGGACTTGGCCAAACACATGGGCGTGACGCCCTCGACGATGTCTCTCAATATCGAGAGGCTGGTGCGAAAGGGCTACGTTTCGCGGGAGCGGGCCGCGGAAGACGGCCGCCGCCTCAAGCTGCGCATTACGCCGGCGGGAGTGCGGCTTCGGGAAGCGAAATCAGTCCTCGATCCCGAGCGAGTACGCGCTTTGCTGGCGCGGCTAACGCCGGAGCAGCAGGACGCCGGCATTCATGGCTTGGCGCTCCTGGCTCGTGCCGGGAGTGAACAAATGGAAGAGCAGAGCAAGCGCAAGAAAAAAGGGCGCGGACGCCTGCCTTCGTAGCGGAACAGAAATGATCTCGTAATCGCGAGGTGCTGCATGAAATGGATTCTGTGGATTTTCGTTGCGCTCGCTGGATTTCTGATTCTGATCGCGCTCATCGGCTGGCTGCTGCCAAAGGACCACGCAGCAACGCGCCAGGCGCGCTACCGGCAGCCGCCCGAAGCGGTCTGGAAAGCCATCACCGATGTGGACGCGATGCCTTCGTGGCGTGAAGGGTTGAGGAGCGTGAAGCATTTGCCGGACAAAAACGGCCTGCCTGCCCACCTCGAAGTGACCACCATGGGTGAAATCCCGATGGAGACGGTGGACATGACGCCGCCGCGAAAACTGGTCGGCCGTATCGCGGATCCCAAGCTTCCCTTTGGTGGAACCTGGACTTTTGAGATCACGCCGACCGCGGAAGGCAGCAACTTGCGCATCACGGAAAACGGCTACGTCACAAACCCGGTGTTTCGTTTCCTTTCGCGATTCGTTTTCGGGTACACCGGGACGATCGAATCGTATCTGAAATCGCTGGCGAAAAAATTTGGCGAACCACCAAGAATCGAGGAATAGCCGTGGGGAACGAAACCGTTTGCAAGGTGCAGTATGGCAAGCAGCAGTCGGATGGGAAGGCTTTGCTCGAAACGAGCGAGATTCTCTTTCGCGGCGATTTCCGATTGAAGATTCCCTTTTCCACGATTAAGTCAGCGAAAGCAGTGGATGGAGAACTTCGATTGCAAACCGCTGATGGGCTCGCCCTATTTCATCTGGGCGCTGCCGCCGAAAAGTGGTGTGACAAGATTCTTCACCCGAAGTCACGGGTCGAAAAACTCGGGGTGAAGCCAGGTGCGAAAGTTTCCGCCCTCGGCGTCTTCGAAAGCGAATTTCTCAAAGAAATAGGAGGCGTCACGGAGTTGGTGAGCAAGGGCAAGGTTCCGGCCGATACGGAGTACATTTTTTTCGCCGCTGATTTGCAGAAAGATCTCGCAGCCCTGCCGAAAATCTCAAAATCCATGAAAGGCGCCGCCGCTCTCTGGATTGTCTATCCCAAGGGCCAAAAGCAAATTACCGAACTCGAGGTCCTCGCCGCCGGGCGCAAGGCGGGGCTGAAAGACGTGAAAGTCGTCGGTTTTTCCGCGACCCATACCGCGCTGAAATTTGTCATCCCGCTGGCCGAGAGATGAGTCTCTAAAGCTTTTCCATCATCCGTCCGTTTCGAGTTCCCTTTTCCGTTTTCATCTCTAAGATGCCCGCATGAAGGGATTGCTAGGAGTGCGCGAGCTCAAGGTCGAACTTCCCACTGCAGCCGGATGGGTGCGGCCGGTGAACGAAGTGCCCACGCTACCCGTTGCATCTTAGTCTAGTCAAGACTAGCGCCGCCGGAATGAAGAAGGCCTCCGAAACTTCCGGAGGCCCACCTACCGTTTGCGGGCTGACTAGAAGGTGAACCGCGCCGCCAACTGCAGGACGCGCTCTTTGGGATCGACGGCAACGACGGCGTTCCCGGGATCCCCGGTTGTGGTAACCCGCCCAAACTTGCTGGACGTAATGTTGGTACTCGGATTGCCGAATTCGGTATGGTTGAAGAGGTTGAAGGCGTCGACACGAATTTCCAGCTTTAGCCGCTCGGTAATTGACGTGGTCTTTGCGAGAGTCATGTCAATGTTCGTACGGCCAGGGCCCCGCAACACTGCCCGCCCCGCAGTTCCATACGTCCGCAAGGATGGATTGGCGACCACTTGGTCCGGGGATGGAAAGCAAACAGGAGAAGGCGCTAGGCAGCTTGGCGTGACTCCAACCTGGTCGTTTGTAAAGGCAGCCGGATTAAAGTAAAAATTGCCTGTGCTCGTTCCAGACGGTCCCACGAGGGTCTGAACTTGATGCGGATCAAAGATGGTGGCTGGCTGCCCCGTCAAGTTGGCAAAGGGCTGGATGTCGCCCGCGCCTGTGACTCCAGGGTTCGTGAAGTCGCCGGCACCTGTTGTTTGGGCAAACACATCCAGTGGGAATCCCGTGCGCCAAGAAACGATGGGGTAGAGACTCCAGCCTTGCGTCAAACGCTTAGGACCAGATGACCAAGCACGGTCAAAAGGCAGATCCCAACCGCCGCCGAACGTGACCCGGTTACGGATATCGAAGTCCGAAGAAGCGCGGAACATTCCCGGGTTGTACGTGGGTACCTGGGAGTTGCGTGCGCGGAAGCCGGAAGCATTGTCGATCGAATGCGAATAAGTGTAACCGAGCGTGAAATAGGTACGACCTATCCCGCGCGCATCCGTCACCTGCCTTGTAATGCTGGCCGTCAAGCCGTTGTACGAAGCATTGGACACGTTCTTGAACTCCAGCAGGTTCGAAAAAGAGCAATCAAAGAACGTGGCTGAGGTACAGCTGCTGTTTCCCGGCAGAAGATTTAGTATGCGATCGCTTCCGCCCAGCGGAAATGGATTGATATCCACGAGCGACGTCAGCCCATGAGAACTGCTTCCCAGATAGCCAAGTTGGACGGTTGTGTTTCTGGCGATCTCCCGCTGCACGCTCAGGTTGTATTGATAGGTGTACGGCGTTCGCAGGTGTGGATCATCCAGAAAAATCGAGGAAATGCCAAAGGGCAGAATACCCGCAGCCGCGAAGTCGATATTGTGGTCTACAGGTTTTGACGGAAATGGATTGGTGGCTCCTGTGCTTGTGAAAGGCTGCGCCAGATAGGGGACGTCCCCCGTTGGGTTGCTTGCCAGGGGGCTGAAGTTCAGGAATGCGCCCGCAAAGAAAGGCGGCTGTCCGTTGTCCTGGAAGTTGTCTTCAGCCTTGAGGATGTCGTAGAAAACTCCAAACCCTCCGCGAATGCTGGTTTTCGAATTGCCCTGAGGATCCCAGGCAAACCCGAACCGCGGAGCAAAGTTGTTGCGATCCGGGAAATTGACTCCGCGTGGCGCGCCCTTGTCTCCTGGAAACACCAATCCGTTCGGGGCATTGGGGAAGACTGTCGAGTGTAAACCGGGGATCACGTTGAACGTAAAACCATGCGTGTCCAGCTTCGGAGTGCTGTACTCATAGCGCACTCCCACCGTCAGAACCAAGTTTTTGTTTACCCTCCATTCGTCCTGCCCGAATCCTGCATAGAATTTGCTTCGGGCATTTGTCGGAGCGTTTGGAGACTGGTTGTAAAACGTTGGCAATCCAAATAGAAAATCGGCAAAGTCATTTCCCGAGCCGATGCCACCGGCGCCCTGGAACTGGAACAATCCATTGCCAATGAAATCAAAGGCGGTGTTGAACTGATACGCGGAGAAATTTCCCCCGAACTTCATGTTATGGCGCCCACGCGTCCAGGACAGCACATCGCCATAGTAGTAAGTGTTGCTGATGAGCGTGCTGGGACCTTGGATGCTGAAGCCGAAGTAGCTGCCTTCGTCGGTAAACTGCAACGCCGCTGCGCCCAATTCCAGGTCCGGAGTGATGCCGATTTCTCCGACCGCTGTGTGGGTCGGGATGGTCGTCGCCGGCTTGGAGGAAAGTTGATTGAACCGTTGCACGGTAACGCGAAATTCATTCAGGAGATTGCTCGAAAACGTGTGCGTGTAGGCAAAGTTAGAAAAATAGTTATGGGTGTTGGTAATGAGCGGATAGCCCGGCGACGCAACGAGACCGCCGATTCCCGGGTTTCCAGCGCCGTTCACAATAGGATTCCGGTTCCCGCCCAAAGTGACGGCCAGCCGATCTTTCTGGGTTACGTTGAAATCAAATTTCATCGTCAACTCGTTGTCGTTGTTTGTGGCGCTCGGATGAGCGTTTAAAAACCCTCCCGCGGCTGTGGGGATAAGGCCCGCCGCGATGTACTTTTGCGCTACGCTATTGATCCTCGCAGGATCAAGTTTTGCGCAAGCTGCGTTTCCAGCCGATCCCACGAAAAACGGATTGGCCTGCAAGAATGCAGCCACGTTGGGGTCTCGGTTGGGGCAAGCCGCTGGACCGGCCGTGCCGCCGTTACCAGCCTGAGAAAAGTCGCCAGTGAGTTCGGCTGGCGTAAAGGTTTGAAAACTGTTTATGGATTGCTGCTGAGTTTGCCGCTGCCCCTGATAGCCGACAAAAAAGAAGAAACGGTCCTTGCCATGGACCAACTTGGGAACGAAGACAGGTCCGCCGAACGTGCCACCGAATTGGTTGCGCTTCAAGACATCGCGCGGAAGCAAATTGTTGGGATCATTTTTGTGGAAATAATCGTTGGCGTTGAAGGCATCGTTGCGGATGAAATCGAAGGCGCTGCCGTGCCACTCGTTGGTCCCGGACCTTATGACTTCCGTGATGATTCCGCCGCCGTTTCTGCCATACTCCGCGGTGTAGTTGTTTTCTAGAATCCGGAATTCTGCGACCGTGTCTGGATTCGGATTGAAAACAACTGCGTTGGCTAGTTGCTCGTTGTTCAGGCCGCCATCGAGAAGAAAAGTCACCGAATCCGCGCGACCACCGCCGATGTTGAATGTTCCAGCCCCACTGAAGCTCGAATCCACAGGTGTCACGCCCGGCTGCATTAATGCCAGGTTGAGGACGTTGCGCCCGTTCAGCGGCATATCCGTCAACTCGCGCCCCGTGATTGAGGCGCCGATCGTTGGATTGACTGTCTCGACGTTATCCGCCTGGTCCCTCACTTCGACTACTTCGGTCTTCGATCCCAGCGAAAGCTTGGCATCAACGCGCAGCGACTGGTTGATTTGCAGCACTTGGTTATCAAACACCTGGCGTTGAAATCCGTCTTTCTCAATCGCTACCGAATAGGTTCCGATAGGAACCGCGAGCGCCTGGAAATAACCGTCCTTATCGGTCACTGCTTGTTGCGAAATCTGCGTCGCAATGTTCGTGACCGTAACCGTTGCGCCGGTAACCGATGCGCCGCTCGGGTCCGTCACATTCCCGATGATCCGCCCGGCCGCATTTTGCGCTCGTGTTTCTGGTGCGATACCCCCAAGAAAAACTGTCAAGACAGCGAATAGCGTAAAAAGCCTCGTTGTGCGACTCAAAATATTTCCTCCAAGCAAAGCCCCGAATTCAAATCGACAATCCCCACGCTTCGGGTGCTTTCTCAAAGGCAAGTCTGTTGCCGAACTGTTCCGATAGAAAACAAAGCAGTTCTTCGATTTCAATTTCTAAAGTTTCTCCGTATTCTCGAATTTAGATGTGAATTCCTAAAACAGATCTGGTTCGCAAGCGCACACTTACCCATTTCCGGCCAATTTGGCGGCGGTTTTCTTCGAAGATAAGGAGCGCGTCGCTGCCGTATCAGCGGCGTCTAACAGAGCTCGCCGCCGTGCCCGGACTGCCCGCCGCTTGAACGTTTCTCCCACCGCCCTACTTCTGTCTCTTGAACTTTCAACTTTCGCTGTCAACTTCTGCTCGCCCGCGCTAGAATCCCCCCACTGAAATATTCCCTGCTGTTCCTGCGTAGTGCTTCTCAGAAAGGCAGTACTACGCAACCTTGTGGTGGAGGAGTCCTCGATGGCTACAATCCCTGCTGTCGCGCCGGAAGCGCAAGAACCAATCAATCATTTTGGCCGGATTATCGGAGTATTCTTTTCTCCCAAAGAGACATTTCAAAGCATCGCTAAGAGTCCCAGTTGGATCATGCCGGTAGTCCTGATGACCGTGCTTGGATGCGTCGTCGGTTTTGTCATGAATAAGAAGGTGGATTGGAGAGACGTCGCCAGCAAGCGAATTGAAGAAAGCCCGAGGGCCGCCCAGCTCAGCGCAGACCAGAAAGAACAGCAAATCGAGGTGAGCGCGAAAATCTCCCCATACTTTGCATACGGATTTGGACTCTTGGGTCCCATCCTCCTCGCCGTGATTGTCGGCGCCGCAATGCTGGGTGCATACAATCTGCTAGGCGGGGCCGGTGCGAACTTCAAGGTATCCATGGGGATTGTCTCCCATGCTTACTTGGTGTCTTTGGTTAGCAGCTTGCTCTTTCTGCTGATTTTGTTCCTAAAGCCCCCCGGTACAATCAACCTGGAGAACCCAGTCGCCGCAAATCTCGGCGCATTTCTTCCAGACGGCATATCGAAAACCGTCATGGCTTTGGGGACGGCCATCGACCTCTTCAGCTTCTGGATTATCTTTCTGATTGGATTGGGATTCGCCGCGTATAACCCGAAAAAGTTGAAGCTCGGCAGTTCCATTGGCATCGCGCTTACCGTGTGGGCGGTCTATCAAGCTTGCCGCCTCGGATTGACCTTCGTCTTCTCCTGATACACTGAAAGGCGGACTGGCATTCCTGCCGATCCGCCTTTCAGGTGTTCAGCCGAAGATGAATTTTTCCTTTGCAGTAGCGAAGACCGATCCCACGGGCGCGCGCCGCGGCCGCCTCGCAACGCCTCACGGCACAGTCGAAACTCCCTTCTTCATGCCCGTGGGCACGCAGGCCACCGTCAAAGGCCTCACCCAGGAAGCCCTCGAAGAACTCGGCGCGGAAATCATCCTCGCCAACACCTACCATCTTTACCTCCGCCCCGGTCACGAGCTAGTGCGCAAACTTGGCGGCCTGCACAAATTCATGTCCTGGCCTCGCGCCATTCTTACTGATTCCGGCGGCTTCCAGGTTTTCAGCCTCTCCGAGCTGCGCAAAATCACCGACGAAGGCGTGCGCTTCCGCTCCCACCTCGACGGCTCGGAGCATCTTCTCACTCCGGAAAAGGCCGCCGAAATTCAGCTCGCGCTCGGGTCCGACATCGCTATGGTTCTTGATGAGTGCATCGAAACTCCCGCGCCACGCGACAAAGCCGAAGCCGCTCTCAAGCGCACTTCCGAGTGGGCCAGACGCGCCCGCAACTATTTTCTTGAGCAAGCGCAACGCAATGGCAATCTGCCGCAATGGCAATTCGGCATCGTGCAAGGCGCTACCTTTGCCGACCTCCGCCGCGAGAGCGCCCGCCAGCTTCTCGAACTGGATTTTCCCGGCTATGCCGTCGGCGGCCTCGCCGTCGGCGAGCCTCATGAAATCACTTGTGAAATGACCGCTGAGGCCACTGCCATTCTTCCGAAGGATCGCCTCCGTTACCTTATGGGAGTCGGCCGCCCCGAGCAAATCGCCGACTACGTCGCTCGCGGCATCGACATGATGGATTGCGTTCTTCCTACGCGCGCCGCGCGTCACGCCTGCCTCTACACCAGCGAAGGCCGCGTGCTCATCAAGAACGCGCGTTACTCTCAGGACCAGCGCCCTATCGATCCGAAGTGCGCCTGTCCCGTCTGCCGCCGCTATTCCCGTGCTTATCTTCGTCATCTCTTCGCTGCGGGAGAACTCACCGCCGCCATCCTTGCCACCCACCACAATGTCCACTTTTACCTTGACATAATGCGCCAAATCCGCGAGGCTATCGAGTTTGGGAACCTAGCGAATTTCTCATCCGAGATGCACGCGCGCTATGCTGCGGGCCCGGCCTGAAAGAGTCTGTAGCTAAGGCCTTAAGGCCTGAGGCCTTGGAATCCGAAAGTCGCGCGAGCCATCCGCGGGGCACCAAAAGCAGCGAAAGTCGTCGCAGTAGGGGAGCGGGCAACTTGCTCCGGCTTGGGTTTTCTATCGTTTGAGCAGGGAATCTGCCGCCGAGCTAGAACGGGTAAGAATCTCAGATATGTCTTGGAACCGAGCACTGACAACGGAAAGCTGAGAACAAAATTTCACTATGGCCATGGCAGCAATTCTTCTTCAGGCGGCAGGCGGGGGATTCGGCGGTTTCCTGATCCCGCTCGGCCTCATGTTCGCCATCATGTATTTCATGGTGATCATGCCGCAGCAGCGCCAGCGCAAGAAACTGCAGGAAATGCTGGGCGCTCTCAAGACCGGGGATAAAATCGTCACCAGCGGCGGCATCTACGGCACTATCAACGGGATCGATGGCGATTCAGTCATTTTGAAAATCTCCAGCGAACCGCAGGTTAAGATTCGCATCTCGCGTGCGGCGATTGCTCAGGTGGAGGCATCGGAAGATGCAAAATAAGCCCACCCTTCGCCGGATCACACGTCTTACTTTCTGACCATGAACCCTAATCTGAAGTGGAAAGCTCTGTTCATCCTCGTCGTCATTTTGTTCTGCATCTATTTCCTTATCGGCTACCCGGTGTTCCCCACTTCGGTAGCCCAGATGAAGGACAATTTCTCCAAGCAGATCAAGCTGGGCCTCGACCTCCAGGGCGGCACGCACCTCATCCTTCAGGTGCAGGTCCAGGAAGCCATCGCGCAGGAAACGGACACCTCCGTGGATCGTCTGACCACGTTGCTGCGGTCGAAAAATATTCGTTACGATGAAGTGCGCCGCGTCGACGACACGCACATCCTTGTGCGCAATATTGATCCTGCCCAAGTCTCGCAATTCCGTGACCTCGTCAACCAGCAGTACGCCAATGTCTGGGACATGTCCCCCGCCGCTGGTGAGCCTTCTGGCTACACGCTCACTCTGCGCCCCAGCGCCGTTGCTGCCCTTCAGGACCAGACCATGACGCAGTCGCTTGAAACCATCGAGCGCCGCATCAACGCACTCGGCCTGACGGAGCCCACCATCCAGCCCCGCGGTGGCCGCAACGCCAACGAAATCCTCGTGCAGCTTCCCGGCGAGGGCGATCCAACTCGGGCAAGGGCGGTCATTCAGGCCGGTGGTCAATTGGAATTGAAACTAGTCGAAGATGTCAGGACCTATTCTTCGCAGTCCGAGGCTCTGGCCACCCATGGAGGAGTCCTGCCTCCGGGCACGGAGCTTATCCCCGGGCGCTCGGAGACACGCAATCCAACGGGCGGAGTCGACGCCGGCGAAACTTGGTATGTGTTGAGCCGTGCTGCCGCCGTGACCGGCCGCGACCTGCGCAGCGCCGTTGAACAGCGCAGTACGGCGAATCCCGGCATGTGGCAGATTAATTTCACTCTTTCGCCGGATGCCGCCCGGCGTTTCGGGCCTTTCACCCAGAATAATCTTGGCCGTCAGATGGCCATTGTTTTGGATCACTTCGTGACTTCGGCGCCGACCATCCAAGGCAAGATCGAAGATAGCGGCGAGATCACCGGCAATTTCAGCCAGGAGTCCGCGCATGACTTGGCGCTGACCCTTCGCGCCGGTGCATTGCCCGCATCCATCAAATATCTCGAAGAGCGAACTGTCGGTCCCTCTCTCGGTGCTGATTCCATTCGCCACGGTGTCCAGGCTTCCGTTCTCAGCCTGGTCGTCGTGATGCTGTTCATGCTCGTCTATTACCGGCTCTCCGGCGGCAATGCCGTCCTGGCATTGATCCTGAACCTCATCATTCTTCTGGCGGTTCTGGGCCTCTTCGGCGCGGTTCTGACGCTGCCCGGCATCGCAGGCGTCATCCTGACCATCGGTATGGGCGTGGATTCCAACGTCCTTGTCTTCGAGCGCATCCGCGAAGAACTGCGCAACGGCAAATCGTCTGCCGCAGCCGTCGAAGCCGGCTTTGACAAGGCCTTCCTGACCATCATCGACACGCACGTCACGACCGTCGTCTCCGCCTTTTTCCTGTTCTTGTTTGGAACTGGGCCGATCCGCGGCTTCGCCATCTCTTTGACCATCGGTCTGATCGCCAACGTGTTCACCGCGATCTATGTCTCAAAAACGATTTTCCAGTATCACCTGATGAAGATGGACCGTCAGGCCGAATTGAGCATTTGAGCCGTACTAGAACTGCTGGGGCGAGCGTCCCACTCAATTCCAAACGAGTGGGCTGTGGGTTCAGGGCGAGGATTCCTCTACCTTAGGTAGACGGCTTTCCGCCGGGAACATTCCACGCTCCCCGGTGTCTAAGGAAGGGAAGCAAAGGCCGCATGATCGAGCTCTTTAAACAGCCCAATCTGGACTGGATGGGCAAAGCCAAGTATTTCTATGCCTTAAGCGGCATTTTTCTCCTCGCTGGATGGGCTTCGATTTTCTTCGGTAGCGGGATTCGCTACGGAATCGATTTCAAAGGCGGCACCAACGTGGATGTTCGCTTCGCCCAGCCTCCCAGTGTCGACAAGCTCCGTAGCGGTCTTGCCGCCCAAGGGATTGGCAACACCGAGATCCAGAGCATCAGCGACATCGCTAATCCTAATTCCAACGAAGTCGTCATTTTCGTGGAAGGCAAGGGCCAGGACGATGCCACTCTCCAGGCTAGCCGGGAGAAAGTGCTGAGCGCTCTGAACGCCACTTACGGGGTCTCGGGCTCGAGCAAAACCGATTTCAATTCCGCGACGCCCTCCTCTCTCGCTGCGGTTCTTACCGAAAAAGATCCTCTGCTTTTTTCCGTCAACGCCGGGGACCGCTACCAGCAGCTCGCCAAGAAACTTCTCGACTACCGCGACAAAAATTCCAATGGCCTGATCACTAATTTTTCTGATCTCTCGAAGGTTGATGGCATCACGCCTGCGGTCCTCGCCGCAGTCAAAGACGGCTACGCCCTTGGTCCTTTCGCCATTAGGAACGTCGAAGTCGTTGGCCCGAAAGTCGGCGCCGAACTGCGGAGTCAGGCAATTTTGGTTACCCTCTATGCTTTAGGCGGCATGCTGGTATATATTGCCTTCCGATTCGAGTGGGTATACGGGGCCGCTGCCGTTCTAGCCGTTTTTCATGATGTGTTGATCACTTTGGGATTTTTCTCGCTGCTACATTTCGAGATTTCTCTCACAGTTATCGCGGCTTTGCTCACTCTCGTTGGTTACTCCATGAACGACACGATCGTCATTTTCGATCGCATCCGAGAGAACAATCGTTTGCTGCGCAAGGAATCGTTCGCTGACGTGGTCAACAAGTCCATCAATCAGACTCTTTCGCGAACGATCTTGACCAGCGGTCTGACTTTCCTTACCGTGCTTGTCCTGTTCCTGATGGGCGGCCAGGTGCTTCGTGCTTTCTCCTTTGCCCTGGTGGTAGGGATTGTGGTAGGAACGTACTCCAGTTTTGGTATCGCTGCTCCGCTCGTCGTCGCCTGGAATCACTGGCGCGGACAGGGCGCCGCGGCAGGCACCGGACCCGCAGCCGGCAACAAAGCCCGCAGTGGCGAGAATGTCTCCGGACGTCTTGCTCCCGCTGGCAGGAGGTAGGACTTATGTTTGAAGAAATGGTGGTTTCGGGCGCGACAAAGAAGACCAACAAGCCTTGGACGGTCTTGGTTTCCATGGCGTTCCAATGCCTGTTTCTTTTCATTTTGATTCTCATTCCTCTGATCTACACTGAGGCGCTTCCCAAAGCGATGATGGCTACTATGCTCACCGCTCCTCCTCCTCCTCCTCCCCCTCCTCCTCCTCCCGCGGCGGTTCAAGTGGTCCATGTGAAGCCCCAGGCCCACTTGATGGATGCCGGCAAGCTGATGGCGCCCAAGGTCATCCCGAAAGAAGTCAAGATTATTAAGGAAGACGCCGAGCCCGATATGTCCGCGGGCATGAGCGGCGGCGTCCCCGGCGGCGTTGCCGGTGGCTCGATGGGCGGCGTGCTGGGCGGCGTCATCGGCGGTATGGGCGGAGCACCACCACCGCCGAAGCCCAAGCAGACTGGCCCGCTTCGCGTCGGCGGAAACGTTCAAGCCGCGCGCATCATTAACCGCGTTCAGCCGATGTATCCGCCGCTGGCCCGCCAGACTCGCATCTCTGGCACCGTGCGGCTCCATGCCATCATCGGTAAGGACGGCACCATTCAATCTTTGGAGGTGATGTCCGGCCATCCGTTGTTGCAACAAGCAGCGCTGGATGCCGTGCGTCAGTGGCGCTATCAGCCGACGCTTTTGAACGGCGATCCGGTTGATGTCGACACAACCATTGATGTGATTTTTTCTCTCAACCAGTAGTGCGGGTTGGCTCGCCGGTCGTGGGACAGGCGAGCCATTCCGGGTAACAATTTCTGCAATCACTCTCGTTGACCCCCGCAGATCCAGGGTCACTTGAAACTTAAGGAGCAAACGAATGGTAGCAACTCTGTTCACTTTTGCAGTTATGCTGCAGGAAGCTGCCGCACCAACCAGCTTCGATTTACTTGACATGCTCAAGACCATGGGCAAGCCCGCGCTTGTCGTTGTCATCATCCTCTTTATCCTTTCCATCTACTCCTTCGGCGTCATGATCGACCGCGCCCTGATGTACAGCGCGGCTCGCAAACAGTCGCGAGTCTTTGTGCAACAGGTTGCCGGCGCCCTGAAGGACGGCAAGCTCGATGAAGCCATCGCCATCGCCGAACGCAACAAGAAGAGCCACATCGCCAAGGTGGTTGCCACCGGACTCTCCGAATTTCAGTCCGCTTCCCAGCAGGTTTCGGACTCCGATGTCATTGAAGCCGCCAAGCGCGGTCTCGAGCGTTCCGTCGCCATCGTCCACGCTGAAATGAAGCGCGGCCTCTCGGCGCTCGCCACCATCGGCTCGACCGCTCCGTTCGTCGGTCTCTTCGGCACCGTCATCGGCATCTTGAACGCCTTTAAGGGCATCGCCAGCAGTCACGCCACTGGTCTGTCGGCCGTGGCCGGCGGTATCGCCGAGGCACTCGTCACCACCGCCTTCGGCTTGCTCGTAGCCGTACCCGCCGTCTGGGCTTACAATTACTTCACCAACCGAGTGGAAGCCTTCGACGTCGAGATGGACAACTCCTCGATGGAACTTATCAACTATTTCATCCTGCGCCGCGGCGCAAAGAAGTAACCGGCCATGGCTTACAAGCCAAAAGCCGGCGCCCAGATGGCGGCCCCCAACGTCATTCCCATGGCCGACATCATGCTCGTCCTGCTGATCATTTTCATGGTCGTCACGCCCATGCTGCAGAAGACGCATCAGGTGGACTTGGCTCCCACGAACAATCCGCGCGACATGAAGAACGCGGACAAGGACGACGCCATCGTGGTGGCCATCAGCCGTGACGGCAACATCTTCATTGGTAACAATGAGATCAAGAAGGAAGATATCCTGACCCAGGTTAAGGACCGCATCTCCGACCGCCTTGATAAGACTGTTTACGTCAAGAGCGACGCCCGCGCCAAGTACGGCCGCGTTGTCGAGGTCGTCGATGAAATCCGCTCTGCGGGTGTCGATCAACTCGGTTTGCTCACCGAGAAGTCCCAGAGCACTAAATCAACTCCTCCTCCGCCGCCCGCGGATTGAGGACCGCAGTTTCGGTCGGTGCCGTTCGTTTGCTGATTCTTTAAGGCCGCGCCAGATCCCACCTGGCGCGGTTTCTTGGCCTGCGGAGCCGCTCTACCCGGGCCACTAGGAGACTCGCTATGGGGATGGACGTTGGAGGAGAAAGCGGAGGAACGCTAGCGTCACCCAACGTGGTGCCGCTGATCGACATTCTGCTCGTGCTGATTATTATTTTCATGGTCATTTCACCAGTCGTTCCGAAGGGGCTGGACACGTTGGTTCCCCAGCCCTCGCCGAATCAGCAGCAGAACGTCGAGCTCGAGAACAAGACGGTGGTCGTCCAGATTGCCAATAATGGCAAGCTCAAGATCAACCAGGAAGACACTACTTGGGATCGCCTTGGCCCGCGCATGGAAGAAATCTTCAAGGAGCGCGCCGAGAAAATCGCTTTTGTCAAAGGCGACAACGATGTAGTGTTCATGGACGTCGCTCGCGCCATCGACATCATGCGCGGCGCCGGCATCGACAAAATCGGTTTGATCACCGCCAAGCTCGAAGCGGGCCAGTAGGTTTTTTTGCTTTGTGGGGCCCGTCCGCCACGGCGGACTGGCCGTTTCCGGCGTTGGGTTAGTTTGCTCTGATGTAGCCCACCCGTTCTCGCTAGATGTGAGAGTCCTCCTCGCGGGGCATTTTGCCCGAAAACGAGGTGGATTATGGGAATGTCAGTCGGCGGTAAGCGCGGTATCGTCTCGGAAATGAACGTTGTTCCCTTGATCGATATCTTGCTGGTGCTTCTGGTGATTGCCATGATTGTCCCGGCTTACTCCAAGGGTGAGGAAGCGCTGATTCCACAGCCCTCCATCGCTGAGAGCGTCACGCCTCCGGATGGCGAAGTGGTCGTCATCCAGGTGCTGGCGGACGGGACGCTGAAGATCAATCAGGAGCCAGTCACTTTCGAGAAACTCGGCCCACGGATTGAAGAGATTTTCAAGCAGCGCGCCTCCCGCGTCGCTTTCATTCGCGGCGATGAACCGGTCGACTTTGGTGTGGTGGCCAACGTGATCGATGTTATGCACACATCAGGTATTGCGTCAGTTGGCCTGCTGACGCCGGGCTTGGAAAAAGGCTTCTAACAGTTATAAGATGCCCCTCGCAGGGCGGACGTGAAATCTCCGGGCGCTGGCCTTTGCAATCTTGGGTCACGCACAGCAGGGATGGATGCTTCGATGACTTATGCTTCATCGGTGATCAGTGCCAATTCGACTCGGCGGCTCTCGGCCTTTGTGGCGCTCGTGGTTCTGGCCACTGGTGTCTCCGGCTGCAGCAAGTTGCAGGCCCGCAACCTGCTTAATAAGGGTGTCGGTGCTTACAAGAACGCACAATACGACGCGGCTATTGAGGACTTCAAGAAAGCCAAGGACCTCGACCCCCAGTTGATGAATGCCCGCCTCTACCTGGCCACCGCTTACGCCAGCCAGTACATTCCCGGCGCGCCTTCGGACCAGAACGTTCGCCTTGGCAATCAAGCTGTTGCTGAATTCAAGGATGTTCTCTCCATCGACGACAAGAACCTCAGTGCTATCGATGGCATCGGCTCCATCCTCTTCCAGATGGCCGGCACTCCCTACGATCCCAAGAAATTCGAAGAGTCCAAGTCCTACCATCAGAAGCACATCGATCTGAAGCCCAACGATCCCGAACCCTATTACTGGATCGGCGTCATCGATTGGACCCTCGCCTTTCGCGCCAACGGCGAGCTGCGCGCGGCCTACAACAAGGACCACGTCACCAAGCAAGTCCGGGATACCGAGCCGCTGCCTGCTTCCCTGCGCGGCGAATATACTTCCAAATACGGCTCGCTCGTCGACGAAGGTATCACCCAACTCAAGAAGTCCATCGAGGTCAAGCCCGACTATGATGACGCTATGGCCTACCTGAACCTGCTGTATCGTCGCAAGGCCGACATGGTCGAATCCGCCGATGAGCGCGCGGCTCTCCTCAAGCAAGCCGACGACCTTGTCGACAAGGTCAAGGAAATCAAGCAAAAGCGCGCCGAGCAACCTCAAAGCGCCAACTGAGCGAGCGAACAACTGAGAGTGTTACGGATGAATTTTCCAAGGGCGTCCCATCGGACGCCCTTTTCGTTTAAAGCTAAAGGCTCTACTCGATGATAGAACGCTGGACAGGCTAACGTGCGTGCAATGAAAATTCTTCTATGCTTATTGGCTGGCTCTCTCGTCTCCGTGCTTGTCTGCGCTGCGGCGGCGCGTTCCGTTTCGGAAGAACCTTCTTC
This sequence comes from Candidatus Acidiferrum sp., assembly GCA_035279725.1. Taxonomy (GTDB): domain Bacteria; phylum Acidobacteriota; class Terriglobia; order Acidiferrales; family UBA7541; genus Acidiferrum. The sequence continues at coordinate 60,006 of DATEHF010000036.1, forward strand.
CGCTAACGTGGACGAATTTGTTAGCGCGGAGCTTCGCGCGCAGCATATCCCCGGCTTGGCGTTGGCCGTTGTTCGCGATGGAAAAATCGTCAGGGCCGCCGGCTATGGAGTGGCCAATGTTGAACTCGGCGTGCCCACCAAGCCGGAGTCCATCTTCCAAACCGGCTCGGTCGGCAAGCAATTCACCGCTACCGCCGTGATGATGCTCGTCGAAGAAGGTAAAGTTGGCCTCGACGTCAAAATCAGCAAGTACTTTCCAGGATCACCCGCCGCATGGAAAGACATCGCGGTCCGCCACCTGCTCACCCACACTTCCGGCATTCCCGATTACACCGAAGAAAAAACCGGTGGTGCCATCAACATGCGCGCGGACTACACCGAGGAAGAGCTCGTCAAGAAAATTGCCGCCCTGCCACTCGATTTTCAGCCCGGAGAAAAGTGGAGCTACAGCAACTCCGGCTACTTGCTTCTCGGCGTTCTGATTCACCACGTGACCGGTGAATTCTACGGTGACTTCCTTCAGCGCCGCGTTTTCCAGCCCGTGCAGATGACCTCCACCCGCATCATCAGCGAAGCGGACATCGTTCCTAACCGTTGCGCCGGATACCGCCTAGTCAAAGGCGAGCTGAAAAATCAGAAATGGGTTTCCCCATCGCTAAACACCACCGCTGACGGCGCCCTCTACACCAACGTGCTCGACCTTGCGAAATGGGACGCCGCGCTCTACACCGAAAAACTACTGAAAAAATCCAGCTTCGACCAAATGTGGACTCCAGTAAAACTAAACAACGGCAAGACTTCTCCCTACGGCTTTGGATGGCGCATCGCGGACGTAAACGGTCACCGCTTGCTCGAACATGGCGGCGCCTGGCAGGGCTTCACCATGCACATCTCCCGCTATGTGGATGACCGCTTCACCATCATCGTCATGACCAACCTCGACTCCGGCCACTCCGATCCCGCAAAAATCGCCGAAGGCGTCGCCGCCCTCTATGTCCCTGCCCTGAAAAAGGCAGAAACGCCCGACAGCAAGTAAAACGTGTTGAATGGGTCATTTCAAAAGCGAATTTGCCATCGTGTGATTTATAGGTTACAATCGAAACCGTGGTCGAAATTCGCCACTACGTCACCCGCGCCGGAAGGGATCTCTTTGACGATTGGTTGACCCAACTGGCGGCCCGCGCACAAGCGAAGATTGCAACACGCATCAACCGGCTGGCCGCTGGAAACTTTGGCGACTGTAAGTCGTGGCGTCAGGGTTTGTTCGAGGCGGATTGATTGGGGACCGGGTTACCGTGTCTATTATGCGATGATTGGCAGGGATTGCGTATTGCTTCTCTGCGGGGGCAACAAGCGGAAGCAGTCCGCGGACATTGAGCGGGCCTTGGAATACCTCACAGACTACAAAGAAAGGACCGAATCGTGAAACGCAAAGCCAGCATCTCGCATGACGAGACCATCATTCGCCGGCTCCGCAAAGACCCGGGTTTTGCCACCGAATACCTCAAAGTTGCGTTGGACGAGGAAGACGAGCCCCGCGTTCTGCTAATTGCCTTGCGCCACCTCGTCCAAGCTCAGGGCATCGCCAAAGTCGCCAAGGCCGCCGGTATCGAGCGCGAGAGCCTTTACCGAGCATTGTCGGTGCATGGCAACCCTCGTCTGTCCACGTTAGTTGCCGTCACAAGGGCAATTGGGCTCAGACTGACCGTCGAAGCTGCTCAATGACGCCCACAGCAAGGAAGAATGGAAGGAATGAGCACGCTCACGGCCAGCCCGGAATACATCGAACTCCTCAATAAATTCCGTCCTCAGGTGATTCGCACCGAGAAGGAAAATGAAGCCTGCACCGAGCTTTTCTACGAACTGGACCGCCGCAGCAAGAAGCTCACCTCTGCCGAAAAGGAGCTTGCCGAGCTCTTGACCCTCTTGATCGAGGATTTCGAGGCACGCCACTACCAGCTTCCCCGAGCCAAGCCCCTCGAAGTTCTTCAATTCCTCATCGATCAGCACGGCCTCTTGCAAAAAGACCTCGCCGATGTCTTCGGCACACCCAGCATCGTTTCTGAAGTTCTGAGTGGCAAGCGAGAACTCAACAAGGACCACATCAAGCGCCTCAGGCGCCGCTTCCACGTCTCTCCCGAAATCTTTTTCTAGTATCGTTCCCTGAATAACCGTTTGATTAGGCTGATACTGAAGCGCAACTTTATTTGGTTATTTGGCGTTCCTAAATCAAGGAGGGATCAAGTGTGGTCGCCATTTCGAAGTATCCACAAAACGCATTCGCCAATTGCATCTGCCGCGGCGTCCTGCACTCCGGCTCGAAAAGCTTCGGACTGCCCACCAAGATCACTGCCGTCATTGCCCGGGAGGTTGCTACATTCAGCCGGTTCAAGCTGTACAAGAACTCCATGCCGCGCGGCGCATCCTCTGGTGACGACGTCGTCAACGAGTAAATCACGACAGGTGCTTCCTGTCCTTGAAACTTGTCCACGGTGCCGATTCGCATTTTTGGGAGGCGCGTCTTCAGATCCGAAACCTGCGCGTTGTAAGGCGCCACAATCAAAATGTCTTCTTCCTTCAAGCCCCGTGGATTCCCAGCGCTCCGAAGCCACACTACTCCCGGCTTGAGCAATCCCTCTACGATCCGCGCCACCAACTCTGATTCTTCAGCGCTCGAATTCCGATTCCCGTCATGCTCCACCGGAACAATCCACAATCCCGCTCCGTTCAGCCACGCATGCCCTTCGATTACCCGGCTCTGAGATATGGGATGCGAACGCAGCCTTCCATCGTAGAAGAAGTCCGATGTATATCCGCACACCCTTGGGTGCAAACGCCAGGTTTCCGGGAGCAGGAATCCCATGCCTTCTTCAATCGTCTTCCGGCCGTTTAGCAAATGCTCGAGAGCGGATTTTTCCGCTCCCTCCGGATGGCTTCCCTTTGTCGGCCGCTCCAATTGCTGCGGGTCGCCCAGCAAGACCAGCTTCTTCGCCGCTTGTGACACTGCCAGCACATCCGCCAGTGACATCTGCCCTGCCTCATCGATGAACAGCACGTCCACCGACTCAAACGCTTTCTCCGGCGACCACAGCCACGATGTGCCGCCCACAGCGTTGGCCTTGCCCGTGATCAGTGCCTCCCAAGCCTCCTCGTTGCCCTCTCTTGCAACTGCCACGCCGTCGCTTTCTTCTCCTTCATTGTCCCTATGCAGACACCGTACTCCCTTGAAGCTCATTTCGTGCGCTGCTGCTACCACGTCGTCCAGCAGCTTGCGAATCACTTTGTGGCTCAGCGCCGTTATGCCGATCCGCTTCCCTGATTTCACCACCTCACAAATCATCCGCGCTCCGGTGTAGGTTTTTCCGGAGCCGGGAGGCCCTTGAATCGGGAACACGGAATCTTCCAGCGCCAAAACGATTCGATTTGCTGTGTTCACCACAGTTTCGGAAGCGAACTGTTGCAACTTCTCGCCGCCGATGAGCCTCGGAGGCTGTCGCAGGAGCAAGTCTCGTCCGGCTCGATAGCGGCCCGCAGCATCCACGCCGTTCTCTGCAACCCACGCGCCGATACGATAGAGCGCCCCCGCCTGCGAATCCGTCGGCAACGGTGCGCTCCACATATAAACTGTCGGCGGATGCACTTCCGCGGTCTTCTTGGTTTTCTTGATGTCCACAACGCCTGCTGCCTGATCGATCGTCACTACTTCGCCGAACTTTTCGTCGCCGAAGTACAGTTCTTTTCCTGCACGAACGTTGCTCCGGTGCGACTCGAACGAATAATGGTCCGTCGGTACTTGCCGGCCAGATCCTACTCGCTCCACGAAATTCATGCGCGTTAGTCCCACTCGCTCATCCAGCAAATCCTCGTCATTCATCTCCGCGTACCGATAGCCGTCCTGCCACGCCCGTTTGTCTTCGCGCCGATGCCAGCTCAAAAGCTGCGCCAGGAGCCATCGCGCGGCTTGCTCTTCTGTCCGCGCGGCCGGGTCGGCAGGGATTTCCGCGGAAAGCCGCTCGGTCAGCTCCGCCACGCGGTCCAGCTTCTCCTTTAACTTTTCTGAAGGATCGCCGCTTTTTTCTGCGAGGCGGGGAACTGCAACGCCACTCGCGACCAGCTTCTTCCGCTCCTGCTCTAGCCAGTCCCTAAGCTTCGCGGTCGAAACGCAATCTTCCGCGTTGTACCCCTCCATCGTTTCGCGAATCTCATCCGGTAGCTCTTCCCCCATCCGGCCTAGCTCCAGCCGGTGTTCTACATAGCGCATCGCCACGCGTGAATCGTCGAGCGGTGTCTTGCGCTCAAATCCCCAAAACCCTTCCAACTTCTTAAGCGAATATTCTTCCACGCTCGCTCGCAGGCCCTGCTTGAACGCCTGGTGCAAATCGACCATCACACCCGCGCGCAGCATCCGGTCAATCTGGTCTTCCCGCGTTGCATACATTCCCATCAGGCGTTTCAGTGCTCCAGGTTCGTAGGCTCCGAAGTGGTACACGTGCATCTTCGGATTCGTTTCCCGACGCCGAATGATTTCGTCGACCAGCCACTCAAATCCCTTTTTCTCCTCCTCGCGATTGAGAGCCCATCGCTTTTCGTATTTCAATTCGCCCTGCGCATCGGACTCTGCAAACCCAAAGAGATATTGCAACCCGTTCTCTCCGACAAACGGATCGCCCTCCAAATCAACAAACATGTCGCCGGCCGAAGGCTCAGGCAGCCTGCAAAACCCCATTCCCTCGACTGGCGGCAAGAGTGGCTCATGCTTTAGCTTTTTTTCTGTCCTTCCCTCGACCTGCACGCGCGCTTGCTCCCGTACGCGCTCATATCCGGCCCTCGACCCGTGCTCCGGTCTTTTCTTGAGCGGAATTGGCAGCACCGCCAGCTTCGCCATCGTCTCCGCATTCCATTTTTCAAATTGATCCCGTTGCTGTCGCCGGATTCCCGCCACCAATGACAGATGATCGTCCGCTCGCCGCCGCTGATCGCACTCCTTAAACCATCGGCACACGGAGCAGTGCTCCACCGGCTCCGGATAAGTTTCAGGTTGGGCGCCATCTTTTGTAGGGACCGCCCTCCGAGGCGGTCCGCCACCGATCGCGCGAACGAGCCTGTTCTTCACCTGCCGGTAATACGCTGCATACTCCAGAACCAGATACTTTTCCCCCGCGTACCCCTCGCCTGGCGGCACCACCCACAAGAATTCCGGCTTCGTCTCCTGAATTTTCTCGAGCAATTCCGAATACAGCGACAGTTGCAGGATCGTGGTCGCCTTGGTCTCTCGTGCCAGCTTCGTATCCGCCACTTCGTACGACCACGCCCACCGCTTGCTCTTCTTCTCCACGCGCCTCAGCACATCCGGCCTGCCAAACCATTCCCCGTCGCTAAGTGCCCCTTGCGCAATCACCTCCACGCCGCGGTTCATCAGCGCTAGCGTTTCTGCTAACAACCGCTGTTCTTCGTGGTGCTCGATGTCTCCCAGGTTCTCGACCTTTAGTCCCTGCGCAGCCAAGTGAGCGAGATACGCCTTCTCATGCCGCAGCCCTAGCTCCTGAATCACCTTCAGGTCCGGCGCAGTCCAATCCGGCGCCGTCCGTTCGCGTCGCGCTACTTGCAACTCCAGCGTGGTCAAGTGCCGGCATGCAAGGTGGTTGCTCAGGTCTGAGCCCGTGAGTCGAATTTGTGTCCCAACAGTCTTCATAAGATGGAAAGCCCAAGCTATTTATGCGCTCTTCACTAGAGTATAAGGGCCATTACCCGTGCGGGTCACATTTCAGCCGTTTACACTCCTATTCTGGTTTTCCACTCTCTATTGACCTCTACCTCTTTGCTTCCACTCCAATTTTCCGGAGGGGCCCGATAGGGCGTAAACTAGAACATGCCTTCGCCGAGCAACCTTCCGCTCAGCTTCAACCGCGACCGCGCGGTTCGCCAGCTCGACGCCCGCCTCGAAGAACTCCTCGACAAGTTCAAGAAACACCGCCCCTCTGAAGATCCCTGGATGATTCGCCGCGCTTACGAAATCGCCACCGAGCGCCACCACGACCAGTTCCGCAGTTCCGGCGAGCCTTATCTGTCTCACTTGCTCGAAGTCGCGCACATTCTCGCCGACATGCGGCTTGACTCCGTCGCGCTCACCGCCGCGATTCTCCACGACGCCATCGAAGACACCGAATATCCCGTCGCGCGCATCGAAGAACGTTTCGGCAAGGAGGTCGCTCACCTCGTCGAAGGTGTCACAAAAATTGGTCGCCTTAAAATGCTCGCTCCCGAAGCGCGCCAAGCCGAAACCGTTCGCAAGATGCTGCTGGCGATGGTCACCGACGTTCGCGTCGTCCTCGTCAAATTGGCCGACCGGCTTCACAACATGCGCACGCTCGAATATCTCGAGCCGGCCAAGCAGCAAAGAATCGCGCGCGAAACTTTGGACATCTACGCGCCAATCGCGCTCCGTCTGGGCATGAGCGTTGTTCGCGGTGAGCTCGAAGATCTCGCTTTCCGCTATCTCGAACCGGAAGCTTTCTTCGCCCTGCAAAAAGAAATCAGCGACAAGGCTCCGCAGCACAAAAAGTTTCTCGAGGAAGTCCAAGCCACCATCCAGACGAAGCTGGTCGAAGCGAGCATTCCCGCCGAACTCGAAGCCCGCGTCAAAGGCCTGTATTCCGTTCATCGCAAGCTCATCCGCCAGGAAATCACTCTCTCCCAGGTTTACGATTTGCTCGCCGTGCGCGTGATCACCGATTCGGAGCGCAACTGCTACGCCGCTCTCGGCGTGGTGCATCACATCTGGCGTCCCGTTCCCGGCCGCTTCAAGGATTACATCGCCATCGCCCGCCCCAATCTCTATCAGTCGCTGCATACCACCGTGATTCACAGCGGCCAGCCTTTCGAGGTGCAAATCCGCACGCAAGAAATGCACCGGATCGCGGAAGAAGGTGTTGCGGCGCACTGGAAATACAAATCCGGCAAGCCAGCCTCGGAAGACGACGACCAGCGCATTGCCTGGATGCGTCAGCTCATCGAATGGTCGCAGGAACTTCAGGAACCCGGGGAATTTCTCTCCACCCTGAAAGTCGATCTCGCGCCCGTTGAAGTCTACGCATTCACTCCAAAAGGCCGTGTGCTCGAACTTCCACGCGGCGCTACTCCCGTTGATTTTGCCTACATGGTCCACACCGAGGTTGGCCACCAATGCGTTGGCGCGAAGGTGAACGGCCAGATGGTTTCGTTGCGGCATGAAATCACAAGCGGCGATGTCGTCGAGATTCTCACACAAAAAGGCCACCATCCCAGCCGAGATTGGCTCAGCTTCGTCAAGTCGTCCTCTGCGAAAAGCAAAATTCGCCACTGGATCAACGAGCAGGAACGCGAAGAAGCCACCGAAATGGGCAAACGCCTACTCGAAAACGAGGCGCGCCATTTCGGCCGCAGCCTCAAGAAAATTCCCGAAGCCGACGTCCTCAAGCTTGTTTCCGACTATGGACTCTCCAAGGTGGAAGACCTTTATGCCGCGGTCGGCTTTGGAAAGTATTCCGCGCGCCAGGTTCTCACGCGCCTTCTCGGTGAACCGGAAAAAACCGCAGAGCCCGAGAGCGATGACGCCAAGCCTACCCTCGTCAAAACTGTGAAACGCATGTTGGGCTTCGGCGAAGCGCCGCTTGTCGTTAAAGGTCACGACGACTTGCTCGTTTACCGCGCAAAGTGCTGCAATCCCATCCCCGGCGATGAAATCGTCGGGTACATCACGCGCGGACGCGGCGTTGCAGTACACACGCGCCAGTGTCCCAACGTTCAAAACTTGATGTACCAGACCGAGCGCCGCATCGCCGTTGAGTGGGGCGGCGAATCCGACGCCAAGTTTCCTGTGCAGCTCACCATTCGCGCTCGCGACCGCGCCGGACTCCTTGCCGACATCACCGCCGTCATCAGCGGAGCTGGTTCCAATATTCACAACCTCGAAAGCCGCCCCGATCGAGCCAACGCGCGCATTGATGCCAACCTCGAAATCGCCGACAAGCGCCAGCTCGAATCTATCCTTGTCAACATCAAAAAAATCTCCGGCGTTTCCAGCGTAGAACGCGTCTACCAACCCGGCCACTGATCTAGAGTTATGAGTCCACAGTTTTCAGTATTCAGTGGAGAAGAGATAGATTAAGAAACCAAAACCCAAGAGTAAGAGCTGAGAGCTTCTTCTACCTGTCCTTTCGCACGGGTATCTCGGACAACACACTTTCCGGCGTTCCGCGTTGTTATCGATACAATAGAGTCATGCGGTACAAGCTCATGCTTCTCGGCGTGTTCCTCCTTTATCGCGTCAGCGGATGTGACAAGCACCCGCTCACGGATTATCGTCCGCTCGATCAAGCTGGAATGTGGTCCAGCAACGTCGAGCAATTGAAAAAATTGAACACTTCCGATTTGGAAGTCGCACAACTCGTAAAATTGAAACAATCGGGAATCAGCGACGATACTTGCGTCACTTTGATCACCGACGCGCACCAGCGCCAGCATTTATTTACGAGCGCCGATTCCGCCGTCAACCTCGCGCGCGCGGGCTACGGCGAGCCGGTAATCCTGGAGATCGCGAAAACGGATCAACTGGACAGCATCAGCGGCGACGCCGTGATGCTGCGGCTTGTGGGACTTTCCAATTCCGGCGTCGATTGGATTTTGCACCGGAGATTAAAGGGCCAGCGCACCATGAGCAGCGCGGAAATTGGCCGCCTGAAAAATACGGGACTCACCGAAAAGCAGATTCTCGAGCGCATCAGCCAGGGCATGACCGACGCGCAAGCCGACAAAGAAGCATCGCTGCGTGAAGCCACGCGCAATCACGCAAACACCGGTTTTGTTCGAACGCACGGCCGCCGCTCGCGTTAATCTTTGCTCCACGCACTTACCTGGAAATCCTCTTCTGCGATATGCTTATTTTCCGGACCCCGTGAATCTCTCTAGCTGCGGAGAGGCTGCGGCCGCGGCCCAATCTGAAAAGGAGACCATTCCATGAGAGACGTGATTCTGACCGACCGGGGGCCAAAACCCATCGGACCGTATTCGCAAGCCGTTCGAACGAACGGGTTTTTGTACGTCTCCGGGCAAGTGGCACTGGATCCGAAAACCGGCGAGATGGCCGGCACAGACATCCGGCAGCAAACCGAACGGGCCATTGAAAATGTGAAGGGAATTCTGGAAGCCGCGGGTTCGAATCTCCATCACGTGGTGAAGACGACGGTTTTCCTGAAGGACATGAACGATTTCGCGGCCATGAACGAAGTGTACGCGAAGTATTTCACGTCAGCGCCGCCAGCACGCTCGACCGTGCAGGTGGCGCGTCTGCCGAAAGACGCGCTAGTGGAAATCGAAGTCATCGCCGCGCAGTGAGCTGTTGCCGGTAACGCGAGACGAACAAGAAAAAAAGCAAAGTCAAAAGCCCCACACGCAGACCGAAGCTGTGAAATAACCTCAACTCGGAAACGGGCTCAAAAACTTTCCTCTATTAGAGGCCCGAGGAGCGATTATTTGGGCCTCGGTATAGATTTTGTATCGCCAAGGAAACCCTTAAAAACATCGGCAAAAGGGTTTTTTCACAGGTTCACCAGGCGTGATGGGGCACCCAAAATCGTCTCGGAATTTATCGTAGGAGCCCACCCGCCAGAACAGCGCACTAGCAGAGTGATCTTGAAGCATAACGTGCGCAAGGGAAGGGGATGCGCTTACGGGCGGTCGGGGCTTTCTAGGGATTCGCTGACGGCGAAATAGGTGACCACGGCGGTGATGCCGATGGCGTACCAAATGAACTTGCTCTTGGCGGCTTTGATGGGGGGCCCACCGTAGCCCTTGGTGCCCGCGCCCTGCGGTCCTTGAGGTGGCTGAGCGCTGGGATCGAGAACGACACGGTAAGCGGTACCTTCCGGAATTTCGCGCACGTCATCATCGACGGCGATGGTCAGCGACCCGCGCGTGCTGCGCACAATCAATTCCTTGGGAGTTAGGACCGTCACGCGGCCAATGGTCGGCTGATTGGTTTTCGCGCGAATCACTGCAGAAGCCACATGCAAGGCAAAGGCATTTGAATTGGCGGTCGAAAAAGTGACGGTGCCGAGAGTCAGCGTTGCGGCCGGCGTCGCGGAATCCTCGGAGAGAGTGGCTATGCTGCCGCTCGCGAGGAGCAAGCGTGCTGCTCCAGTGCGGACCTGCATGCTTCCGGTTTGCTCCGTGGTGAGACGGTCGCCGTTGAAAATGGTGGCGCCAACGGAAGCTTGTGCGGCGCCAACGTGGGCACGGTCGGCGTACACAACAACGCCGAGCGATGAAGATGGCGCAGCCCATACAGGAGTTGTCAAAAGCGAGACGGAGGCGAGCAGGGCGAGAATGATTTTCGTGATGGAAGTGCAGTCCTTAGGGCGGGTGACTGCGAGACGCTTCGTGTTGCCGGTGACTGTAAGAAAGTAGACGCGCAGGCGCGTCATTAAACGCCTCCAAGAGGGCCACCGGAAGAATACTGAGGAAAATTCATGGCGTCAATCGGTAAACACCATTTGGAAGAAAAAGGTCGCGGTGACCGTGGTGAACGGAGATTGCTGGCCGATGAGGCGATCCGCTGTTACAATGCTGGCAAAAGATGACCGACTGGAAACAGATTACTGCTCGTATTCGCCGCGCACGCACCAGCAAAGACCCCGCGGGGCAACTATCAAACCTTTATCAGAAGACGCGGGACGCGATGGTGGCGTTCGAACTTGCCAAATTCTTTGAAACTTCCGGGCAAAATGCCGATGCCGCCAAGTGGTATTCCGCGGCGGCGGAACGATTTCGCCGCGCGGATTGGAAAGTGAAGGCGCAGGAAGCGGCGGTGCGGCTGGGTGGCGCGCCGGGGGAGATTCCGGTGGAGGATGCAACCGCGCCTGCGGCTGAATTTACATTGACGCCTCCGCCGACTACGGAGCCGGAGGCAGAATTGCCATTTGAGCAGAATCCGGAAGCGTTGGAGTCCTCTGTAGCGGTTACAAGCGAGGTCCAGCAGGCGGCGGAAGGTTTGGGGAACGCTGCAGCGCCATCGGGACCGGAGAAAAGAGGCCGCCGGAGGGGACGACGAGGAGGGCGAAACCGGCGCAAGGGAAGTGATGGGAAGGAAGCGGTCGTTGGAAGTAGCCAGCCCGCTTCGGAGGCCGCTGTGCCAAGACGCGGGTTGCCACCTGCGGTGTATAGCGAATCGGCCGAGCCGACTCCTCCTCGAGTGACGCACAGCCACGCGATTCCCAGCCTGCCTGTCGAGCCAATTGGAGAGCCGGGCGGGGCGAGCGTGAAGGGACGCTATGGCGATCCCGGGCTGTCTTCCAGGATTTCGTTGTTGGAAATGCAATTTCGGCGGTTGATGAGCTGTCCGCCAGCCAAGCTTGAAGAAGCGGGTCACGCTCCGGCAGGGCCTGGCGTGTTTGTGCTGACCGACTCAGACCTGACCAGCTATTACTATGTGGAAGCCTGCCAGACGCTGCGGATCGCCACCGGGAATTTGCTGCGAGGGGGATCAAGGGGGCGAGGAGGAGATTCCATCAAGCCGCGGCTCGCGGAGCATCTGGGAATTCCGGAAACGCGCGTGGCGAAGTATCTTGCGGAGCACTGCGTGGTGCGGTGGCTGCAACTGGACGAAGGTGCTTCCAATTTTGCGCACTTTGTCATTGCTGTGCTGCGGCCTGCCCTGAACGAGTAGAAAAACTCGCGCCAGGAATGTGCAAAAATCTTCCTCAGGAAGGTCAAGTTCCAGCCCATTCGTACTACTAATAACCCTCTTTTGGGACTCCTGAAATCGCCGTTTAGTGCGCCAGATTGCCGTTCGACCCCTAATTTCTGCCGTTCAGTGCAAGATACTGGCGTTTGCCCCCGGTAACCCTCAAACTATAGGTGTCCAAAGACTTATTGGAAGTACTTAGGTACCGTGATACGGTTTGAAGCATCAAAGATGTGAGCCCGGGGGCACTCGTTTGAGCTCGGCTCTGACGATTGATTGGGCTCCAATAATCTCAAGGGCCAAGTAGCAGGCATTTTTGAAAGTGGAGGATAGAGGTTTATGCCGAATCAAGTAGGCACGCAAATCGCGAGGACGTTTGATTGGGTAGTTTGCAAGGCCGCTGGAATTACTTTCAACACCATCCAGTTCTTCAATAAGCGCAATCCCAATCCTTCGGTCACGCCGAAGTGGTCGGATAAGCCGCTGTTGAAATCGTGGGAGAAGACCAAGCCGACGCTGGGCTTCCCGCGCCAGACAGATTCTCTTTGTCCCGCGTGCGTGAAAGAAGCGCGCGAGGCGATCATCGCCGGTAAGAAGGATTGGCGCGACCTGATGCACGAGAAGGTCGGCGAGATTAAGGCGCAGATCATCGAGCGCGACGGCCAAGTTTGGATGGTGAAGGACTGCCCGCTCCACGGCCACTATGAAGACATGATGGCCGTCGACTCCAAGTTCCTCAACTGGATCGAGAAGCAGTTCCCTGGCCGCGACATTCCCGCGCACAACGACGAAGAGCTGCACAAGCATGGCTCCTCGACGGTGCGCTATGGCCGCGGGTCGGTTCTAACTGTCGACCTGACCAACCGCTGCAACATGATGTGCGATCCGTGCTTTATGGACGCCAACCAGGTTGGCTATGTGCACGAACTGGGCTGGGATGAGATTAAGGAAATCTTAGACAACGCGCTGAAGATCAAGCCGCGACGCCAAATGTCCGTGCAATTCTCGGGCGGCGAGCCGACGATGAGCCCGTATTTCTTCGATGCGGTTGCCTACGCGCGCAAGATTGGCTACAACAGCGTACAGGCGGCCACGAACGGCATCGAGTTCGCCAAGAGCAAGGAGTTCTGCAAGAAGGCGTTTGAAGCGGGCATGCGCTACGCGTACCTGCAGTTTGACGGCATCGGCAACGACGCCAACAGCCACCGCCAGATCGGCAACTTGTTCGATGTGAAACTGCGCGCCATCGAGAACATGCACGAAGCGGGCATCGAGATCGTGCTGGTGGTGACCATCGTCAACAACGTGAACAACGACCAGGTGGGTACCATCGTGAAGTTTGCGATGGAGAACCCCAAGAAAATCGCGTTCGTCAGTTTCCAGCCGGTTTCGTTTACGGGACGCGACGAAGACATCACTCCGGAACGCCGCCTCCGCCAGCGCTACACGCTTTCGCATCTGGCGAAGGACGTCAGCAGCCAGGTGGGCAAAGTCGAGCCGACGCGCGACTGGTTCCCGATTTCGTTCATCAGCACGTTTGCCGGGTTCTCGGACATGGTCAAGGGGCAAGAGTCGAATTGGGGCTCGCTCTCCTGCGGCTGCCACCCGAACTGCGGCGTGGGCACGGCGCTGATGATCAACAAGGAAACGAAGGAATGGGCTCCCGTTCCGCGGTTCTTGGACGCTGAGCAACTGACGAAGGACGTCACCGCCATTACCGACGCGGCTCGCGGGAAGAATTTCTCGAACTTCATGATGGCCATGGCCCTCTTGAAGAACTACCACCCGTTCCAGGGGCCGAAAGGGCTGAAGCTGTACGACCTGTTCAAGAAGTTTGATAAGACCTGGGCGCTAACAAAGAAGTCTGAGACGAAGTACGGTCGGACATCTCCGGAACGCACCTACGAGGACGCCATGAAGCGTCGGCAGAGCGATCCGTGGAACTTCCTGTTCATCGCGGGAATGTGGTTCCAGGATCTGTTCAACTACGACTTCCGGCGCACCGAAATGTGCATCATTCCTTACGCGACGCAACAGGGCGAAATCAGCTTCTGCGCGTACAACACCGGCGTGGGATGGCGGCAGATCATCGAAAATATGCACAAGAACGCGACTGTGGCCGAGTGGTACAAGAACCACGGGAAGCACGAAATTTACGCCAAGGGCAAGAACGTTAACCTCCAGAGCTTCGAGCATTCGTTGAAGATTGACTCCGAGGACGCCGCTCGCGTGCGCCACCTGGAGCACGACGTTCCGGTGACCGCAGCGGAAGAAGAACGCGCTCGCCGCAAGAAGGCTTACGAAGAGCAAGCCAAGGTTCGCGCGATCTATGAGGAGCTGGTGCTGAAGAAGCCTCAACCGACGGTTGTGCAGATTGGCACGGTCAGTGACATTGCCAAGGCGGTGCCGGCCAATTTCGCGAATGCGGGCAAGCCGGTCACCATTGCGCCAGCGAATGGCAATGGTCACTCCAACGGAAACGGCGCAGCCAAGGCCAATGAAAAGGCGGCAGAAGCAGTCGCCGGCGACTAATTCCTCTAGGGCCGACTTTCAGCCGGCTCTGTTCTTGTTAACCCTCTTGGGGCACGGCACGCCGTGCCCTTTTTTGATATCGGTGCCTTGCGGGCGTTTTGTATCGGCGCCTCCGAAGCACACTCTTGATGTTCTGTCTTTCACCGTTTGCCCAGTGTTCTTGGGCATGCGTAAAACTGCTAACATGTCATTTATTATGCGCGGTTTGTGGCTCTTCAATTTCATCACCTATTCCTACTTGTTGTCCCCGCCGTTTCTTGTCGGTTTTGCTTGGGTAGGCTACTTTAAGTGCGACGACAAAATACCTCAACCAAGATGGCGCCGGAAGTTGGGTGCTGTGAATCTCGTTGCGGTTTCTGCTCTCCTCACCCTATGCGTGGTGAGATTCCTTGGATATAGATGCAATGCCGATGCCGGGGACTGGTCCTGCGTTACCGCCTGGAAGCCCTTTGCAGGAGCGATCGTTCGCTTGGCCCCGATTTTCTGCTCCTTGCAGTTCTTGGTGCCAAACGCACTCGCCATACTCACGTTCATTTTAGTCTTGGTTATTGTTTTCGATGTTTTTCTCGTGGATATGATGGCCTGACGTTAGCCGCTTCGTTTCAGCGTTCATCATAATCAGTTAAACTGTTATAGTTCAATTGACGAGCAAAACCATGCCGATTTACGAATACATCTGTGAGGACTGCCAGACGCACTTTGAGAAAATTGTGCTGAACAAAACGCAGGAGATTGCCTGCCCGAAGTGCGCGGGGAAGAAGAACGCGATTCAGCTTTCGGTGTTCAGCGCGGCAAATGGCGCCAGCAATGGCTCCTCGGCCAAATCATCCGGCGGATTTTCGGGCGGAGGCGGCAGTTGCTGTGGCGGCGGTTGCGGCTGCCATTGATACTTATAGACTCACCAAACTTCATCTCGATCCGTCTATTGATTATCCTGAGATTCGTTTAGCTTAGGGACCCGCTTATGTTGATCAGCCATTCCTCGCTGTTATTGTTCGTTACCGGTGCCGCCATCCTGTTGGTGATCCCCGGCCCGGCGGTGACCTATGTGGTCAGCCGGAGCATCGGCCACGGGCGCGCGGCGGGTCTGGTTTCCGTCCTGGGCATCGTGACCGGCACGTTGTGCCACGTGGTTGCAGCAGCCCTGGGGATTTCCGCGCTGCTGGCTTCTTCGGCGGTAGCGTTTCAGTTCGTAAAGTACCTTGGCGCGGCCTACCTGATCTATCTTGGAATCAAGACGCTGCGGCGCAAAGATGAGCAGCTTCTGGAAGCCGATACCGGAGAAACAAGATTGATTCACATTTATGGTCAAGGCCTGCTCGTCAATCTGCTCAATCCCAAGACGGCGCTCTTCTTTTTGGCATTTCTGCCGCAATTCGTGGATCCGGCGCGCGGACATGTTACGCTCCAAATTCTGCAATTGGGAGTCTTGTTTGCGCTGATGGGCTGGTGCAGCGACTCGACCTATGCCGTAATCGCCGGAACCGTGGCCGAACGCATTCGCGGCAGCCTGCGTCTCCGCCGCTCCCAGCGCAATATCTCCGGCGGAGGGCTTATCGCGCTGGGACTGGCGTCGGCGTTCTCCGGATCACGATCAAAGTAGTGCGGGCGCACCACGCATCTATTGCGGGCGTGAATAATTCAGCAAATTGGGCGGAATGGGATTCTTCGGGTTGCCGCGAGGATCGGGCACGGGTGTTTGCGCCGTCCACTTCATGGGAATGACGCCGGTCCATGCTAGTGAGGCGTAGTCTTCCTCTTCGTCGACGGCGAAGCCGGTGCGCACTTTGGCGGAAGCTTCGACGAGCGGCACGGCCAGGACCATCGTACCCTTCAACTCCCGCTCGCTTGGCGGACGCACCATTGCCCAGCGGCCGCGAATGACGTATTCGACAAAGTCGCGCATGGCGGCGAGCTTCGCAGCTTCGCCAACGACCGGCTCGGCTTTGCCCATGACCACTACGGAGCGATAGTTGACGGAGTGCCCGACGGCAGTGGGGGCGCAAACGATGCCGTCAAGCAGCGTCACGCTGAGACAGAAAGGCGCGCCGCTCGCGAGCGTCTTCATCAGGCGGCTTGCGCTTGAGCCATGCAGAAACAATTTATCCCCCACACGAACGTAGTTCGTCGGCACAACGAACGGCAAACCATCCACGATGAAGCCCACTTGGCAGACGAACGCTTCATCGAGGACCGAGTAGATCAGTTCGCGGTCGTAACTGCCGCGGTCGGGCTTGCGGTGGACCTTGGTTCTTTCGGTTGGAGTGAATTGGCTCATGATGGCAGGCTAAACCTCCTCGAACTCTTGCAGCAAGAGCCAATCTGGATCAGCGGCGCGAATTGACCTCGGCCGGGAATCGTGTAGGCTGATGGGCGCTGCGAAACCGAGCAAGAAAATAGACCGAGGCATTTCATGGCTCCCGCAAGAACCATCTTCACACGCGAAACATTCAAATTCTTCAAAGACCTCGGCCGTCACAACCGCAAAGAGTGGATGGACGCGAACCGCGAGCGCTATCAGGCTACTCTGATTCAGCCCTTCCGACGCTTGCTGGAAGAACTTGCGCCAGCAGTGCTCGATCTCGACTCGAGTTTCGACACGTCCGGCCGCACGGGTGCGAATTTTTCACGGATCAACCGAGATATCCGTTTCGCAAAGGACAAAACGCTGTACAAGACGCACATGTATCTAAAGTTTTCCGTGCCCCCGCCAGCCAAGCGGGAAACAGGCCAGCTCTATGTTGGCCTCACAACGGATACGGTCACGGCGGGATTTCGCATCTATTCGGGGGGGAAGCGGAAAGAGTCCACGATTGCGTTGATCTCCGAACCGCGCGTGATGGCAGATTCGCGCTGGGTCGCAAAGCAAAAGACGCGCCTTGGCCGCCGCTACGAAAGTTACTGGTACAAGACGGTAAAGGGAGAGTGGACAAAGCACTCCGGTTGGCCTGTTTCGGCTGACGATTGGAAGAAGCTCCAGGCGTGGATCGTCCGCCGTAAATTCGTGCCCACCGCGGCCACGCGCGCCTCGTTTCCGCGCGAAGCGGCCAAAGTTTTTCGCGATCTTTACCCGTTGCTGCGTTTTACTTCGTTGCCCGAGTAGGAACAGGAGAACTCATGAGCTGTGCCGCCCATCAGATCAAGACGCGGAGAAAATTCCTCCATATGCTGTCGGCGAGCCCGCTGCTGGCTAGCCCGGGATTGCTTGCCGGTTCTTTCACGAGTCTCTTGGCTTCAGGCGAAGTTACGGAAAAGAAGTTTCTTGGCTGGCTCGATTCCTTTCAGCAAAGCGACGAAGTGATTCCCTCTCCGGATCAGGCTTTTGACGTGATGGATTTTGAGCCCGCTGCGCGCAAGGCCCTGCCCCCTGCGCATTTCGGCTATCTCGCAACGGGAGTGGACGACGATGGAACAGTGCGAGCCAATCGCGACGGCTATTCGCGCATCCAGATTCGCTCGCGCAGACTCGTTGACGTTGAAAACATCGACATGTCCGTGAGCCTCTTCGGCACAAAGTGGAACACTCCGATTGTGCTCTCTCCGGTGAGCGCTCAGAAAGCCTTCCATCCCGAAGGCGAAGTCGCCGTGGCGCGGGCAGCGCGTACCAAGGGTCATCTGATGATGTTGTCCACGGCTGCCACTTCGTCCATTGAAGACGTAACCGCCGCAGCGGGCGCACCGGTCTGGCAGCAGCTCTATACAACGAACGTCTGGGAAGTCGGCCGGGACATCGTCAAGCGCGCTGAAGTAGCCGGATCACCGGCGATTGTCCTGACAGTGGATCTGCAGGAGGGGAGTAACCGCGAAACGCTTTTCCGTTCTCAAGTTGTGGATAAGAGGGAGTGCTCCGGGTGCCATCAGAGCGCCTACACTGGCTATTCCCGCGGAAGGCCTAGAGCGGGGTCTGGCGGCTTCGCCCAATACGCTGCCCGGAAGCCAATGTTCGCTGGTCTCGACTTGTCGAAAGTCACCGCCACTCACCCGTTGAACATGAATTGGGATTACGTGAAGCGATTGCGCGATACCGTTACGGTCAAGCTGCTGCTCAAAGGTATTGTCACGCGTGAAGATGCACAGCTCGCCGTCGGGCATGGAGTGGACGGCCTGGTGGTTTCGAATCACGGAGGGCGTGCAGAAGAGACGCTGCGGTCCACGATCGAAAGCCTTCCTGAGGTCATTGAAGGTGTCGCCGGGAAAGTTCCTGTCATCGTGGACGGCGGTATCCGTCGTGGTACGGACATATTCAAAGCTTTGGCGCTCGGAGCGTCAGCTGTAGGAATCGGTAGGCCTTACTCCTGGGGGCTGGCGGCGTTTGGCCAGCCAGGTGTCGAGGCTGTGCTCGAAATCCTGCGCCGCGAATTTCGCACGATCATGCGCCAAGCGGGGACCATTTCGGTCGACAAGATCACGCGGAACTACGTCGTTACGCATTCTTGATGATAGAGATAACTTCTCTCACGGTGCCCACAGCCGCAGAGCCAGAAGATGCCACGACCAAAAAAAACCGGTCAGCACGCAGCAAGCAGAAGAAACCAGCAGCGAGTGCATCCGAACGGCGCGGTGAATCTCCTCCTTCGGAACTCGAAGAACGAGGACGAGGCCGATTACAGACAGGATCGGAAAGAAAAGAGTTCCCAGGAAGATTCCAAAGGTCCAAAGGTTGAACGAGCCGATTTGTGCGCCGTCTAGTTTGGATAGGCAGAGCGGCACAAGCAACAGCGAGAGAGTCGCCAGCAGTGGCGCCACGCGGACGGAAAGATGGCGCACCTCCTTCATGGCCCCCACGAGTTTCATGAAGAGCCAAACCAGCGCATAGGGCAGAGAAGTCAGCAGGAAGAACAAGCAGAGTGAGAGCAATATGATCCGAAGGAATGGTTTGGCCAAGTTGCTCCGTTCACTGTAACCGATGCCTTCGAGTCCGCTGCCTGCGACTGCCATATCACCTTCGTTGACAAAAAAGACGGTCGTCCCTTCGGGCTCCTTCTCCGCGCGGAAGAGGTTTTTGCCGACGGGGAGGAGCGGTTCGGGCCGGCCAAATAGTCCGGAGCGCATGAGCCTGCCGTTGATCACGCGGATGCGCGTCCCGCCGCTTAAGTCATTCACAAAAGCAAACAACTGGCTTCGCGGTGCGCGCGGCGCGTAATAACCCGTGAACCTTTCCAAGTCTTTCGCCGGGAGAGCCGTTACCGGCTGCTGCGGTTTGGGAAAATCTTTCGAAAGAAAATCGATGGCCAGGCGATTTAAACTTTCCAAGGCCTGCCCGGAATTGTCGCTGTTTAGCAGAACAACGTAACCCCAGTTCTGCTCCGGCATGTAGCGGTAGGAAGAGAGGAAGCCGTCAATCCCGCCATCGTGGCCGTGTGTCACTACGCCGCCTTCCACGCTCGAATAGTTGCAGAGGCCGTAGCCAAGGCGAAGCCCGTTTTTCGCCGCTAGCGTGGTTTCCGGCGCTTCCATTCGCAAGATGGATTCGGGTTTCACCAGTTGCGCGTCTCCCGCTTTTCCGCGCCGCAGGAAGAATTCAACCAGCTTTGCCAATTCGCCCGGCGACGCTTTTAAATCTCCCGCGGGACGAAGATAGATGAACGGATAGCTTCCGGCTTTTGGTGGATTGCCTTCATACGCTGTTGCAAGCAGAGCCTTGTTGGCATCGGTGAAGGCATAGTCAGCGTGCGCCATTTCCATCGGCCTCAGAAATGTTTCTCGAATGTACTGATCGAAAGGCTTTCCCGTGGTTTTCTCGATCAAATACCCCGCGACCGCATTGCCGGGATTTGAATACGACATACGGGTTCCCGGTGGCCAGCGCACAGTCTGCGGCTCTTGAAAACGCTTGAAGACTTCGAGCAAGGAGAAATCGTAGCGATCGTGACCGTTGTAAACTTCGCTCGGCTCCATGTCATCGAAGCCGGCAGTGTGTTCGAGCAAATTCACGATGCGGACGGGGTGCGTCGCTTCCCAGCGATTCTTGAACGGGATTTCCGGCGCGACATCTTGCAACCGTGCGTAAAGATTGATCTTTCCGTCTTCCTGCAATTTCAGAAGTGAGAGCGCAACGAAGGTCTTGCTGATCGAACCTACGCGGAATTCCGTGTCACAGGTGACGGCGCGCTTCGCAGAGAGGTCTGCCTCGCCGATCCCGCCACACCACAAAACCTCGCCATTCGCCACCAGTGCCACTCCCGCTCCGGGGACATGCTCTTTATCGAGCGCATCTTTCATGGCTTTCTGCAATTCCGCGAGTGTCTTTGGGTGCGGCTGATCCTCTTTTTGTTGCGCGCCGCAAGGATCTGCAATCAGCAGCATGGATGCGACGACGAACTGTAAGATGGCGGCAGGCAGTTTGAAGTGGCGCATGCGGCGCTCCTTCGGACGTGGGGCACGTCTGAGGTCCGCATTGTATCCGCGAATCCGTTCGACGCAAAAGAAATCCGCATAGCGGCCAGCCTCCCGCCGCGTTCCAAACGATTGACGATGCCCGGAGTCTCGCATACGATGCCGCACGTCACACTTTTGAGTTCTCGACGACTTGAGAAGGAGTTCCGCCGCTTATGAAGTCTCTACTTCGATGCCTGAGTGCTGGCAGTCTGCTTCTGCTAGGGATGAATCTGAGCTTCGCGCAACAGCCACCTGCGCAGCCCGCGCCAGACAAGGCCGCAGAAAAGCCCAAAGAGGAGAAGAAACCGCCGACTCCTGAAGAAAAAATCGTTCAGACCAAGCACTCGCTCAAGGTCGGCGGCCAGGAGATTAAATACACTGCCACGGCCGGGACGATTCTCCTGAAACTGGAAGACGGCACTCCCAAAGCCAGCATTTTCTACGTTGCGTACACCAAGGACGACGTCAAGGACGCGAGCGAGCGCCCGCTTACATTCAGTTTCAACGGCGGCCCAGGATCCGCGTCCGTGTGGCTGCATCTTGGCTTGTTCGGCCCGCGGCGCGTACAGATGGGCGATGCTGGCACGTTGCTGCCGCCGCCTTACAAACTGGTGGACAATGACGTGTCGCTCCTCGACATCAGCGATCTCGTCTTCATCGATCCTGTTTCGACGGGCTACAGCCGCGCCGTTCCTGGTGAAGCGCCGAAACAGTTTTTCGGCGTAACAGAAGACGTCGAGTCCGTCGCCGAGTTTATCCGGCTTTATGCCACGCGCAACAAGCGCTGGTCTTCGCCGAAGTTTCTTGCGGGTGAAAGCTACGGCACTACACGCGCGGCCGGCCTCTCCGGCTATCTCCAGCAGCGCTTCGGCATGTACCTCAATGGCATCGTTTTGATCTCCTCGATTCTGAATTTCGAGACCGCGGAGTTCGATGCCGGCAACGATTTGCCGTATATCCTTTACTTGCCCACCTATACCGCCATCGCGTGGTATCACAAAAAACTTCCTCCGGATTTGCAGGGTGGCGATGTCCAAAAGGCCGTCGAAGAGTCACGTAAGTTCGCCGTCGGAGAGTACGCCGATGCGCTCATGACCGGAGATGCATTGCCTGCCGCTCGTCGCGCGGAGATCATGCCAAAGGTTGCGCGCCTCACGGGTCTAACGCCGGAGTACATCGATCGCACCAACTTGCGTATCGAGATCATGCGCTTCACCAAGGAGTTGCTGCGCAGTGAACGTCGCACTGTCGGTCGCATCGACGCGCGTTTTACGGGCATCGATCGCGATGCCGCTGGCGAACGCCCGGAGTTCGACCCCAGCATCGCGGCGATTATCGGGCCGTATTCGGGGATGCTGAATGACTATGTCCGCAACGACCTCAAATTTGACAGCGACTTGCCGTACGAAGTGCTGACCAGCCGAGTGCGCCCTTGGAGCTACGCGCCATACGAGAATCGCTACGTCAACGTCGCCGAAACGCTGCGCAGCGCCATGACGCAAAACCCGTTCCTGCATGTTTTTGTCGCCAAGGGTTACTACGACCTGGCCACGCCGTTTTTTGCGGCCGACTACACTTTCGATCATCTCGGCCTTGACCCGACGCTGCGCGGCCACCTCAGTGGCGCGTACTACGAAGCAGGGCACATGATGTACGTCCACCCGCCTTCCCTGGCCAAGCTCAAGTCAGATATCGCGCAATTCATTAAATCTAGCTCGACAGCGAACCCGGCAAAATGAAGCGCTTCCTCGCCATTGTGGTTTGGATCGTGGTCGCCCTCCTTGGCGCGGGAGCATTTGCCAAGATCGCGTTCGATCGCGGAGAACCGCTCAACGCGACTTGGTTCGTCGTCGCAGCAGTCTGTTGTTATTTGGTGGCCTACCGGCTCTACTCCGCGTTCGTTGCCGCCAAAGTTCTTGCGCTCGATGACACCCGCGCTACTCCCAGCGAACGCCATGACGATGGCCGCGACTTCGTCCCTACCAACAAATGGGTCCTTTTCGGACACCATTTCGCCGCCATCGCGGGGCCCGGTCCGCTTGTCGGTCCTACACTTGCGGCGCAGTTCGGCTACTTGCCCGGCACGCTTTGGCTGATTGCCGGAGCTGCCTTTGCGGGCTGCGTGCAGGATTTTGTGATTCTCTTTTGCTCGATTCGCCGCGACGGCAAATCCATAGGCCAAATGGCTCGTGAAGAAGTCAGCGAACGCGGCGGCTTCATCGCGCAACTAGCCGTTCTTGCAATCATGACCATTCTTCTTGCCGTGATCGGACTCGTCGTGGTGAACGCATTGAAGTCTTCGCCATGGGCGACTTTCACCTTAGCGATGACTATCCCCATCGCATTACTTCTTGGGCTCTACCTTAGATTTGTCCGGCCCGGCCGCGTACTGGAAGCCTCCATCATGGGCGTGGCACTGGTTCTTTTTGTGGTCGTCGCCGGCCAATGGGTAGCCGATTCGCCTTCCTGGTCCCGAGTTTTCACTTTGAGCGGCGTCGCGCTGGCTTTCGCAATCATTGCGTACGGTTTTGCAGCGTCCGCCCTGCCGGTCTGGTTGCTGCTCGCACCGCGCGATTATCTGAGCGCTTTCATCAAGGCGGGCGCCATCTTTTCTCTGGCGGCTGGCATTCTGTTTGTGCGCCCCCAAGTTTTGATGCCACCGCTCACCCGCTTCATCGATGGCACAGGGCCCGTTTTCGCAGGGAAGATTTTTCCATTTTGTTTCATCACCATCGCCTGCGGCGCAATCAGCGGCTTCCATTCCCTGATCTCTTCGGGCACCACCCCAAAAATGATTCTGCGCGAGAGTCACGCTCGCTTCATCGGCTACGGTGCGATGCTGCTCGAATCATTCGTCGGTGTTATGGCCATGGTTGCGGCGTGTGCGATGCCTCCGGGCGTCTATTTCGCCATTAATAGCCCGCCCAGCATCGTCGGCAGCACTAGTGATGCCGCTGCCGCGACGATTAGCGGCTGGGGCTATTCGCTGCAAGCACAAACGATGACCGACCTCGCTCACAAAGTCGGCGAGATCACGTTATGGAATCGCGCCGGAGGCGCCCCGTCGCTTGCCGTCGGCATGGCGCAAATATTTTCCAGCACCATTGGAGGCGAGCGCCTCCTCAGCATCTGGTATCACTTTGCGATCATGTTTGAAGCGCTGTTCATTCTGACGGTGCTTGACGCCGGCACGCGCGTTGGCCGCTTCATGGTCCAGGATCTCGGTGGCCGTTTTTGGAAGCCCTTCGGCCGCACCCGCTGGATGCCCGGGGTTCTGCTATCCAGCGCGATCATCGTCGGGCTTTGGGGCTACTTTCTCTATCAAGGTGTTGTTGATCCGCTCGGCGGAATTAACTCGCTGTGGCCGCTCTTCGGTATCTCCAATCAATTGCTCGCGGCCGTCGCGCTCGTCGTGGCCACCACGATCCTGATGAAGATGGGCCGCCTGCGCTGGATTTGGGTCACCCTGCTGCCGATGGTCTGGCTCGTCACCATCACCATGACCGCCAGCTACCAGAAAGTCTTTGACCCGAATCCCCGCATCGGTTTTCTGGCCTACGCCAAAGTTCTGGCGGTGCAAATCGCAGCCGGGAAAATTCCCGCTGAGAAAATTGCGGAGACGCAGCGCCTCATTTTCAACCAGCGTCTCGACGCCGCGGTTACCGGAGTTCTCGCGGCCATGATCCTCGTCTTGATTGTCGAAGCCCTAGTGCACTGGTATGCAATCCTCAGCCGCCGCAGGGAATCCGTGCTTCACGAATCGCCCTACATCGCCACGAAGTGGGCCGCGGATTTCTCCGGCGCCGCCCATGGAGACGACTGATGCGTCACGCCGCCAAGATCACATCACGTTTTGTCCGTCGCTTCTGGCGTGGTCTGCGTGAATGGTGTGGCGACGCTGCCTACGAAACCTACCTTCGCTCAGAAACCGTGCAGTCCAGTTCGCGCCACAAACTTACGCCTACGGAGTTCTACGTCGAACAACTCAACCGCCGCTATTCCAAGCCTAACCGCTGTTGCTGATTCATTTATATCGCCGCTCGCGTCCGCTGTCGAAAATGACACATTCCGCAGGGAAACAAATCGCGTCGTCCCGATTCGGTGCTATATCTTTGGGACCCTTCCTCCAATCCAACTCTGGAGGATTCAATGCAAACGTTCCGGCTGTCCGGTTTCCTGTTGCTGCTCTTGTGTTTCTCTGTTGATTCAAAATCTTGCGCAATTGCGTTGGAATCCTCTGCCGATGACTCTTCGGTGGCGGCAGCCCCATCCGCCTCTCCCGCGCTGCCTGCTCCAAAACCTGCCTCCAATGAACATTTCAATGTGGGTGTGGGCGTGCAAGTTTCAACGCTGGGCATCGGCGGAGAGATCGCGCTTCCCATCACCCATCGTTCCAACGCGCGCTTTGGATTCAACGCTTTCAGCTACAGCCACACGTTTGACAAGGATGGCGTGACTTACAAAGGTTCGCTCGATATGCGATCGGCCCAGGCAGTCTTTGACTTTTTTCCGTTCAATTTCGGATTCCGTCTGAGTCCAGGCGCTCTTCTCTACAACGGGAACAAGGTCAATGCCAACGCTTCCGTTCCTGGTGGCCAGAGTTTCACATTGAACGGCGCGAGTTACGTCAGCGACGCAGCCAGCCCCGTCACCGGTACGGGGAAACTCACCTTCTCCAAAGCAGCACCCATGTTGCTGCTGGGATTTGGCAATCTTGTCCCACGCGGAAAACGGCGCTTCAGCATGTCGTTTGACATAGGAGCTGCTTACCAGGGTCCGCCGCGCGCCACACTCGCTCTAAGCGGCAACGCTTGCGATTCCACTGCATTGAACTGCCGGGCGATCAGCTCCGACCCCACTATCCAAAGCAACATTCTCGCGGAGCAGGCCAAAATCAATAAGAGCGCCTCGCCTTTTCGTTTTTCCCCGATTGTTTCATTTGGCGTCGGTTACAAGTTTTGATTTCACCCGACGGTGGAGTCTTGCCAACACCAATTTTCGGGCGTACACTCGCCCCATTCCCGGTTGGGCCATCCACATTACGACTCTTCAGGAGGGCTAAATGCCACGTTTGCCTCGTTTGTTTGTTCCTCTCCTCGCGCTTGCGGCCAGTCTCATCTACTTCACTTCTCCCGCGCAGGAAAAAGCTTCCAAACCAGATTTTGATATGACCGCCAGTTACATCGAAGCTTGCAGTTGCGACATGTTCTGTCCTTGCTACTTCAACACCCATTCCACGAATCACATGGCCATGGGTGATAACCACATGGATGAACATTTTTGCCGCGCCAATCTCGTCTTAAAAGTGGACAAAGGCTATTACAAAGACACCAAGCTGGATGGCGCCAAGGTCTGGGTCGCTACCGACCTGGGCAGCGACTGGAGCACCGGCAAAGACTCCTGGCTCGTTGTGAACTTCGATCCCAGCGTCACCAAGGAACAGCAAGCCGCACTTGCGGACGTCCTCGGACAGCTTTATCCGATTCCCTGGCAAAAGAAGGCCGTAAACACCGTCGCGTTTTCCTGGAACATAGACTCAAAGACCGGCGTAGCACACGCCAAGATGAACGACGGCAAAGGCGAGGTCACGCTTGAGCGCGTCAGCGGCACTGATCCCCACCACGAAGTTGTCATGCACAACTTGAAATACTGGGGAGCACAGTCCAACGATGGCTTCCGCATGTGGAAGAGCAAGCACGAAGCCTTCGAAGGCGACGGCCATAAGTTTTCCTACGACGGGACGAACGGGTTCCTAATCACCATCCATTTCTCAGGAAATGCAAAGCCCGCATCAGCGGACTAGACCTTGAAACAAATCGCAGGCTGGCAGCCGCGTTTTGGTTTCCACTAAAGCGCGGCTGCCTGGCTAGATATCTCCTTCGTCATCGTCGGTCTGCCTTAATAAAGTTGTCTTGTGCGTGATTCGGACGTTGTGATCGCGGATTCCTGAAAGGATAGCCCTGCGCGTCTCTGCCGGCAGCGTTTCAGGCGCAAAGACTCCAGCAAGTTCCCGCGGTAAATATTTGATGAACAGTGCCGCGACATGCGCCGTGGCGTATGCCACCGGCGTCGTAAACCGTCCCTGTTGCCGGATTTGATAAAGCGTGGGGAAAGTACAATCACTGCGAATTAGCAAGCGCTGATCGTCCTTCTTGCCACGCTTTACCCCCTGCACCAAGACTGCCGCGGCAAAGCGGGCGTTCTGCAAAATCCCCTGGCGAATCAGCTTCGCAATCATGCGCGGAGAAGAAGTCTGCGGGAAATGGCGCCGTAGCAATCCGCGCGACTTTGAAAGTTGTCCCAGCCGATGCCACCGCCGCAGCCGGTCAATCTCATTACCGCCAATCTTTACGTCCAATTCGCGCATCGCAATGGCGCGAGGCAGAGTGGCTACTTCATCTTGTGCCGCGAGCACTACGTTCGCTGTCCCAATCGGATCGATGAAGCGGAACTTTTCGATTTCCGAAAACCGCTTTCCTAACTGAAACTTCCCGTTTCGGTAAATTCGCGGGTGAGAAACCGCTTCGTCGAACGATACTTCCGGCGACCACTGGGAAATGGGATCGTCGCTCTCCGTACTCTCATAGAGCCGGATATGCACGGATTCCACTTCGTCCAATAGGTCCGCCGCGCGCTTCACGAGCAGATTAGTTAGACCGGGCGCTGCTCCGGTGTTGATTAGCGCGACGCGGTTCTTTTCCTCGATTTTTTTTACGTACCGGAACTGCTCGGCTTTGAAGGGATGGCGTGTTAGATGAGAGCTGAGATCGACGTAATGCGCGCGCAACCGGAGTGCGGCTCGCAGGACAATCTCGTTAAAGACCGAAGCCGAGGCATTTACGATGAGCTGGCAGCCTTTTGCCGCCTTCACTATGCCGCGCAGGTTTCGCGCGTTCACGGGCGTCACGGCGATTGTGCTTTTTTTGCCCAGGAAGCGCCGCGCACGCTCCGGGTCGCGGTCCCCGCACCAGACCGTATGTCCTTGCCGCTCCAGCAATTGTGCGAGAAGCGAGCCGGTCGCCCCGGCCCCTAAAACGAAGATCCGCATGGCGTGGCCAAAACTCTATCACAGACCACCAGTGGGTATTGCCGATTCCCTCAGGCTTTGGTGTTGGAGGTATGACGAGGTGCGGGCGCTCCGCGCAGAAGTCCTTCGGTGCTCAAATCTTCGTCCAAATCCGGCCAGTAGATGCCGTAGCCGCCACCAGTAATCTTCCAATTGCTCAGCTGTTGTTTCGAGGCATGCAGGAGTCGCGGATGCCAGGCTAGCGGCACCGTGATGATTCGTCCATCCATCACGCAACACTTAGCGAATCAGCGCTGAAACTCACGTCCGAAACCCTCTCATCAGCACGCGGCAAACTTGGCACGACTCCTATTGTAGCCGTACGCGACGTGCTTACGAGACGGATACTTTAGTCACCGGCCGTCTCGCGATCTTGGAGGCTCACGAATGCGTCGAAGCCCAGACCAATCAAGAGTCCCTGGAGGCCAGCAAGAATCGGCATGAGAGCCTCGAAAAGGATTGCCTGCCGTAATGTTGGGAAACATGCCGGGAAAGCCTTCGAAACAGTCCAAGACGCATCATCATCGGGACATGTTCCGTGGTTCCTATGACACGAAGGAACTGCCCCCTTGTAGGATGAAACGTAGAATCCTGCGTGGAGGCCGATTGAAACTACACCGAACGCGATTGCCAGTCTTGGTCCCCATGGAAATCTCATCGGGTTTCGGCCCTCCCTCTTTTTAGACACCCTCCGTGAGCCAGAGTGTCCAGGCTTGCCGGATTGCACCCTGGAAAGTCGGGGCGTAGACTATGGGTGTAACTCCGACCCCTGCCGCCTAAGGGAGAGATAACCCACGGTGGCTGGGGCGATGCCCCGAAAAGCTATCGGGGCTGAGGGTTTGGGTGGAAACCCCCAAGCCTCCCGCTTGCGGTGAGCCTTTAAGGCGAACCCGTGCTTGGAAAGGAGCGATCCCCGAAAATGCGCATATTTTCGGGCAGCGCCCGATTCTCAGCATTGGATTCGGGCAGTCTTGTTTAGAACGACACTGCGTTGAGTTAAGGGGTAGCTGCATCCAAGAAACACGACCGATAATGAGCCTTCACGACAAATTCGGCCGCCAGATCACCGACCTGCGCATCTCCATCACGGACCGCTGCAATTTCCGCTGCGTTTACTGCCGCTCCGCCGACCCCGAAAACTACCGCGACCACGATGAAATCCTCTCTTGGCCAGAATTAGACCGCCTCGCCAGGATCTTCCTCAGCCTGGGCATCCGCAAAATTCGCATTACTGGCGGCGAGCCTCTGGTCCGCGAAGGCGTCGAGGACTACATCGCGCGCCTCCAGGCCCTTGGCGTCGAAGACCTCTCCATGACCACCAACGGCCACCTCCTGGCCGAACGCTGCGACCGGCTCCTGGCTGCCGGCCTCCGCCGAATCAATATCAGCCTCGATTCGCTCGACCCGGAGAAATTCGAGCGCATCACGAGAACCAAGTTGTTCACAACGGTGATGCACAGCATCGAAGTTGCCCAGAAATCGCGCCTCGCTCCCGCAAAAGTGAACGCCGTCCTGGTTCGCGGAATCAACGATGATGAAGTCGAAGCCTTTGCCTCCTACGCCCGCGAAACGGGTGTTATCATGCGTTTTATCGAGTTCATGCCGCTGGATGCCGACCGCCACTGGACTCGCAGCCTGGTGGTCCCAGCCGCCGAAGTCCACCGACGCATCCATGCCAGATGGCCGCTCGAGCAAATCCCCCACGAACGCAGCGAAACCGCCCGCAAGTACCGCTTTGCCGACAGTGCCCCCGGCGAAATCGGGCTCATCGCCCCGGTAACCCAGCCCTTCTGCGGCCACTGCTCCCGTATCCGGCTAACCGCCGATGGCAAGCTCCGCACCTGCCTCTTTAGCAAGGAAGATCATGACCTGCGGGCATTGCTCCGCGAGGGGGCGTCGGATGAAGATCTTGTAACCTTCATCCGCTCCATCGTCATCGAAAAGGAGGAGGGTCATCGCATCAATGAGCCCGGTTTCGTGCCGCCCTCCCGAACTATGGTGTTTATTGGCGGATAGTGGCAATTTGCCCCAAATATGAGAAAATAGGGCTTCCAGGCAGGGACCACGGACCGCATAGCAACAGCCTCTAAGGCACGAATAACATCTACCATGGGCCACCTAATATCCATTTCGGATAGCAGCACCCTCATCGGTGCACAACAGCCAGCAACTCTCCGCGCACCGGAAATTGAGGCCGGCGTAGGCTGTGACTTCGATTCCTACCTTCTCGTGCCCGATAACGCCCTCGATGACCGGATCGCTACTGCCAAAGCCCGCCTGGGCGAAGACGTGGTCATTCTGGGGCATCATTACCAGCGCGACGAAGTCATCAAGTTTGCCGATTTCCGCGGCGACTCCCTCAAACTCTCCTTCCAAGCTTCCCAAGCCGAGGGCCGCTACATCGTCTTCTGCGGAGTGCACTTCATGGCCGAAAGTGCGGACATCCTCCGCCGCCAGCACCAAACCGTCATCCTGCCCGATCTAAACGCCGGTTGCTCCATGGCCGACATGGCCGATATTGGCCAGGTGGAAGCTTGCTGGGACGAACTGTCTTCTCTCCTCGATCCGCGCAAAATCATCCCTGTCACCTACATGAACTCGACCGCCGCCATCAAAGCCTTTACGGGTGAGCATCGCGGCTCCGTCTGCACCAGCACCAACGCCGCCGAGGTTATGAAATGGGCCTTTGAGAGCGGAGAAAAAGCTCTCTTCCTGCCCGACGAGCACCTAGGCCGCAATACCGGCTATCGGATGGGCATCCCGCTCGATCAGATGATCGTCTGGGATCCTTATCAGGAATTCGGGGGGAACACGCCGGAAGCGATCCGAAATGCCCGCATCATCTTGTGGAAGGGCTACTGCTCGGTGCACCAACGCTTCACTCCCCAACAAGTCGAGCGGGTCCGCCGCGAGCATCCCGGCATTCGCGTCATCGCGCATCCGGAATGCCGTTTTGAGGTCGCCCAAGCCGCCGATCAAATCGGTTCAACCGAAGGCATCATCAAGGCTATTCAGGCTTCTCCCGTTGGAACCCAATGGGCGGTCGGCACGGAAATCCACCTCGTCAATCGCCTCAGCAAGGAATTGAAGAATCACAAAGTCATCTCGCTTGATCCCAGCGTTTGCGTCTGCACCACCATGTTCCGCATCACCCCCCAGCATCTGCTTTGGGCGCTTGAGAACCTCGGCGAGGGCAATGTCGTCAACCGCATCTCCGTTGACGAGCGCACCCGTCACCACGCAAGAGTTGCTCTCGACCGCATGCTTGCTTTGCGCTAGCATCCAGTAGAACAGACTTTTTTGCCCTGCGCTTCCGAAGGGCAAGCTGTTCTCCTTTTCAGATCTAAATGTCCCCAGAACGGAATTTAGAATGGCCGACGAAGACGACGAGCAAGAACAAGACGAAACTCCAGAACCGCCGCAGCGCCTCTTCACGCTGAACGAAGCGGAACGGACACGCCAAGAACTTGAGCCTTTTCTCGTCGAGGCCATGGATTCCCGCAAGAAACTCTCCGGCCTGGAAAACGAGCTCTCTGCCGTCGCGGCCCGCATCATGATGATGGGCGGCATCCTCGTCTCGTACGACAAACTGGCCGCCGTCCGCTTGGAACACACTCAGCTTTCCGAAATTTTGAAGTCCGCGCTCAACCGCATTCTTGAGACCGGCTGCCTCATCAAGGACCTCGACGTCGGCCTCCTTGATTTTCCCGCGGTCATCAATCAGCAGGACGTCTATCTTTGCTGGAAACTCGGCGAGGACCGCATCCGCTTTTATCATCGCCAGGACGAAGGTTTCGCCAGCCGCAAGCCGCTCGACCCCCGCGACCTCGGCCCCGGCGACACCATCCAGTAGTTTCGTTGTTCAGCGTCGCTGACGCCTCTGTAGAGGCGGGGCTTGCCCCGCCCGCGTAACGCGAAAGGATTCCGTTTGAGCAATCATCCTGAAAACCGCCTGAAGGATTCCGCCAGCCCTTATCTGCGCTCTGCCGCCCACCAGCCCATCGACTGGCACGAATGGGGCGAAGCTGCCTTCGCCCGCGCCAAATCAGAAGACAAACCAATCCTCCTCGACATCGGCGCCGTGTGGTGCCACTGGTGCCACGTCATCGACCGCGAAAGCTACGAAAACGCCGAAATCGCCAAAATCATCAACGAACATTTCGTCGCCGTAAAAGTCGATCGCGACGAGCGCCCCGATGTTGACTCTCGCTACCAGTCTGCCGTCAGCGCCATTTCTGGCCAAGGCGGTTGGCCGCTCACCGGTTTTCTGCTCTCCGATGGAAAGCCTTTTTACGGCGGCACCTACTTTCCGCCGGAAGATCAGATGGGCCGGCCCGGATTCCGCCGCGTTCTCCTTGCTGTCGCCGATTCCCACCGCAACAAGCGCGCCGATCTCGAGCGTGCTGCCAACTCCCTCGCTGACGCCGTATCGCAAGCCGAGGTTTTCACTGGCGCTCGCGCCGATTTCGACCTTGGTATTGTCGATGCCCAGATCAAATCCATCACTCAGCTTTTCGACATCAAGAACGGTGGCTTCGGCCGCGCCCCAAAATTCCCGCACTCTTCAGCCATTGATTTAGTTCTTGAGCGCTACCAGCAAACCAAGGAAAAGCATCTCCTCGCCATGGCTGAAACTACCCTCGAAAAAATGGCCCGGGGCGGCGTCTACGACCAGCTTGCCGGCGGCTTCCACCGCTACTCCGTCGACGAACGCTGGCTCGTCCCCCACTTCGAAAAAATGTCCTACGACAATTCCGAACTGCTGAAAAATTATCTCCACGGATATCAGGCCACGCAAAATCCATTCTTGCGCGAGACTGCCGAAGGCATCATCGGCTGGGTGAACGTAGATTTGTCGGATCAGGAAAACGGTGGCTTTTACGCCAGTCAGGATGCCGACTATTCACTGGACGACGACGGCGACTATTTTACGTGGAGTCTCGACGAACTCCGCGCCGCGCTCCACTCTGAAGAAGCTCGTGTCATGGAGCTGTACTACGACGTCGAAGCTCACGGCGAAATGCATCACAATCCCGCGAAAAATGTTCTATGGATCGCGCGCGATGCCGCGAACATCGCAAAGCAACTCAGCCTCGACGAAACCAGCGTGCGCCTGACCATCGCCAAGTCCAAAGGAAAAATGCTCGCTGCGCGGCTCCCGCGCCCCACGCCGTTCATCGACAAGACCATGTACGTTTCCTGGAACGCCATGTTCGTCTCGGCGTATCTTGATGCCGCGCGTGTTGTCGGGGGATCGCTTGGCGCGAACTGCCGCGCCTTCGCTCTAAAGACTCTCGACCGCACGTTGAAGGAAGTCTGGAGCGAATCCCGCGGCTTCGGCCACCGCATTGGGGGACCCGCGCTCGAAGGCTCGCTGGACGATCAAGTCTTCAGCGTCCTGGCGCTCCTTGACGCCTACGAAACCACGCTCGATCCTCGCTATTTTACGGCCGCGAAAAAAACCATGGATCTCGCCCTCGCCCGTTACGGTGACGCGGAAGGCGGCGGCTTCTTCGATCGTCCTTCCGATGCAGCACCCATGGGCGGTCTCGATGTGCGTCGCAAACCTTTTCAGGATTCTCCCACGCCCAGCGCCAATTCCGTCGCTGCCATCGCCCTGATTCGCATGTATGCGTTCAGCGGTGACGACCGCTACCACGCCTCTGCCCAGAAAACGCTCGAAGCTTTCGCAGGCATCGCCCCGCAATACGGCCTTTTCGCCGCCACCTACGGCCTCGCCGCCACACTCTTTGCCCATCACCCAACCCAAGTCGTCATCACCGGCCAGTCCAACGATCCCGTCGCCCAAGCCCTCGAAGCCGCCGCCCGCCGCGTCTATCGCTTCGGCGAAGCGGTCCTCCGAGTCACGCCAGAGACACCCCAACTCCATTTAGCCGGCGCCCTCAAAGAAACTCTCCCCCCTCTCCCCACTGATAAACCCCTAGCCGTAGTTTGCTCCGGCCAAACATGTCTCCCGCCGACCGACGATCCCCAACAGTTGATCGCCCTCCTAGAAAACGGTATCGCCGGCGCCGCAACTTCCTAGCCACCTTCCTACGTCAGAGCCTTGTAGGGCCCGCCGAGGCGGGCCGCCCCGTTGCGCCGCTTGGGAACCTTCTCCACTTCTCTTCCCAAAAAAACGGGCGCGACGCCGTCGCACCGCGCCCGCTAATTTGTGGATAACGTTTTTCCTAAACTTCCCTTACTTTCCTTCGCCTGAGTTATTTCTTCGGCCGCGACTCCGGCGGCACCAGTCCATTGATCCGGTAATAAACGACCAGGTTGCCGTAGTGTTCCCCGGAATGCTCGATCAAGCCATACGCCAGTTCATCTACACGGTTCAGCCGCGGCCCGCCGGCGTTGACACTCTGGCTCATCCCTTTGTCGCCTTTGGCCTGGATGACGTCCGCTCCGTCCTTCACGCATTGTTTGACGAAGTTCACTAAGTCGGCTTTGCTGTCAATCTTCAGGTCTTCGGGTTTGGGATCGTCCGCGTAGCGCGCCTTTTTGTTCTGCACCGGGTCCGTAAAGTAGTACATGGACGCGGAAACATGCAGCAGTACGGCCCGAAACGTCCGCGAATCCGGATTCGGTTTGTAGTCGTATTTGTCTTCCGGCAAATCCTCGGCAATGGCGATGAGCTTGCGGCCTATTTCATTCCACTGCTCCAGAACGGATTGCGAGGGGCCTAGCGCCGGCTTCGGCGCTTCCTTCTTTGCCGCATCTTGCGCCATTAATGGCTGCGCCGCCAATCCCAACGCCAAAGCAAATCCTGCCACCCACTTCATCATCATCTCTTCCTCCGTTAAGCCGCGCCTGCCCCGGCCTTCGAGGGGCAGCGTCGGGACGTTCTCTCCTTCAGACGCGCCATCCCGCCAGCCGTTTCCGCATTTCCTGTTCGCTGGGACAGTGCCGCACCCAGCCTTTCGCGGGGGTTCATATTACGCAGGAATCTCGCTCTCGTCATGCAATATTCACAACTCCAGCATGGTAAGCTTGTATTTTACGTTGGGGGGGCGCAACCGTCGTGAATTGGAGCTTCTTGCTGCTGCGCATCGTTATTGGGTTGGGCATTCTGACGCTGCTGTTTCTGTCGCAGCGTTTTTGGTATCGTGCCCTTTGGCGCGTCACGTCACATTGGGGGCGCATGCCTCTCAGAGTGGCCCCGAGGCTCGTCTATTTTGTTCTTCTTTTGCTTGTCGTCGTTACCTTGGCTCAGGGCTTGGTGTTCGGGCGCGCGGCCTTCACCCGTCGCACGTCGATGGTGAGTGTTTTCGCCGGTCTTTGGTTTTTCAGCGCACTCTTTGCTTATATTGCCGTGAAGGCTGTTCATGGATTGGAGCGCCTCTGGCATTTGCTCCATGCTGCTGTGCCTAAGAATCCGCAATCTTCCGCGCGTGCGTCCTCGAATCCGCTTGCCGAGACTGTCGCCGACCCCGGGCGCCGCTACTTTTTCCGCGCCGCCACCGCAGCTGCCGGGGCTGCCCCGTTTCTCGGTGCCATGTATGGCTTCGCTGCCGAACGCCTCAACTATCAAGTTCGACGAATCGAAATCCCGATTCACAATTTGCCGCCCGCTCTCGACGGGATGCAAATTGTGCAGATCAGCGACATTCACCTCAGCGGCTACATGTCTCGCGCACAGGTGCGGCGCGCCGTGGATATGGCCAATGATCTCGGTGCCGACCTCGCTGTCGTTACCGGCGATCTCATCACCGGCTCGGGCGATCCTATTGCCGATTGCGTCGAAGAAATTAGCCGTCTGCACGCCCCGCTCGGCACTTGGGGCTGCAATGGCAATCACGAAATCTACGCCCACGCCGAAGATGAAGCCGCCTATCTATACTCTCAGGCCGGCATGAAAATGCTGCGCCAACAAAACGCTCAAATTACCTTCAAGGGCGCATCTTTTAACCTCCTCGGTGTTGACTACCAGCGCGAACGTACGCCCCGCGGCCAGCGTCAGCAGACGCTCTCCCGCGTTGAGCCGCTCGTCCGCCGAGACATGCCCAACATTCTTCTCTCGCACAACCCCAACACCTTCAATCGCGCTGCCGAGTTGGGCATCGAGCTTTCCCTCGCCGGCCACACCCACGGTGGGCAGATTCAGGTCGAAATCCTCGACCACCGCCTCAGCCCCGCGCGCTTTATCACTGACTACATCGCCGGCCTCTACCAACGCCCACTCTTCGCGCCTGCTCCCAACGAACGTGCCGCTTCGGGCTCGTCCGCAACCCGGTCTTTTAGCCCATCGCTGTTCGCTTCAACTTCGGCTCCGATGGCTCACATCTACGTGAACCGCGGATTGGGCACCGTTGGCGCACCAGTACGCCTGGGCGTACCTCCCGAAATCAGCCTGATTATCCTGCGCACGGCATAAACAGCTTCCACCTCGTTTGCTGAAATTCGTCTCCGTCGCCATTCGAATCGTGGAATGAATTCCTCCAATGTTTAGTAGGTAATCCGGTGCTTGGATTCAGATTTTTGGAGCTTGACCATTTGCGTCATACCCTTTCTTTCCAAGTCCCTTGCTCTCAGTCGCTGCAATCCAGAATCTCCTTGTCTAACTTTGGAATGCGGCTTGCATCCAATGCTTCGGAGTCCACAAGCCAGAAGTTTGTCTGCGAACACACGGGACGTGTTTCGCGTCGAAAATCTCGCTTTGGAAGGATTCTAAAATGTCGTCCACAAGTCAGTCCTGGAAGCTACTCCCAGTAGTAGCCCTTTCGCTTTTCCTGCTCCCTGCTGTAACGCGAGCGCAACACTACAAACAGACCAACCTGGTTTCGGACATCATGGGAATGGCTCCCACGTTTGACCCCAATCTGAAGAACCCTTGGGGGCTAACCCGCTCTTCCACTACCCCCACCCGCCCTGGGAGCCCATTCTGGGTCGGAAATAATAACTCTGGCACGTCCACCCTCTACACGGGAGCTGGCGCCTTAATTCCAATTAACGGCACTGGAACCGTCACTGTACCGCCTCCCAACGGTTCGCCTGCAGGAACGTTGTCGACCCCAACTGGCATCGTTTTCAATGGTAGCCCCACTGATTTCCTGATCGCTCCCGGCAAGTCCGCTGCCTTCATTTTTGCGACAGAGGATGGAACGATCTCCGGCTGGGCTGGGGGGCAGAATGCCGTGCTCGTTGTCGACAACTCTGACAACGGCGGGTCCGACGGCGCGGTTTACAAAGGCGCTACTTCCGGCGAAATCGACGGCAAGAAATACCTCTACGTCACCAATTTCCGCTCGGCGAAGGTCGAGGTCTACGACACGAATTTTAAACGCGTACATCTCGGCGAAGATGCTTTTGATGATGATCACATTCCGCATGGCTTCGCGCCCTTCAACGTCCAGAACATCGGCGGCAGTATTTTCGTTACCTATGCCAAGCAAGACGCTGCTCGGCACGATGACGTGAAGGGAGACGGTCTTGGTTTCGTTGAAATTTTCACGTCTGCTGGCAAGCATATCGGCCATCTCCAGCACGGTCCTTGGTTCAATGCACCTTGGGGAGTCGTCTGGACGACTCGCGATTTCGGCGAATTCAGCAATGCGCTTCTAGTTGGGAATTTTGGCAGCGGGTGGATTGCCGCTTTCAATGGTTTCACCTATAAATTCATGGGTTTCGTCAAAGCTCCAGACGACTCCATCCTGACCATCGACGGCTTGTGGTCGCTTACATTTGGCAACGATGCGAATGCCGGATCGGCGAACACTCTATTTTTCACCGCTGGCATCAACAATGAAAGCGACGGCCTCTTTGGCACGCTCACGCCCGTAGACGGCCTCGACGGCGACGAAGAATAAATCGCGCCTGTTTCACACAATAAGAGAAACCACATACGGAGACGGCAGGCTCGCCATCGCTCACTGCCGTCTCCTCTTTTGAACTCGTCGGCAATAATCACCGCCTCAAATCTTGCCTCTCATCTCCCTGTCCCTCGGTCATAGTCTGTACTCATCATCAAAGTCATCGCATTATTTTGCGCGCGGCCCAGAAATTGCGTCGATAATGGACATACGTTGCCCGCCGGCTTTGCATTCGGCGCTCCCTCTTTTCCTCTCGTCACGGTGACAAGGGGGCGCTGGCGGGTTGCCCCGGGCTCCGAATACAACCACTAAGCTGAGGTTTCCGGGTTTTGTCTTCGACTGAAAAAATCGTACTTGGCGGCGAGCACACATCGGCGCTTCAATCGCCTCGCCCTTGGCTGATTCTATTCGCTACTGTTCTGTTGTTTGCTTTTTTCGTTTCCCTCTTGGGCAAACCAGGCTACGCGCTCTCCGTTTTTGGTGACCTTGCGGAACTCGGCTTCTTGCTCGTCGCGATTGCCTTCATGATTCGAAACGCTTTTCTAAGCCATGGTGCCACGCGCATTTTTTGGTCGTTCTTCGCGGCGGGCATCCTTTTGTGGATTGTGGGCCTGCTCCAGTGGACGGAATATGAGCTAATCCTCCGCACTCCGCGGCCTCAAACGCCCATTGGCGATGTCCTGCTTTTTTTGAAGCTCGTGCCGCTGTTCGCCGCACTCGCCGCTGAACCGCACGTCGAGCTTCCCCGCCGTTTTCGCATCTTTGGCTTTCTCGACCTGTCCTTTCTTCTTGTCTACTGGTTTTATTTCTACGCGATCTGGGTCATTCCCTACCGGTACGTGGAGCACGAAGAAGGACTCTATAGCTTCCACTTCGACGCCATTGATGCTATCGGACACGTCCTTTTCATCGCCGCCCTCGGGATGGTTGCTTTGCGCGCCCAAGGCGCCTGGCGCACCCTCTATCGCCTCTGTTTTGCCGCATTCGCTCTCTATGGCATCTCCTCCATGCTCGCCAACGTCGCCATCGATGAGGGCAAATACTACTCCGGCGGTCCATATGACCTTCCGCTGCTCACGTCGGTTGCAGGAATAGCCTGTTTTGCGGTGCTCGGAGGCACGCTCCCTGCGCAATCTGCTCCATCTTTGGCGCCTGGCGCTTCGACGAAACCTCCGCGCACTCTGATCCTGCTCCCTGCCCGCATTGCCATGCTGGCGACGCTATCCACGCCCGTGATTGGCTTCGCCGTGCTCGGCTCCGCCAACGTCTCTTACGCCATCGGACATTTCCGCGTTCTCACTACACTCCTCGCCATGCTCCTTCTCACTCTGCTGCTTTCTCTCAAACAGGATCTCTTGAGCTCCGATCTGATCCGCTCCCTGCGCGAAGCCTCCCGCGCCTACACCAGCCTTTCCAGCACTCACCAGCGATTGCTCCAGACCGAAAAGCTTGCCTCTCTCGGACAGGTCGTTGCCCGCGTGGCCAACGAAGTCAAAAAGGCCATGACCGCCGCTCTCAACGCCTCTTCGACTCTGATACTCGACGCGCCCCCTGGCTCCAACACGCGTTCCATGATGGACAAAATTGTGACCCAGTCCAACCGCACCGACGCCCTCGTCAACAGCATGTTGAGTTTCGCTTGTGAATCCCCTCTTGAAATCGTTCCCGTTGATCTTTACCAACTGCTCTCCGCAGCCATTGGCCTGGCTCGTGTCGGACGAAACTCTCGCCTTCGAATGCAGATCAAATCTGAAGGAACCATCCCCAGGGTCGCGGCCGACTCCAGCCGCATTCTTCAAGTCTGCTTGCAAATCATCAGCAACGCCGTCGAGGCCATGGAGCATATGGACTCCGGCACTCTTCTCATCACTTTGCGTAACATTGGCCAGTCTGTCGAGGTTGAATTTGCTGACACAGGTATTGGGTTGCAGGATCCAGAACGCGTCTTCGACCCCTTTTACACCACCAAGGAAGTAGGCAAGGGCATCGGCCTTGGCCTCAGCACCTGCTACGGAATTGTTCGCCAGCATCACGGTGATATCACCTGCCGCAACGGCCTCAGCGGCGGCGCAGTCTTCACCGTTACCCTCCCCGTTTTTTCTCAAGAGTCTTCTCTGATTGCGCTGCCCGTTGAATCGCGCGTGGAGGAAGCTTGAGCTTGTTCCCCCGTAAGCAATCCGTCTGCCTCCTGATCGCCGTCGCGAGCGCTGCTCTGCAAGCCATCGGCTCATTGGCCCTTAAGGAAGGCTACGCGGCCACCATTGTCAGTGACACCGTCCCGCTCGTTTTCTCTTTCGTGTTGATCTTTCTTTGCCTCCGGAATTCGCGTTCTACCTCGAGCCACGGGCGCATGTTCTGGTATCTGAACGCCGCCGCCTTTGTATTTCTCTTGTTGTCAAACCTCTATTGGCTCTATTACGAAGTGATCCGCAGAGTTCCGGCACCGACACCGCTCTTCGCTGACGGTTGTTTCTTTCTCATCCCGGCTTTGATGCTCGCCGCTCTGGCTTTTCGCCCGCATTCGGAATCGGCCGCCAGCGATTTGCGTTTCCGCCGGCTGGACTTTGCTTTCTTGCTCTCCTGGTGGCTTTGCTTCTATCTCTATTTCGCCGCCCCCTGGCTTATCGCCGTTCACGATCTTGCCTCCTATAATCCCGCGAACCTTTATCTGGTTCTCGCCGAACAATTCGGCGTTGTGGTTGCCCTCATCGTGCTTTGGCGAAAGACCACTGGCGCGTGGCGCAAGTTCTACCGCCACGCTTGTTTGGCCTTCGCGGTTTTTGCTATTGCAAATTTCGTTCAGGGTCACGCCATCTCTATCGGCAAATATTACTCGGGCGACATTCATGACCTGCCCATCGCTTTCGGAGAACTCTGGCTGGTCTATGCTTTCGTAATCGCTTCCGACCTTCAGCCCGCCACTGAATCTCCACTTGAGGATCCGGAGCGCCAGGGCCTCTGGTCCGCTCGCCTCGGTATGCTGGCCATGATCTCCCTGCCGATCATCGCCGCGTATGGCTATTTGGAAAACACAGCGCCTGGGGCCGTCGTCGCTTTCCGCCTGCGTCTGATCTTGGGTGCCATGTTGTTCCTGGGCTCGCTGTGCTTCCTCAGGCTCTACAGCCTCGATCGCGAACTTCAGCGCCTCGTCAGCATCACGGAGTTCTCTTACGAAAGTTTGAAGTCTCTCCAGGAGCGCATCGCGCATGCCCAGAAGCTTGCCGCCCTCGGCCGCCTCGCCTCCGGCGCCGCACACGAAATCAACAATCCTCTCACGGCAATCTTCGGCTACTCCGGGTTGCTTGCTGACAATCCTTCTCTCTCTCCAGAAGAGCGCCGCCTCGCTCATGAAATCCAGGACCAGGTTCGCCTGGCGCAGACCGCTATCTCCAGCATGCGCGCCTTCGTCAGCAGCCCCGCTGCGGATTCTTCGACTCCGTCTTTCGTCCCGCCACCGCGCTGACCCGCTTATCGGCCGCGCCACTCAGGGGAGCTTCGTTTTCTTCTCTACTTCTTCGCCGCATCGCATTTCTGCTGGACGCAACTGATGCTAGTATTTCACCCGCAACTTGCCTCGACCGTTTCCATGAATGAAAAAAACTACTGGCTCGAGACCTTGACCGCGCCATCTGCGTCGTCTGCGCGCGACTTGCCGGATAGTGCCGACGTTGCAGTCGTCGGCGCCGGTTTCTGCGGACTCTCCGCCGCTCGAACCTTGGCCAAGCGCGGCCTGAATGTCGCCGTCCTCGAAGCCGAGGCCTTCGGTTGGGGCGCCAGTTCGCGCAATGGCGGCATGGTCCTCACCGGAATGAAGCTGCCCGTGCCCACACTCATGAAACGTTACGGCAGGGAAGTAGTCCGCAAGATGTACGCCGCTTCGCTCGAATCGATAGACTGCGTCGAGCAGATCGTCTGCGAAGAAAACATCGACTGCAACTTTTCCCGCTGTGGTCACCTTGAAGTCGCCTGCAAGCAATCCCATTTCGACGGCTACGAAGAATCCGCCGCACTGATCAATCGCGAATTCCGTCACGAAGTGCGCATCATCCCAAAAAGCGAGCTGCGCAGCGAAATCGGCTCCGGCATTTATTTCGGCGGAATGGTCGATGAAACCAGCGCCGGTCTGAACCCTGCGCGGTACGTCGCTGGACTCGCGCAAGCCGCGCAACGCGCCGGCGCGTGCCTCCACGATCGCGCGCGCGTTACATCCATCAAGCAAGAAACAAACAACGGCTCGCGCAATTTCTGCCTGCAAACCTCCAAGGGTCCCATCACCGCGCGCGAAGTCATCCTCGCCACCGGCGCCTACACCACCGAAGCCACTCCTGCCCTCCGCAAAAAAATCATTCCCATCGGCTCCTACATCATTGCCACCGAAGTTCTCACCGCCGATCTAGCCCGCGAACTCAGCCCGCGCAATCGCATGATCTACGACTCCAAGCATTTCCTCTACTACTACCGCCTCACTCCCGACAATCGCATGCTCTTCGGAGGCCGCGCTGCCTTTTTCCCTGAAAGCGAGTCCACCGTCCGTCAAAGCGCCGAAATCCTCCGCCGCGGCATGATCGGCGTCTATCCGCAATTGCGCGACACCAAAATCGTATATGTCTGGGGCGGCACTCTCGATTTCGCCCTCGACGTCATGCCCCACGCCGGAAAACTCGACGGCATGTATTTCGCTGCCGGTTTCGCCGGACACGGCGTCGCCGCCGCCACCTGGTTTGGCGCAAAGCTCGCCGCCCAGATCTGCGGCGATCCTGCTGACATTCCCTTCGCCGCGATCAATTTTCCCCCCGCCCCCCTCGGCCTCCGCAGCGGCCACACCTGGGCCCTCCCCCTAGCCGGCGCCTGGTACCGCCTCCTCGATTTCTTTACCTGATCTTTATCTTTTTTGTAGAGGCGGCTTTACGTCCCATCTTTTCTTTTTTCTAGGTGTGCCGCCGAGGCGGGTTGCGCCCATCCATGCTTTTCGGAGCGTTAGCTACGACATTAAGCCTCAAGGAAAATGGGCTTTAGCCCCTGAGGAATTGTCGTTGGTCCTTCAATTTCTCAGTTGCCTAGTACCTTCCTACTTTCCCTTCATCATCTTCAATCCTCCATAGACCACCGGCCCCAGCACCACCGGCACCGGCCCCCACTTCCGCGCGAACGGATCGCTTCCCGCCAGCGCCACCACGCTCATCGCCAGCGGCGCCACAATCACGTAAAGCAATCCCGCCCGCCCCCACGGAATCCGGAACGGCCGCGCCAATTCCGGCTGCTTCTTCCTCAATTGCCACGACGAAAGCACCGTCAGCACCGTCACCCCAATCCGCAACCACACATACACCGTCAGCAGCTGCACCATCGTCTTCTGCGCCAGCAGGGCGTAAATAATCGACGACACGATAATCGCAATCCACGGCGTGCCATACCGCGGATGCCGCGCGCAGAACGCCTGGGGCAGGTATCCATCCTCCGCCATCGTTGAAGGCATACGCGTGCTGGTCAGTACCGTCGCGTTCAGCAGCGAAAGATTGGTGATCAGCGCCGCGATAGTCATCGCGAATCCCAGCCATCGTCCTCCGATCAACAGCGCCGCATCCGAAAAATACCCGGTATGCCACTTCTGCCAATCACCCAGCGCTGCCAGCGAAAACATCGTCGGCAAAAAATACGTCGCGATGGACAGCGGCACCACGATCGCCAGCGCAATCGGATAATTCCGCTGCGGATTCTCCACTTCCTCCGCCACGCTGGACACTTGCTCGTACCCCGAATAAAGCCACAATCCCAGCGCCAGCCCTACGCCGAACACCTGGAACGGCGGAACGTGCGGTGGCGCCATCGGCGTAAACGGATTGTGTTGCCACTTTGTCGCCGCCACCGCGCAAAGCGCCGCGACGACCAGCAGCACGAAAACCGACAGCACCGTGGAAACCATCCCCACCATCTGGATGCCCCGCACGTTGATCCACGCAATCGCGGCGACGATAAGCACGCTCACCAGGTGGTGCTTCCATCCGACAATCGCCGGAAAATAAAAGCTCAAGTAGTCCGTCGCCAGCACAGCATAAGCAGCCGCCAGCAGAAACGACGCGCTCCAGTTCCACCACCCCGCCTGAAATCCCCAGAAGTCTCCGAACGCGGCCCGCACCCACCGGTAGAATCCGCCTTCGACCGGAATCGCCGTAGTCAGCTCCGCCGCCACCAGCGAAACCGGGATGCACCAGAAAAATGGAAGCAAGAGCATGTAGAGCAGTGCCAGCCCCGGCCCGCTCGTTCCTACCATGTCCTCCAGCCCAAACGGCCCACCCGTCGCGTACGCATACATCACAAACACAAACGCCAGCAGCCCCGCCTTCCGCACCACCACGCGTGTCACACCTTTTGTCACAGTGTTCATCTCCACGTGTCATCCCGAGCCCAGCGAGGGATCTGCTTTTCGCTTGCTCGCGCGTGCTGCTGGTCGGAATGTCCGTTGGCCTGGTTTGGAATCCGAACTGAGAACTTGTCCCGCCGAGAGTACCCTAGTCTCCTCCCTGTCCGCACCTGACATCACCGTCACCCCAAGTCTTCTGTGTAGTCGGCGCACTTCAGTGCGTCCCTCTGTTTCTACTAACAACAATTCCTCTATTTTCAAACAATCAGAATTAAGACGAAGATAGAGCGCTCGAACCGCAAAGGAGCCGCAGCAAAGTCATGTCGGAGGAACGCGAAATAAAGGACGTGGTGCGGGAGGAAAGACGCTCAGAGAAAACGGGCAAGTTCAGGCCGCTACCAAGAAACAAGCAAACAGAAGCAGATTTAGCCAGGATCTTTGAGCATGGAACA
The DNA here is from genome assembly GCA_035279725.1 of Candidatus Acidiferrum sp. Classification (GTDB taxonomy): domain Bacteria; phylum Acidobacteriota; class Terriglobia; order Acidiferrales; family UBA7541; genus Acidiferrum. The sequence goes on from DATEHF010000036.1 coordinate 104,329, forward strand.
GAACGAGAGCTTATGCGTTACTTGCGCGAGAGCGGGCTGACCGACGACGCGCCCCGGTTTACCCAGATTGTGAAGCTTTTCCGCGAGCACGGCGGGAAACGATCGTAGCGAGCCTATGAAGCTCCTTCCGGGCCTTGCTTCTGGCCTCTTTGGAGAGTGTGGAAAAGTGCTCTTCCAGAATTGCCGCAGCCTGCCGGATGGGCTTCTCCGATTTTGATTTCCTATCCTGCAAACCAATCCCTCCCGTTCCTCTCCATTACACACTATGCACGCGAACCTCGCAAGTACGCTTTGACGATAGTGCTCTATGCCAGAACGCATCACTATCTCCGCAGCCGAACAAGCAGTTCGTGGAGTTCGGGCCGTCCGCCTGGCTTCTCCGGCACGCGGTAAACGTAGAGCAGAGCTTTGCGGTTGGCGGCTGGGGCCGTTTGCTTGGCGCTTTTCTTGCCATCAGGAGAGATCAAAATGTCGATGTAGGGATGCCCATTTATAACGGTTCCGGCTTTGGGACGCACAGCTCATGTACCATCCAGCCTCGAACGCAGCCTTGTGCCCAACTCTCACTAAGTGGAAAAGGCCGGTAGGATCTTTTTCCAGCGCTATGCGGATGGCATCTTCGCCGGTGTCGGCCAAAGCAGCATCGCCATTGCTTATGTTGATTGCAACAAATTTCCCCGCAGAACTCTTTTCCAGATCTGTTCGATACCTCTCACTGTAGATCGCCTCCCCGCGTTTGGCGATTTCTTCGAAAGAAGGAGTTGTCCGTATGGTATCTTCTGTCATGCCTTGGTCTCCTCCCGCCGCCATGATACCACTCCATGAACTGTGCAAGCTCGCGAACGGACTCGGCCTCCGGCATCGGCAGTCCAGAACGATCTTGCGCGCCATCCTCCGATTTTAAGGTGCGGTTCTTGATTTTCTATGCCGTGCGTTCTGCCTGCGCCAGAATTTTTCCTCCACCACCAGCGCGCTCTACCCCTTTGTTTTCTTTGCCTTCCTTGAGCATTCGAAGAATTGTGCTCCTTCTCTAAATACTAGTACGTATAAAATAATTGACATTATTATTAAAATATGTTAGCGTGAGTTGTGGATTTTTCCGCCCAGCCTCCCCGAAGTGTTCATGCCAGCAGGGAACTACAAAACGCCATTGCGTATCCGGCTTCTTTTCAACGTTTTACGAAATGCAAATTTTCCAGGTCCCTTGTTTTGCTATTCATGCAAATTGCCCGGGGGGTACCTCCCCAAGCTCCGTCCTAGGGAGAGCCAATCAGAGCTTAGGCTACGGCCGATGAAGTTGCCGAGCGGAGGTGCGCGATAACCAGGCGAATTTCTTCGTAGGGAATTTCGGAAGGAAGGGCTTCCTTGAGCGGCTTCAGTCGGTCCATGCCCAATTGCTGGCAAGCGGCGGCGATCTGGTTGTACCGCTCCGTCGCCATCCAGCCGGTCTGGAATTTGGCTTCGCCTCTTTCGATCAGGTCGGCGACCAGGGAAACAACAGCGCGCAGCGTCCTCTGCCGAATTTGCGCAATCTCGTCAAACGTCCGCCCTTCCGCCAGCAACTTGACGGTTTCCTCCGCTGGGCGCGAAGGCTTCGCCTTCCAATCGGAATCCGCGCGTTGCCCTTGCCGGAAACTTTGAATCGCCTCTAGGATTTGCTTCCCGTACATTTGGATCTTCTTGTCGCCGAAGCCAGACACGCGCCGCAGTTCCTGCAGGTTCGACGGTTCCACCAGGCACAAATCCTCCAGCGCCGAATCGTGCAGGATTACGAATGCTGGAATCCCCAGCTCCTTGGAGGTGTTCCGCCGCCACTCGCGCAAGAACTCATTCAACTCTCGATCGACCGACGGTCTCGCGATCGCGCGGGAGACCCGCTGCGCCGCCGGACGTTTCGGTTGCGCCTTGCGCGGTTTAATCCGGCTTTGCTTGCTTTCCTGCGCCTCAATTTTCAGCCACTCCGGCGTGTCCGCGCACGCATCGCAGACTCCGCAGCCGTCCCAGCGCGGCGATTCTCCAAAGTGGCGGCAGATGAACGTCTGCCGGCAGTCCATAGAATCGACAAAGCGCCGCACTTCGGAGGAACTCTGCGTAGCTCGCAGTCGCTCTGCGGGATCGGACATCTTTCCAATAAAGTATTCGTGGATGTTGACGTCCCGGTATTGCCAAAGCAAAAAGCAATCCGCCGGGAGTCCGTCGCGCCCCGCGCGGCCCGCTTCCTGGTAATACTGCTCGACACTCTTCGGCAGCGAAAGATGAATCACCGCTCGCACGGCGGCTTTATTGATGCCCAAGCCAAAAGCCATCGTGCCGACCATGACGCGCACTTCGTCGGACATCCATTTTTCCTGGTTCTCGCGCCGCGCCGCGCTCTCCATTTGTCCGTGATAGCCAATCGCAGCGATGCCATGTTCCGCAAGGAAATCCACGGTGTCGCCTACACGAGTGATCGTCGGCGAGTAGACGATGATGCTGCCGTCCGAAACTTGCTTGACGGCGCGCAACAGCAATTCATTTTGCGTTCTGGCATCAGTTTGCCGAACGATATAGCGCAAATTGGGCCGGCGGAAACTGGCGATGTGCTTGTAAGGATCGCGCAGCCGAAGCTGCTCGATGATGTCGTGGCGCACACGCTGCGTGGCGCTGGCGGTAAAAGCCGCAATCGGCCTGTCGGGGAAAAGTTCGCGGAGCCGGCTGAGCTGTCGATATTCCGGGCGAAAGTCGTGACCCCATTCGGAAATACAATGCGCTTCGTCGATGGCAAAAAAAGAAACCGGCACGCGGCCCAGCCATGCGGGCGTTCCATCGAAGGCGATGCGCTCCGGCGAAAGGTAGAGGAGCCGGTAGTGGCCCTGGCTCGCTTGCCGAAGAATGACGCTGCGCTGTTCACTCGAAAGCGAGCTGTTGAGAAAACCGGCCGGCACGCCCATTTGTTCGAGTTGGACAACCTGGTCCTGCATCAGCGCGATCAATGGGGAGACAACAACAACAGTGCGCTGAGAATCGAGCACAGCAGGCAATTGATAACAGAGCGATTTGCCGCCGCCAGTAGGCATCACAACGCAAGCATCGCGGCCGGCAGCGACGCTCCGCACGATATTTTCCTGGCCAGGGCGAAACGATTCATAGCCCCAATAGCGGTGCAGCGCTTCGAAGAATTGCGCAGGTGTTTTCTCCAGGAGGTTCGGTCTGGCCATCGTCGGCGCTACGGTTGCCAAGATTGCTTCTCCATTTCGCAGCCGGACTCGCTCGGTGCCTTGAAAAGCGCGGCCCAAGCGCTTGAAGTATTCGCTTTTAGTTCGCCTAGTGTCAAGTACAATTTTTGTTATGACGTCGCCAGTTTTCTAATCGAAAGTTTGACCCATGTATAATCCTGCCGCGCCATGACCGATTCAAGGAAAACCGATGCGAAAAAACCGCAACCGGTGCCAACAGGTCCGGAGCGCGAACTTCAACTTTATGCGCAGGGTCTTGCCGGCGGAAAACCGTCCGTGCCAGTGCCGCTGGATTTGCTGGAGCAAAAAGCAAAGGAAATCCTTGCGCCGCGAGCCTACGAAGCGTTTTATCAGTGGCGAATCGTGCCCAGAATGCTACGCGATGTTGCGAAACGCGACTTGAGCGTGGAGTTGCTCGGCGTGGGATTGCCAGCGCCCATTCTTCTTGGCCGGCTTTACATGTGGGGATTGGCCGTGGCTGGCGAACAAGGCGTTCGCGATGTTTTGCTGAATCTGATCGCCGATTGTGACTTAACGCTGGCGCTAAGCGGCTACACTTCCTGCCGCGAACTGGATTCCTCCGCGCTGGCCCCCTCGCCTTAGTCGCTGCCACCAGGTGAGGAAGGATTTGTAAACTTCAATTCAGGAGTTAGTCGCTGCTTCACGAATCAGCTCGGCGACCGCATCAGGCCTGGAAGCCAACGGCGTGTGATCCACGGGCAAAGAAATAGATTTGGATTTCATTCTCTCCGCGGTAAAACGTTGCGTTTCGGGAGATAGCATGCGGTCCTTTTCGGCGATAAGAAACCAAGTCGGTTTTTCTCTCCAAGCCGGCGTGGTCATGGGCTCCGCGAGGCATCCGAAGGCAATCGGCTTCTGCGTCGCCGCCATGAGAGCGGTTTCCAAAGGCGAAGCATCCGGAGCGACGGCGCTTCGGTAGGCGTCGACGTTCAGCCAAAGGAATCCATCCACATCGGGCTGCAGTTTCGGAGCGCTGGGGTGAGCAGGAGCGCGATGGAACACGTCGCCAACTGTTTCGCCTTCATCCGGAACAATCGCCGCGATGTAAATAAGTGCTTTCACATTGGGATTACCGGCAGCGGCGGCGGTGATGACTGCTCCACCGTAGGCGTGCCCCGCCAAAATGACAGGACCCTCTTGCCGCAAAAGGACTCTCCGCAAGACCGCCACATCATCGCTGAAGGAGGTCAACGGGATCTGTGCCGCCACCACGTTGAAACTCCTCCGCTGCAGGTCCCCAGTCACTTTGCTCCAACTGGAGCCATCGGCCCAAGCGCCGTGCACTAGAACGACAGTCGCATCTGTCTTAACATTGGTCATGATGTTCTTTCCCCTTTCCAGTTTTTCCGACGTTTCCCTTTTTAATTCGAAGATAGATTGAGGCGCGCCCGCGTTATCGCGCGCCCCAGAACAGCGCCACTCGCATACGGACGGATCTAAGCGGCGGTGGCTTTAGAAGCGAGTTTGCGGCCCAGGAAATCGCGAATGACGCCAGCAATCTCCTGGTGGTGGGTTTCAAGCGCGAAGTGGCCGGTGTCGTAGAAATGCACCTCAGCGCTCGGGTTGTCGCGCTTGAACGCTTCAGCGCCGGGGGGCAGGAAGAACGGATCATTCTTGCCCCAGACAGCCAGCAGGGGAGGCTGTTTTACGCGGAGATATTCCTGAAATTTTGGATAGAGGGCGACATTGCTGGCGTAGTCCAAAAAGAGGTCCAGCTGGATTTCATCGTTGCCGGGCCGCGCCAATAACGCGGAATCGAGCTCATACGATTCCGGCGCCACTTGCGATTCATCTTGCACGCCATGGACGTATTGCCATTTGGTTGTTTCCGGCTTCAGGAAATCGCGCAATGCCGTACGGTTCTCCACTGTCGGCTCTTTCCAATATTTCTGGATTGGGTTCCAACCTTCGCTTAGACCTTCCACGTAGGCATTGCCGTTCTGCGAGATGATGGCGGTGATGCGCTCCGGCCGAGCCAACGCGAGGCGGAATCCCACTGGCGCGCCGTAATCAAACACGTAAATCGCGAAGCGCTGGATGCCAATGGATTGAGTAAAGTTGTCGATGGCCTTAGCCAGATTCTCAAACGTGTATGGAAAGTGTTCGCGGCTGGGTGCATCGGAAAAGCCGAACCCCGGCAGGTCCGGTGCGACCACATGGTAACTCTCGGCCAGTGCCGGAATCAGGTTGCGGAACATATGCGACGATGTCGGAAAACCGTGAAGCAAGAGAATCGTAGGTGCAGTCTCTGGGCCTGCTTCGCGATAAAAAGTCCTGTTGCCGCCGATGACGGCATGTTTGTAACGGATCATTCTGAGTCTCCTTCCTAGATTTGGAAGCTCGGCCTGACAAGACGCTGTTCAGAGGCGTTTACGCTCCCGGATACTTTGACGCACTAACCGATAAAAGGTTACAATATAGGTGTTAGATTTCCGATGGAGTATTCCATGAGGAAGGCAACAAACAGGTCAGACTGGAAAGACGGCTTTCTCTTTGTAGGAAATCAGCTGGCCCTTGATTTTCTCAATACACGGCCGGTCCAAGACGGCGAACCTTCGGAGCTGCTCCCGGACTTCAGCGCGCTCCTGCGCTGGTTTCAAGCAGCTGGGCGGCTGAGTTCTCGCGAAGCCGGAAGCCTTCACCGCCAGTGGGGCGGATCGGCGAGCGCACAGAGAACCACGGAAGCCGTGCGAAAGCTCCGCGAGAGATTGAGAAAGGAAATCCTCGCCTGGGAGCGAAGCGGTTCTGTCCAGCATTCCATCCTGGACGAACTAAATAGGCTGATGGCCGAGCATCCCATGCGTGCGCGGCTAAGGGCGAGCGGAAAATCGTGCTCGACGGAGCTATGGTTCGAAGCGAGCGAACCGCAAGATTTGCTTGCTCCGCTTGCGCATAGTGCGGCGGTATTATTCGCGACGCTGGATCACGAGCGAGTCCGCAAGTGCGCTCAGTGCGTGCTTCATTTCCATGACACCAGCAAGAAGGGGACGCGTCGCTGGTGCAGTATGCAGCTCTGTGGGAATCGCCTGAAGGTTGCAGCCTATGCGGCTCGCCGACGTCAGCGAGGCAACGAGTAACTTGACCACCCGAAGGCGAGGCAAGTTGCGGCACTGCGGTCCGGGTGACATAATTCAACTTCATAATGGCAAGTGATGAGTGGCTAGTGGCGAGAGTCGGCTACGAGCCTAGAGTTTGATGTGTCACCGGCCATTGTGCAGGGGGATCTATGGGGTTGCGCGATAGCTGGCTGGAAAAACGGGAGAAGGAAACGGCGGGTGCGAACGGCAATCGGAACGTTTCGCAGATACATTTTGCGCGGCGGGGCGTGGTCACGGAAGAGATGCGGTTTGTAGCCGGCCGCGAAAAGATTGAGCCGGAACTGGTGCGCAGCGAAGTGGCGCGCGGGCGGATGATCATTCCCGCGAACGTAAATCATCGCAACCTGGAGCCGATGGCGATTGGGATTGCGAGCAAGTGCAAGATTAACGCGAACATTGGAAATTCCGCTACCAACTCGAATATCGATGAGGAACTGAAGAAGCTGCATCACGCAGTGCATTACGGCGCGGATACGGTGATGGACCTCTCTACGGGCGGAGACATTCCGGAGATTCGCAAGGCGATCATTGAGGCTTCGCCCGTGCCCGTGGGAACCGTGCCGGTGTATGAGGCGATTTCGCGGGTGCGGCGGCCGGAAGATTTGACGTTTGAATTGATGCGCGAAGTGATTGAAGAGCAGGCCGAGCAGGGCGTCGACTATATGACGATTCACGCGGGCGTGCTGCGCGAGCATGTGCCGCTGGTGCGCAAGAGAATTACGGGGATTGTGAGCCGCGGCGGGTCGCTGATGGCGCACTGGATGGAGCATCACAAGAAACAGAATTTCCTTTACGAAAACATCGAGGAAATTTGCAAGATTTTCAAGAAGCATGACGTGAGCTTTTCGTTTGGCGACGGCTTGCGGCCGGGGTGCATCGCGGACGCCAGCGACGAAGCACAGTTTGCCGAATTGAAAGTCCTTGGAGAACTCACGAAAAAAGCGTGGGAGCACGACGTGCAAGTGATGATCGAAGGGCCGGGGCACGTGCCGCTGGACAAGATCAAGGAGCAAGTGGACAAGGAAATGGAATGGTGCCACGAAGCACCGTTCTACACGCTTGGGCCTCTAGTGATTGATATTGCGCCGGGTTACGACCACATCACCAGTGCGATTGGCGCGGCGATGATTGGGTGGCACGGCGCGTCGATGTTGTGCTATGTGACGCCGAAAGAGCACTTGGGCTTGCCGAATGCGGAAGACGTGAAGCAGGGCGTGATCGCGTACAAAATTGCGGCGCATGCGGCGGACGTCGCGCGGCACCGGCCGGGCGCGCAGGATCGTGACGACGCGCTGAGCTATGCGCGGTTCCTTTTTGACTGGAACAAACAATTCGAGCTTTCACTCGATCCTCCGACGGCGAAAGCCATGCACGACGAAAATTTGCCGGATGATTTTTACAAGGAAGCGAAGTTCTGCTCGATGTGCGGGCCGAAATTCTGCTCGATGAACATCACGCAAATGGCGGACGCGGAGAGCGGCAAAGACCAGTCGGAACGGAAGCAGAAATTCGTCGAGCTGCTGGCGAAAGTCCAAGGCGCTTAGGCGAATGCGGCTATTCAGCAATGAGGATTCAGTGGAACAAACCGCGGAATCCAAGCGTATGTATGAGTAAGAAGCGAGCGCAGAGCCTCGCCTAGGGCCGCGCTCGATGGAAAGGGTGATGAAAACATGACTTTCCTGTTTCTCTCCGCGATATTTTACTTCCTACCGACGATTCTCGCGCGGCACAAGGCTGACTTCACGGGAATTTTCCTGGTGAACTTGCTTGCCGGCTGGACGGTCATCGGCTGGTTTATTGCGTTGATCTGGGCTTGCTCGGCGGAAAGATACGTGCCAGTCAGAATGGTTCCGGTGGGCGGCGGTCGGTTTTGCAGCCAGTGCGGCGCCCTTTCTCCTTACGGAGCTCATTTCTGCAGCGCTTGTGGCAGAGCCGTTTAGCAGACCACCTCAGAGCGGACCAGTGGCGAAATCCGAATCTCAAGAAATCCTGCGCGAAGAGTTCAACCGGTGGGCGGAAGCCGGGCGCGGCGAAGGAATGGAGCAGGATCACCTGCCCATTACACTGCCGGTGCTGGAGAAAATGCTTCTGGCGCCGACGGACAATGTACTAGACGTCGGCTGCGGTGCGGGCTGGCTGTCGCGGCGGCTGGCGATGTTAGTGCCTGAGGGCCGCGTTGTGGGGATGGACATTTCGGACGAGATGATCCGCCATGCGCGGCGCGGCAGCGTGGACTTTGACAACTTAATGTTTGTCGCAGGAGAAGTGGCGCAAATTCCCTGGCAGCCACACTTTTTCTCGCACGCAATATCCGTTGAGTCGTCGTACTACTGGCCCGATCCCACCGCGGGCATCAAAGATATTTTTCGGGTTCTCAAGGAAGGCGGCTCGTCGTGGGTGCTCATCAACTATTACCGGGACAATCCCCACTGCCACCAATGGGGCGATCTGCTGACGGTGACGACGCATCTTTTGTCGGCTGAGGAATGGGCCGAGCGGTTCCGCGATGCAGGCTTCACAGACGTAGCCTACGAACGCGTCGTTGATCCATCGCCATCGCCGGAGGTCTACACAGGCCGCTGGTTCCGCGACGCGGAACACCTTCGCGCTTTTAAGGCTGAGGGCGCGCTCCTGGTTCAGGGAACGAAGTAGGAATCGCGGATACTGGTTCATCGATATGGCCGGGTTGCGGTTCCGCATGCTGTCAATCACTTCCCAGAACGCGGTTTTAAAACGGCCAAGAGCGCATGTTTACCTGTCGACTTATCACGCCAAATTTGCCAAAAAGCTTCATTCGGGGTTTTGAAGGAAGTGGAGTGAGTTCAGGCTGTTTTCGAGTGCGGGGAGTGAGGCTTGGTCTGGGGCACTCAGATTGATCATCAGAAGGAAGTGCTTTTCTTTGGTGATAAATTGAGAAGTGTAGAGCTGCCCGTTGGCCATGTGCGTTGCATGATGTGAATTCGCGAAATCTCTTCCAGCGATGGTGACCTTCTTCGGAGTATCGAGCAACTCGAAGCCCGCTCCTGATTGCTTTAAGCGATCGGCGATGGCAACCATGAAGGAGCCCGGGTCCATGTCCGGGGCCTCGTGGGCGTCGATCGCAACAATCTGAATGATGCTGACTGCCATAATCTGATTTTTTGTTCGACGCTGCATTAGTGTAAGCAGGGGGTAACCGACCTGCGCGGCTACCTTTTTTGTTTCTGCCTCGGTGGGATCGCCCGTAGATAGCAGGGCTCCGCCAACTTCGACGAGAGACCGCGATGCATCGGAACTCAGAACGGTCCAACCGAATGGGAATTCATAGGTAAAGCTGAAAAATCTATTGGTGTAGATGTTCTCAGAGACGGAGCCATCATCGGGTTTCGGCCCAAGCACTGGGCGTGTCGCGGAAGGCGCCGCATCGGGATGCACGGCGGCTTCATATTGAGGGTTGTTCGGCTGCAAGCGCAGTGCTTCCAAGAATTGCGCGTGAGCGCCGTCTAAACTACCCTTCACGCGCAATGCCACGCCCAAGTAGTAGTGACCCTCGGCGTCATCTGGAGCGCGTTTCACATAGGAAGAAAGCTGTTCGGTGCCAGCGGCGGTATCTCCTGTTTCCATGAGAGCAATTCCCAAGAATTTAGTAAGCGCGGCCATGCTTGGCCAAACCGCTATTGCCTGTCGGACGACGGGGATTGCTTCCTTATACTTGTGTTGATTCGTGAGAGACTGCGCTAACGTAACCGTTGCAGATATGTGCTGCGGGAAGATACGTAACGCCTCCCGGGACTCCAATTCAGCTTCGGGAAACCGTTTTTGGAGTGTCATCGAAAGAGCGAGCATGGCGTGGGCTTCGGCATCTTCGGACCAGAGCTTAAGGGATAGGCGGCATTGCTCGTCGGAAGGAGCGTAATTGTGGGAGAGGAGCAGGTCTGCAGCGTAAGCCAAGTGAAGAGTGGCAGAATCAGAGGCTAACTGCAGGGCTTGCTGGTAGCTTTCGCCGGCGGATGCAAACTGGCGATTACGCTGGGCGTCATAGGCTTTGCGAAGCAATTCGAAGGCCTGGTCGCGGTCGGGAGAGGGTATGTGGAAGGCACGCGGCTTCACAGTCCTTAGGATGGTTTGCTTTTCGGGGAAAGGAAAGGAAGAGATGAAGGCGGCGTCGGGAGTGAAGTTGGTACCGCGTTCCTGAACGACTTGACTAGCGTAGGAGTTAATCGGTCCAGCCGCGAAGAATGCGAAGAGCTCAAGCTTGTCAAAAGACGGTTCTTTTGCTTGATTGGCCGATTGAGCCGCGTCGTCCAATGGCATGCACGGAGTTCGCCCAAGGCAGTCCTGCAAACCAAGGGCTGTCAGAACTGACAGTATGAGTGCCGCAGGTAGGGCGACGAACAGTAATCTACTAGTCACGAAAGTGAGGATAACATCGCATTTCCCCGTTTGCCATTCGACTCGCGGTCTCAACGCCCGTTGATCAGAGAAGTGTAAAGTGGATGGACTCTCCCAAAGTTCGTTTCTAGTTTTTTTCAGATTCACGGACTGCCTAAGGACAGGTAACTGTTTTGAACCACATGGCGCTGGCACAGGTTTCATCCTCACAAGCGCTGCTAACATTGAGCCCACGTTATCCCTGCCATCGGGGTGTGTAAGGATTCCAGGCCGGTCGGGTTGCGTTGCGAGAGTGCATGACTGAAGCTGTGCCCAAATTGTGCGTGTTGGTGGTGGACGATTCACCCGTTTACCGCAAGCTGGTGGAGCATACGCTGGAGGACGAGGCGTACTCGCCGGTGTTTGCCAAAAACGGCACCGAAGCGCTGGAGCTCTACGCGGAGCATGCGCCGTCGATCGTGATTACCGACTGGATGATGCCGGATTTGTCCGGGCTGGAACTGTGCCAGGAGATCCGCGCGGATCTCATTCATCCTTATACCTACATCATCGTGCTGACGAGTATTTCGGAAAAGGACAACGTGGTGCAAGGGCTGGCGGCGGGGGCGGACGATTACCTGACCAAACCCTTTGATCCGGGCGAGTTGCTGGCGCGCATCGGAGTGGGCCGCCGCACCATCGACCTGCACCGCGAAATCGATGGCAAGAACAAATTACTGGAAGAAATGGCGCACACCGATCCGCTGACGGCGTTGCCAAACCGGCGGGCCATCGAGGAGTGGGCCGGGCGGCAACTTCGTGGAGCGGCGCGCCACGGCTATTCGTTGTGGGTAGTTCACGCGGATCTGGATTCTTTCAAGACCATCAACGATAACTTTGGCCATGACGCCGGGGATCAGGTGCTGAAGGAATTCGGCGCGATCCTGAAGGAATATACACGCGCGTCGGATATCAGCGGACGAATGGGTGGCGATGAATTTCTGTTGGTGATGACGCATGTCGATGAGAAGCACATTCGAATGACGGTGGAGCGGTTACGCGAGCACTTTGCGTCAAAGAAATTTTCATTTGAGGGGGAAAGCGCTTCCGTGACGGCAAGTTTCGGAGTTCGCGGGTTCCAGGGCAAAGAGCCGCCGGAATTTTCCCAACTGGTGCGGGAGGCAGACAAGGCGCTGTACTGCGCGAAACGCGCCGGACGCAACCAAATCAAGATTGAACCCCCCGGAGTTTTGGTTCCTTAGCCCCGAGAAATTCCCCTCATTCTGGTGACATCGTTCGAACTGTGATATGAGTTGCCGGGGCTATGGCCTTTCTGCAAGCCCATGCGCTTTTATGCCGATCGAGGTCCTCTAATGTCCTTTCTGAGCAGTGGCGTGGCCGTGGTAACCGGGGCAGGATCTGGAATTGGGCGGGCTCTGGCGCAGCAACTGGCGGCGGCAGGCTCGGCGCTGGCACTTGCGGATATTGATGAAGCTGGGCTGCTTGAGACGGCGCAGTCGTTAGAGAAGAAGAGCGGGCTGGTTACCACGCATGTGGTAGACGTTGCCGATGAAGCGGGCGTAAGCTCTTTTGCCGAGGATGTGAGCAAGCGGCATGAACGCGTAACGCTGTTGATCAACAACGCGGGAGTGGCACTGGAGGGCACGTTTGAGGAGATTTCGCTGGATGATTTTCGATGGCTGATGAACATCAATTTCTGGGGCACGGTGTACGGCGTCAAATATTTCCTGCCGACGCTCAAGCGAGAGAAGCGCGCGCATATCGTGGATATTTCAAGCGTTTTTGGGTTGATTGCTCCTGCAGGGCAACCGGCTTATTCCTCCAGCAAGTTTGCGGTGCGCGGGTTCACGGAATGTTTGCGGCATGAGCTTGATGGCACGCCAGTGCGTGTGTCTTGTGTGCACCCGGCAGGAATCCGCACGGCGATTGCGCGGCGCGCGCGCATCGGAGCAGGTGTGAAGAGGACGGGGCTCGATGAGAAGGTGGCACGCTTTGAGAAGTTCTTCCGAATTTCCCCTGAAGAAGCTGCGGCGCGCATTCTTCGTGGCGTGGAGCGGAGTGAACCACGGATCCTGATTGGGTCGGACGCATATCGTATCGACGTCTTGCAACGTCTGCGCCCTGGCACGTATTGGAAGACGCTCACTCGCAAGTACGAAAAACTCGCTGCCAAATCGAAGTGGGGGGACTAACTCACTGCTGGCTTGAATGCCGCAGAGAGTTTTTGACTCCGGCAGGAACGGTGAATATACTCGGCGTCACGAGGGAAGGACCGGCCAATGGGCTTACTGGATCAACGCTTCGAGAAGAACTTCATGATTACGTCGGTGGACTACGTGTTCAATTGGGCGCGTAAGAGCGCCATCTGGCCGCTGACGTTTGGACTTGCTTGCTGCGCGATCGAAATGATCGCTTCAACGACTTCGCGTTTCGATATGGCGAGGTTTGGAGCGGAAGTGTTTCGGCCGTCGCCGCGCCAGGCGGATCTCATGATTGTGGCGGGGACGGTGACGCTGAAGATGGCACCCGTGTTGAAGCGTGTGTGGGAGCAGATGCCAGACCCGAAATGGTGCATATCGATGGGAGCGTGCTCGAGCGTAGGTGGACCGTTCAATGCGTATTCGGTTTTGCAGGGCGTGGATCGCATCGTACCGGTAGATGTGTACGTTGTAGGATGCCCGCCGCGGCCGGAAGGGCTGTTCTTTGCGCTGCTGAAGTTGCAGGACAAAATTGACCAGATGACGCTGGCGAAGCGGCCTACGGAAGTTCGTCTGCAGGCGCAGATGGTGGAAGAGTTCAAAAAGGGAGTCATGGTGGCGCAAACGCCCGAGCCGCGATAGAAACTGGAAATGGGAAAATAGAAACTGGATGGGAGAGAAGAAACGATGGCGTTCGCGCGAGCAGCTAAGACGAATGAGATAACGCCGGGAACGATCCGGGAGTTCCATATAGAAGGCAAAGCTATTGCCCTTGCCAATGTGGGCGGCAAGTTCTATGCCATCAATAACACTTGCTTGCACCGGGGCGGACCGTTGGGTCAGGGGGTGATGGATGGAAACATCGTCACTTGCCCGTGGCACGGCTGGCAGTACGACGTGACTACGGGCAAGATCGGCCAGAACCCTACAGTTGGCGTGGATTGTTACCCTGTGGAAGTTCGTGGCGAGGATATTTTCGTGGATGCCGGATAGGTTAGATCGTAAGCTATTGAAAATAAATAACTTGCTATTCTTTGTGTCGAAATACCGACATTTCGACCCCTTCTCGAACTCTTTCCGCTCTTTAAGCTAACCCTCATATTTTGTTTCGCTTTTTGGATGCCAGCGTGTATATTGCTGCGGACTCGAAGCCTCGATGGCGACCACGACTGTCCAACGACACTACTGGCTCTTCAGCGCTGACCCACACCACTATCATTGGGACACTCTATTCGTTAAAGGCAAGGAGATGTGGCACGGTGCGGGGTCGAAGCCTGACGCGATTCGTGCCCTGAAGCAGGTGCGGAAGGGAGATCGCGTCCTTTGTTACCACGGGGCCCCGGAGCGCACTCTGTATTCGATTGCCGAAGTCACGCGCGATCCGTATCCGGACCCGCACGACCATAAGGGGAAAAACCTAGTTGCGGACCTGAGAGCGTTCGAGAAGCTGCCACGGCAGGTGTCGCTGGCGGAAATGCGCGCCAATCCTGCCTTGAGGAAAATGAAATTGCTGAAAAATGTGCGTTTGATCGTTTCGCTGCTCACCGACCAGGAATATCAGGAAATCCTGCGCATGGCCGGAATCGTGGCGACGCCGGGAATTCCGCTGCCCTGAAGCCAGGAGATGGCCGTCTGGCGAAGTCAAAATTATAGAGGTGAGAGATGGCTGTCGTTGGCCGTACCGGTATCCTGATCGTTTGTGTTGCAGCTCTAACTACCCTCTTCTTACAAAACATGCACAACCATTCGATGCTCGATGGAATTCCCTCCGGGAGGACGCGCGTGCTCGACCTGAGCTACGCGATCAGCGACAAGCTGGTGTCTTGGCCGGGGGATGAGAAGTTCTTTGAAGCGAAGGTCAACGCCAGCGTGGAGAAAAACGGCTATTTCACGCGGAGTTTCTGGATGCTGGAGCACTATGGGACGCACCTGGATGCTCCGGCTCATTTTCCTCCAGGAAAGACGACTGTCGACCAAATCCCGGTGAAGCAATTGTTCGGGCCGGCGGTGGTGATTGATGTTCGCGCGGAGAGCGGCAAGGATGCGGACTATCAGCTTCGGGCGGCGCGAGTGGAGGAATGGGAGAAACGGCACGGACGGATTCCCGAAGGCGCGATCGTGTTGTTGAGGACGGGGTGGGCATCGCGATGGCCGGATGTTCAGAGATACCGCAATCAGGATGCGCAAGGCAAAATGCATTTTCCGGGATTTTCGGCGGAAGCCGCAAAGTTACTGATCGAGAGGAAAGTGAGCGGGCTTGGCTGCGATACGTTAAGCGTCGACTACGGCGCATCGAGTGATTACGCTGTGCATCACCTGGCGCTGGGCGCCGGACTGTACCACCTTGAAAATCTTGCGGACTTGAGCGAGTTGCCGGAGACGGGCGCGTACTTGGTTGCCGCGCCAATTAAGCTGGAGGGCGGATCGGGAGGACCGGTGCGCGTTTTTGCGCTTCTGCCCTGATTTCCAGGAAGCATTTTTTCTTTGGAGGAAGCATGCGCTTTAGAATCGCGGTGCTGATTGGTCTTCTTGGGGCATTCGCGGGAGTGGCCCACGCAGCGGAAGAAACACCGCTACTGGCGCATTCGCCGACGGTTAGCAAGACGCAAGTGGTTTTCTCTTACGGCGGCTATCTCTGGAGCGTGCCGCGCGAAGGCGGCGATGCCCGGCAGTTGACCACCGGAGGTCACGAAGGCCTGCCGGTGTTCTCCCCGGACGGAGAGTGGCTCGCGTTTTCGGGCCAGTACGACGGAAATATCGATGTCTTCGTGATGTCGGCGGAAGGCGGAGAGCCGAAGCGGCTGACTTGGCATCCCGCGGCGGACATCGCCGAGGGTTGGTCTCCTGATGGGAAGCGCGTGCTGTTCCATTCGGCACGTGAGGCTTATGCAGATTTCGACCGCCTCTACACTGTTCCAGCGGAGGGCGGGCCTGCTGAGGTTTTGCCGATGTGGCGGGGAGAAGCGGCCTGGTTCTCGCCCGACGCCGCGCGAATCGCTTATGTGCCAAACGAAGTATGGCAGACCTCGTGGAAGCGCTATCGCGGAGGACAGACGACGCCCATTTATATCGTGCGGTTGAGTGACCTGGCGCTGGAAAAAGTGCCGCGCGAGAATTCGAATGACTCGCATCCAGTCTGGTTTGACGACACGGTTTACTTCCTTTCCGACCGCAACGGGCCGGTCACGCTTTTCGCGTACAACACGAAGACCAAGGCTGTGAAACAGGTCATTGAGAATAAGGGGCTCGATTTCAAGTCTCTTTCCGCGGGACCGGACATGCTGGTCTACGAACAGTTTGGCGGAATCTATCTGTTTGATCCCGCGACTGGCAAATCGAAAAAAGTGAGCATTCGAATCGCCGGGGATTTGCCCGCCACCCGGCCGCACTATGAAAAGGTGGCCGACAAAATCCAAAATGCGGCGATTTCTCCGACTGGCGCCCGCGCGGTTTTCGAAGCCCGCGGTGAAATTTTTACTGTCCCAGGCGAAAAGGGCGACATCCGAAATTTAACCAAGACAACGGCAGTGGCTGAGCGCGATCCGGCTTGGTCGCCTGACGGCAAATCCATCGCTTACTTGTCCGACGAGTCCGGCGAGTACGCTCTGCATATCGCCGATCAATCGGGCTCCAAAACCGTGAAGAAAATCAGCCTCGGTAATCCGCCGTCGTACTTTTATTCACCGCTATGGTCGCCGGACAGCAAGAAAATAGCCTACACGGACAAGCGCTTGAACCTTTGGTACGTTGACGTGGAAAAGGGCACTCCGGTAAAGGTGACGACGGACCGGTTTGATGATCCGACATCTAATTTGGGTGAGTCGTGGTCGCCCGACAGCAAATGGCTGACCTACGCAAAGGAACTCGAAAACCATTTGCGGGCGGTTTTCGTGTATTCGCTTGAGTCTGGCAAAGAGTTGCTCATTACGGACGGGATCAGCGACGCGCGCTATCCGGTTTTCGATAAGGTCGGAAAATCACTGTTCTTCGCCGTCAGCACGGACATAGGGCTCTCGTCGGGCTGGCTGGACTTGTCCAGCTTCCAGCACCCCGTTCTGCGCAATGTCTACGCGGCTGTTCTCAAGAAAGGCGAAGCTTCACCGGTCGAGCCGCAGAGCGACGAAGAAAAAGCGTCGGACGAAAAGAAAGACGGAGACAAAGGCAAAGAAGCCGATAAGGGCAAAGAGGGAGAGAAGGGCAAGGAGGCTGACAAGGCCAAGGAAGGGGAGAAAGGTAAAGAGGGCGAAAAGAAAGAAGAGGCCGTCAAAGTTGTTATCGATCTCGAGGGCATTGGACAGCGAATCGTTTCTCTCCCCATTAAGGCCGCCAACTATGTGAGCCTGGACATCGGCAAAGCTGGAACGCTTTTTCTTTCCGAGGTTGTCGACGTGCCGCGATTTGAAGCGCAGACTCAAGTGACGGTTTCCAAATTTGAATTGAAGACGCGTAAGACCGAGCCGTTCTTAAGTGGAATCCAGGCGTTCGCCGTTTCCGCCAATGGCGAAAAAGTGCTCTACCGCCAAGGGCATGGCTGGTTCATCGCTAAGACGGATGCTGCACCAAAGCCGGGAGATGGCGCGCTAAAGCTGGACGACATGGAGGTTTACGTCGACCCGCGCGCCGAGTGGAACCAGATGTACCACGAGGTTTGGCGGATCGAGCGCGACTTCCTTTACGACCCGCATCATCATGGACTCGACCTGAATGCTGCGGAGAAGAAATACGCGCCGTATTTGAAAGGGTTGGGAGGTCGCGGCGATCTGAACTATCTCTTCGACGAAATGCTGGGCGAAATCACCATCGGCCACATGTTCATCGGCGGCGGAGACGTGCCGGAGCCGAAACGCGTGAAAGGCGGATTGCTCGGCGCGGACTACAAAATCGAAAACGGGCGATACCGTTTTGCGCGCGTTTTCAATGGCGAAAACTGGAATCCTGATTTGCGCGCTCCTTTGACGCAGCCGGGCGTCGATGTGAAGACGGGAGACTATCTGTTGGAAGTGGAAGGCCGCGATGTCCGGCCCCCAGCGGAAATCTACGGTTTCTTTGAGAATACGGCCGGGAAGCAGATCAAGATTAAGGTCGGCCCGAACGCGGAAGGCAAAGACGCGCGGGAAGTCACAGTGGTACCACTGCCCAGCGAATTTGCACTGCGCAACCGCGCCTGGGAAGAAGATAACCGCCGGAAGGTTGACGAGCTGAGCGGAGGAAAACTTGCTTACGTGCACGTTCCGGACACCGCCGTGGGCGGCTGGCTCAATTTCAACCGATTTTATTTTGCGCAAGTCGGTAAGCAAGCCGCGGTCATCGACGAACGCTACAACCATGGCGGGGAAGTGGCGGATTACATCATTGACATGCTGAATCGTCCGCTACGCAACTGCGCCATTTCCCGCGAAGGTGAGAAGTTCTGCTCCCCGCTCGCGCAAATCTACGGCCCAAAGACGATGATCATTAACGAAATGTCCGGCTCGGGCGGCGATGCGCTGCCTTGGATGTTCAAGCAGGACAAGATTGGGCCGCTTGTCGGTACCAAGACATGGGGCGGGTTGGTGGGGATCTATGGTTATCCGCCGCTGCTGGATGGAGGCCGCGTCACCGCGCCGCGCGTCGCAATTTACGGGCTGCACGGCGAATGGGAAGTGGAGAATCACGGGATCGCGCCGGATATTGAAGTGGAAAACGATCCGGCATCGGTTGCGGCCGGTCACGATCGCCAGCTCGAGAGAGCGGTGGAAGTTACGCTGGAGGCGCTGAAGAAAAACCCCGTGACGATTCCGGAACATCCGCCGTATCCGAATTATCACAAGAAGTAGTTGTGGCGCGATTGTCTTCGTAGGCCGCAGCATGCTGCGCCACTACAGCCGCCGCTTTTGCCACCTTGCTCTCTGCTTTTTTTACAACCGTGCGAAAAGCAAAGGTCCCACCGCCTGTGTTATTTTGAAAGGCTGCTCTTTTTATGCCGGAACTCCCAGAAGTCGAAACAGTCGCTCGCGGGTTGCGCCAAACGATTCTTGGGCGGCGGATCTTGTCCGTCACGTTGGGCAAGACGGATTTCATCGATGACCCGCCCGCGCTTGAACAGAATCTGCCGGGCCGCCAGATCGAAGCGGTGGAGCGTTACGGCAAGTTCATGCTGCTGCGGCTATCTGCGGTGAACAGAGGAGATCGAGTTGCTACGAATGCCGAAGCTGTGCCCGCTTCGCTGCTCGTGCACTTGGGGATGACAGGACAGATCGCGCCTGCTCCGGCCGCACAGCCCGTCGAGAAACACACACACGTTTGCATGCTATTGGATGATGGGCGTGAGCTGCGCTACACGGATGCACGGCGCTTTGGGCGCATCGCCTACTTGACGAAGACGCTGCTCGCTGAAGAGCTAAACGGCTTCGGCGCCGATCCGCTGGAAGTCAGCAAGGAAGAATTTGCGGGCAGAGTTTGCGGACGGCGCGCACGCATCAAAGCGCTGTTGCTAGACCAAAGTGTGCTTCGCGGTGTCGGCAATATTTACGCGGACGAGAGTCTCTGGAGGGCGAAGATTCACCCGGCGCGGTTGGGAGCCAGGCTTAGCAGGAAAGAAGCGGGAACTTTGCGGCGAGCGCTTCAGGATATTCTGCGGAAAGCGATCGTGTTACGCGGATCATCGATTTCCGATTTTCTTGACGCGGAAGGCGAGCCGGGAGAGTATCAGCGGCACCATCGGGTCTACGGACGCGAAGGAAAAAACTGTTATCGCTGCAAGACTCCGATACGTCGCGCGATTGTGGCGGGGCGGAGCAGTTACTTTTGCCCAAAGTGCCAGCCTTCGCCGCGCGGAGTCGCGGCATTGCCGTTGCCCCGACGCCTAAGAGATGGAAAAAGATAACGTAGAGACGCAGAGAGCGCCGAGCATCGCAGAGAAGCAAGGAGAATCGAGTGCGGGCGGTTCTTCAAAGGGTCAGCCGGGCAAAAGTTACAGTGGAGGGGCGCGCGACTGGCGAAATCGGCGCCGGACTGATGATCTTACTCGGCGTTGGCCGCGAAGACACGCCGGCGGTTGCGGCGTCGATGGCGGAAAAGTGCGCCAACCTGCGCATCTTCGAAGACGATCAGGGCAAGATGAACCGGTCGCTTCTGGATGTGAAGGGCAGCGCGCTGGTGGTCTCGCAATTTACTCTCTACGGCGACGCGCGCGGGCAGCGGCGGCCGAGTTTTATTGCGGCAGGGCCGCCGGAATTGGGGAAAGCGCTGTATGAAGAATTTTGCGAAGCGCTTCGCAAACTTGGCGTGAACGTTGCCACTGGAGTCTTTCAGACGACGATGTCTGTGGAGCTAGTTAATGAAGGCCCAGTCACGATCCTCCTCGATTCCGACAAAACATTCTAGGAACAGCGGGCGATGGAAATTGCCGCGGTGGACGAAAGCGGGTGTTCTGCGCGAGCTCAAGGAAGTCGCAGATCCACAAGTGCGCGCGAAGAAGGCGTACTTCGGTGTCCATGTGCCGAAAGCGCATGGTATTTCCGCGCCGGTGTTGCACCAATTCGCCAAACACATCGGGAAAGATCACCGGCTTGCGCGGCAACTCTGGGCGACGGGCATCCATGAAGCGCGAATCCTCGCGACGCTGATTGGCGATTCCGAAAAGGTCACCGCACTAGAGATGGATCGCTGGGCGCGCGATTTCGATTCCTGGGACGTGGTGGATGCGGCGTGTTGCTATCTCTATGCACAGGCCAAGCCGGCATGGAAGAAGACAGCGGAGTGGAGCCGGCGGCGCGAAGAGTTCATGAAGCGCGCCAGTTTTTCCCTGGCTGCGTATCTCGCTTACAAGGACAAGGCCGCTCCCGATGCGCGTTTTGTGCGATTCCTGCGGGTGATTGAGCGCGAAGCGCACGACGAACGAAACTTTGTCAGGAAAGCGGTCAACTGGGCGCTGCGGAACATCGGCAAAAGAAACGTGCGGCTTAACGGCGAAGCGATCCGCGCAGCGGAAAGAATTCGCAAGCAGGGCTCCCGTTCGGCGCGTTGGATTGCTGCCGATGCGCTCCGCGAATTGAAGAGTGGCGCTGTGCAAAATAGGCTTCAACGGAAAAAAGTGTGAACAAGAATCGAATTGGGCAGAAAAGCCAACATTTGAAGATCCGGCAAGCAAAGAGCGTCGATGCGCCCCGACTCGCGGAGCTTACCGGCCAGCTTGGCTATCCGGCGACAACAGCGCAGATCCGTACGCGCTTGCGAAAAATTCGGCCCGCATCCCAGAACGCCGTTTTTGTTGCGGATGCCGCCAAGGACGGAGTAATCGGCTGGCTGCACGTGAGCAGAGAGGCTCTTCTTGAATGCGATGTTCGAGCCGAAGTGAACGGCTTGGTCGTGGCAGAAGGGCACCGCAGCTCGGGAGCGGGCGCGCGATTGCTTGCAGCGGCCGAAGATTGGGCCCGCAAACATGGCTGCAAGAGCATGTCAGTCCGTTCCAACGTAATTCGCGAGCGAGCGCACAAATTTTACGAACGCAACGGCTACGAGAACTACAAAACGCAGAAGTCCTTCCGCAAGCCGCTTTAAATCCAGCAAGCACTTGATCGGGTTACTTTCAGGAATAGGCAAACGCAGGTGAGTGGCAACATATATCGCATTACGATATACTTAGAGCATGTCGGTGGAAATCACAGCGACCGAGTATCGCGCCTTGGCGGAGTTGCGTTACCGCCTCCGCAAGTTCGTTGGCGAAGGGGACGCGGCGGCGCGCGCCGCAGGACTCGAGCCTCAGCAGTATCTGCTTTTGCTGGCGTTGCGCGGGCTCCCTGAAAGCGAGGAAGCGACGATTCGCACGCTGGCGGAACGGCTGGCGCTGAAGCATCACAGCGCGGTGGAGTTGATCGACCGGTCAGAGATGCATGGGTACGTGCGCCGGAGCCGCAGCCGCGACGACCGCCGGCGGGTCCTGGTGGCGCTGCTGCCGCGCGGAGAAAAACTATTGGAACAAGTGGCGCGTGACCGCATCGGCGAACTGCGCGCGAGCGGCGCTGCACTGGTGAACGCCATCGGCGCCTTGCTGGAAAACGGCGGTTCTTCGCGGCCCGCAAGACAAGTGGTGAACATATCCAAGAGAGGAACGGCAAGGAAACGTGGCTAACGTTAGCAAGGCAGCCCCGCAAAGCAACGCTGGGAACACCCGAACCATCGATCGTCACGAAGAGTTGGGCGACTTTACGACGACTTCCCGGACTCTCTCGATATCCGCCCTGGCGATGGGAATTGGCGCACTGTGTGCATTCGTCGCCTTGGCGCTATTGCGTCTCATTGGATTGTTTACGAATTTGTTTTACTTCGGACGGTGGAGCACCGCGATGGTCTCGCCGGTTGGCAACCACCTGGGCTACTACAGTGTTCTCATTCCTGTTGGCGGAGCGCTGATCATCGGAATTATGGCGCGATACGGGTCGGAACGGATTCGCGGTCACGGCATACCAGAAGCTATCGAAGCGATTCTGATTAATGGCAGTCGCGTCGAGCCAAAAGTGGCGTTGCTTAAGCCGATCTCCTCGGCAATTTCCATCGGTTCGGGCGGGCCGTTCGGCGCCGAGGGCCCAATCATTATGACTGGCGGGGCGTTCGGCTCAATGATCGCGCAATTGTTTCACCTGACCAGCGCGGAGCGGAAAACACTTTTGGTCGCAGGCGCAGCGGGAGGAATGTCCGCTACATTTGCCTCGCCAGTAGCCGCCGTGCTGCTTGCGGTCGAACTGTTGCTGTTTGAGTGGAAGCCACGAAGTTTGATTCCCGTGGCGCTGGCCAGTGCTGTGGCCGCCGTGGTGCGCCGATACATACTCGGTTTTGGACCGTTGTTCCCAGTGCCGCCCCACCCACTTTTTATCGGGCCGAAAGGTTTGCTTGGTTGCGCGCTCGTTGGGCTTCTTGCGGGAGTGCTTTCGGCACTGCTTACGGTTTCCGTTTATGCGGCTGAGGACTTTTTTCAAAAGCTGCCGATCCACTGGATGTGGTGGCCGATGATTGGTGGACTAGCGATTGGCTTGGGGGGCTTGGTTTTCCCGCAGGCGCTCGGCGTTGGCTACGACACTATCGGTGCGCTGCTGCAGGGAAGCGTCACGACGAAAGTGATCCTGGGCGTGCTGTTGGTCAAATGGTTCATCTGGGCGGTGTCGCTTGGTTCGGGCACTTCAGGCGGCGTACTGGCGCCGTTGCTGATGATGGGCGGTGCGCTCGGTGGTCTAGAGGCGATGTTTCTGCCTAATGAAGGCGCAGGTTTCTGGCCATTGATCAGCATGGGTGCGATTTTGGGCGGCACGATGCGGTCTCCGTTTACGAGCATCGTGTTTGCATTTGAACTGACGCACGATGCCAACGTGTTTTTGCCGTTGCTCGTTGGGAGCGTGATTGCGCATGGGTTCACCGTCTTGACGCTCAAGCGGTCAATTCTGACGGAGAAAGTCGCGCGGCGCGGATTTCACCTGAGCCGTGAATATGCGGTCGATCCTCTTGAAATTCTATTTGTGCGCGAAGTGATGCGCTCGAACATCGTGGTGTTGCCAGCAGCGAGCACGCTCCGGGAATTCCAGCATTCGCTCCGCGCCGATCGCAACCAAAAGCAGCGGCTGCTCCCCGTCGTGGATGCCGGAGGCAAATTTGTCGGCGTGGTGACGCGCGGCGATATTCACAAGCACATAGAACAGGATGGCGAAGCCGCTCTGTGGCGGACACTTGGAGAGTTAGTGCGGCATGAGACAGTGGAAGCGTCTCCGAATGAACCGTTGCGCCTTGTCGTTTACCGCATGGCGGAAAAAGGGATTACGCGAATGCCCGTAGTGGAGCCTTCCTCCGGGAAATTACTTGGACTAGTCTCCTTGACCGATTTGCTAAAGGCGCGGACAAGGCACCTCGAAGAGGAGCGCAGACGCGAGCAGGTGTTGAGTCTGAAATTCTTCTTTCCCGGCGAAGTGAAAAGCGGAACAGAAACGCGCGCGAGGTAAGAAATCCATAGAATCTTCTAGAGCTTCCGAAGAATAGGGACTCCCCAAAATGAAAAGTGCCGGTGAGGAAGCTGGAAAACCATGGCTGGAGGCGTCCTCGCGCCAATGGAACAGATTCTTGCGCGAGCGGGAAGAACAAGTTTTCCTGATCCTGACTTTACTCATCGGCGCCATTGTAGGCCTTGTGGTTGTTGCCTTCATTCTGTTGACGGAGCGATTCGGAGCGAGGTTGTATCCGGCGGGCGGGGCAGCGTGGCGAAGGATTCTCGTTCCCCTAAGTGGTTCAGCCCTCATGGGCTATCTCCTGTATCGGTTTTTTCCTGACGCTCGTGGCAGTGGAGTCCCACAAACGAAAGCCGCACTCTACGCGCGAGGCGGAAAAATTTCGCTCGGTACAGTCGTCGGAAAATTCTTTTGCACTTCCACAACGTTGGCCAGCGGAATTCCACTGGGGCGCGAAGGCCCGGCGGTTCAAGTCGGAGCAGGGATCGCCTCGGTGCTGGGGCGCAAGCTAGGATTGCGTCCGGAAAGGGTGAAAGCGCTGGTGCCTGTGGGCGCCGCAGCGGCTATTGCGGCTGCGTTCAACACACCCCTGGCGGCAGTCCTATTTGCACTGGAAGAAGTTGTCGGCGACCTGCACGCGCCGGTTCTTGGTTCGGTAGTGCTGGCGTCCGCCACTTCGTGGGCGATGCTGCGATTGTTGCTGGGAAACGATCCATTGTTTCAGGTGCCGCAGTATCAGCTGTTGCATCCCGGGGAATTCGGAATTTACGCGTTGCTGGGAGTTGTGGGCGGATTCGTTTCGGTGGCGTTTGTAAAGCTGCTGCTCTGGATGCGAGCACGCTTTCTGCGTTTCCCGAGAAAAACCGTATGGTTTCAGCCGGTGGCCGGCGGATTGACAGTCGGATTGATGGGCTGGTTCGTGCCGCAATTGCTAGGCGTGGGATACAAACATGTAGGAGAAGTCCTCAACGGAGGGATGGCCCTCCGCCTGATGATACTGCTGTTGGTGCTGAAGCTATTCGCTGTGGCTACGAGCTATGCTTCCGGCAACGCGGGCGGCATTTTTGGGCCGAGTTTATTTCTCGGAGCGATGCTGGGCGCTATCGTCGGAAACGTAGCGCACGGCGTTTTTCCAAACTATGTAGCTGCACCGGGAGCTTACGCACTCGTCGGGATGGGAACGGCCTTTGCCGGGATTGTGCGTGCGCCCATGACTTCGGTAGTGATGATCTTTGAGATTACGCGCGATTACGCGGTCATTGTGCCGCTGATGATTTCCAACCTGGTGAGTTTCTTTATTTCGGCGCGATTCCAGAAACAGCCCATCTATGAGGTGCTGGCGCATCAGGACGGCATCCACTTGCCCACATCTGAGACGCGTCAGCAAGTTGGGCAACGCCAGGTCCTTCACGCGATGAGCGAGGCCACGGAACTCTTGGCCTCGGAACTGACCGTTCAAGAGGCCCTGGAGAAATCGAAGTCGAGCGAACTTCACGCCTGGCCGGTGCGCGATGAACGCGGCGTGGTTGGCGTGGTCAGCCTGCAAAGCTTACAGCGAGCAAACGGCGATGGTCTTGGAAGCAAGCTACTCAGGGAACTCGTCGACCAGGATGAGTTTCCACACGTCCACGGAGACCACTCGCTGCACGTTGTCCTGGACCGCATGGGAGCGAGCCAGCTGGATCTCTTGCCAGTGGTAAGCCGCGCCAACGTGCATCACCTGGAAGGAATTGTAACGCTAGAGAGAGTGCTGGCCTTGTACGGCGTTGCGCCCAAGGAAGCCTCATAGATGGAGTCCCGGACCCTGTCCGAAGAAGTACAGAATTTCGACACAGTAATTAATGATTGGTATAGTGCTCAATTGTGATCTATGCTTGCCACCGTCGCTGGCGGGCTTCCCTCAGCATGCTATTCGATGTTCGCAAAGAGGGATCGGGATTCGATCTGCCGATGGCTCTAGCGTTGGTGGGATGCTAGGGGCAATTTTTTGGGAAACAACTGGACAAGATGATGTTTCTCGGCGAACTGTCGCTGGAGGGGGCGTGCGCTCGGTGCGCGGGGCGCCGTCGGCGGCGCTGGCCGCGCGAGAGTTCGGGTTGAAGTCGCTGGCAGTTCCGGAGGCGAATGCCAAGGAAGCAGCGGTAGTGGAAGGCGTGGATGTGTTTGCGCTGAAGTCGCTCCCGCAAGCGGTAGACCTGATCAATTCGCCCGAATCGTTTACCCCGGTAAAAGTGGATGCGCAGCAGATGCTCTCCGAGGCCGCGCAGTACTTCGTGGATTTGCGTGACGTTCACGGGCAGCATTGCCAGCCTGGTTTGCGCCCGCTACTTCTTTTGGCGCTGCTCGAAATTCCAAGCGTCGGAAACGATGTAAAGTGGACGTCCTTTGCCTTCCTCGAAGATCCGGCCCACATATTCACCGAGAATGCCGACGGCAATCATGAGAGCTGCATTGCTTAGACAGAGGACGATCATGAGCGATGTCCAGCCCGGGACGGTCTTGCCGACAAAGTGTGCCACCAGCGCCCGAATCGCTTCTTCGAACGCCACCAGCGTCATCAAGCCAGCGCCAAGGAAACTAAAGCGCAAAGGCAGCGCCGAAAACGAGAGAGCCGCGGTCCAGGCCAGCCGAATCATTTTGCTCAACGGGTATTTAGTGGTTCCGGCGGCACGCGCGTGACGTTCATACTGCACGGCTGTTTGTGGATAACCGACCCAAGTGACCATACCGCGCAAGAAGCGATGAAATTCGCGCATTTCCCGGAGGCTGTCAACACACCTTCTGGACATCAGCCGGAAGTCGCCGACGTCCGGCGGCAAAGACTTGAGAATCATAAGACGCATAAGGCGATAGAACGCCCAGGCCGTCCACTTCTTGAAGAGCCCTTCGCCGGCGCGAGTTGCTCGCCGTCCCAGGACGACGTCGTACCCCTTTTGATACTCCTCAACCATCTGGTAGATCACTTCGGGCGGATCCTGCAGATCCGCGTCGACCAAGACGATCGCGTCTCCCGAGGCGTAATCGACTCCCGCCGTGGAAGCGTACTGGTGGCCAAAATTCCGCGACAAGTTCAGGACTTTTATCCGCGTGTCCTCCTTGCTCCACGCCACAAGCATCTCAATCGTTCGGTCTGAGCTCCCATCGTTCACGGCAATCACTTCGCAAGGGTATGGTGTTTTGTTCAAGAAGTCCGTCAGCCGCGGCCGAAGGAGCGGAAAGATCTCTTCCTCGTTATAGAAAGGCATCACGATGGACAGCAGTTGTGGGGCTGGCCGAGGAGTAAGAAAGTCGTGGCTCATTTCAGATACCTGCCTTTGCAAACTAGGGTCGCCAGATTGAGCATGCCATCAAGGCCACAGAAGAGGTCACTGCCAGGCCGCCTGGAGTGACCTGAATCTCATTGCGCCGATGAGCACACCAGGTTCTTGCTCACAAACACGTCGACCTCGACGGGCGTAAAGCGTCCCATCTGCAGCCTGATAGGTTTCTGATAGCCCGGGTCCTGCGCAAGGCGCGCGGCAAATTCCGCATTGCGCTGATTGTCCAAATCTTCCTTGTTATTGGCCGCTCCAAGGTATCCAGGGGCAGTGACGTAGATATCGGTTTGCCCTGCTCCTTCCAGCACTTTTTGCCAATCCAGAGGCCCGTCTTCGTAGCGCCACAACCATTTCACGTAGGGAGGATTGAACGGGGTGCGGCGATTGGATGGCGGCCGTTCCACCCACGCGTATTGAATCGCCGGCGGAGTAAAGTTTCGCCCGCTTCCCAGGATTGCAATTCTGGGATTTGCAGAGCCGCATCGGAGGCTGATATCGCGAACCGGGCTCCAGTCCCACTGATCGAAGCGTTCCATCGTCTGCCAAGGCAGAGCGCCGTTCACAATGCTGATTTCTACCTGAACTTTATTCGGGAATACGACAGGAGCAACAAGCATTGCCAACTGGATGCAAAACAAAATGGCGGAAATCGCCAGGGTGAGAGCAGAACTTAACCAGCCCGCTCTATCTGCCAGAAGGGCGACGACGATGGCCAGCGGTACCATCGCGGGAGTGATGTGACGCAAGAGGTGGTTCGTTCCGGACAACTGCGCCAGAACAATCGGCAGCCCGGCGCAAAGGCAGGCTCCCAGAACCAGGCGCTGCATCGGCTCCAGAAGCGAACTGCGGTTCGTGATTACTGCTCGAATGTAAGCAATCAGGACAAGCGCAATCAGAATGCTCAGGCCATGCCCCCAAAGGCACTGGATAACCGTACTTAGCCAGCGCATCCACGTGCCAACTGAAGGTGGTCCCAACGAATTTCGGACAAAGCCACGCGCATATCGTGTGTACGCCATGGCGTTCTTTACATTCAAGATCCACCACGGCACTCCAACGATGAAGGCCAGTACGCCGGCTTTCCACTGCCGGAAAAGGCTGGGGACGCCAAGTTTTCCGTAGAGTCGCGTGGTGAACCAGAAGGCCAGAACTGGACCGGCAATCACAAAGAAGGAAGTCTTCGACAACATGCCGAGACCGAGCGCCAGTCCGAGTCCGATCCAGTTGCTGGCACGCTCGGGTTTACCGCTCCAAATCACGAATATGTAATACAGCATCGCCGATGTCGCCAGGTAAACCGGGGCATCGGTTCCAAAAAAAATGCTCGCTGAGACGACTTCCGGCGACAGTGCAAAAATCAGAATGGCGAAGGCTCCGGCCGTTGCGCTTGCAACCTGGCGCGTCGCCTTGAAGATAAACCAGCAGGCCGCACTATAGCAGGCCATCGAAACCAGCCGGGCCGTGAGGACGTGAAAGCCGGTTAAAGCCAGAAAGGGAAGGGCAAGCAATCGGAACGCCGGGGGCCGCCCCGCGCTGTCTAGGAAGAGCCTCTTCAGGAGAGTCAGAAGCATTCCGCCCCTGAGGCGTTGGGCGTCAAGGGCCGCGTCATTGAAATATAGGGATTCGTCCCAGTGGATACCGTAGGGATGAGCGAGCGACCAGAGTATGGCGGCTACCAGGAGGACCATCAGAGTGACGAGTGCAAAGTAAGGCCAAAAGCCGCCTTTAGATTGGGGCTGATTCATGACGGTATTCTGCTCGCGAGAGAAGCTATTTTTGCAGCTCCTGGACTTACGGATACCAACTATCGTACCTGATTCAACTCCAGGCCCCTTTTTTTCCGGGCCGCGATTTCATGAATAACAACAACTCGCAAAAACAAATGAGGCAGATCATTGAATGCCTGGACGGTCTGTTCCATTGACTCCGTTTCCTCGGCTGTGTTACCCATAAAGCGCCAGTATTAGGGGCCCTGGGCTGCAACAAAGCAAAAGATGGCCGACGACAACAAGCACCTGGAAATGACGCTGGAGACGCAAGTCGAAAGCGTCAACCTTGCCGAGGAGATGTGTCTGCGTGTGGCGGAAGCGGCGGGATTCGGAGAGGACGACTGCTACCGGATCGGAATGAGCGTGCGCGAAGGCGTGATCAATGCTTTTCACTATGGGAACCAGGAGCGCCCCGAAAAGAAAATCCACCTGGCGGTGGACCTTACTCCCGACAAGATGATTATTCACGTGCTGGATGAAGGCGTGGGATTCAAGCTTTCCGACGTTCCAGATCCGCTAGCCGAGGAAAACCTGCTGAGTACTTCCGGACGCGGCATCTTTCTGATGCGGGCTTTCATGGATGAATTCGACGTGGTTTCCGGCAAAACGGGCGGCGCGGAAATTGTGATGGCAAAGAGACTGCCTAGTCCGGGGAGCAGCACCCCGAACGGCCAAGGCGGACAAAACGCCTCGCCTCAACAGGAAGCATAAGGACATAAATGGCTTTGCACGCCACACATCGAGATGCCGGAATTGTCACCGTTGTCGACTTGAGCGGGCGCATCACGCTCGGCGACGGCAGCGCTTTGCTGCGAAAAACGATTCGCGGGCTTCTGGACGACCAAAGAAAACTGATTTTGCTGAATCTGGCGGATGTGGACTACATTGACAGTTCAGGAATCGGCGAGCTCGTCAGCGGGTTTACAGCGGTCAAGAATCAGAGCGGCGAACTGAAATTATTGCACCTGACGAAAAAAGTCCGCGATCTTTTGCAGATCACCAAGCTCTACACCGTGTTTGATGTTTTCACGGACGAACCAACAGCGGTTCGAAGTTTTAACTGACCTTTCCTGCCTGCAAAGTTCCAGGACGCCCAAAGTTCCCCTATCGCTCGCTAGATTTGCGCGACTGCGGCACAATCTTCTGGATGAAGCCGCGTGCCGATAGCGTGTGGATCGTGGATCAGGCGAAGTCCCTGGGTTTTGACCTTGCCGGTGTGGTTGGCGCGGAAAAATTTCCGGAGCTGGCACAAACGCCGGAGTGGTTGGCACGTGGCTACGCCGGCGAGATGAAGTACCTCACCGATCCCCGGAGAGGCGATCCGCAAACAGCCATGCCGGGGATTCGCAGCGTCATCGTTTGCTTGCTCAATTACAACACCGAAAGGCCGTTTTCCACGAACCCGGCGTTGCCTCGCGACGCTCACAATCCAAGCGGTTGGATTTCCCGTTACGCGTGGGGCGACGATTATCATGACGTGTTGCGCGAGAGGCTGGACGCCTTCGCCGGATCATTGCGGGAACACTTCACGGAACCATTTGAGACGCGCACCTATGTGGATACCGGCCCGGTGCAGGAGCGAGTGCTGGCAAAATATGCCGGTCTGGGATGGCTCGGAAAAAATACGCTTCTGCTCAACCAGATGCTCGGCTCGCTCTTCTTTCTAGGCGTCGTTCTCACCACGCTTGACCTTGAACCGACACTCGCTGCCGACGAACTACCTCCGCCGGATTTGTGCGGAAGTTGCCGGCGTTGCCTCGACGCGTGTCCGACGCAGGCCTTTGTCGAACCCTACGTCATGGATGCCCGAAAGTGCATTTCCTACTTGACCATCGAGCTGCGCGGCCCCATACCCGAGGAGTTCCGCGAGCCGATGGGGAATCATATTTTTGGCTGCGACATCTGTCAGGATGTTTGTCCGTGGAACCGGCGCGCGCCGATTGCAACGATCCCGCAGTTCCAACCGAGAGTATTCTCTCCACAAGAAAACGAGGAGTCCGATACGGAAGCTCCGCGCCAGCAAGGATCTTTTTATCTTCCGAGATTAGACTGGCTGCTTGGACTCTCTGAAGCAGAGTTTCGCGAGCTTTTTCGGGGAAGCCCGGTCAAACGCACGAAATGGCGAGGGTTGATGCGCAATGCCTGCATCGCGCTTGGGAATTCCGGCTTGCAGCGGGGGATGGCCAGTTATGGTCGTTTCAGAGGACTGCTAGAGCGACTGATGGCCTCGGAAGATCAGGTGATCGCCGAATCTGCCCGTTGGGCGCTTTCACGCATCCAATAAGAGTGGGATGGAATCTTCCACAGGGCAATGCCATGCGGGCAAACGCAGTTTGCCCTGCCCGCGTTACCATCCTGTGGGCACTAGCGGTATAATCCCACGCGCAGGTTGATTCGCCCTCGGTACTGCTGAGGTGTTGATGAATCGCCGCAATTTCTTACGCAATACGGGGATCGTCGGCGCAGGATTGCTTGGGGCAGGAGATTCTGTATCTGGTCTTTTGCGCGCCCGCACCGTGACCCATTCGGATTCAAATCTTACTCTGGAGGATAAAGCCGTGGCTTTTACCGTCCCGCCTCTGCCGTACTCATTCGATGCGCTTGAGCCGTACATCGACGCCAAGACAATGGAAATTCATCACGACAAACATCATGGCGCCTACGTGACCAATGCGAACAAGGCCCTGGAAGGGCACCCTGACCTGCAGGCCAAGTCGGTCGACGATCTGCTCAAAGGTCTCGATTCGGTGCCTGATGGGATTCGCAATGCTGTCCGCAACAATGCCGGCGGACACTGGAACCATTCTCTCTTCTGGACGCTGATGAAGAAGGGCGGCGGCGGAGAGCCCAAGGGTGACCTCGGAGGCGCAATCAGCTCGACATTTGGCTCGTTCGCCGGATTGCAGGAGAAATTCGCGGCTGCCGGACTGGGCCGCTTCGGTTCCGGCTGGGCGTGGCTGCTGGTGCGAGATGGAAAACTGGTCGTCGACTCCACGCCAAATCAGGACACTCCCTATCTGCTTGCTGGTGGCGGCAAGGCCGTGCTGGGACTGGACGTATGGGAACATGCGTACTATTTGAAGTATCAGAACGTGCGGGGTGATTACATCAAGGCGTGGTGGAACATTGTCAATTGGGACAAAGCCGCCGAGCTTTACGCTTCAGCGAAGAAGTAAGTTTTTCGATTCCGTGTTGCAAAAAAAGGCCCCCGATTTGGGGGCCTTTCCCTTGCTCAACAATCTAGTATGGAATCCGAATTAGGCCATCAATTGCCGCTTGGCAAGGGGAACGACCGCTACAGAGCGCCGCGGAGCGGGATAGTGTCTGGCCGCCGGCGCAAAATTACTGGCTTCGCGTGTCGCCACTGGAAGTTGCATCGGCACACCGCCGGTGGATTGCCGCGTGGCTTCGCGAACCAATTCCATCCTCCCGCGCACGTGAAACTTCGCGAGCAGCGATGAAACATGGAATTTTACGGTACGTTCGGAGAGATTCAAGTTGCAGGCAATTTCCTTATTGGCCAGGCTCTTCATTAGGCCGGTGAGAACTTCTTCCTCCCGGCGCGTCAACTTCACTTGGCTGCGAACCGACTTACCAGCCTCCAAGAGCTTGTCCGCTTTTTCAGTCAGTCCCTCCAGCATCTCTTCATCGGCCTGAACCATTACAACGTAATCGCTGGTTGACTGGCCCCGTACCATGCAATGCATGGCTAGCAGCCCGGCAGCCTGGTCTACGGGGAATCTTCCTTCTGGTCCTGCCTCGACATGAAAGTGGGCTACTCCCGTGTTCTTCTCATAGAAAAAGAAAACATCGCGGTTAAAGGCCGGGCGGGAACTCCTCAATTGCTGCGGATGCTCACTTCTGCGGATGACCTTCACGTGCACCCCCTCAGAATGCAGCCTCGTGACGGAACCGAAGCCCTTAAGTTTTTCTATTCTTCGCCCCTCGACGAGGCGTATTCCCCAGATGGGGCAGGCAGTGAGGTAAGAAGCCAAAAAGAGGGCTGAGAGATAAGGCGACTCTTACCTACTGATCGGAAACTACCGGGCGCGAGGACAACTCCCTGAAAGTCCGCCTGAGATAGTTTACCGAACCCTTTCCTCTTGCAAATATTCTTCCGAATGAAAAATCGTGCAAGTTACACAGAAATTTGGGGCTTACCCGAGATTCTGCTCAGGTAGAAACCTTACTCGATGGTAGGAATTGCACGGTTAACGAATTTTTTCCCTATCAACCGGGAAAATTGGGAACGTATGGGGAGAGAAGGCAAGTTGCTCAATGCCCTGTGGAAAAATACTCGGACCGATCCTTGCGAAGCTACAGAATTTCAAAATGGAACTATTCGCGTTTGCTCCGGGCTAATCAATTCGTATGCCATACCCCGCCAGCGGATTTTGCGGGTGACGAGAGAGTTCACAAAATTTGCAAGATAAAGGAATGGGACGAAAACGGTTAACAGGATGTAAATCCAGGATTGCCCCATGATTTGGGGGCGTCCGGCAGGAAGAGCTTCCGTCACGCCGGCTAGCCGGATGGAGCTGCGAATCGCCGAAAGTAGAACGGGAAGGAACGTGAGCGTGGCGATGTGGAATGAAGGGCGCTGCGCGAAAGTGTCGGACAGAATGAGAACCACGCCGAAAAAGAGTGTCAGACAATAGAGAAGGTGAGTGACAGCCGCAGGCGCCCACACTTTATCCGCGTATACGCGGGTGATCAGAATTTGACGATTGGTAAACTCCAGCAACCCTGTGAAATCGGTTTCCACGTAAGAGAGCGTCAAGCACTCCGGCATGAAAACAATCGAGCGATTGGTGCGCTCTAGCGCGCGTGTCAAGGAATAGTCGTCGCTAACGGAATTTTTCCATTCGTCCAGAACGCCCGATTGCTCGAACGTGCTGCGGCGGATGGCTGTGCCTCCACCCCAGCAGAAATTTCTTCCTTTTTCGCTGAGCATGGTGACGACCGGGGCGTTCCACGCCGCGAGCAAAGCCGTCGGCAGATTACTGCGATTGGGAATCAGCCAGCGCATTGTGGTGGTTGCGCCGACCCGCACGTCTCCGAGCGGGGCCACGAGGTGATGGAGCCAGCTTTTACCAGGGCGGCCATCGGAGTCGGTGAACACGAGCACTTCAAATTCCGGCGGCAACTGCTCCACAGCCACGCGCAGGTTGCTTACTTTTTCCCCGGAGTTGGTTGGACTGCCAGCGATAATCACCTGGGCTTTCACTCGCGACGTTTTGGCGACACGTTCGATGATGCTTCTTGCCGGATCCGAGCCGGAAGCGAGAATAAAAAAAATTTCATAATTCTGCCGCTCGAATTCCGTGAGCGAGATGAGGTTGCGCTCGAGCCCCGGCTCGATTCCTTTACAGGGGCATAGCACAGCCACACGCGGCGCGTAGAATCCCGGATCGGTGTGCAGGCGCCGCCGCACGTAGGCGAGCCACTGCAGCACCTGCCAAATTAGGTACGACCCGAGAAGAATTTGCAGAAACGCAAGGATATAGAAAAGTGTTTCCACGCTTCCCGAGGATAGCAGAGGAACAAAGCTCGCCGGGCGCCTTCTGAACGGGTAGAATCGCACCGGTAAACGTCTGTCGCCAGGAGCGAAAAATGCCACGAGTGGACTTTTCCATGGTTACGTCCGGGCTGGAAATCCCGGGCTACAAAATTGTCAGGAATTTCGGAATCGTGCGCGGGATTATCGTGCGCTCGCGCAGCGTGATCGGCAATCTCGGCGCGGCGCTGCAAACCATCGTTGGCGGGAACATCACGATTCTCACGAACCTTTGCGAGAAGACGCGCGAAGACGCCTTTGAATTGTTGTTGCAGCACGCCGCGGAACACGGCGCCAACGCCGTCATCGGAATGCGCTATGACGCCACGGAAGTCATGCAAGGCGTCACCGAAGTCATGCAAGGCGTCACCGAAGTGCTCGCCTACGGGACCGCCGTCCAGGTGGAGCACATTTCCTAGTTAAGCGTGATCGCATTCGCGCAGATATGTAAGCAATGGTAGAATCCCCGCCTCCATGTTCTGCTCGAAATGCGGCGCACACGTTTCTCCGAACGGCAGGTTTTGCAGTTCGTGCGGACAAGCGGTCGATCCGGACTCGGGCACGACTCTGCTTGGGGATGAAGCCAGCCTCGAAGGCGCAACGATTGCGCCGGAGACTCCCACCCCGCGAAGAACTCCTTCGTCACGGCCCTCTACTCATACTCCTCGCACTCCCACGAATCCTCTGACCAGTTCCGATCCTATCGGCGGCGGGCGCTTTACTCCCGGGCAAATTATCGCGCAACGCTACCGCGTCGTTGCGCTGGCGGGCCGCGGCGGAATGGGCGAAGTTTACCGGGCCGAGGACCTCACGCTTGGCCAAGTGGTGGCGCTGAAATTTCTCCCCGATATGCTCTCCCAGGATGCTGCCGCGCTCGCCCGGTTTCACGCCGAAGTGCGTACCGCCCGGCAAGTCTCTCATCCCAATGTTTGCCGCATGTTCGATATCGGCGAATCGGACGGAACGCTCTTCCTGACGATGGAGTATGTGGACGGAGAAGATCTTGCTTCGGTGGTCCGCCGGATTGGGAGGCTATCACCGGACAAAGCCACTGAGATTGCGCGACAAATTTGCGCGGGGCTGGCCGCGGCCCACGAACGCGGCGTGATTCACCGCGACTTGAAGCCGGCAAACGTGATGCTTGACGGCGCCGGCAAGATTCGACTCACGGATTTTGGCCTGGCCGGTATCGCCGCGAGCATCAAGGGCGCGGAAGCCCGCGCGGGAACGCCCGCCTACATGGCGCCGGAACAACTTGCTGGCCGCGACGTCAGCACGAAGAGCGATATCTATTCGCTTGGCCTGGTCCTCTACGAAATCCTGACCGGCAAGCGCGCCTTCGAGGCTGCCACGCTCCCTGAGTTGATGAAGCAACGGGAATCAGGCGCCATCACCAATCCTTCGACGCTGGTTCGCGACCTCGACCCATTGATTGAACGTGTGATTCTGCGTTGTTTGGAAACCGACCCGGAAAAGCGTCCAGCTTCGGCCTTGCAAGTGGCCGCGGCCTTGCCTGGAGGCGACCCGCTGACTGCCGCGCTCGCGGCGGGAGAAACGCCTTCTCCGCAAATGGTGGCGGCTGCCGGGGAAACCGCGGGCCTGGCGCCGCGCGTGGCGGTAGCGTGTTTCGCTACCGTGATCCTGGGCGTTATCCTCTTCGTTGCGGTAGGGATCAAAGAAAATGGGCTGGCTCGCCTGCATGCTGAGAATCCGCCCGAAGTGCTGGCAAAAAAATCCCGCGAAATCATTTCCAGCCTCGGTTATCCGGGCACGCCTCTCGACAAAGCGGACGGCTTCAATTATGACTACGACTTTCTGACTTACCTCGAAAAGGACCATTCGCAGCGCCCGCAGTGGGATCGCGTGCTTTCCGAGCAGCCGCCCGTGCTCCGGTATTGGTTTCGGCAGAGTCCTCGCGAAATGAGCCCCGATGGGTTCTGGGGCAATTCTTTCACTCCGAATGTGGTCACCTTCTATGACCCGCCCACCACACAGTCCGGAATGATCAACGTTCAACTCGACCCCGAAGGCCATTTGCTTTATTTCCAGGCTATCCCTCCTGAAAAAGAAGAGAACCTGGAGCCCTCCCGGGCTCCCGATTGGCTCCCCTTATTCAACGCCGCGGGACTCGACCTCGCGCAATTCCGGTCTGTCGAATCCTCCTGGGATTCGCTGGCTTCTGCCGACACGCGCGCCGCGTGGGACGGCGTCTGGCCAGGCAGCGGCCGGCCTCTGCACCTCGAAGCTGCCGCGCGCCGCGGCAAGCCTGTCTTTTTCTCCCTCATTGGCCCGTGGACAAAACCAAAACGAATGAGCCAAGACGCGCAGACCAGTGCGGACAAGACCAGCCAAATCATTGGCCTCTGCATTGCGCTGGTACTGATCGCGGGAAGTTTGTTTCTTGCGTATCGCAATCATTCGCGTGGCAAGACTGACCGCCAGGGCGCCCTGCGCCTCGCCTCTCTCATTTTCGTCGTCGAACTGTGCGTTTGTCTCTTTCGTTCCCACTTCGTTCTGAGTTTTGACATGATCGGCCTGTTGATCATGGCCGTCAGCACCGGCCTCTTTATGTCCGCCTTCATATGGGTGTTTTATCTCGCTCTCGAGCCTTATGTCCGCCGCAACTGGCCGCAGATGATCATTTCCTGGTCTCGCTTGATCGGCGGACGCTTGCGCGATCCGTTGGTCGGCCGCGACCTTCTGTTTGGCGTCCTCCTCGGCGTTACCTGGGTTTTTGTCCTGGCGGTTGGCAGCTTCTTTCTCATTCGGGCCGGCAATCGCCCGCTGCTGGCAAATGGGGAGTTCCTCCAGGGATTTCGTGAGTCGGTGGCTGTTGGACTTGAAAATATCGTCGCTTCGATCCGGACGACCATGATTTTTTTCTTCCTGCTCGTCCTCCTGCGCGTGCTTGTTAGAAACCGTTGGTTGGCCGCCGTGATGTTTGCGCTGCTCTTTACCGTGCCGAAAGTCCTGGGCAGCGATCATCTTTTGATTGAGGCGCCGGTGTGGCTTATCGTTTACTCCATCGCTGCCCTTGCCGTTGTGCGCTTCGGATTGATCGTTCTGGCGATGGGCGTGCTCACGGTCGACGTTCTCCTCAACGTACCCATGACTCTAGATTTCTCTTACTGGTATGCCGGCCGCTCGCTCAGCGTGGTCCTGGGCTTTGTGCTGATCGCCGCTTGGGGGTTCTACACTTCACTTGCCGGCCAGCGGCTTTGGAAGGGCGACCTCTTCGACTAGACAGAGGCTGTCTTGCTGCTCAGTGAACTTGCTGAATGCGAACTTGCTGCACCGTGGCCGCCGCAAGTTCCTCGATGCCAGTCAGTGCCTTGCTCGCGGCCAGCCGTGCCCTTTCCATGAACGGCGAGTCCAGCAGGAAGGCGCAGCGGTCCACGAAAGGATGATCCGCCGCCTCGAAGGGCTTGCGCCGGCGGTGTGTGGCAGCGGAGCGCGCCACCAACTCTTCATACATTTGCAGGTCCCGCTGAAAATCGAGCGCGTCGCCCACGGTCCAGTTCTGTTGCCGCGTTAGTGAAGACAGAAATTTCCTGCGGAACAATGTGGCATCCCGCCGCGACATAGGGCGTGGCTTGGATTTGCCTGCGGGCTGCGGCTCGTTGCAGATGATCGCCAGGGCCCGCAGGGTCAAAGCCAGAAGCGCTTCTCGTTGCAATAGAGCCAGCAAATCGCGATAAAGCGAGGCATGAACTTGCAGGGCGTGGCGCCCGTTTTCGACGACGTAGGAATCGACGAAGCGCGGGACGACGCGTTCTCGCAGCAGCGCCTCTGAAACGCGCTTGGCGAGGTCCCCCGCTGCGTCGACTTCAATTTGCTTTTCGCGCGGCATAGCCCACGCGGAACATGTTAGCAGGAGTTTGTTTCCGCACCGCCCGGTGTCGCCGGAAATGAAAAAGGCCCGGCAGATTTCACCGGGCCTTCCTTTCTAGTTTACCTGTATTTCAGTGAATCGCCCGTGGGCTGTCCGGGCCGACGCGCTTCGGCTTCGGCTCTGGCTGCGGAACGATCGGAGGCGCCACTGGCTCCTTCTGCAGCGCATGCTCCAGCACTTCGTCCAGTGTCCGGACGTAGGTAATTTTGATATCGCCGAGAATCTCGGGTGTGAGATCCGCCACGACATTGGGCTCATTGTCCGCCGGCAGCAGCACTTCCGTGATGCCCGCCCGCTTTGCTCCGAGCACTTTTTCCTTTACGCCGCCGATGGGCAGCACTACGCCTGAAAGCGTCATTTCGCCGGTCATAGCTAGCCGGTCCTTCACCGGACGCCCGCTGAGCAGGCTGACCAGCGCGGTCACCATCGCCGCACCAGCGGACGGGCCGTCTTTCGGCACCGCGCCCGACGGCACGTGGATGTGAATGTCCTGCTTGCGGAAGAAGTCCGGATCGATGCCATAGCGTTCACCGTTAGCGCGCGTCCAGGTCAAAGCTGCGGTCATCGATTCCTGCATGACTTCGCCAAGATGCCCGGTCATGGTGAACTGCTTGCCGCCCCGCATGCGGGTGGCTTCGATGAAGATGATGTCGCCGCCCACCGGCGTCCAGACCAGTCCGACAGCCACGCCGGGCCGCTTGACGCGTTCCTCGACTTCCTTTTCCGTGCGGAATTTCGGCACGCCTAGGAATTCGCGGACTACGTCCGGTGTCACGGTCATTTTTTCCGTCTGATTTTCAGCGATGCGACGCGCCTGTTTGCGCGTGATCGTAGCGATTTCACGTTCCAGGTTGCGCACCCCCGCTTCGCGCGTGAAACTATGGATGATTTCCCGAAGTCCGTCGTCGGTGAAGTCAATCTGCTCGCCAACTTTCAGGCCGTGTTCCTTGGCCTGCTTCGGGATTAAGTATTTGTGCGCGATGTGCAGCTTTTCTTCGCCCGTGTAGCCGGGGAGTTCGATAATTTCCATGCGGTCACGCAGCGGTTCCGGGATGGGATCCATCCAGTTAGCCGTCGCGATGAAAAGCACTTTCGACAGATCGAACGGCACATCCAGATAGTGATCGCGGAACGCGTTGTTTTGTTCCGGGTCGAGAACTTCCATCAGCGCCGAGGAAGGATCGCCGCGGAAGTCGCGCCCGAGCTTGTCGACTTCGTCCAGCATCATCACCGGATCGTTGGTTTCCCCGCGCTTCAGCCCTTGAATGATTTGTCCGGGCAACGCGCCGATATAGGTGCGCCGGTGGCCGCGGATTTCCGCTTCATCGTGCATGCCGCCAAGTGCGATGCGCACGAATTTCCGTCCCAGCGAACGCGCGATTGATTTTCCAAGCGAAGTCTTGCCCACGCCTGGAGGGCCTACAAAGCAAAGGATCGGCCCCTTCATCCCTGGCTGAAGTTTTTTCACCGCCAGGTAATCGAGGATGCGCTCCTTCACCTTCTGCAAATCGTAGTGGTCTTCGTCCAAAATCTCATGCGCTTTCGCGATGTTGATTTCCGAGCTGCCCGAAGACTTGCTCCACGGCAGCGAAGTCATCCATTCCAGATACGTCCGCGAAACCATGTACTCCGCGGAAGCCGGCGTCATTTTCGACAGCCGTTTCAGCTCGCGGTCGCACTCTTTCTTGGCTTCGGCGGGCATACCCGCTTCTTCCACTTTTTTGCGAAGCTCGTCGATCTCCTGCATCGTATCGTCGGATTCGCCGAGTTCTTTCTGGATGGCCTTCATCTGTTCGCGCAGCAGGTATTCGCGCTGGTTCTGGCTCACTTGCTCCTGCACTTGTTCGTGAATTTTCGAGCGCAGCTCCAGAACTTCGAGCTCCTTCGACAATTCGCGGATCAGCGTTTCCAAGCGCTTGCGCACGCTGGCAGTTTCGATCAATTCCTGGCGCAAGAGCGTTGAAAGCGACGGCAGCGTGCCGGCGATGAAGTCCGTCAAGCGGCCGGGATGGTCAATGTTCATTGCCGCGGTCTGCAGATCGTCGGAAAGCTGCGGCGAGTGGCTTACCACGTCGCGGAAAAGATCCTGCGCGTTGCGCTGCAGCGCTTCCAGCTCCGTGTCCGATTCGCCGATGATGTCCGGCTCCGCCTGCACGCGTGCCTGCAAGAACGGCCGCAGGCCGATCAGTTCGAGCACTTGAATGCGCTGAAGTCCTTCCAAAAAGATGACCACATTGCCGTTCGGCATTTTGACGGTCTTGTGGACCTTGGCGAGCGTCCCAAGCTTGTGGAGGTCGGCGGCGGCGGGATCCTCAATTCGCGGATCGAGCTGCGCGACCACTCCCAGAAACTTTTCATCGCCTTGCAAACTGTTCACTAAGGCCAGAGAACTCTCTCGTCCCACGGTCAAAGGCAGGACAGCGCCCGGAAACAGGACGGTGTCACGAACCGGCAGGATGGGAAGAATCTCTGGCACGACAATCTTTTTCTCAGCCATGATGCCCCCTGGTTACCGACGTAGCCCAAAGAGGACTGCGCGATAGGATTTTAGATGCAAACGCGCCGAAAAGGGTGCACAAAAGTATTGAAGTTGCTAGCATAAAATCTTAGCGCTCTACACTCATGCTTTACAAGGAGCTCACTCAAACTACAAATAAAAGTGTAAAGCTATTATAATCAATATCATAAGGAAAGATTCCTCCATTCTGGGGGCCGGGTTCTCCTATCGACCGGATAACGAACCCCTTTTCGCGCCATATTCGCCCAAGACGTATTGCTTCGCTTCTTCTCGGGTTTTGATCTGCCCCTCCAGTTGGGCATCTTCGAGTGCCTGAAGGATCTGTGAAAAGAGAGGGCTAGGGCTGAACCCCATCTCCTGAAGGTCGTCTCCCGTCAGCAATCGCTCTGGGCGAACCTCCTCGGGAGGCGTCATCTCGATGAAGCGCTTGACGAATTCGTAGGACACCAGTTGGCGGTGGCTAGAAAGACAGTCAAGCCGGTGCAACGCCAAATGTTCGTCAAAGCGGGGTTGCCGAACAAATTTTTTTAGGGTCGAAGAGCGCATCCCTTCGACTGCGCCGAACTTCATGTGATTGTCCACCAGGGCCAGGATCTGCACCGTATCCTCGTTGGAAAAGCGCAAGCGCTCACAGATGGCCTCGGCCATGCGCACGCCGACAGCAACATGATTGTTGAAGCGAATGCGGTCGCCGGTTTCCACGACAGATTGAAATGTCGGTGGCTTGCCGACGTCGTGAAGCAGAACGCCCCACGCGAGGGTCGGTGAAGCACTTGCGGGAAGGCCTTCTAGCATCATGAGAGTATGAATCCACACGTCACCTTCCGGGTGAAATTGCGGCGGCTGTTCGACGCCTTTCATGGCCGCGATTTCAGGGAGGACCTGCTGCAGCAGCTGGGTTTTATCCAGGAGTTCGAACGCCTGGCGAGCCGCGCCTTCAGTAAGCATCTTCGTGAGTTCTTCGCGCAGGCGCTCCGGTGAAACTTGATGAATCTCCGCCACGTGCCGGCGTACGGCTCGAAATGTTTCAGCTTCGATTTCGAATCCGAATCGCGCCGCAAATCGCACCGCGCGCATCATGCGGAGTTTGTCTTCCTGAAAACGGCGGCCGGGGTCGCCAATGGCTCGAATAACTTTTCCCTGGAGGTCGGCTTGTCCCCCGACGAAGTCGAGCACTTCGCCGCTGTCGTGGTGCATCAGCAGACCGTTGATGGTAAAGTCTCGGCGCTTCACGTCCTCTTGCGGCGTCTTCGAATAGACCACGCTGTCCGGGTGGCGGCCGTCGCTGTAGCCCGCATCCGAACGGAACGTGGCGACCTCTACTTTTAATGCATCGCGCGGAATCAATATCACGCCAAATTGCGCGCCCACGGCAACGCTTTCCGGAAACAGCGCCATCACCTGCTCCGGTGTCGCATCGGTGGTTACGTCATAATCAGCCGGCTCGCGGCCAAGCAGCAAATCGCGCACGCATCCGCCCACCAGCAGCGCCTGATAACCGCTACGCCGAAGTGTGTCGCAAATCGAATTGGCCATTTCGCGCGCC
Organism: Candidatus Acidiferrum sp.; assembly: GCA_035279725.1. Lineage (GTDB taxonomy): Bacteria > Acidobacteriota > Terriglobia > Acidiferrales > UBA7541 > Acidiferrum. The sequence continues at coordinate 146,801 of DATEHF010000036.1, forward strand.
GTCACGCTGTGATTATGCGACAGAAGCACCCTAGAAGGGAGGCTGGAGTTTCTCAGAGCTCTTGTAGGGCCCGCCTTCAGAGGCGGGACGTCATTCCTTGAAAGAGATGCGCTCGCTTATTTGCTGCGAAAAACAAGACAGGTAATGTCATCCGACTGCCGAGTGACGCCGACGAATTCATCCACGCGATGCATCAGGAATTGAAGTGATTGCTGCGCGTCCCAATCCGGTAAGTTGCGAATGGCGCCAAGCCAGCGCTCATTTCCAAATTCCTCGCCCGACGTATCAAAAGCTTCGACGACTCCATCCGTGAAGAAAATCAACGCATCGCCCGGTTTGAGTTCCAGTGTCGCAGTTTCATACGCTTCGTCGGATCGAATTCCAAGAGGCAAGCCGCCAACATCCAGAATCTCAAAAGAACCATTTGGACGGCGCAGAATCGGGGCATTGTGCCCTGCGTTCACGTAGGTGAGCTTTCGCGAAACCGGATTGTATTCGCCGAGCACCGCAGTCGTGAAACGCAATCCATTCAAACTGTGCGCGCAGGCATAGCGATTGAGCCGCGCCACGAGATCGGCGAGCGGCGCATTCTCTCCGGCGATCGTGCGCAGGCTGGCTTGCAGAGTCGCCATGAGAAGTGCAGCGGGAACGCTCTTGCCCGCAACATCGGCGATCACCACCATCAACTTCTCGCGATCCTCGGAGTTGGGATAAAACGCGTCGTAATAGTCTCCTGCGACAGAATTTTGTGGGCGCGTGGCGAAGGCAATATCCGCGCCTGCGACTTCGGGCGGTTTCGAAGGTACCAGCCAGGTCTGAATCTCCCGCGCAATCTCCAGGTCGCGCTTCATCGTCACTTTGTCCGCTAATTCCAGCGAGAGCAAAAGCAGAAAGCCCAGGGCAGCAACGGATTCGAAATTAAAGTCAAAAGTAAAACCATTCGTGAAGCGGAACTTGGGGCCGGAAATCACGAGCAACAGCAGGGACACAAGCAACAGGACCCGGCGCGCCGGAGTCAGCTTCATCAACAAGGACCAGAAAAGAATCTTGGCGATCCGGAACCAGCGACGAAAGCCGCGATGGCCTTGCAATTCCTCGGCGTCCGACTCCTTCATGTAGAAGCCGTAGCTGGCGCGCGCATCGGCGGTGAAGTGCGACCACAGCTCATCGATCTGGCGGCCTTCGCTGACGCGTTGCCAGAAATAGCGCATACGATCGATCAGACTGGGGGATTGGGGCAATACATAGACACGGGGAGGTGGAGGCGCGCTCATAGAGAATCGCTCACGGAAATTAAAGTATAGGGCATTCGGCTGGGTTTTCGATGGAAGTTACGAATCGTCGCGATCGGGGCCGGATTCATCGTGGCGAAGCGAGCCGCCAAATTGCAGTTTGCCGAAGCCAAAACGGTCGCGGAGCCTGTCCGCGGCGCTGGTGAGTTTTTCGAGTTTGGCGCGGCGTTCCGCATCCAGCAAATCGAGTTGTTCATTTCCGTGAGTGAGGCCGCTCAGGGCGACTCCGAGCAGACGGACTCTTCGTTTCACGTCGCGATGGATGCGAAAGAGTTCCTGGAACACCGCATAGATGTCCGAATCGAGCCGCGTTGGCTCACCCATTGTTTTGGACCGCGTGTACGTATCGAATCCGGCGTAGCGGATTGTCAGCGTGAGAGTTCGCGTAGCCAGACCGGCCTCGCGGAGACGCTTGCAGGCTTTTTGTGAAAGATGGCTAAGCATCGCAGACAGGATTCCCACGTCGCTGGTGTCCTCGCCAAAAGTGTGATTGTGCGAAATTGACTTCGGCTCGGCATCGATTACGAATTCGTAGGAATCGCCGCCGCGCGACTTGCGATAAAGCGCCGTGCCCCACTGGCCGAAAATGCTCTCCAGTTTTTCCTGCGGCACGGCGGCAATTTGTTCCACAGTTTCTATTCCCATGGCGCGAAGCGCTCGTTCCGTGACTTCGCCGATGCCTGGAATTTTCCTCACCGGCAGAGTCGCGAGGAACCGTTGTTCGCTACCTGCAGGCACCCACACGAGTCCGCGCGGCTTGGCCTGATCGGAAGCGACTTTAGCAACCAGGCGCGTGGTGGCGAGTCCGCCAGAGCAGGGGAGCGAAGTCGTCTGCGTAATCATTCGAAGCAACTTGTCGGCAGCCGCGAGCGGCGCGCCGTGCAAGCGCTCGGTACCGGCGAGATCGAGGTAGGCTTCGTCAATCGAAACCATTTCCACGATAGGAGAGAACTTTGCCAGGATCGTCGCGACGCGGTCGCTCCACTCGCCATATTTTTCGTGGTGACCATCCAGAAAAATCGCGTGCGGACAAAGTTTTCCTGCCGTACGCAACGGCATCGCGGAATGAATGCCGTACTTCCGCGCTTCGTAGCTCGCCGCGGAAACCACCCCACGCTGATCCGGCCGCCCGCCGACTACAACTGGCTTGCCGCGCAACTCCGGCCGATCGAGCAATTCCACCGAGACGAAGAAAGCATCCATGTCCACATGAAGGATGGACGCTGTCGCTTCCGCCGACTGTTCTTCCAGCGGTCCATGCTTAGCCCGAAATCGCGCCATCTCCGGCATGTTGCTAGCCTACTCCGCTAGCAGGCGCGCAACAATTCTGATTTAGCTGTGTGGGTGGAACTAGAATGGATTCGGCGAGGATCCCAGGACGAACAGAAAATCGCGCGGCGTGACGACACGTACTCCATGGAACTGCGCTGGAAAGCCCCGAATATTTCCTGTCACGATAAAATCAGCTCTAGCTTCGAGCGCGCACTCCATCACTCTATCGTCGTCTGGATCCCGCGCTACTGTGACTTTTCTTCGAGGCACAACGATTATAGCGACCTCTCGAATGTCGCGAATGAACCTTACTACCCTTTGTTGATCTAGCCCCAAGTAGTCACGGGTCAGAACTTCGCAGTACTCCTCGAGAAGAGATTCCGAGATATAACACGGAAATTGTTTCGAGGTTGCCGCATCCAGGACGGCTGACGGCGCGCCTTTTCGACGCAGAAGGCCCGAAACGATCACGTTTGTGTCCAAGACTACCCTAAGCATTCTTCAATTTCTTCTTGCGCTCGCGGCGGTAGCGTTTGATCTCCCGGTTTATTTCTCGCATTGTTAAACGGTCTAGCCCCTTGGCCTTGGCCTCGCGCCGGATTTCTTCAACGATGGGAAGAGGCTTGCCGAAGTTTCTCAAATATTCCTCGATGCCCATTATTACCACTTGCGGCTCACCACGTTTGCCGACGACGAATCTTTCCTGGTTCTGCCCGGCTCGTTTGAGTATCTGGCCGAATTGCGTACGCGCGGTCAGCGCCGACACTATCCGGGCAACTGACCGAGACCCCGTTGATCGTCGTCTTGCCATTTTTCCACCATTTTTGCTCTGAACTGATTAATCAGTTCAGCGAATATTTTACTCCCGCGTGGGACGCTCCTTCAAAACTTTTCAGCAGCGATGACACGGGGGATTCCGGCGAGGTCGTTGGTTACGGCAACGTTGGCCCACGTGGGGGATTCAAGCAACGGTTGGACGGCGGGTAGGCTGTTGTGGCCGAGTTCGAGGACGAGGAGGCCTCCGGGCGTGAGGTGCGCGGCGGATTGAGCGATGAGATCGGCGTATAGTTCGTAGCCTTCTTCGCCGCCATAGAGAGCGATTTCTGGTTCATGATCGCGGACTTCGCGCATAAGCGTTGCGGACTCGTGACGGCCGATGTACGGCGGGTTGCTGGCGATGAGATCGAGAAGAAGTGGCAAGTGACGAGTGGCGAGTGGCGAGCCAAATAAACCGTCGAGCAAATTGGATTCGAGGAAATGGATGCGGTCGGAAACGGAATGGCGCTTCGCGTTGCGTTTAGCGACGTCCAGTGCCGCAGCGGAAACGTCGGTGGCGTAGATTGTTGCGCCGGGCAGTTCTTTTGCCATGGCGATGGCAATGCATCCGGAACCGGTGCCGATGTCGGCGATTTGCAGTCCATCGCCGGTGAGAGCTTGTTTGCGCCCGGCGCGAAGTTCGCGAACGGCGAGGCGGTCGAGGGCGACTTCGATGACGTGTTCGGTTTCGGGGCGGGGAATCAGGACGTCGGGAGTGACTTCAAATTCGAGGCCCCAGAATTCCTGCTTGCCGGTGAGATGTTGCGTTGGTTCGCCGTTCGCGCGTCGGGCGATCAGTGCGAAGAAGCGATCGGTGTCGGCTGGGGAGACTAGTTCTTCGGGATGGGCATAGAGCCACGTGCGATCACGGCCCAGGACGTGGAGAAGCAGAAGCTCGGTGGCCAATGTGAAGGAAGGGACGTGCGCCTCGCGCAACTGGGCAAGTCCGTTCTTCAACGTCGTTCGTACGTCGGTCATTTCTTCAGGGTAGCCAATTCAATCTGCTTGAAGAAAATATAGCGCAGAGGCGCAGAGTTCCGCAGACAGGATTTGGTGGGGCAGGCATTCTTGCCTGTCCTCTTGATTTTGGCAACGAGCAGCCGGAACAGACAAGAGTGTCTGTTCTACTCATGCGGTGCCGAGTTCTTGCTGGAGGCGCTCGGCTTCATAGTGGGAAACTAAGCCATCAACTAACGGGGCGAGTTTGCCGTCCATGACTTCGGTCAATTGGTGCAGCGTCAGGCCGATGCGGTGGTCGGTGACGCGGTTTTGCGGGAAATTGTAGGTGCGGATTTTTTCGGAGCGGTCACCGGTCTTGATCTGGCCGCGGCGCTCAGCGGAGAGGGCAGCCTGGCGCTTCTCCTGTTCCTGTTCGTACAGGCGGGCGCGAAGAACGCGCATGGCTTTGGCGCGATTTTTGATTTGCGATTTTTCGTCTTGCTGCGAAACGACCAGTCCGCTGGGAATATGCGTGATGCGCACGGCAGAATAGGTGGTGTTCACGGATTGTCCGCCGGGGCCGGAAGAGCAAAACGTATCAATACGCAAATCTTTGGCTTCAATCTTGATGTCGATTTCGTCGGCTTCCGGGAGAACCGCGACCGTTGCGGCGGAAGTGTGAATGCGGCCTTGCGTTTCCGTCGCGGGGACGCGCTGGACGCGGTGGACGCCGCTTTCGTATTTCAATTTTGAATAAACTTTGTTGCCTTGAATGGCGGCGACAACTTCCTTGAGACCGCCCAATGAAGACGGCGAGCTTTCGAGAATTTCCACTTTCCAGCTTAGTGTTTCCGCGTAGCGCGAATACATGCGGAAGAGTTCAGCAGCAAAGAGCGCGGCTTCATCGCCGCCGGTGCCGGCGCGGATTTCGACGATGACGCTCTTCTCATCGAGAGGATCTTTCGGCAGAAGCAGGAGTTTCAGTTCGCGCTCGGCTTTCTCCTTGCGAGCAGTAAGTTCCTTTTCCTCTTCTTGCGCCATCTGTTTCATCTCGGTGTCTTCCGCTTCGAGAAACATTTGATGCGCGCCGGCCAGATCTTTTTCGATCTGTTTGAACTCGCGGTGCTTGGCCACGATTTCACCAAGCTCTGACTGCTGCTTGGCAACCTTCTGGAAGCGCGAGGAGTCCGAAAGGATCTCTGCCGAGGAAAGTTCCTGCGTAAGCTCGTCGTAGCGCGTGCCCAGTTGATCCAGTTTTTCCGATAACGTCAATGTGGCCATTGCAAAAACCTCTGAGTTCTTAGTCGTTAGTTCTAAGTTTTAGTAAAGAAAGAGTGTGAGTGAAAGAATGTTTCCAGTTTGCAGAAAAGTGCGGGCTCCCAGAGCGGGAGCGAAAGCGAGTCAGCTAATAGAACGTCGCGTACATCGATTTGCTCGAATATAAGAATAACGCCGTTGTCAAATTCCTGCAAACCCCGATTCGGGGTGGCTAGTCGTCATCCGGTTGGGGCAGTGTTCGAAACTCCTCCGGATGATCGGATACGTAAGCAAAGAGCAATTGCGTAAGGTTATGAGGGTACGCAATAAACTCTTGGTCTAGAGGTTCAAGTCTTTCTAGGATTTGATCTGAGAAATCCGCTGCCACTGAGTTGATAGTCTCCGCCGTCGGAGGCAATCCCTTGGGAAATCCAGTGGTTATTGCACGATTGCAAATGCTCGCGGTCTCTGGAGCGCCAATAGTTTCGAGGGCTTTCGCGACGAATGCTGCTGATTCCGCGCTACTGTTGAGAAAGTACTGTGAAAAGCCGCCGTTATTGACTTCTGATTCGATAGCCCAGATAGCCGAGAAGACCTTTTGCGGGAAAGACTGCTGACCAAATTCTTCCTTCCCAAATCTTGTCTTCTCAGACTCTGACAAGTCGATAAGGATTTTGTTCTTGTTCATGGTCGCTGACTCCAAAGTCACACGTTGAGCGTTGCGAGATTAAAGCACGGCCTGATTGTCCGGACAACTGGCAGGTACGACTCGAACGGCAACAGCGTTCATGAGGCTCGTACTGTTAGATGGCGCTGTTCCTGTGCTGCGAGGCGGTATACTACGATGCGACTGGATTAGAGCGGCCAGCCTCGGAAGGCGAGCCCTACAAGAGCGTGGCGAATCGAACATGAGCGAAGCGGTACGAACGATGATGAGGATGGATGCCGAGGCGGCAGCGTCTCGCGAAGCCGGCGGTGAAGAAGGCCGCGCGACCGACGTGGGATTTTTGTGGGACTTTTGGTATCCGGCGGCGCGGAGTACGGAGATTCGCGGGCAGAAGCTCGTGACGGCGATGCTGCTGGAAGTGCCGCTGGTGCTGGGCCGAACTGCCGAGGGAAAAGCGTTTGCCATGCGGGATTCTTGTCCGCACAGGGGGATACCGCTTTCGTATGGGCGGCTCGACGGGAAAGTCGTGGAGTGCTGCTATCACGGGTGGCGGTTCGATGCTTGCAGCGGGCAGTGCGTTGAGATTCCTTCTTTGTCCAGCCAGGACAAGCTGAAAGTGGAGCGCATTTTTGCGGGGCATTATCCTTGTGAGGAGCGCGACGGCTACGTTTGGGTTTACATGAATGCTCCGGGGACGAAATTGGCAGAGACAGTTCCGGCGGCACCGGCTCTTACCGTTTTCAGCGACAAATATAAGATTACGCATCTTTCGTGCGAGCTGCCTTCGCATGTGGACCAAGGAATCATTGGGTTGATGGACCCGGCGCACGGGCCGTTCGTGCACCAATCATGGTTTTGGCGGAAACGCGGGAGCATCCACGAGAAAGCTAAGCAGTTCGAGCCGATTCCGAGCGGCTTTCGCATGAGCCCGCACTCGCCGAGCACAAACAGCGCGCCGTATCAGTTGCTGAAGAAAATTACCGGCGAGCCGGTGACGACGACGATTGATTTCGTGCTGCCGAATTTGCGCACGGAGATCGATCAAAGCGGGAAGATGTGGTTTTCCAGCCGCGCGACGGTGACGCCGGTGCGGCGGGATCTTTGCCGGATTGATTTCGTGGCGGCGTGGAATCTGTTCTTCTTGCCGGTTTCGATTTTCCGCATGTTCGGCAAAGTGTTTCTCCGCCAGGATCAAGAAACGATGATCCAGCAGGCGGAAGGATTGAAGCACAATCCGCGGTTGATGCTGATCGACGATGCGGACCGTCCGGCGAAATGGTATTTCGCGCTGAAGGCTAATCTCCTCGAGTCGCAGCGCACCGGCGCGCCGATGGTGCATCCCATGGATGGTCCTGTGACGCTGCGGTGGCGATCATAGAGGGTTGTCAGTCGTCAGTTTTAAGTTATCAGTGTCCCCCCCCCGAATCTCTGATTCGTGCAGGTTGGTCCGAGCTACTAACCGAGCTTGTTACGTTGCTGTGGGCTTCCAAGAGCACCGCACAGGCAGGAGTGCCTGTGCCACCCCCGGCATTTTGTATGAATATCAGAAGGAACGACTTACGGAATTTGTATTTCGTAAGTCGTTGATTTTAAAGGACACGATGTTGGACGTTTTGGACCAGCAAGAGCTAAATTGGCCCGGCTTGAAAAAGAAAAGCGGGACCAAGGTCCCGCACTCCAAAACGTAGTTATCTTTGAGGAATTTGCCTGGATGTAATTCCGCCAGAAGAATTGGCTGGAAGTTCCTTAGCGAAGACGGATGAGATCGAAATCGACCGAAACGGGATCGCCCTCGGGGGGAATGACCTGGATAACGGCTGAATCGGAGGTGAAGGATTCGGCGCGGAAATCGAGTTCGAGGGTGGCGCCAGTCAAGATGCAAGGATGACCACCACGTCCGCACCCATAAGTGGCGTGGCCGTGAAAATCATAGGGCGCGAGAGGCTGCTCGCCGTTATAGATCTGCACCTGGAAGTCTCGCCAGAAGTCGCTGGGACGAGGCACCCACGCCTCTGGAGAGCGGGAGAGCCAGTTCGGCGGGGGAGGAACGAGCCGCCCATAGGAATCCGTCAGCTGGATTTCAACAAAAACCAGGGCGAATTCCTCCTTACCGTGGTGATCGAGCAGGGCCTTTTGGGCGCTATAGTTGCCGATGAAGGCGTCGGAATACTCCAGAAGCTGGATAAATGGAGTCTTGAGAGTCACAGAAGAAATATAAGGCCCGGATTTGGGGGGCGGGGGAATCTTGATGTATTTGGTCAAGATCGACGGATAAGTTCCGTCATGGCGCTGGCCAAGAAAATAGGCGTCCCGGACCGATTCGTCGGATAAAGGAGTCTGGATGGGAGACGCAGGCAGAGCGACACAAAGAGCGACGAGAAAGCTGGCGAGTACGCGAAAAGTGCGGCGCATAGGACAATCCCAAGACAATTATAGCGCTGATTTGGGCATTGGCAACAGCGGGGGAAGCCATCCAGACCGTCAATGATCCCGGATGGGCAAGACGGTCAACGAAGGTGGTCGAGGTCGAACTCGATCGAGACGGGGTCGCCCTCGGGGGGAGTCACGTCAATGGTTGCAACACCGGAGGCAAAGGCATCGGCGGGAAAGTCCAACTGGAGAGTGGCACCGGTGACCTCGCAACCGCCATCATCAGAACAGATGAGGTTGGGATGGCCGGAAGAAGAGAAGGGCCGAAGCTTCTTGTCGTCACTGGAGACTTGCACGTCGAAATCTTTCCAGAAGTCATAGGGACGGGGGACGAAGCCATTAAGAGACCCAGAGCGGGAACCGGTGGGTCGAACTATGTATGCCGGATAAGAGTTGGTGAGTTGGATTTGAACGAGGATTCTCACGAACTCTCCTTGATCCCGGTGATCCAGGGCAGCTTGCTGCGCACTGTAACCGGAAGAGTGCTGCCTGGATTGCTGGACGAGAAGAGCGAAAGGAGTGAATACAGTGACGGAGGCGATGTCTGGGCCGGTTTTCGGCGCCTCCAGATACTTTGTGTATTTGTTGAGAAAGGCGGCCATGGTTTCGTCACCGCGTTGGCCGAGGAAATAGGCTTCGCGGACGGCTTGATCGGACAAGGGCGTGTCAAAAGCGAAGGAGGAAGGTGTCAAGAGCGTAGCAACAATGAGGATCGCGGCGATAGGGCGGCCAGGAGTGTGAAGCATGGTGTCTCCAACTGCTGTAATAGGACGGCTAAACCGGACGTAGAGTTGCACATGAGGCGCAGCGACATTGGGGGCAAAGCATCAAAGTGCTTCCTTCAGGAACTGTTCTGCAATCTCGACACGCGTCCCATCATCCAGTTGGACCAGGTACAAGATAGGCCCCGCGGCTCCACGAGGCGTGGCGAGATCGTTTGGGCGAACCAATCGGACACTGATAACAGATCCCATCACTTGCAAAGGTGAAGATCCCGGCACATCGATTCGAGCTTGGACTCTCTCTCCTGGCTCAAATCGAAAGTCCAGGCCTAAGAGCTTGTGGAGTTTCATCACCGGCGCTAAAAAGTGGGTAAAGTGACCGAGCTCAAAGACTGCGAGTAGAGGCGCGAGCACTAGCATCAAGGTAGCCAATGCAATGTGCCAAAGCCAACGGGCCAGGCTCTTCGTTCTGTAGATGCCGGGATGCCGCCACCAGTGAAATACAAAACAAGAGATCAAAATTCCGGCGAGCCCAAGAGCGATGAGGAACAGACGGTAGGCCACTGGGGCCATAAACGCGGGGTAGAAAAACAGAATTAGAGCGGCGATGGCCAGAATTGGATAAAGGATGAGTTCGCCAAGTCGCTTCATGGGGAATTTGCCGCCCGGTCCGTTGTCTTGAGCTTAGTCCCGGTACGGAGCAATGCGCAAATAGAAGCTGCGGAAGAGATCAGATGCGGCGGGTGATGTTGGGGAAGTCGAGCCAGACTTTGATGCCGCAGAAGTGGGAGCCTTCCGTACAGATGGGGGTGGTGATACCGGCGCGGATGTGGCACGGGGGGCCGATGTAGGGAGTGAGTTCGGGATGGACTTCGCGGAGCTGGGCGATTTCGTCCATAGAGGATTGGTAGATTTCTTCCTGGGCGTTGAAGCAGGTGCGCATGGTCCATTTGTGGATGAGATGGAGGAGGGAGCCGGATTCATAGAGGCGGATGGATTTGGCGTTGGGGAGAAGATAAAGAGCAATTTCCGGAAGAACGCCGCGATCGAGGAGTTGATTCTTGGCGTTCCAGGCGTCGCGCATGGCGCGGTCGTAGACTTCTTTCGCGCGCGGATTGTTGTGGAGGAGCATGGGAGTGATGTAGTCGGGCTCGCGGGTATCGGCGAGAGTGAGAAGCGGGCGCGAGCCCGGGACCATGCGATGGCGCTGGTCCTGACTGTCGGCGGTGTGGCTAATTTTTTTGGCGAAGGTGTAATTGGCGTGCTGGAGTGCACGCATGATAGGGGCGTGGACGCCGACGTTGAGAGTTTCGAGGCGGTAAAGATTGCGCGCGGGATTTAACAGGCGATCGATGGCTTCGAGATCGTTGCACTGCGATTCGGCTAAGCCGGTGACGGCGCGGTAGGATTGGGCCATGACACGGACGGCGTTCGAGGAATAGTCAACCAAGCGCGACGTTTTGCCTTTGAGCTTGGCGTCGAATTCGCGGGCGAAGAGTTCACCGGCGGCCGCTTGGGCCGTAGTGTTCTTCCACTCTGGTAATTCTTCGAGAGGCTCAATCCCAAAGCGATCAAAAAATTGAGCGTCGATTGCCTTTACTTGCGAAACCATTTCGCCGATGACGGCGCGGGCTTCGCTCGGCGTGTCCGACGCCGCGCTCATGCGCCACAGGCGGTGCAAGACAATTCCCGAGATAGTGTGGACCATCGTCGTGAATGCGGCGACGGGCAAAACGTAACGCGCAATTTCGATGGCGCGCTTTTCGGCGGAGCGCTCGATCTTTTGCAAACGCTTGGGGTGGGACATTGGGCCGATATGCCAGATGTCGTTGAGGATCGTGCGCGCGTCGGCGATCAACAGGGAAGACAGTTCACGGTAGTAGTTCCAGCCGCGGGCGATGGCCGCTTCGTAGATTTCTTTGCTTCTATCGTCGAAGAAGAGCGACGTGGGCGGGACGTAGGCTTGCGGGTGATCCAGGCGGACGTAGCGCTGGCTTTGCTGCTCGGAATTGTAGAAGGGATGCACATGGAGGAAGGACCAGACGAACTGTCGGCTAACATTTTCGAGGCCGAATTCGAAATGGGCGTGCTGGTAGACGGTGTGATGGCCACTGTAGAAAGTGGCGGCGCCGATGTTGAGGCGCTGCTTGTCGGTGATTTCTTCGGGCCCTATGAGGCGCGGGGCGTAGCAGGTGCGGGCGGCGGCGATGGCGGAGTCGAAGGGATGAGCGAAGGCGTTGCGGAGGGTGACGCGGGGCGAGCCGGATTCTACGAGTTCGCCCGGGCGAGCGCCATCAAACATGCGAGATTGAGTAGCCACGATGGAAGTTCATTGTACACGGGCGGGGGAGGGAAGAAAGTTGAAAGAAAAGGAAAAGATAACGCAGAGACGCTGAGGAACGCAGAGAGTTGGAGGGATTCGCTATCCGAGTTTTAGAGGAAAAGAAAAGAGGGACAGCCCGCCGAGGCGGCTGTCCCACGGGATAGGAGTGTAAGCGATGCTACGGGGTCGCGCGTGACACGCTTGTGTGTGGCGGACGCCGGAAAAGCGGCGTCGAGCCGCCGCACTCCACAAACTACTTTTTGGCGGCTGCGGTCTTGCCAGCTTCGACTTTGGCGGCGGCGTCGGCGTACTTCTTTGTGAAGCGCTCGACGCGGCCGGCGGTGTCAATCAGCTTCTGTTTGCCGGTGAAGAAGGGATGGCAATTCGAGCAGATTTCGACATTTAGCTTGTCGCCCTTGATGGTCGAACGAGTCTGGAAGTTATGGCCGCAGGCGCAGTGCACCGTGACGGTGTGATAGTCGGGGTGAATACCGGGTTTCATGGAACTCCATTCTGTCGCGTCCGGTCTGCACGGCGCTCCGACAAGGTCGGGGGACTACAGCCGCGTCGCTAGGTCGCGAGGCAATTCTTAATCATACGCGAAGTGTCAAATTCCTACAAATCAGGGTTGGAGGGTGCCGAAATGGAGCAGACGATGAGAAGAAGCGAGTAGGCGGCGAAGTAGCCGCGAATTGTGCTTTCTGGGGCGCAAGAGTTCCGATAGATTGGGCTCGAATTCGTGCAAATGAGGAGGGGTTCGGATGGACAGCATAAGAAAGATACTTCTAGGAGTGTGTTGCGTGGCATTGCTGTTGGTGGCGGTAAGAATGAAAGCGCGAACGGCGGAAGATGCGAGGCAGAAAGGGATCGAGGCTTTTAACAAGCGGTATGTGGAGCTGCACGAGAAGATGGATACGCCGAGGATTCTGGCACTGTGGGAGGAAGACGGAGTCGATCTAATGCCAGGAAATGCGGCGCTGATGGGGCGGAAGAATATCTCGGCATGGGTCGAAGACATGCTGGCGAAAATGCCGGGCTACAAGGTGATGAAGCAAGACATGGAATTCCACGATATTCACGTGTGCGAGGAGTGGGCTTCGGAGTGGGCGACGGAACACCAACAGGTGCAACCGCCCGACGGAAAGCCGGTGATTGACAGCTACGGCAAAATGGCATTGGTGCTTCATCGTGCAGCGAACGGGGAGTGGAAGGTTCAGCAAGAGATGTGGAACGCTGCACCCAAGCCTTGAGGATCAAGAACGAATTGCGATCAGGGGGAATTGCCCTTACGAGGGATGGATCAGTTGAGATCCTGCGCTGCACTCAGATGACAGAGTCTGTGTCGCAACAGCAAAACCAGTTTCTCAGCGGCTAAAGCCGTGGAACAAGACTCGATTTATGTCGGACCTAAAGGTCCGACCCCTAGTTGCGACACAGACTCGACAGGGGAGAAGAGCCAGCATTAAAACTGCCAGCGGGTTACGGACTCGCTGAAATTCTCGCTGTGCTCGTCCTGCCCGAAGGCGATTTGCGGAGTGACGCAGAAGACGCAGCCATCGGAGGCCATGAGAAGAGGCTCAACGTCGCCGCCATATTTGCTGTTGTAGATTTGAGCGAGTTGTTTCCACACCAAACGGTCTTTGATTTCTTCAGCAGTGCCTTCCAGAATGACCGCCTCGTCCGCTTTTTCGGTGCCGATGACAACGTGAGGGTCCGCGGCGATATTCTTTGCCTTGCGGGTGCGCGGACCGGTGCTGAACCACAAGGCTTCCTGCCACCAAACTCCCCAGACCAGCATCAGATGAGGACGGCCGCCGGGGCGCGTCGTGGAAATCCAATAGTTGTGCGACTTTTCGAGGCGCTCGAGGGCCCAATGCCAGGGCTTGAGGGCACTCGGATCTTTTGGCGCACTTTGAATGGCATCGGGCCAGTGAGGGTGGCTTGCTTTAGGTTCCAGCATGGCGGCTCCTTCGGGGAAGAAATGCGGCGGAATTGTATCAGGAGGGATAAAGGAAGCGTAGAAGTTCCAAGTTGCTCTTGGGATAGATTACCGATGTCGGGGAAATCAGCAGAGCTACTCAGGAAACAAACGCGCAGCCGACACGGAAGCTACCCTGGCTTGTCGGTTGTTTCCAAACGGGCTTCAAATTCACGCGAACGGGGGGAAGAATCGGCACATGCAGAACAGCCAAGAGATTTTCGGGAAGATCCTCAGGCGAATCCAACTCGATAGCGACACCGCCAAAGCCAAGATCGAGGACGCGGGCGCGGCGGGCGCCTGCGTCGCCAAGAACAGCGTAGGCGTTCGTGCCCGTCATGGAGACGCGCTCGGCCTTGCGCTGAACGGCGAAAACACGCGGGACCGGGGCGAGGTCTCCAGAAATCGCGACGGAAGTTGCTGACGCAGCCGCCTCGATGGTGGTCTCGGTCTTCTCCGGCGAGCGCCGGGTTTCGATCGAAATCGGTTGTGGTGCAGGGGTTGCACGCTCAGGCTCCGGAATAATTGGCGTCACCGGGGCAGAGGTTTCCGCAGTCTCGGTGCGACCGGAACCGTTGCCGGTCTTGGTGTGGTTCGTGTGTTTTAGGCGGTAGAGGCGCTCGTCGGCGATGCGAATCAACTGGTCGGCGTGTTCGGCATCCTGAGGGAAAATCGCAACGCCGTGATCCATGCCGACGCTGACTGCAAGATCCAGCGGCTTGAGCATTTCGGCAAAAACAATCTGGACGCGACGGCTCAGTGCCAGCGCCTGGTCAGAATCGGTTTGCGGCAGCAATAGGGCAAATTCGTCACCGCCGATGCGGAAGGCAGAGTCGGAGGTGCGCAAGGCCTTTTTCAACGTGGCCGCGGCGGCGCGCAAAACGTCATCACCACGCGGATGGCCGTGCTGGTCATTTACTTCCTTGAAGCGGTGCAGGTCGAGAATGACCAGGCCTAGGGGCTGGACATAGCGGCGAGCGCGATTGAGTTCTTTCTCGAAAGTTTCAGAAAACAACCGGCGATTGTGTAGACCTGTCAAGGGATCAGTCACGGCGTCCAGTTCGAGCCGTTTCAACTCGTCATACTCTATAAGGATGGGAACACGAAGAAGGCCAGAGGAAGTGAGGACGTCAGTCAACGCAGTTTTCAGGGCAATGGGACGACCGAGGAGATTAGTGAGCTCGCGGCGACGCGAAAGCATCGCATCCCAAATTTCCACACTTTGGGTTTCGCGCAAATCGAGGTGAGCGATTGCACGAAAGTATCGCTGAAGAAACTGACCGCGCGCGGGCAAATCGAGGCTCTCGAGCGTGTCTGCAAGCAGCTCGAAATAGGAATCCTCAATCGGCAAGCGCGGGGGCGCAGGGGCGCCGGGGCTGGGCATGTCCGGTATAGACCTAACCTCTGCCTATCCCCGCGGGGTTTGGGGAAAGCGTGTCTAATTTTATCAATTTGAGTGGAGCAACCAAGAGTCCATTCGTACTAGACCCCAAGCGCAACCACTCTGGGAATCGGCCTCCCAAATTGCGGGCGTATGCTATTACAAAAACGGGCGATGGGGTACGAAAAAATGTGAAAGAAGTAAAGTGGGCAAAGAAACCCCATGTAACATAATTACCCATGAATTTCGAAAGATTATGATTCGAATTCACTCCAGGGGGTGGATGAATTGCAGGCCAAACAGTCGCATTTCGCCAGAAGAGTCCTGGCGCAGTACTTTGGCCACGATCGGTGGAGTCTCGCTGGGAACCATGCTCGAAGTGGCGGGTCCGGGTGTGGGGATCGTCAGGTGGACAGTCTGATCCGGCCTTAAGATGTGCGTAGAGGCAATGCAGGCCCCGGTAGAACTGATATTGAGCGTTTTAGTGAGTTCAATGAACTCTGCACCAGAGACATCAGTACCGCGCAGAAAGACAGGTACCTGCAAGCGAATCCGTGGCGAGCGTCGGGTTGACGAGGTTTCCACGAGTTGACCCTTTTTGTGTAAATCAATCTTCAAGTGATCTCGCTAGCTTGGTACCAAGGAACTAGTACGGAACTGAGCATCTGGAATGCCACAGGCGGGAGCTTGGAGTGCGAATAAGCTATGCATTATGAGTCGATTGCAGACGCATGCTATGGAAAAAAATTTGTGGCGCTGCGCACTCTGACTGGGAATTCCACTTCCTTTCCTCAAATGTGCAAATGGAACGCTTTTACCATTGACTCTAAGAGGTCCCTCTGCAACGATGCCATTAGGGAAAACTTTTACCACTTTGCCTGAGGGGCGGAATCAATAGATGGCGGGACGTATTGCGTTGCCTCCGATGTCGGAAGCGGGGAATCGGACGGCTGTGCCCCTTGCATTCGTTCGCGGCCTGTTTGATTCGATCGATAAACCGCTGATGGTGGCCGAACGGAGCGGAATACTCCTCCTTATAAACTCACGTGCCAGACAGTTATTGGAATCCAGCGGACAAGCAATAACGCCAAGCTCAAATCTCTTTGGCGATTTTCTGAAAGTAGATGCTCGAAAGATCTTCGGTGAGATCGAAAAGGGCGAACACGAGGTGGACCTGCAGATCCGGAACGGGGAGGGAAAATCCTCCGTGAAAATCCGGTGGATGCCGGAGCCGGACTGGCTGGTAGTGGAAATCGAGAACCAGGCGGAAGCACAGGTGGCGCCGGATCCTGCAACGCAACTCACGGTTCAAGAGCTTTTACAAGAACGCGAAATCACTTATCGGAATCTGCTGGCGGCCTACCTGAAGTTGCAGGAAGTGAACCGGCAGAAGACGGTGTTTCTAGCGTCAGCTGCACACGAATTGAAAACGCCGCTAGCAGTGATCAAGGGCTACTACGATCTTCTTCTTGCGGGCTCTCTCGGCCGGCTAACGGACAAGCAGCGCGACATTCTGGAAGAGTCGAAGGACAGTTGCGAGCGGCTGGTGCGGCTGGTCTCCATGTTCCTGAACTACTCTGCGTTAGAGAGCGGGAAACTGGTGCTGCAGCTTCGAGAAAACGATCTGCGGGATTGCCTGGAGGAGCTTTCGAAGCGCTGGTCGGAGGCATTTCAACGCAAAGGCGTGAAACTGGATGCGAGCTTTGACCCGTCCATTCCGACTTTTCGGTTCGACTATCAGAAAGTACAACAGGCGGCGGCGAATCTTCTCGATAACGCGCTGAAGCACACGCCGAGCGGAGGAACCGTAACGCTGCGGGCCGCGCCGCATTTCTGGGAGCGCCGTGTTGCGGCCATGGCGCCGGTGGAAGAGCGGCGCAGGTTTAAATTGCCGCGCCCGAACAGCGTGGAAGTAAGCGTAACGGATTCGGGACCGGGCATAGCGGCGGAACATCATCAGGAGATATTTGAGGATTTTGTGCGCGTGGACAGAAATACGTCCGGAATGGGTTTAGGACTGGCGATTGCCAAACGGCTCATTCAGGCGCATCGCGGAAAGATATGGGTAGCGAGCGAGACAAAGACAGGAAGCAGATTTACGTTTTTGTTGCCGATGGATCAGGTCTGAAATTTTCGTGGTTTGGTGGTTGAGAGGGGACAGTCAATGGCCGTAAAAGAAAAAATTCTCGTCGTAGATGACGAGCCAAGCATTCGAAAGTACCTGCAGACGTTGCTGGAAGTGGACGGGTTTGAAGTGGAGGCCGTCAGTTCCGGGAAAGATGCGCTTGACAGGGTGAGCAAAGGCGAGAGGCCGGACTTCATTATCCTGGACGTATTGATGCCGGAGATGAATGGCATCGAGACGCTGAAGGAATTGATGCAAGTGGATCGCACCCTCAACGTGATCATGCTTTCGTGCTCGAACGAAGTGGGGACGGTTGTCGAAGCCATTCGAATCGGAGCGCACGATTACCTGACCAAGCCGTTTGAGAAGACGGAGCTGGACGCGGCGATGCTGAAATCGCGGCAAAAGAAAGAGCTGGCGACGGAGAACCAGGCGCTACGCGACTACTGCGATCAGGTGACGGAGGATTTGAGCTTTCTCGCAGCCAGCCCACAGATGGTGCGAATTCGCCAGCAGATCCTGCAGATCGCCCCAGTAGATGTGCCGGTTTTTATCTGCGGCGAGAGCGGAGTGGGCAAGGAAGTCGTCTCGCGCATGATTCATCTGCGCTCGAAGCGGCGCAACCAGCCGTTCGTCAAAGTAAATTGCGCGGCGCTCCCGGGGGAGTTGCTGGAATCGGAATTGTTTGGATTCGAACAGGGTGCCTTCACAGGCGCCATACGCAGCAAGCCGGGAAAATTTGAGATGGCCAACAAAGGCACGATTTTCCTGGATGAAATCGCGGAAATGAGCACGCACTTGCAGGCGAAGCTTCTGCACGTCCTGCAGGATCACCAATATTCGCGGCTGGGCGGGCGGCACCTGGTAGAGACGGACGTGCGCGTGCTGGCGGCAACCAACGTGGATGTACACGAAGCGATGAAAACGGGGAGGTTCCGTGAAGATCTGTATTACAGGCTAAACGTTTTGTCGATCAACGTGCCGCCACTTCGCGAACGTACGGCGGAGATCCCGCTGTTGTTCCGCCACTTCCTGCAAAAGTACAGCGAGAAATTTGGCAAGACGCCGCCGGGACCGTCCAAGCACCTGCTGGATGCGGCGGTGAACTATCCGTGGCCCGGCAACCTGCGCGAGCTGGAGAATTTCGTGAAACGCTATGTGATTCTCGAAGACGATGAGGGCAGTTTGCGCGAACTGGTGGAGATGTCCTCGACTCGACAGCGGACGTCCCCGCGCGAGGAGCCCGCACCGCCGAAGGAACAAGGCCTGAAGGCGCTGGTGCGCGGACTGAAAGATGAAGCGGAGATGGAAGCGATTGCGGACGCGCTGGAGAAGACGCGCTGGTGCCGCAAAGACGCCGCGAAAATGCTGGGGATCAGTTACAAGGCGCTGCTCTACAAGATGCGGCAGTTCAATCTGGATACGCCGCGCACCAGGAAGGTTGCTTCCCCGGCGGTAGAGGAGCCGGCATCGGCGGTCGGAACGCGGCGCGCGTAGAAACTGTCAGCCACGCGAACCTCCGTGACATGTGGTTGCGCGAACGGCCATCTTCGTTATATAGACTCAGGGCCAGACGGGAAACAGTTTCTTGGGGAAGCTGCAGGGTCTTCGGTCAGCGCATATCGTTCTGCCTGACATGCACGTCAACAAAGTTTCGATAAATTAGTGGACAGGCCGCTCCAGGACTGGAGATCGTTGCGCGCGTTAGTGGGAGGGATTTTGGCATGACGGAACGCCGTACGGCTAGACGCTACGACCT
This sequence comes from Candidatus Acidiferrum sp., assembly GCA_035279725.1. GTDB lineage: Bacteria > Acidobacteriota > Terriglobia > Acidiferrales > UBA7541 > Acidiferrum. The sequence continues at coordinate 165,762 of DATEHF010000036.1, forward strand.
ATCGTTGCCGATTATTATCCGGGTTCCCGCGGATAAAACGCCGGATACGCAACAAGGCAAGACGCGCGACATCTCCACTCGCGGGCTTTATTTTGTTGTGGAACAGAATCTGGAGTCGGGATCACAACTGGACATAACCTTAACGCTTCCGGCGGAAATCACGCATGGCACCGAAGTATTCGTGCGAGCCTTGGGAAAAGTGGTCCGAGTGGAGCGGCGTGACGAAGAGGACGGCGAGCGCATGGGCGTTGCCGCAGTGATTGAGCGGTACGATATTATTCGGGGTGAGGCGGCGCGGGCCTGAGGAACCACTCGAATTCCTGTTGCAAACAGGAGTGAGTTGGGCCTACTATCCGGCCAGAATGTCCCGCGGAGGGTCCAGTGAAAGTAGCTGATCTCATCGGGTCCCGCAAGGAAGTCTTCTCCATTACCGAAGAAACGAGCGTTCACCAAGCCGCGCAATATCTGCGCGAAAAACAGGTGCGTTCAGTGGGAGTGACGGATTCCGGAGGGAAACTCGTCGGAGTTATCTCCCACAGCGATGTGTCCGACAAGGTCGCGGCGGAGAATAAATGTCCAGCGTGGATGAAGGCGTCGGATATCATGACGCGCGAACTTGTTACGGTTACGCCCGACAAGACGCTGGAAGACTGCCTTCGTTTGATGGATCAGAACACCATTCTCCATTTGCTGGTGGTGGATGAGCGACAGGGTTATCGAGGGATGCTCTCGGTGAGCGACATACTGAGAGTGGTGGCGTCGGACGAGAAGGCGCGAGCGGATTTGCTGGAAGCATTCATATTTCCACCGAGGTAGGTTCAGTTCAACAATTTATTGACAAGTAGGATCCCTTCCTTTCCTGGTTAACGTAAAGAGACATTGCGGGAAGAGTTTTCACCTTTGCGAAATCATTTTCCGCAGGTAACTGAGAGTTAGAACCTCAAAGACTCTTTCTCACCGTCACCGAATTCCAAATTGGGCGGTTCCAGCAAGTCTTGTAGCAACAGCAAGTTACACTTAAAATGAGGCAAATTTGAAGCCCAATTCGGTCTGGGGGTGAATCATCGGAATTTGGCTCCTTGTGTGCACATAAGACGGGGGGAGCGTTCCCACGCGAACCGCAAAGGGCTGACCATGGCTGCATCGGAACCGACAAATGGCGCCGCAGTTTCGAGGGCAAACAGTTTACCGCCTGAAGAGATCATATTTGGCCGGTCGAGCTCCATGATTTCCATTCGTCAAAAAGTGCAGAAGGTGCTCGCGACCGATGTGCCGATCCTGATTCAGGGAGAAAACGGAACTGGAAAAGGTTTGCTCGCGCAATACATTCACTCCCGTTCGGCCATGTCCTCCGGTGCTTTTGTAAAAGTGAATTGCGCAGCGATCCCGGGGGCGTTGCTCGAAAGCGAGCTGTTTGGTTACGAAAAGGGATCCTTCACGGATGCTCATACTTCAAAGCCGGGACATGTTGAAATGGCGCACCGCGGAACACTCTTCCTCGATGAGATCGGGGATCTGGACTTGAGCCTGCAAGCGAAGGTCTTGCAGTTGCTCCAAGATGGCCATTTCAGCCGCATCGGAGATAAGCAAGAACGCCGCGCCGAAATCCGGGTGATCTGCGCAACCAACCGAGACTTGCGGACAGAGATTGACGCCGGGCGATTCCGGCACGATCTGTTTTACCGGATCAACGTAATCAGCATTGACTTGCCCAGTTTGCGCGAACGTAGCGAAGATATCAGGCCGCTTGCAAAATACTTCCTGGGACAATTGAACGCGCGTTTCGAGCGGGATACGCCGCCCTTTACTGAGGAAGACCTGGAAAACTTAGCCTGCCGGGAATGGCGGGGAAATATCCGGGAACTGGAGAACGTGGTCGCGCGCTATGCGATCTTGGGTTCCCTTGATACGGCGGAGCCGGAGCGCCCGCCGAAGCGCTCTCCAGTAGTTAGCTACCGAGTCGGACTTGACGGCACGATTCCGCTCAAGCGAATTGCCAAGCAAGCCATCCGCGAGATGGAAGGGAATTTGATCCTCAATGCGCTGCGGGAAAATAAATGGAACCGCCGAAAGGCCGCCGTGGCGCTCAACATCAGCTACCGGGCGCTAATCTACAAGATACGGGAAGCGGGGCTGTCTCCCAAGGGAAACCGCAAGAGACCTCCTGCAGATCTTCCGCACAATCGTACGGTTGGGATGGATTAAGGTTATAATTCCCTTTCGACGCCATAGGCAGTCCTAAGAGGTAGTCCCCCTTCCGGCTATTGAGCTGGCATCAGGAAAAAATGCATTTCGCGATGAAAACAATCAGACCGAGCGAAGCCGTTCGACCAAGCGTCATTTCAACGCTCTTGCTAGCGCTGGTTTTGGCCGGCGGCGGATGCGGGGCGGCCTCCAATTCGAATCCAGGCGGAGGGAATCCACCTGCCGCGACGATTGCGAGCGTGAGCCCAATGTCCGGCATGGTGGGGAGTCCGGTAACTATTGCAGGCGCCAACTTTGGAGCGACGCAGGGAGCGAGCACCGTTACGTTTAGCGGGACGATTGCCACACCGACCAGTTGGAGCGCGACAAGCATTGTTGCGCCGGTGCCGGCCGGAGCGACGACGGGCAACGTGGTAGTTGTAATTACGGTTGGCGGGGTGGCAAGCAACGGGGTGAACTTTACGGTTTCCAGCGGATCGAGCTCCGCGATGGGGCCATTGGTGCAGAGCGGGGCGAATTCGCATTATTTTGCGATGCCGAACGGGCAGGCGGTGTATTTGACGGGGTCGGACACGTGGAATGACGTGCAGAATACGGACCAGAGTTCGACACCGGCGGCGTTTCCGTTTACGAACTACGTAAACATGCTGAAGACCAACGGGCATAACACGACGATCCTGTGGCGGAAGGACATGCCGCGGGAGTGCAACTGGAATGGCGGTGGGACGTGGAACCTGGCGCCGCAGCCGTGGCTGAGGTC
>DATEHF010000037.1:0-113546 GCA_035279725.1 Candidatus Acidiferrum sp.
CTTGAATGCCGCACAGGAACGAACTCAAATTCAACCAAATCGCGCCAATGGTTTGCCCACCCGTCCAACAACCGGGGTTCGGCGCACTCCATCAACTGGAAGCAGCGATCGAAGTTAGTTTCCACCCAACTCTCGATGTAAGTCAGGCCTTCCGGAGCCATCCGCCCCTTTTCCCGGAAGCGGCGATACACCGCTTTGGCGTCGCTATTCCTAAATCGCTCGATGACCATGTAGAGCATCAGAATTTACGTCTCCGTTCCTGGCTAAGCTAGCTTCGAACCGTGCAGCATACCAGCCTGCGTGCTGAACAATCTAAATTTCGTCGCGCAGTTTTGTCACTCGGAGATAGAATCCACTTCCTGGCTCTTGAGTTGAACGATGAGTGAAACTGACTTTCGGCTGCGTCTGGCCGTCACCGAAGACATTCCCGTTCTCCGGCAACTGATCGAGGCATCCGTGCGCGGCCTGCAAACTCAGGATTACACCCCGGCCCAGATCGAAGGCGCGCTCAAGAGCGTCTTTGGCGTCGATAGCCAACTCATCGCAGATGGAACCTATATCGTTGCGGAAACCGAATCGACGATCGTCGGATGCGGCGGCTGGAGCAAGCGCAAGACGCTTTACGGCAGCGACCACTGGACGGGTCGCGAAGATTCGTTGCTCGATCCCACGCGCGATGCGGCAAAGATTCGCGCGTTCTTCATTCATCCGGATTGGGCGCGCCGCGGCGTCGGCACCTTGATCCTGAAGGCTTGCGAAGACGTGGCCCGTGCCGCCGGGTTCACGCGCTACGAAATGGGAGCCACACTGACGGGGGCCAAACTCTTCGCCGTGAAAGGCTATATCGCCGTGAAGCCCATCTCAATCCAACTTGTGAACGGGGAATCCCTTCCAGTAATCCACATGGAGAAGTCGGCCTGAGGAAAGGCTTCACTTTTCCAAAAGATCCCCCCTCGCGGAAAATCAGCGCCAGGGAATGGGAACTTCCAGTTCCCATTCCCGGCCCATATTGTTATCGGTGATGAGACGTTCGTGTTCGTATTTTTTGCGCAGCGAAGCCGAACCTTCGAGACCCACCTGCTCTGGTGCCAGGTTGATACTGCCGGCGAAGCGCACATACTCCGCGAGAGTCTGCTGCGCTTCGGCGCTGCCGGGATCAAAGAGGTAACCATTGTCGATCTTGTAGCTGCGCAGGATGTCGATCCAGTGAAGCATGTCAACCTGGATGGGCGAATCACTGACCACCAGAAAATTGATGACGCGCAAGCCGTACGGAAAAACGTGCAGAGCCGTGGCGATCGCTTCGGCGGATTCCGTGGTGTTAAAATAATAGACGCCGCCGGGATTCAAGTGCTTGTGGGCGAGCTCGAGGAACTCCACCGAGATCAGGCCAGAAGCGTGGTCTCGCCAGAAATAAGTGCTATTGCAAATGATGGCGTCATAGCGGGCATCGGGATGAGCGATGAGCCACCGCCGGCCATCATCGATGTAAATGTGAACTTTGGAATTTTGCAGCAGCGAACTCACTACGGGATATTGTGGGATCAACTGAAGGTAGCCCGGATTGATTTCGACGACGTCAAGCGACTCCAACTGCGGATGATTGGCGAAGACCTGCCCCCAGGAACCGGAAGACAAGCCGACCATGAGGATGCGTTTGGGATTCGGGTGGAAAGAGCTTAGGGCGAGCGCGCGGATGATCAGATTTGAATCGTGGCTGGGATCGATCCGGAAATAGCCGTCATAAACGCCGCCGCCGAATACTGCTGCCTCTTGGGTAACCCCGATTACACCATTGCGGTTTTCCACGGTGCGCGCGAAAGTCGTGCGAGTGTCCAAGCGGCTTCCGAAAGTAAGCTTTTCGTAGAGCAAATTGAATCGCGGTGATGCCAGCGGCACCGCCACGAGTGCTGCGACAAAAAGCAGCGTCGCCCAGGCGGGAGGAAATTTGGATTCCTTTCGCGCAATAAAAAGGACCATTCCACCTGTCAGCACCGTCGCAATTCCCAACTGCAAGGAAATCAGGCGAAGACCGAAGTGCTGCATCAGCACGAAACCAATTCCCAGACTCCCCAGAACCGAGCCAAGAATATTCGAAACATAGACCAGGCTGACGCCGCTTCCGGCTTTTTCATCCGCCGAAACGGAAAGCTGGCACAACAGCGGCAGCACCGATCCGAGTAGCCCCGCGGTGAGAAAAAATACCGGAGCGGGCGCCAGGAAAGACCATCTTTGAACTCTTGCGGTGGCAACCAGCGCCGGCAGATAAGCCGAGATGCCGCCCGCGAGAAGCAAGAGCACTCCGATGACCTGCGCGACGATGTTCGGGCTGGCGTTCTCCGTCAATTTTTCGGAGACATAAGCGCCCGCCGCGATGCCTGCTAGAAATGTCGAAAGTAATAAGGCAAAAGCCGGCGCGCGATCCGCCGCGGCCATCGAGAAAACGCGAAACCACGCAATTTCAAAACCGAGCGCAAGAAATCCCGAGACTCCGGCAAGGAACATGGCCATCGGCAGCTTGATGGGAGATTGCCCGCGAGCAACCTGTGAGGATGCGGCAGAAGCAGCGGCGGGTACATTCGTCCGCCGGCGTCCATACAAATACGCCGTGCCGCCGACAACAGTGTTAAGACAAGCGGCGAACGCCACCGAACCGGCTTGCCCCAAATCACGCATCAAAAACCTCGCGCAAAAATAGCAGGCGAGCGCCGAGCCCAAAGTGTTTACAAAATAGAGCCTGGAGACGGAAGCGCCGACGAGCCCTGAGCGTCGCACCAGATGTTCCACCAGGATTGGGAGCGTAGCGCCCATCAGCATCGTGGGGACCAGCAGCAGAGTGAAGCTGAAGAAAACGACCGAGGGCAGGTTCGCACCAGCGGTGTATGCCGCCACCCAGCGGAATAGGCTGAGGGAAAAAAGTCCGAAGATGGCGATGCCCAGCTCGGCAAGCCCAAAAATCAGGATGCTCTGTCGCGGAAATCGCGCCGAGATTCGGCCACCCGCCAAACTGCCTAGCCCCAGGCCCAGCATGAAAGCGCTGACCACCACTGCCACGGACTCGGCATTCACCCCATAAATTGCAAAAAGCGCCCGCTGCCACACGACTTGGTAGATCAGCGCGGGCATTCCAGAGAACAGGAAGAGCCCGCTAAGCAGGAGGTTCTCCCACTTTTGTGCACTCTTATCGAAATAAAAAGCCGCCGCGAAAAAAAGGAGCAAGTCAAAAAGCAGCAGCAAAAAAACGGGGACAGTGAACATGATTCTCCTGAGATGAACGGCGGAAAAGCGCCTTATAGAGATTACGGGTTATTCGAGCGGCGATGTCGCAGTTCTGCAGGAGATTTGTCCAATGATTTATTGTTCCCCGGAATGAAGCAGGAATTCCGCGAGCACCCTGGAAGCCGCTTGGCTCTGTTGGCCCCCTCTATTCATCCGGCGCGTGTCATCCCGAATCCCCTCGGTTTTGGCGGGGTGAGGGATCTGCTTGTCGCTTTTCTGCGAGTCATGTTCACAGGGAATCAACCGAGCCAGGCAGTTTCAAGTTCATCGAACATTGCGACGGGATTCCCGCGACATCGGACATGAGATGACCGACGCAGGTATAATCTCCCGCTATGGGTGCAGCGGCGGGGCTTCTGCGTCGGATTTACGGGATGTTTGCGCGCGTTTTTCCGCAATGCGGGGTTATCTCACAAGCGATTGCCTTCAATCTTTTCCTCGCATTCTTCCCAACACTTCTGATCGCCGTAGCGCTGGCTACGAGCCGCATCGGCGGCCGGACCAGCCTGTTTGACCTGATTGCGGATCTCACTCAGTTTTTGCCTCCGGGCAGCCAGGCGATCGTCTCAGAATTCTTGGTGAAGCGCGGTCCGGAAGCCTGGAAAATCGCGGCCCTGGGTTGGACGGGAACCTTGCTGGCCGGGTCCCAAGTCATGAAGTTGGTGATGCAGGGAATCCACACCATCTATGGGGACAAGGAAAAATTCGGATTTCTGCATCGGCAGATTCGCGGCCTGATGTTGCTTCTGGTAACGATTGCTCCGCTTCTCGGCGCGACCATCCTCGGCGTCCTCGGCAGGCCGTTGCGCCGATGGATCGCCCATGAAGTTGGAAAGCACGCAATCTTGCAGGGATGGTGGAATGTTTTTTTCCCCACGGCGGCGTTTTTGCTCGGCATGCTGGCGCTAACCGTGATCTATCGGGTCGCACGTCCTCAGGAAGATAGCCTGCGCAATGTGCTCCCAGGCGCGGCGGTAGCCACCATCCTTTGGTGGCTGGTAGACATGCTTTTCGGAATCTATGTACGCCGGGTCCCCTACAGTATTGTGTATGGCGGCCTTGCCGCCGTGATCGGCTTGATCATCTGGATGCAACTCTCCGCGGTTATTGTTTTTCTTGGCGCCGCTTGGAACGCGGAGCTGGCGGAGAGCCGGAAGGGCTCGTGAGCCTATGCCTCAACAAATTGTCGGCGTGGATTGCTATTCCGGGTACAAAGCAGACGAGCGCCCGTTGCGTCTGATATTGAAAGACGGAGCGCTGGACATTGTGGAGATCGAAGACCGCTGGTATTCCCCGGGAGCGACATATTTCCGTGTTCTGGTCTGCGATGGCGACCGCTATCTGCTTCGCCATGAAGAGGCCCAGGACGTCTGGACCCTGGCCGGATATCGCGCCGCAGTAGTGAGATCGGTTTCCGATTAGCCGTCCACCCGGAAATTGGCCGGACCACTCAACACAAGTGCGTTTGTCGGGCGCAATCTGCCAACCCCGGAGGCATTACTTCTTTACTTATTAATCATCCTGTAGCCGCTAAATTTGCGTGACCCTACTTGCTGCGGCGAGCCGATACGAGACGTTGATTTTCAGGCCTGGAGGGCATATAAGAGGTGCACTCATTGGACCGGACGGGACCGAACCTACCTTATCGATTTCCTACGGAGGCGCGACATGAAACGAATCCTGATCCTAGGGACTCTGGCCTGCGCTCTGGTGGTGTGGCATGCAAGCTGGGCGTCTGTTGCGGACAATAAAGAAAGTGCCAAAGCGGCCAAGTGGGAACAAGTAACTTTCAAGTTGGAGACTGGGAAAGAGGAAAACGCCATGGTTTTGAGGATTTGGGATTCGGCAGCAGCTGACCCAAAGTGGCCGCAGCTCTCGTTGCTACGACTCTCTCCAGCGGCCTACAAAGAGCTCAGAAAGAGCTCCACGGCACTCAAAGCCTTCATTGATGGCACGCAAACCGGAAAGCTCATCTTTGATGCCCCGGTGACCATCACGGAGGGCTGCAAGCTGCCGGAACCGGACGACGAAAAGTCTGCCGAGGAAGTTAGCTGGCTATTGACCATCTCTCACAGGGCAAGCCACGCCAGCTGCAGCGCCCTTCGGGAGCGTGCCATAGGACGCCTGACCGCAAAGTAGTGCCTACTGCGGGAAGCCCACGCGGCGCAATAAGTCCTGGAAGTGGGGATCGGAGCGAACGGGGTCGAAGGCCGCGTCCTTCTTGAGGCGCACCAAGTACGGGTCGCGGTGGCTGTAGGCCTCTTCGAGCCAAGCGAGGCCCTGCTCCTTTTCGCCGAGAGCTATGTGGATCACGCCAAAAAGATAGGGGGGAAAATAACTTTGTTTAGAGGCCTTCGTCAAATCATCAAGGATCTTTCGTGCTTCGTTACGCTTTCCCATGAGTGCGTATGCGCGGGCTAGGCCCACTGTGCGCACTAGTTCCCCGCCGGAGGCCGCACGCTTGAACTCCGCGATCGCCTGCTCGAACATTCCCTTCGCGAGGTAACTCTCGCCGAGGCAATCGTGCGCGGAGACATAGTCGGAATCGATCGCGAGCGCCTTCCGGCACTGCTCGATCGACTGGTCATATTGACGAGTGTAATTGAACACCCAACCGGCGGACGTGTTGATGTTGAGAGAAAAAGGATCCAGTTGTTGCGCCCACCGTATCTCGCGTACGGCCTGTTCCGCACTCGTGAGCGAGGCCAGATACAGGGAATACAAACGGCGGGCCTCTGCCCCGCTAGGGTTTAATTCCAGCGACCGAGTAAACTCCCTCTCGGCAGTGGACCAGTCCCAATCGTAAAAAAAACGAATGCCTGCGAGTGCGGTGTGAGCCTCGGGAAGTGACTCGTCAAGCTGTAGGCTCTTCAGGGCGTATTGCTCGGCCTTAGGCATGGCGAGCTGCGGGGGCAGTTTATCCGTGCTCCAATAATATTCAGCCAGGCCGGCGTAGGCAGGAGCATACTTGGGATCCAGCTGTACCGCTTGCTCGAAATACGTTCTGGCTCGCTCGTAATCTTCCCCCGTGACCTTATTCATATAATAGAGGCCTTTGAGATAGTCGTCGTGAGCGGTGGAATCCTTTGTCGGAGAGCGAAGTAGCGGGGCGCGTTGAGAGGGGAGCAATTCGAGAGCCAAGGATTGAGTGATACGGCCAGCGACTTCGCTCTGGACGGCGAATACGTCGGCGGCGTCGCGCTCATAGGTTTCTGTCCAAAGAGGAGTCTGGTCAGCGACGTGAATGAGTTCCGCGGTGATCCGCACACGGCCAGAGTCCCGGCGTACGCTGCCCTCCAGAATGTAGGCCACGCCCAGCTCCCGCCCGATCTGGTCAATGCGTTTTTTGGATCCTTTGTAATGGGTGGCGGAGGTTCTGGCGATGACTCCCAGCTGCCGTGGCTGCCACCTTCCCAGCTGGGAAATCATTTCCTCGGTGAGGCCGTCGCTGAAGTATTCCTGCTTGGAATCCTCACTGAGGTTGTCGAACGGGAGGACCGCGAGCATGGTTCGCTGGGCGGCGGTGCTTCGGGGCCAGAAGAGCCGCGAGATGAAGTAAGCGGCGCCGAGCCCTAGCACGATTGCGAGCACGGCGGCGAGTCTCGATATCCGCGGCCGCAGATGACGTTTTCGGCGACCTGCAACGGCAGTCGGGCCGCCCGTGAGGCGGCGCAAGTCCACGAGCAATTCTTTGGCGGATTGGTAGCGGTTCTCAGGCTCTTTCTGCAGACACTTGAGGATGATCTGTTCCAGCGTGGGAGAAATATCGTGTTTCAACCACCCCGGCGGCGGAGGTGGCGTGTTCAAGATAGCATCAAAGAGGGCGGCCCCGGTTCTTCCCTCGAAAGGATGCTTTCCGGTGGCCATCTCGTAAATCACCATGCCGGTTGCGTATATGTCGCCGCGCGCGTCCGAAGGACTGCCGCGAAGTTGTTCGGGCGGCATATAGGGAAGTGTCCCGGCCAAGGCTTCGGTGCTACTGAGGAAGTCCGTTGTGGATACGCCGCTTTCAGGCTGTAACAACTTTGCGAGGCCGAAGTCGAGAACTTTCAGTTGGCCTTTGGGCGTCACCGCGATATTTTTCGGTTTGAGGTCGCGGTGCACGATGCCATGCTCGTGGGCATCCTCGAGGGCTGCCCCCAGCTGGACGCCGAGTTGAGCCACCTCTTTTTCGGGGAAGGCGCCGGCCAGGATTTTGTCGGCGAGGGTTGAGCCGGTCACAAATTCGAGCACCAGAAAATCGATTCCGTCCTGGCTTCCGAATTCGTACACGGTTTCAATATTGGGATGATTGAGCTTCGCGAGTGTGAGCGCCTCTTTGCGGAAGCGTCTGCGTGAGGATTCGTTGCCCAGGGCGCCCTGAGGCAGGACTTTTATGACCACGTCGCGGTCGAGTTGCTCATCGTAGGTCCGGTAGACGACACCCATTCCGCCTTCGCCGAGCTTCTCGACGACGCGGTAATGCCCGAGCATTCTACCAATCATTGGGTAACTACCTTGAGGGTCATCTTAGGCTGCGATCGGAGGCTAGTCAACGCGCGCAGTCAAACGGGCACTAAGAAAGGCCGATGAGGAAGCGAAAACCAAGGTTCCGGGCGTGTCGTCGGCTGCTCGGAAGTGATCCAGTGGGGCATTGTGCGGATAAGTCCTGTGAAGTCGGCTTGTAGGAAATGATCTCCCCGCTTGGCATCGATACTGGAAGTGTTACGGCCTAACCGGAGACTGGCCCGCTTGCCCGAGCCGCCACGTGATTGACATTAAATTTGCGTGGCGTATAGTCAAGTCACCAGTCTGATGAAGAGCATCCCCTGGTATCGTCCCTCTCCGGTTCCCGGACGTCTCTGGATGCGCGTTGCTGAAGGGCAGGATGGGTCATTCGCTGCAATTCCCCGGGTTCCGCACTATCTTATTGATAGCTTTTGCTTGCTTCCTCTCCGTTTCTGCGAGCCAGGTTTCTGCCCAGACTCCCGCACCAGCTACTCCCGCCCAAGATGCGCCTGCCAAGACAGATACGACGAAGCCGGCGCCCGCGCAAGCTCAGACGGAAGAAGTTTCGAGCCATGATACGCCGGCCACATTCAAGGTCCGTGTGAACCTGGTTCTGGTGCGGGTGGTGGTCCGCGACTCTCACGGCAAAATCGTTTCCAATCTCAAAAAAGAAGATTTTCAGCTCTTCGACAACAAGAAACTCCAGACGATTTCTTCGTTTAACGTCGAGACGCCTGAGGCTCGCACGGCTTCGGCCTTGGCTGCCACAACTGCCGAAGCTTCTTCGTCAAGCGCGGACGCCGCCGGCGGCAAAGCCGTCGTTCTCCCGCAGCGATTTGTGTCCATGATGTTCGATGACGTGCATCTTTCCATGTCCGATGCCGTGTTCGTCCGTGACTCGGCAAAACGATTCTTCGAATCGCTTGCGGCCAGCGATCGTGTTTCTCTCAACACCACCTCCGGGCAGTTGACGCAGGAATTCACGGACGATCACGACAAACTCGCTAACGCCCTGCTGGGCATCTTGCCCCGTTCCATGTCCAGCCAGATACATCAGTGCCCGGACGTGAGTTATTACGAAGCCGATCTGATCTTCAACAAGAACGATCCCCAGGCTTTGGCTGTTGCCACGGAAGACGCTCTGCAGTGTGCTTTCGGCGGGGATCCCCGGATGACAGCGGCGGCCCAGAGCTTGGCACAATCCACCGCATCCACCGCGCTGTCGTCGGGAGACAACGAAACAGAATATGCCTACAGGCATATGGAAGAGGTCATAAGACGATTGGCAAGCATGCCGGGTCAAAGGGTTCTCGTTTTAGTCTCGCCGGGTTTCATTACCACGACCTTGCAGTCCGAAGCCTCCGAGATAGTCGATCGCGCGACTCGCTCCAACATCGTCATCAATACCATAGACGCCCGCGGTCTCTATACTCCTGACGTCATGGGCGATATCGCCGATCCGCCGCCGGCTCAAAGTAACCGCACTGCTGGATACAAGTCTTCCTATCGCGTGGCAGCCCAATTTGCGCAGGAGGACGTTTTGGCTCAATTGGCCGATGGCACGGGCGGTAAGTTCTACCACAACCGCAACGACGTGGACGAAGCCATGCGCGAAGCTGGTGCCGCTCCGGCGTACTCCTACTTGTTAGGATTCTCGCCGCAGAACCTGAAAATCGACGGACGGTTTCACGCCCTGAAGGTTGCGCTGAACAGCAAGGAAAAATTCGATATCCAGGCTAGGCACGGCTACTTTGCGCCGAAAACCGTCATGGACCCCGCGGAATCCGCGAAACTCGAGATTCAGGAAGCTCTATTCTCGCAAGAGGAAATTCGCGACTTGCCGGTGGAGTTCCAAACCCAGTTTTTCAAGAAGGATGAGGCCGAGGCGCATTTGGCGGTCCTAACGCACTTCGATCTCAAGGGCATCCACTTCCAGAAGGTGCTGGGGCGCAACAACGATGAGTTGACGATTGTCACCGGGCTCTTCGATGAGAATGGGAATTTTGTCACCGGCCTTTCCAAAATCGTAGACATGAAGTTGCTGGATACCACGTACACCAAATTGAGCCGCTCGGGTTTTACGGTGAAAAGTAGTTTTGACGTGAAGCCAGGTACCTATCTTGTACGTCTGGTGGTTCGAGATGCCATGGGAGCGCAGATGGCGGCACGCAACGGGGCAGTAGTGATTCCTTATTGAAGTAGTTGTGGTGGGGGAAATATGAGCACATTCTCGAGTTTCACACAAAAAATTCGTTGGGCCACTTTGTTAGTAGCGGGAGCCATAGCCCTGGCTCCGGCTCCTTCGCTAGGACAGGGGCAACCTGCTCCGCCACCGCCGCCGGCAACCGCCGCACCGGCGGATCAAGTATCTGGCGTCGTGATCAAAAAAGAATCAAAGCTAGTGCTCGTCGATTCCGTGGTGACGGACAAGAAGGGCAATTACATCCACGACTTGACCCAGAATGATTTCAAGGTTTTCGAGGACAACAAGGAACAGGCCGTTTCCACTTTTTCCACCGGTGCCGACGTGGCCATCCAGGCGAACGGACAGCGCCGCTATTTGATTCTGTTTTTCGACAATTCGACCATGGGCCCGCCGGAGCAGATCCAGGCGCGAGGCGCGGCCGCAAAGTTCATCGCCGCGAACTCCGGCCCCGATCGGCTGATGGCCGTTGCGGATTTTGGCGGGACGCTTCGAATCGTCCAGAATTTTACGGCGAACCCGGACGTACTCCGTGCCGCGGTGTCCGGAATCAAAAACTCGTCGGTTGATCCCAATGCGCCTAGCACAGACGCAGCTGTTGTAGCGTCGAACAGCTTACCTTCCGCGGGACTGCCGTCTTTTGGTTCTTCCTTGGGTAATGCCGCGGCGGATTTTGGCGCGCGCAGCATGTTGCTGGCGGTGCGCAGCTTGGCGAAAAATCTCCGTGGGGTCCCCGGCAGAAAAATGCTCGTGCTGTTTTCAGGCGGCTTTCCGCTCACCCAGGAAAACCAGTCAGAGTTAACCGCAACTATTGATGCCTGCAACAAATCCAACGTGGCGGTCTATGCATTGGATGCGCGCGGCCTGGTGGCCCCCGTGCACGGCGGCAGCGCCCATCGCAGCATAACTTCGAGCAAAACCCATGCCGTTTCGAATCACGAACCCATTCGAAAGCCCTCGGCACGTCCGCGCTTGCTGCTTGCAGCTTACCCAGCAATGGCAATGCCTGATCCGCAACGACCCGGGGGCGGAAGTGGTGGGGGAGGGGGTACAGGTGGGGGTGGCGGGCGTGGAGGTGGTGGCGGAGGTACGGGTGGAGGCGGAACTGGAGGAGGTGGCACGGGTGGGGGTAGGGGTGGTTCCGGCGGAAGCGGCGGCACTGGTGGCGGAGGTAAGGGTGGTTCCGGTGGAAGCGGAGGCGCGGGTGGTGGTGGGAAAGGCGGCGCTGGCGGAGGCTCAACTGGCGGTGGATCTCGTGGTGGGGTTGGCACCAATCCCTATTCGAATTACAACAATTCGCCTTACAATCAGCCGCGGACAATCGTTCCGCCGTTCCCGCCTTCAGCTTCGACCAACCAACAGATTCTAGCCGCGCTGGCGGAAGGGACCGGCGGATTCACAATCTTCAATACCAACGACCTCCTGGGTGGACTCGAGCGCATTGGGAAAGAGCAAAACGAGTTTTACATTCTCGGATACGTGCCTGGTGACACCCCGGAAGGAAGTTGCCACACGCTGAAAGTGAAACTGAACCGCGGCGGAATGAACGTTCGTTCACGCAGCGGCTATTGCAACACGCGATCCACAAATGTTCTCGAAGGCAAGCCGCTCGAGAAGCAACTTGAATCGCGCGCCACGGGTTCGTTGTCCGGATCGATTCATGGCGCTTTGGAGACGCCCTATTTCTACACCGCGCCGGAAACGGCCCGCGTCAACCTGGCGATGGAGATTCCCGCGGATACTTTTCAATTCAACAAGGAAAAAGGAAAATATCACGCCAACTTGAGCGTCCTGGGAATCGCATACAAGCCGGACGGGACGATCGGCGCGCGCTTCAGCGACACTGTTAATTTGGATTTGGAAAAAGATGAATGGAAAGAGTTCACCAAGCTGCCGTATCACTACGAAAACCAGTTCGATGCCACACCCGGCTCCTACAAACTGACGGTGGTCCTCAGCGCCGGCGGCGACGCGTTTGGAAAGTTCGAATCACCGCTGGCGATCGATTCCTATGACGGAAAACATTTCAGCCTCAGCGGAGTCGCGCTGACCAATTCCGCGCAAAAACTGAACGATATTCCATCCGGGCTGGACTCGGCGCTGCTCGAAGACCGCACTCCTCTGGTGGTCAAGGGCATGCAAATCGTTCCGTCCGGCAGCAACCGCTTCAAACATACCGACAACGTTGTTCTGTACGCGGAAGTTTATGAGCCTTTGCTCACTTCGGCGACCCCGCCCATGGTGGCGTTTGCCTACCGGATCTTCGATAAGGCGACGAACAAGGAACTGTTCTTCACCAACATTGTTCGCGCCGATGATTTCATTCAGAAGGGGAATCCCGTGATTCCGGTCGGCATGAAAGTGAAAGTCGACGACTTAAAGCCCGGCTCCTACCGCTTGGTGATGCAGGGAGTAGACAGCGCGAAAAATCACGCGCCCGACCGCAGCGTGGACTTCGACATATCGGAGTAGGGAAAAAGTAAAGCCCACGCTTTCAAAAACCGAAAGCATTGAGGGCCACCCAAGAAATCCCTAACCGTTAAGACTGCGCCAGTTTCCGGCTGCGCTGGAAGCGCGTCACTGGACCAAACGGCCAGCACGAACGCCAACGAGGTAACAGGCCCGATGCCTGGATGGGTCATTAGAACCGCATCATCGCGCCGCTTCGCTTCTTACAGAACCGCGCGATCCAACTCCACGATGGGAGAATCGAGTTGGTCGAGCAGTTGCAGGAGTTCTTCGCGGCGCCGGCGAGGCCACGGAGCAAGGCTCAAGATGACCAACTCCGCGCGCCCTTTCTTGGCGAACAGTTTTAGGTTGGATCTTGCTTTCAGCCGGATGCTTGCCGAACAATGCGCAACTCGGAAACTGACTTGCCGGAGCGCTTTGCGGTCAGGAAGCTCGACCCAACTATTCGAAAAGAGCCGGTTGCGACGAAACAGCTTCCGGTTCGCGGAAATTGCCTAGGCCGACGCCAACGAGGCGAAACCTCTGCTGCGGCCTGAGGCCGACGCGTTCCCGCAACGACAGGGCGATATTCGTCAGTTCCTCGCAGGAAGAAGGTGGAGAACCTGGCGTGTGGCTGCGAGTGAGAATCTTGAAATCGCTGGTCTTCAGTTTCAGCACGACGGTGCGCGCGATTCGTGACTCCTTGCGCGAGGCGGTCCATGCGTGCTCCGCAAGTCTTCGGATCATCGGCTCCATCTCGGCCAGCAAAATATCCTGTTCAAAGGTATCCTCTGCCGATATGGATTGAGTTGGCCTGTCAGGGACTACTTCGCTGTTGTCGATTCCCCGGGCCAATTCGTAGAGACGCACACCATAACGGCCGAAGCGGCCTTCGAGTGTTGCCAAATCCATTCTCCGCAGGTCGGCGATCGTTTGTACCTCAAGCTGCTTCAGTTTTTCTTCCGTGACTTTGCCTACTCCGGGTAGGCGGTCAACGGGCATCGGCAATAGAAACGAATCGATTTCTTCCGGTTGTATGACAAAGAGCCCATCCGGTTTTTTCCAGTCCGAAGCAATCTTTGCTAGGAATTTGTTCGGTGCTACCCCTGCCGATGCCGTCAAGCTCAGTTCTGAGCGGATCTGATAGCGAATCGTGCGAGCCACTTGTGTCGCGGTAGGCAAGCCCGTCTTGTTCTCCGAAACGTCGAGATAGGCTTCGTCGAGGGACAACGGCTCAATCAAGTCGGTGTGCCGTTTGAAGATTTCGCGCACTTGGCCGGAGACCGCCCGATAGCGCGGGAAGTCCGGGGGCAGAAACACTGCGCTAGGGCAAAGGCGTTCGGCTCGAATAGCAGGCATGGCGGAACGCACGCCGAACTCTCGTGCTTCATACGAGGCTGCGCACACGACAGAGCGATTCCCGCGCCAGGCGACAATAACGGGCTTGCCACGTAGCAGAGGATCGTCTCGCTGCTCCACAGACGCATAAAACGCGTCCATGTCGATA
Source organism: Candidatus Acidiferrum sp. (assembly GCA_035279725.1). GTDB lineage: Bacteria > Acidobacteriota > Terriglobia > Acidiferrales > UBA7541 > Acidiferrum. Next base: position 13,926 of record DATEHF010000037.1, read on the forward strand.
TGAATGATCTTGCGAGCGGTCACCTGGAATCCATCTTATTCGCGGGTGGCGCAGACACAAAGTCCTAACACGAATTCGGGTGCCGCTCGACAAGAGCGAAGGCGTTGTCAAGAGACACTTCTTCATTGTCATTTCATTCGCAGGATGAAAGCGGTGCGCCGTCTGCTTAAAACGGTCTTACAAGTTCCCTTCTTGACAGCTTCCGATAGTTAAACTAAACTAATGTAGTTTAGTTTACTTGAAGTTCGCATGACGACTGTCAACATCCACAAAGCGAAAACTCATCTGTCCCGGCTGGTGGACGAGGCCGCAAGGGGCAAGCCCTTCGTCATCGCCAAGGCAGGGAAGCCGCTCGTTAAGGTCACCGCCCTGGAGACCCCGGTCGGCAAGCGCCGGCGCAGACTGGGCTTTCTTCGCGGCCAGATCTCCGTTCCGGATGACTTCAATACCATGGGTGGCAAGGCGATTGAGAAGCTCTTTGGTGGCGCAAAGTGAAGCTGCTTCTGGACACCCATTTGCTGCTGTGGGCGGCCGAGGATGACAAACGGTTGCCGCGCGCCGCACGAACGCTGATCGCCGATGAGGAAAACGAACTGCTGTTCAGCGCCGCCAGCCTGTGGGAAATCTCGATCAAGAGTGGCTTGGGACGGCGGGACTTTCAAGTGAATCCGAGGTTGCTGCGGCGGGCGCTGCTCGACAACGGTTACGGCGAACTTCCCATCACTAGCGAACATGCGGTGCATACCGACTACCTACCCCAAGCTCACAAGGATGCGTTTGACCGGTTGCTTACCGCGCAGGCTATGGTTGAAGGAATAGCTCTCCTTACCAACGACCGCAGGCTGGCAGCTTACCCGGGGCCGTTTCGCAAAGTGTAATTAAGCGATGAGGCCAAGAGGGTACGAATCAGCCTTACGGGGATGCATTAGCGGAACGAAGCGTTCGCTTGCCTCTTTTTCAAAACCAGACAAACCAGCGCAGCTACCTGGCCTCTACGATTTTCACCGGCTTGTCGAGCTGGAAAGTCAGCACTGTCTCCGCTGGCACTTTGATCGAGCCGCCCTTGGTCAGGATCTGCGTCAAGGCGCCACCGCCTGCGCCGGCTCCAGCTCCGATCGCCGCGCCTTTTCCGCCGCCTGCAATCGCGCCGATAATGGCGCCGAGGGCCGCTCCGCCTCCTGAATATTCGGCCGTTCGTTTATTCGCGCCAAGCCCTTGCTTGCCGGTTTCTTTCAAATCGGTGGTGCTCACTGTATATTGCTGGCCCTCGACCGAAATCGATTGCAGGTCCAGCACCAGGTCGGAGGCGCCGCGGATGCGGCCTCCCTTCGAAGCCGACCGGATGACAATCTGCGCGTTCGAGCCATGAGGAACGACCACATCGCCGTTCGCGTCGAGCATATCGCCGGTAACTTCCGCCGCATAGGTCTGCCCTTCGACGGCTGAAGCGGAGTTGATCGCGTCTTCCGTCCTCACCGAAACCTTCGTCCCCTCGGCCAGAACGTAGGTCTTGGTGCGAATTTCGGCTTGCATCGGATGGTAATGATGTTCATGCACCGCTTGGGCTTGGGACGCGCGCCGGTTTGCCGTTGCTTCCGTTTGTCCGCCCGCAGCCGGTGCTGCCGTCGCTGCCGTTGCATCATCATATTCGATGGATTTCACCTGCGTCATCGGAACGGTATGAGTGGTGTTGTCGTCGCCCGTCAGAGTGACTTCTGACGGCGACGTCGCCATGACCGTACCGCTTAGCGTTGTGCCATCGCGCATCAGAATGGTCGCGTGTGGCCCCGGAGCCTGCTTCGCGCACGACGCCTGGAAAAACAGAATGCCCAGCACCGCGCCCGCAAAAATCGTTCGCCGCATAAGATTTGACGCTGCGTGATTCATCGTGACCTCCAAATTAGCTGTGGTTTCTTGTTGCGGCCGGATATCGTCCCAAGAAGTGTATAGCAAAAGCGGAGGTTTTGGCTGGGGATAGCAACCTCGCCTCCTTGTACAACGCGCAAGGGTCCCTCTAAGTCCTTCGTTACCTGTACTTTCGCCGTGGTAAGGATTCGAGCACGCCCGCTGGACTTCCGCAACTTCTTCGCTGGAGAAGGGTTAATCTACCTCATGACCGGCGATCCGCCGAATCTGCGACCTTGCAGGAGAGTGTTATGAGGCTGCCAGCGCGCCCTGCCTCGGCTTTTTCCCTGAAGTTTCCCGCGATTTCCGCCACTCCACAGTCCCTTCTAGCCGCGGTGCTAGCGTTCGCCTCTGTCTTTTCGCTCGGCCTGGACTTGCCCGCGTTCGCCGCGGTGCCCGCAGCCGCAAAAGACACTTCGGCCCTGCCCAGTGCAAGTAAGAAGCCGAAGCAGGTTCCTTCTCTTAAAGGACTGCCCATCACCGAACTTTCCGCCGATGAGGCGATTCTTCACGCGTTAAACCGGCTGGCCTACGGCCCACGTCCCGGCGATCTCGAACGCGTGCGGCAAATGGGCTTGGCCAAGTGGATCGATCAGCAACTGAATTCCAATTCGATTGATGATCGTTCGCTCGACGCGCGGCTTTCAGATTACCCGACGCTTCATATCTCCACTGCGAAATTGATAGAGGAATATCCGCAACCCAAGCAGGCGGAGAAGCAAGCCGAAAAACAGGCGCGCGCACAGCAGAACCAAGGTCGGTCCGACGCGGCTTCGGCGGTTGTTGAGAAGGATATGCAGCCCGCTGCCGGTCAAACGGGGAATTCAGATACACCGGCTTCAACTCCGGTCTCCGCGCGCGAAAATCCCAACGCACCGGCACCGATGAAACAACCAGCCGGGGAGAATGCGGCCACCAAGGGTGCGGGCAGACGCGATGTCCTGGGTGGCGGCGACCCCAACAATGTTCCGCGCGCGATTGCCGACGACAGCAAGAAGCCGCAGCGCGTCGTCGCCGAATTGAGCATGGCCAAAGTGACTCGCGCGATTTACAGCGAACGCCAACTCCAGCAGGTGATGGACGATTTCTGGTTCAATCACTTCAACGTGTTCGCCGGAAAAGGCGAAGACCGCTACTACCTCACTTCGTACGAGCGCGATGTGATTCAGCCGCACGCCTTCGGGAAGTTCAAGGATTTGGTGACTCTGACGGCCAAGAGCCCCGCGATGCTTTTTTACCTGGACAATTTTTTGAGCGCTGATCCTCGTGCCGCGGAGCGCCAAGCCATGCAACGTGCCATGCGCCAGGCGCGCTATGGAAGGCCGTGGCCGCCGCGTCCGCCGGCTAACCCGCAAGCGAAAAAAAATGAGCGCGGGTTAAATGAAAATTACGGGCGCGAGTTGATGGAATTGCACACACTCGGCGTCGATGGCGGATACACGCAGAAGGATGTCACCGAAGTGGCGCGCTGCTTCACCGGCTGGACCATTGAGAAGCCCCGGCAGTACGCAGACTTCAAATTTGACGACAAGCTCCACGATCCCGATCCGAAAATCGTACTGGGAAAGAAAATTCACGCAGGCGGAATGAAGGACGCCGAACAGGTGATTGACCTGCTCGTGCACCATCCGAGCACGGCGAAATTTATTTCCACGAAACTGGCGCGCCGCTTTGTATCAGACAATCCGCCACCGGCGCTGGTCAGCCGCATGGCCGAGACGTTTCAATCGAGCGACGGCGATATTCGAGCGGTTCTCAAGACCATGATCTGGTCGCCTGAATTTTGGTCGCGGGATGCTTACCGCGCAAAGATCAAGACGCCATTTGAATTGGTGGTTTCCGCGGTGCGTGCGCTGGGCACGGACGTGGACACGCCGATGCCGCTAGTGCAGTGGGTGGGAAGAATCGGCGAGCCACTGTATCAGTGCCAGCCGCCGACAGGTTATTCGGACAAAGCCGATACGTGGGTGAACACTGGCGCGCTGCTGAACCGATTGAACTATTCGCTGGCCCTCGCTGGAAACAAAATGCGTGGGGCGCGCAGCGATGTGCCGTCGCTGCTGGGCGTGGATTCCTCCACAGATCCGAAGACCGCGCTCGATCGCGCCGTGCAGGTATTCCTCGGCGGACAGGCGGGACCGACTACCGTGGAGACACTCCAGAAACAACTCGATAATCCGCAGGTTTTGCAAGCCAAGCTCGATGATCCCCGCAGACAGGTGGATTTGGGAGTAGTCGCGGGCCTGGTGCTTGGCGCGCCCGAATTTCAGCGACGGTAGGGTTTTGTAGCGACGGGTTTATCCCGCCGAATGCGGCGGCGTAAAGCCGCTACTACACAGAGGCTGCCATGAGCTACAACTGTTGTGAAGGTGTGCGAGGCTTGAAGTTTTCCCGGCGATATTTTTTGAAGCAAGGCGGCGTGGCCATGGTTGGCCTCAGCGCAATGCCGGCGTTTTTGCAGCGCGCGGTGGCAGCGACGCCGATGCCGAACAAGAAGCAGCTCGTCGTTCTGTTTCAGCGCGGTGCGGCAGATGGCTTGAACATTGTGGTGCCGTTCGGCGAAGCGAACTACTACCGGATGCGTCCGACCATCGCCATTCCGCAGCCCAAACGCGGCGGAGCGGATGCAGCGATTGACCTTGACGGATTCTTCGGATTGCACCCCAGCCTTGCTCCACTCGAGCCGTTGTTTCACAAGAATCAATTGGCCATCGTGCATGCTGCCGGCTCGCCCGACCCGACGCGTTCGCACTTCGACGCGCAGGACTTCATGGAATCCGGCACGCCCGGATTGAAAGCGACGGAAGACGGGTGGCTGAACCGCGCGCTCGAAACTGTGCCCGAAGAAGATGCGTCTCCATTTCGTGCCGTGGCGATAGGCCCGAATTTGCCGCGCATGCTGCACGGTACCGCGCCGGCAATTGCGCTGCCGGATCTGAAGCAATTCAAAGTAATGGCGCAAGCTCCTGGAACGGGCCAGATGGTCGAAGGCGGTTTTGAAGCGATGTACTCGCAGACCGTGGATCACGCGCTGCATGGCACGGGCATGGAGACGTTTGAAGCCATCGATCTCCTGCGTAAGGCCGACCCGAGCAAGTATCAACCGGAGAATGGCGCGCAGTATCCTACGAGCCGGCTGGGGCAGAGTTTGCAGCAGATTGGCCAGCTCCTGAAGGCCGACATCGGCGTGGAAGTTTTATTTGTCGATTGCGGGGGCTGGGACAATCACGTCAACGAAGGCGGCGTGCAGGGCCAGCTTTCCAATTTGCTGAGGGATCTTGGCCAGGGCCTTGCCGCGTTTCATCAGGATCTAGGCGACCGCATGCAGAACATTGTGTTCGTGACCATGAGCGAGTTCGGCCGCACCGCGAAAGAAAACGGGAATCGCGGCACCGACCACGGCCACGCAAATTGCATGTTCCTCATGGGCGGCGACGTGAAGGGCGGCCAGGTTTATGGCAAATGGCCCGGCCTAAACGATCATCAGCTCAATGAAGGCCGCGACCTAGCCCTCACCACTGACTTTCGCTCCGTCGTCGGCGAAATTCTCACCAAGCACATCGGCGTTGCCGACCTCAAGACGGTCTTCCCCGGCTTCGACAACAACCCCCGCAAATTCCCCGGACTCATCCGTTCCTAATTTGGAGTGCGGGAGCCCGGCCCCCTTTTACGGTTTCAGTCTTAGCCCAGCCTGCAAAAGCGGCAGCCCTGCTCCCGCACTCCAAGCTCAGAGGTCGCGGATCCAGATGTTTCGGTAGCGCACCGGATGGTTATGATCCTGCAGCGCCAGCGGCAATTTTTCTGGTTGAGGTTCATAGGGGGGACGCGCCTTGTGAGCCGTCGGGCCGGTCAGTTCCACATTGTCCTGCACCAGCACGCCATTATGAAAAACAGTTTCACGCGCGGAGCGGAGCAGCTTGCCGTCTTTCGCAAACCGCGGACCGTGAAAGACGATATCGTAAGTCTGCCACTGGCCCGGGGGGCGCGAAGCGTTTACCAGCGGAGGGTATTGGCCATAGATCGCCCCGGCCTGGCCGTCCGCGTAAGTCTTGCTTTGGTAGGAGTCCAGGACTTGCGTCTCGTAGAGACCTTGCAGGAAGACCCCGCTGTTTCCGCGGTCCTGGTCCTCGCCTTTCGCGGGGGAGGGCTCGGAAAATTCCACGTGTAGCTGGCAGTCGCCAAAAGCTTCGCGAGTGTAGATGTAGCCGGTCTTTGGGACTACTTCGAAATAGCCGTTCTCCACCTTCCACTTCGCTGCACTGCCGTCTTTGTGCGCCCATTTGGAGAGATCCTTGCCATCGAAGAGCACGACGGCGTCGGAAGGCGCGTGGCCCGGCGAATCTTGCGTGCTGGAAGTTCCGGGATCAATCGCCGTTGGCACCGGGCGATCGGGATCGTGAATCTTCCATTTGGTATCGACTTGCGCGTAGCCGATTGCCGGCACACCGGCCAGGAGCAGAGCACCTACCGACGAGAGAAGAAGTTTTCGCATCATTTGCACCTCTGAAAGAGATGGCGGGATTGTACTCCGGTTTCGGCGCGGAGAAGAATTACAACTTTGGTTTGAGAGTGTCGTCTTGCCACGTGAGCCAGGGAGCCATGGCTTCTTGTTCAAAGAAATATTCTAGGGCGCGCAAAGCTTCGGAACTGGTGATATTCCAGGACGCCGGATACTCATCGCGCTGGCCGTTCGAGAGGTAGTACTCCGTTTTTGTCTTTGCGAGACCGCTATATTGCGGATTGCGGGTCGAGAATCCCGCATCTCCTTCGTGACGAAGGTACATGAGCCACGCCGCTTCGGCATTGATTAGCGCCGCGATCGCCGGCCAGCCGTCCGTGTGCTGCAACCACACTTCTGAAAATTGGGTACGTCGGATCTGGGCGAGGCGCACCCGAAGTTCGTCAAGATCGCTGACTTCGTACTGAACCCTGTTGATCTTCAGTTCCACGAGCGTCGCTCCGGAACGGCCAGAGCACTTAGCGGAATCTTCTCATATTAGACTTTCGATCCGGAAGAAAAGCGGCGTTCCTTCGAGGCTCAGGCCAAGCAAGCCGCCGCACTCCAAAAAAAACGGGACGCCTGGTGTTGCAAGCGCCCTGTTTTTTTACTAAAAACTAAGAACTAAAAACCAAAAACTGACAACCACTTTAGTTGGCGGCACCTTCGCGAATGCGCATGCCGTAGAAGGAGCGGTAGACGAAGACGAAAGATACGACGAAGAAGATAGCTGCAAGAACATGCGTCAGGCCGCTGCCTTGTGCGGTGGTCATTTGCACGGCGAGTTCTACGGCCAGCAGGCCGAAGAGCGTTGTGAATTTGATGACCGGGTTGAGGGCGACCGACGAAGTGTCTTTGAACGGATCACCAACGGTGTCGCCAATGACTGTGGCGTCATGGAGCGGTGTGCCCTTTTGTTTCATCTCCACTTCCACGATTTTCTTGGCGTTGTCCCAGGCGCCGCCGGCATTGGCCATGAAGATGGCTTGATAGAGGCCGAAGATGGCGATGGAGAAAAGATACCCGATGAAAAAGAATGGCTCAATGAAAGCGAAGGACAAGGTGGCGAAGAAGACGGCAATAAAGATGTTGAGCATGCCCTTCTGTGCGTACTTGGTGCAAATCTCGACGACCTTTTTGCTGTCGGCGATGCTGGCGGCGGCAGCTCCTTCGAGCTTGATGTTGGCTTTGATGAATTCGACCGCACGGTAAGCGCCGGTGGTCACGGCCTGTGTGCTCGCGCCGGTGAACCAGTAAATCATGGCGCCGCCGGTAACGAGGCCGAGAACAAAAGGAGCGTGAAGTAGCGAAAGATTGTTGACGTTTTCGGTCAAGCCTTTCGTAAGCGCCATGATGATGGAGAAAATCATCGTGGTAGCTCCAACGACCGCGGTGCCAATGAGCACAGGCTTGGCGGTGGCTTTAAACGTGTTGCCTGCGCCGTCGTTGGCTTCGAGCATTTCCTTGGCGCGCTCGAAATTGACGTCGATGTTGTAATCCTTCTTGAGTTCCTGCTTGATATTGGGGACTTGTTCGATGAGTGAAAGTTCGTAAACGGACTGCGCGTTGTCGGTGACCGGGCCGTAGGAATCGACGGCGATGGTGACAGGACCCATGCCGAGGAAGCCGAATGCAACCAACCCGAACGCAAACACCGCAGGCGCGAGCATGAGATGGTCGAGTCCCAAATTGCTGATCAGGAAGCCGAGGGACATGAGGAGCACCATCGCCAGTCCGATGTAGTATGCCGAGAAGTTGCCGGCCACGAAGCCAGAGAGAATGCCGAGCGATGCGCCACCTTCCTCCGCCGAGGTGACAACTTCTTTTACATGGCGCGATTCGGTGGAGGTGAAAACTTTGACCAACTCGGGAATGATTGCGCCGGCGAGCGTGCCGCAAGAAATAATCGTTGCCAGCTTCCACCACTGCGAGGCATCGCCACCAAGCGTCGGAATGATCGCCGCGGAAATCAGGTAGGTCAGCGCAATCGAAACAAACGAAGTGATCCATACCAGTGAAGTCAATGGCGCCTCGTAGTTCATGTGATCGGCGTTGCCGTATTTGGACTTAGCGATGAAAGCGTTGATGAAGTAGGCGGCGGCGCTGGCGATGAGCATCACGATGCGCATCACAAAGATCCACACCAGCAACTGAACCTGCACCGTGGGATTTTTGACCGCCAGCAAAATAAAAGTGATCAGTGCGACGCCGGTGACGCCATAGGTTTCAAAGCCGTCGGCGCTGGGGCCCACGGAGTCACCGGCGTTGTCACCGGTGCAGTCAGCGATTACGCCGGGGTTGCGCGCATCGTCTTCCTTAATTTTGAAGACGATTTTCATGAGGTCGGAGCCGATGTCGGCGATTTTGGTAAAGATGCCGCCGGCGATACGCAGAGCCGCAGCGCCGAGAGATTCGCCGATCGCGAATCCGATGAAGCAAGGCCCAGCGTAATCGCCGGGAATGAATAACAAAATAAAAAGCATCATCAAAAGCTCAACGCTAATGAGCATCATGCCGATGCTCATACCGGCTTGCAGAGGCGTGCTGTAAATCGGATAGGGCTTGCCGCGCAGGGAAGCAAACGCCGTGCGGGAGTTCGCGAAAGTGTTCACGCGGATGCCGAACCAGGCGACGCCGTAGCTGCCCGCAATTCCCACGAGACTGAAAATCAGAATGATCGGCAGAGTAACCGCGACCGGATGCACGGGGGCGAGCCAGCCGAAGTACATGACGATGACAACGGCGATGAACACCCACAAAATCATCAGGAATTTTCCCTGAGTGAAGAGATAGGTTTTGCAGGTTTCGTAAATCAGCTCGGATACGTCGAGCATCGATTTGTGCACGGGCAAATTTTTCAGGTGCGAATAGATCGCCAACCCGAAGCCGAGGCCAAAAATGCAGATGGCGATGCCGAAGAGCAGGAGTTTGTGGCCGTCGATGCCGAGAAAAGTGACCTGGGAAAGATCAGGAAGCTTCAAACCGGCCTCGCCGCCAGCTTCATCAGCGAATGCGGAAGCAGCGCCCATTAAAGAGAGGACGGCCGCAGCCGCAGAAAACTTGGCGAATCTACAGCTCAAAGACCAGGCGTTTGTCAGCCAGGTAAGCATTCCGAATCCTCCATAGATCTTTCATTCAAAAGGCCTTCACAGGGCAAAGGAGAGGCGCTAAGAGCGCGCCCCTACAACGGGACACCAGCATCCGGCACACGTTTTCGGCCAAGCGCAGTTTGGCGCGGCCAAAGACCGAATTGTTCACATTCCACCAGGAAGGCCGCCACGCGCCGGCCCGAGACTACCCCAGTCGGGCCAGCGAAGCGCCCCGAAGACAGGGCACCAGGGCTGCACAAAACGCCGATTTATAACATGTTAGCGAAGGCCGGTCAAACCGGCCAGCTCGAGAAAAACAGCACTGCCAGTATCGCGTCGGATACCGAACCGAGACGCGGATGCAAAGCGATGGTAACATGCCAGAATCATTCAAGGTTGATTGATTCCGGCTAGCCGGGGGGCCATGAGCTACAAACCAGTGTTGGATGCGGCGCGGAAGGCCGCCGCGAAATGCTACCTGCGTCACAAGAGAAATCCCGCCATATTTGGGAGATCTGAGAGCGAAGCTGGACCAGCAGCAACGTGGCGCCCATGAGACATCATTTTTTTATTACCGGCACGGACGCAGGAGTCGGCAAGACTGTTCTCTCGGCGTTGCTCTGCGCGGCGCTCGATGCGGTTTATTGGAAGCCGATCCAGACGGGCACGCTGGAAGGCTCGGACCGCGTGACGGTGATGCGGCTTGCCGGGATTGGCACGGATCGAACGCTCGATGAGGTGTACAAATTTGTGCCTCCGGTTTCACCGGACCTGGCCGCGCGCTGGGCGGGAGTGGAAATCGATCTGGGCCGCGTCAACATGCCGAGCAGTTTGGTGAACGATTGGCTGATCGTGGAGGGCGCCGGGGGAGTCTTGGTGCCCATCAATCAAAAGCAATTTGTGCTCGACATGATGGTGAAGTTCAAGCTGCCGGTGATCGTGGCGGCGCGCAGCGCGATGGGCACGGTGAATCACACATTGTTGACGCTTGCAGCCCTGCATGCGGCGGAGCTGCCGGTGCACGGGGTGGTGTTGATTGGCGAGCAGAACCGCGAGAACCGGGAAACTATCGAGCGGTTTGGGCACGTTCGCGTGATCGGCGAGATTCCGAAGCTGCCCAATCTTCATCGGACTGCGCTCATGCAGGTCTTCATGAATCATTTCGATCGCGCGGCGTTTGCGCAATAGCTGCGCGAGCCTTTCTTTTGGCCTTGCCCTGAGCCAATGCCACACCCCAAGCGGACAAATTCGTTCGAGGATGAGTTGAGATCCTTCGTTGCGCTCAGGATGACAATCGGGACGGGGGCGGGCCCAGAACATGACGCGTAAGTTGCAGCACACTAATCGGAGGAGTTTCCTTTGGCCACGGGTTTGAGCGGATGGAAGCAGAAAGTGGTGGCCTTCGCCGGTGGGCTGGGTGCGCCCGGGCTTTTTCTGATTTCCTTTCTCGATTCTTCGGTGCTGACGTTTCCCATCATCAACGACCTCCTGTTAGTTGATCTGTCGATCGAACATCCCACAAGGATGCCCCTGTATGCGTTCTTGGCGGCACTGGGATCAGTTCTGGGATGCGTGCTGCTTTATTTCATTGCGCGGAAGGGTGGGGAAGCACTTTTTCATAGGAAGGCGGGGAAGCATTCGCATGCGATCCGCCACTGGGTAGAGCGCAACGGTTTCGTGGGCATCCTGATCGCAGCGCTTCTTCCGCCACCGACGCCCTTCAAGATTTTTGTTTTTGCTGCGGGCGTGTTTGAAGTGCCACTGTTGAGCTACACGGTCGCGATCACGATTGCGCGATTGTTGCGGTATTTCGTCGTCGGCTACCTTGCGGTTCGGTATGGCCGGGAAGCCTTACCATATTTGAAAGATCATTGGCCGCAAGCAATTTTGATTGCTGCCGCAGCTGTTATCGTCAGCTATGTTCTTTCGCGAGTGATACTGAAGCGGCGGGCCCCGTCGGGCGATGTGAACGGCTCTTAGCGTGGTGAATGGTTTCAGCAGATGTGAGCTGGAAAAAGCAAAGTCAACCCCCGTACCCTTAAAACCGAAGCTGTGAAGAAACGCTATGAATTTCATTCTTGCAAAAAATTCCGCGTGCCGTAAGCTCGCGGCATGAGCCAAGAAAATTCCTCTACCAAACAACCGTTGATCCTCTATGTCAACCGGCAGCAGATGAGTTGGCGTGCAGTTGACGTGGAGCGACGGATTGAAGAGGAGCACCTCGCGCGCGCCATTTTGGGGTTGATCGGCCGGCTGGACTTGTCGTCGTTCTACGCGGGCATTGCGAGCAGTGCAGCAGAAGGCGGGCGGCCGGCATGCGATCCGCAGTTGCTGATCAGCTTATGGGTGTACGCCTACAGCCAGGGCATCGGCTCGGCACGCGAAGTGGCACGACGTTGCGAATATGACCCTGCATTCCAGTGGCTCACAGGATTGTTAGAGGTGAACTATCACACGCTGGCAGACTTCCGCGTCGACCGGCACGAAGAACTGGAGGAACTGTTCAAGCAGGTTCTGGCCAGCCTCAGCAAGGAAGGACTGATCAAGCTAAAGCAAGTGGCGCAGGAGGGAACGAAGATCCGGGCGCTGGCCAGTAGCCAGAGCTTTCAGCAGGAAGAGAGCATTCGCGAGCATCTGGAACGGGCTCGACAGCGTGTTAAAGAAATGGGCGATCCGCGCGACCAAGAAGTGAGCCCGAAGACGAGAACCGCCCGGCAGCGCGCCCGGGAAGAGCAACAACAACGGCTGGAGAAGGGTTTAGAAGAAGTTCAGAAACTAGGACAACAAAAGCCTAGCTCCGCCAAGAAAGCCCACAAAGTGAGCATCAGTGATCCTGAAGCGCGTTTCATGAAGCAATCGGATGGTGGCTTAGCACCGAGCTATAACGTGCAGATTTCTGCAGACGCGACGCAAGGAATTATCGTGGGAGTAGAGGTTACGCCCGAGGCCAGCGACAGCGCGCAACTGCTTCCGGCGTTGGAGCGCATAGAACAACGGCTGAAATAAAGACCGCAGCAAATCGTTGCCGACGGCGGTTACACCACAGGCACGGCCATCCAGCAGATGGCGGAACGCCGGGTCGATTTTCTGGGGAACCTGGGACACGATCTCACAGGCAGCGGCATAACGGCACCGCATCAGCTTCCCCCGAGGACCTTCCTATGCGTTGTCCCGAAGGCCAGTTGCTGCTGTCGCAGGGGCGGCGGAACAAAGGGCCGGGAGCGATCTATCACCGCTACGAGGCGAGAGCCGAAGATTGTCTGTCCTGTCGGCGGAAACCGGAATGCTGTCCAGGCAATCAACGACGCGGACGTTCGGTCATGCGTCTGGAAGAAAGCGCGATGATGATGGCCTTCCGGCAAAAGATGGCTAGCGAGGAAGCGCAACAACAATATCGGCGTCGCGGGCAGACCGTAGAGTTCTGCCACGCGTGGATTAAATGCAAGTTGGGGCTACGACAATTTCACGTGCGCAGCAGGATAAAAGCGCGAGCCGAAGCGCTGTGGGCCTGCCTGACTTACAACCTGCAGAAGTGGATTCGCCTGCGCCAGCCGGTTGCGGCATGAACTGGTAGCGAGAAAACAAGGACGAGCCCTCCTTACCGTAGCCCCATCGATTCCGTCGGGAGAAGCTGGCTTGGCCTCACTTTTGTGCTAGTTTCTTCACAGCTTCACCCAAAGGGTGCGGCACGCCCGTCTTCTCCCCAGCTCAGTCTCTTCGCCACCCGCCGTACTTGGTCGTATCGGCTGAAAGAAAAGCGGCGGCCCATCGAGGCTCAGGGTAAGGAAGCCTCGACACTCCAAGATAGGCGCAGCAAGCTGCGCCACTACAAGAAACGGAAAAAATGCGCGGGACTAGTGCCACCAGAATTCTCGCGGGCCGGGATCCCAGGCGAGTTCCTCGGAGAGAACCTTGCCGGAGGGATCTGTGTGGATTTCGGCGTGGACGCGTAAGCCGGAGCTGGCGTCGCGGTTGTAGGGGAAGGCGCGCAAGAGGATGTGGAAGCCGTCGGGGGATTTCTCGACGGTGGCTTTGGGGAAGCGGGCGACGCGAAGGAATTGGCGCGCGACGGGGGTGTCGCGAGATGCATCGAGAGCGGGCGAAGGCTCGGGTTTGTAGGAAGTGATTCCTGCGTCCGGGTCGAAAGAAGCGCCGGGGCCGACGTCGATTTCGATGTCATGGAGAGCGCGTTCCGTTTCCACGATGCCGTGCCATAGGAAAGGCGAGCCGGACTCCGCAATTGCGGCAACTCTGCCTGAAGACTCTCCTCGATAGGTGCGCGATTCCAGGGCGGCGATGGCGTTGCCGTGAAGAACGAAGCGCAAAACAACATAAAGAATCACGGCGGCGAGCGAGAGGGATGCTCCTACTTTGCCTCGCGGACCCTTTGACTTGGCGCCGATTTCTTCCGTGACCAGGCGGCTGAGCATGGGGAGGAGAATTCCTGCAAGAAGAATTCCCATAATCCACAGATCGAGAGGAGGAAGCCAGTCGAGAGCGAAGCGGCGCGCGGAGAAAGGCCAGAGGAGTTCCACACCAGTGCTTTGGCAGAGATCCAAGAGCAGATGGAGGACGGCGGCTGAGAACGCGGCAATGAAAATGGGGAATGGGGAAGTTTGTTTTTCCTCGGGCCCGCGTTTGCGCACGAAGGGCAAAGTGGCGAGCAGTCCGAACAGCAATGCTGCGGCGAAGGAATGAAGGTAGGTGCGATAGAAAGTGAGGAAGGTGGAGGGGCCGAATTTGGCGCTTAGGAGATCGAGGTCGGCGATAGTGCCTGCGAGGAGCATAGCGACTGTCGTGGGAAGTGAGAGGCGGGGGAAGGCAGCGCGCTTTAGGGTGTAGGAGGCCAGGGCGTGGGTTAGGGGATCCATGGGGAAGTTATCTCATAAAACCAGTTCGTAGTGATTAGTTGTGAGTTGTTAGGCCGGGATTTTTCGGAAATGCCACCGCGATATGAACTTTCACAATAAGACCGTTGAGGTTCACCTTGGTTGCTGACTCGGCGCAGCATGCTGCGCCCCCACCAAGAAAAAAGAAAAGCGGCGTCGAGCCGCCGCACTCCAAAGCACGCGCCGACTGTGTGCTTGCCCCAGCCGGGAGTTGCACTCGTAGGAGCACAGCCAAGAGTGGCTGTGCCACCGGGGAATGGCCGCTACGCGTGGGCGCCAGGGACCAGGAGTTTTAGGGCGCGGGGGACGATTTTGAATTCGACGGGGAGGCGGGCTAGCGGTTCGCCGTCGACTTGGGCGTAGAGGGGGTTTTTGTCGAGCGGCTCGCAGATGATGGAATCTGTTTTGTGAAAATGGACGCCTTCGGTGCCGCGGAGATTGCCGGTCCAAAGCGACGGCAGGTAGCTTAGATAACGGAGGCCGCTTTGCGTAGTCAGGGCCAAAACTTCAAATTGATCCTTGAAGAGATCGGCTTCGGTGGTGATCTTGAAAGGGCCGCCGTAGTTTTTGGTGCGGCCGACGATGGCCAGCGAGGCGTCGATTTTTTGATCGCCGATCACGATGCGGAAATGCCGGAAATCGTAACGAAAGACTTCGCGGGCGCCCTGCCACCAGTAGGCCAGGATGCCAAGGCGGGCTTTGAGTTCGAGGTCGAGGGAATAGACGATCATGCCGTCGGGACCGGCGCCGCCGACGCTGAGAAAATATTTTTTCTTATCGGGTTGTTCGAGAGGAGTTGCGAGGCCGAGGGCGATTTCCTTTACAGTGCCGTGAACCAGCTTTTCGGCGGCGCTGGGAATGTCCCACGGCAAGTCGAGTTCTTTCGCGAGAATATTTGCGGTTCCGCCGGGGAGCAGAGCGAGAGGAACGCGGTGGCCGTTCTGATGGGCGGCAAGGCCGTTGATGACCTCATTGAGCGTGCCGTCGCCTCCGCAGGCAATGACGAGGCCGCGATTTTCGGCGGCGGCGCGTTCGGCGATTTCTGTGGCATGGCCCGGGCCGGTGGTTTCGGCGAGCTCGGACTGGATGCCGCCAGCGGCAAAAATATGGCGAGCCGTGTCGAGCGTACGCCGGCGGCCATTGCCGCCGCCACCAGCGTTTGGATTGTGAATCAGCAGAGCGTTTCTTAAGTCAGACGTCATGTGTGGTACGCAAGTCTCCCGTTCGTAGCGTAATCTTTCATTCTATATAATAACTGGCGAATTTCAGCATACTGTTCTGCCGAGGGTTTCATGGCCAAAGCCGCGCCCGCTGCCGTCAAAAAAGAGATCGAAGACCTGCGCGAGAAGCTGCGCTACCACGAATACCGCTATTACGTGCTGGATGATCCGGAGATTTCGGATTCGGCGTACGACCGGATGATGAACCGGTTGAAGGATCTGGAGGCCGCGCATCCGGAGTTGGTGACGGCAGATTCGCTGACGGTGCGCGTGGGCGGAGCGGCGCGCGAAGGGTTTACGAAGGTTCAGCATGCGCGGCCGATGCTCAGCCTGGACAATGCGTTTTCCTACGACGCGCTGCGCGACTGGGATAAACGGGTGCGGGAGGGAAGCGGGCAGGAAAAGATTGAGTACATTGCAGAACACAAATTCGATGGGTTGAGTATTTCGCTTCAGTATGAAGACGGCGCGCTGACACGCGGCGTGACGCGCGGCGATGGGACTACCGGAGAGGAGGTGACGCCGAATGTGAAGACAATTCGGTCGATTCCGCTGCGAGTGGATGCGGGCGTGTTGAAGAAAAGCAGGCTGCCGGCGGACTTCGAAGTGCGCGGCGAAATCATGATGACGAAGAAAGCGTTTGAAGCGCTGAACCGGAAGCAGCAAGAGATTGGCGGAAAGATTTTCGTGAACGCGCGGAACTCGGCGGCGGGAGCAGTGCGCGTGCTGGACCCGTCGATTACGGCGGCGCGGCGACTCGATTTTTTTGCGTACTACTTGTTGGTCGATGGAAAAGTGCCGTTCGCGAAACATTCGGAGTCCCTGCAGGCGCTGAAGCAATTACACTTCCGCGCTTCGGACGACTGGAAACTTTGCGCGGGGATCGAAGCGGTGACCGCCTATTGCGATGATTGGGACGAGAAACGGGAGAAGCTGGCTTACGAAATTGATGGCGTAGTCGTGAAAGTGAACTCGATTCCCATTCAAAATGAACTAGGTTACACGTCGAAGGCGCCGCGGTGGGCCATTGCGTACAAATATCCGGCGCGGCAGGAGACGACAGTGGTTAACAACATCATCGTGCAAGTGGGGCGGACTGGGACGCTGACGCCGGTGGCGGTGCTAGAGCCGGTGCAAGTGGGAGGCGTCACTGTCAGCCGTTCCACACTCCACAATATGGATGAAATCGAGCGGCTAGGATTGCAGATTGGCGATACGGTGCTGATCGAGCGCGCGGGGGAAGTGATTCCGCACGTGCTGAAGGTGGTGAAAGAAGGGAAGGGGCGCAAGCCGTTTCGCATGCCGAAGCATTGCCCGGAATGCGGGAGCACGATTCATCACGTGGAAGGGGAAGTGGCTTATCGGTGTGTGAATGCGGCGTGCCCGGCGAAGAGGAAAGAATCGATTCTGCATTTTGCGGGGCGGCACGCCATGAACATTGACGGCTTGGGCGACAAGATCGTGGATCAGCTTGTGGATAAAGGACTCGTCAAGGATGTCGCGGACCTTTATGCGTTGAAAGAAGACGAGGTGGCGGGGCTGGAGCGCATGGCGGAAAAATCAGCGCAGAATTTGCTGGAGGAGATCGAGGCTAGCAAGGAGAATTCGCTGGAGCGATTGATTTACGCTTTGGGGATTCAGTTTGTGGGTGAGCGGACGGGGCAATTGCTGGCGGAACATTTTTCTTCGCTGGAGGAATTGGCGGCAGCGACGGAAGAGCAGCTTGAGGAAGTGCCGGAGGTTGGGCCGAAAGTCGCGGCGAGCATCGTGGAGTTTTTCTCGGAGGCGGCGAATCGTCAGCTGATTAAGAAGCTGAACAAGGTGGGCGTCCATCCTACGGCGGAAAAGCGTGTGGTGAAGAGTCAGAAACTTGCGGGGAAGAGTTTTGTGTTTACGGGAGGGCTGGCGAATCGTTCGCGGGAGGAGGCGGGAGAGATTGTTCAGCAACATGGGGGGAAAGTTTCCGGGTCAGTCAGCAAAAAGACCGATTATGTGGTGGTGGGGACGGATCCTGGGTCGAAGTACGACAAAGCGAAGGAACTCGGCGTAACTATTTTGACTGAACCCGAATTCGAAAAACTACTCAGGCTGAACTGATATCAGTGTAGCGCTTGCTGTTGCTCAATGTATTGTTTGCCGTATAGCTGGCTTTTGTTTACCCCAATAAGACATAATCCGCGCGGAGTCTATCCTACTGATGAAGCGCCTTGCCATATTTCTGCGTTCCGTCATCCCTGCTGATCCATACCAGCTCATTTTCTTGGTTGGCGTGGTATTCCTTTTTATTTCGCCACGTTTGCCTTGGTGGCCCTCGAAAATTCATGGCGGTGACAGTCAGCATGAATTCGTGGGACTAATGGCTATATGGCTATGGCCTATCATTTTCGCTGGGCTGGCAGCTTATTTCGTTTGTTTCTGGCCAGGAAAGACACCTGTACGTCGAATTCTATGGGCTGTTTGTCTTCCAACGGCCCTTAGCCTAATTCTCATTCTTTACACATGTTTTCGGCTCACTCGAACGACGGCATCCATATTTGAGCCACAGCACAGTCTTGTTGTACTTAACTGGCTCGAGCTAAACGCGTGGAAATTGTCTCCGGGATTTTACTTCTGTACTTTCGGCCTCATGCTGACTCTCGCGTACACGATGCGCTTGACCCTGGGACTCACGTCACTTCCACTCTCTTTGCCGAAGCAACCTACTGCGATTGTCGGAACTCCGGACTCTTGGTCTCGGGTGCGAATATTGGTTTTTGTATTGCTTGGACCCTACTTCTTGATCGCTGGTTTGCTTGGCTTACTGATGTTTGGACTCCCGTATATTTCTTCGGCGACCAATTCTGCGGCGTTCATGGCGGCATTTGCACGACTGGCTTCTGTTCTAGACGCCGTGCTCCTCGTTGGCACTACCGCGTACATTCTAGGAAAGCCGGGAAGAGATTCTGTCCAAGCTTCTCTCCAGTTGCCAGAGCCTCGGTATGCATTGTTTGGACTAATGCTGGCATTTACCGTAAGTTGCCTGATTCCTGGCGCGCAATATCTTGTCGATCGTGCACACTGGGCGGCACAGGGCTTCGGGAAGTTTGCGCCTCCACAATTCTCCTCTTATTTCGATCTGGCTAACGCGTGGCAACCGTGGCTTCTCTTAATGGCCTTTGGCGCTTTCGCCGAGGAAATTGTTTTTCGCGGATTGCTGCTGCCCAAGTTCTTCGGTCGATACGGCCTTCATCGCGGGATTTTCTTGACTGGGATTGTTTGGGCTGCCATTCACTTCCGATCTGATAGTTACCGGGGACTGTCTGTCGGCGGAGTATTGCTCCATCTGGCCAACAGAATTTTCCTATGCCTGGCCCTTAATCTTGTGTTTGCCTGGATGACTCTGCGCTGGAATTCCATTATTCCCGCAGCCGTTGCTCATACCACGTCGAACATTCTAGTTTCGATACTGCCAAACACCAGTGGACTCTGGATTTGGGAATGCAAATTCGCACTTTGGGCCATCGTGGCTTACGTGCTTTTCCGTTTTTGGCCCCTGCAAGCAGAGAATATTCAAGAAGTGGCCGTGGCCGAGCCAGCTCATGAACCGGTGGTCTGATGTGTTGCGTTGCGCATCATTCCCACCTTGCGTGCTGACGCATGAACTATCGGAGTATAATTGGAACTGGCGGGCGGGCCGGGTGATCGCTGGTTCCTGCGGGAGAGTGGCGGCGTAAAGCCGCCTCTACAACGTCGGGGCGGGAGGAAAGTCCGGACACCGTCCTGAGGCACGCTGGTCAGTTCGCAGACGCTGAAAGGCGGCTGAGGAATGGTCAGCGGAACTCTTGACATCCTTCGGCCCCTTACGGGGCTTCAGGGTAAAGGGCAACGCGCCTGGTAACGCCAGGGGGCGAAGTTGAAGATGGCGGGGTAAACCCGCCGCTACGACGGCGTCACGGAAAGTGCCACAGAGAATAGACCGCCGGCGGAGTGAAGCGCGGTGGCATCGCACAGGGAAACCTGTGAGACGTCTTCGGATGGGGACGGGCTAAAGCCCGCCCCTACATGCTCGCTGCGTTTGGCAAGGGTGAAAAGGTGGGGTAAGAGCCCACCGCTCCGGTGGTGACACCGGGGGCACGGAAAACCCCGCGTGGTGCAAGGCCAAATAGGAGGGGAGAGCTGGCCCGGCTCACTGAGCAAGCGTTCATGAAAATGAGCGCGCTCCATTTGGCGGTGGCGAAAGCTATCGCCGACTGAAAACCCTCGGGTAGGCTGCTGGAGTCACGGTGCGAACCGTGACCTAGAGGAATGATCGCCGCGCACGCGAACTGCTTCGCAGTTTGTGTGCGGCACAGAATCCGGCTTACAGGCCCGTCCGCCAACTACTTTAGTTTTCAATTCCTTACAGGCATTGAAGTCTCAGGGCTACGGGCGGAATGCTGTCTAGACGGATCTAGACAAATCTTGACTGATTGCTGCCAGAGGGTTCATAATTGGCTTGTGTCGGGAGGTCTGCAACGATGGCGAGAACCACAACCAGAAAAGTTGGGTTGGCGATGCGTGCGGAACTCTACGACGACCTTTCCAAGTTGGCTAAAGACAATGGGCAATCGAAGAGTTTCATCCTCGAGAAGGCTGTGGAGCACTACATTCAATTCGTAGCGCCCACGCAGAGCACCGTGCGGCCGGAAATCATGGCGCACGTCCGCCGCTCCGTGGAAAAGAACCGAAAGCTCCTCCAGTTATTGGCACAATAAATGTTGGGACGCATTTACCCAACCGTTGCCGAAACCATTGAAACCCATCGGCTCTTGTTTGAAGAGTTTGGCGGCTCCCATGGCCTGCGGGACCGGGGGCTGCTCGAGGCGGCAGTGTTCCGCCCACAATCGGGCTATTACACCAGTGTGATCGAGGAAGCAGCCGCGTTGATGGAATCTTTGGCGAACAACCACGCCTTCATTGATGGCAACAAGAGAATCAGTTTTGTGATGACGGACACCATGCTAAGAGCCAACGGGTATTTTATTGACGTTGAACCTCTGGCGGCCCATAAGTTCATTACCGAATCGCTCGAGAAGAGAGAATTTCGGTTCGGAGTCATCCGCGACTGGCTCGCGTCCCACATAAAACCGCTCTGAGCTGGAGTGGACTCGGTTCGGGGTAGCGGCAAAGTTGCTGCTTGCGGAATTCCGTGTATCATCGGGACAGACAATGCTTTAGGGAAGTCCATCCAGCGCCAATTTCGCACCGAAACGGGACAGCCAGCATCTAAAGCCCGAGGAGATCGCTCACGTGAGCAGGGGCAGTTTGCTACTCAAAATAGAGCTGCGGAGCAATCCGGAAATGCTCTGCGTGGTGCGAAACGCCTTGAGCGAACTCACGGCGAAGCTGGGCTTTTCCGACCCCGAATGCCGCGCGGTGGTTCTCGCCGTTGACGAAGCGCTGACCAATATTATTCGCCACGCCTACCTCGGAGACCCAGAGCGGTCCATTGAGGCCTCCTTTCACCGGATTCATGTTCCGGAAGCTGGTAAGTCCGCAGATGCGCTCGAAATTGTGCTGGAAGATGACGGGGTGACTGCGAATCCAGAAAAAATGTGCGGGCGCGCTCTCGAGGACGTGAAGCCCGGCGGGCTTGGGCTACATTTCATACGGGAGTCCATGGATACGGTAGAATTTGGCCGCAACAACGGCAAGAATCAGCTTCGCCTGGTAAAGATTTTGCACACGCAGGGGACCCGGAAGGGCTCCTGAGGAGAACAGAACTTGAAGATTGCAGCACGACATCTGGACAAAATCACCATATTCGACATTTCGGGAGATATTGATCTCGCGACGTCGCCGGAACTACGGAAGGCGCTTCTGCGCGAGCTTAGAGAGTTGAAAATTCCGCGAGTGGTGCTGAACCTCTTAGGCGTTCGGTATATCGACAGTTCCGGCGTGGCTTCGCTGGTGGAGGGGCTCAAGGCATCGCGCGATGTGGGCTCGCGGCTAATCTTGTTCGGACTGAACAAGACTGTCCGGGAAGTCCTGCAACTTTCCAAATTAGTGAGAATTTTCGAGATTTACGAGAACGAAGAGCAGTCCGTGGCGTCCTGATTCTGCCAAATCCACATCACAAGGAAGACCATCGAGAGCACTGTGGAACTGACGACGCAAATTGGGGGATCAGTCATCGATGGGCTCGCGTACCTGGGAGCGCTGTCTAAGCTGGGCGGCCGGGCGGCGTATTTCACATTCGTCGCGCCATTCCAGGGCAAGCAACTCCGCTTGCAGCGCGCCGTTTCGCAGGCGATGCAGACTGGCGTTGGGGCGCTTCCCATTCTTTCCTTGATTACCTTTTTCATTGGATTGATCCTGGCGCTGCAAAGCGCGTACGAGTTGCGCAGGTTCGGCGCAATGAACTTCGTTGCCAACGCGGTGGCGATTTCCATGACGAGGGAACTTGGTCCGCTGATCACGGCGATTGTGGTGATCGGGCGGTCCGGTTCGGCGTTCGCGGCGGAAATTGGCACGATGAAGGTCACGGAAGAAATCGATGCGCTGGAAACCATGGCCATCGATCCGATCCATTTTCTGGTTACACCGAAATTTCTGGCCATGATCGTGATGCTGCCTTGCCTGACCATCTGGGCGAACTTCATGGGAATACTGGGCGGTTCGCTTTTTGGGGTGGCGAAAGCGGATTTCACGTTTGGGACTTACATTCACTCGTCTCTGGACGCGCTTTTCTTGCGCGACATCGCGACGGGCTTGATCAAGAGCGTGATGTTCGGCGTGACGATTACCGCGGTGGGATGTCATGAGGGACTTTCCACTGGTGCAGGGGCGGAGCAGGTTGGCCGATCAACGACTCGGGCCGTGGTAGTCTCCATTTTTCTAGTGATTCTGGTAGACCTCATATTTACAGCGCTCTTTTTCTTTTTGAGCCAAGGCTAGGACGCGGATATGGCCATGGAGCAGACCAATGACGCAGGGCTTCAGCCGGAGGCGATGATCTCGCTGCGGAATCTCCGCGTCAGCTACGGGGACCGCGAGATTCTCCACGGCATCAATTTTGACGTGATGCGCGGCGAGACCATGGTCATCCTGGGCGGCTCCGGTTCCGGGAAGAGCACGTTGTTGCGAACGCTAGTCGGGTTGGAACGGCCGACTTCGGGCGAAATTTGGCTCAGAGGCAAAAATATCGCGGCGATTTCAACGGCGGAGATGGACGAAATCCGCAAGAAAATCGGAATGTCTTTTCAAGGCGGGGCACTGTTTGGTTCGATGACAGTTGGGGAAAATGTGGCGCTGCCGCTGCGCGAACATACCAAGCTGGAAGAATCGACCATCGAAATCATTTTGCGGCTGAAGCTGGATCAGGTCGGCCTATCCGGATACGAAAACTATATGCCGTCACAGTTGAGCGGCGGCATGAAGAAACGAGCGGCGGTGGCTCGCGCGCTGGCGATGGATCCTGAGATTCTTTTTTTCGATGAGCCTTCTGCTGGCCTGGACCCTATTATTGCGGCCGGCGTGGATCAGCTCATCCTGGAGCTCAAGCAGGCCTTTCACATGACCATCATCGTGGTGACGCACGAACTGGCCAGCGCGTTTCTGATTGCCGACCGCATGGTGTTGATCGACAAAGGCAACGTAGTCGCGATTGGCCCTAAGGAAGAAATGCGTTCGAGCACGCATCCGCGCGTGCGGCAGTTTCTCGACCGCATCGCCGAGCCGGCGGTTTCCGAAGAATTGGATTACTTGCAGATGCTGACGGAAGAGCACCAGCATCCGGGCCGTTAGATGGCGTTTAGAAGAGGTGCGTGATGGGAGCAAAGCGAGAGCAAGCCATGGTGGGGTTGTTTGTTCTGGTGGCCGCAGCCGTGCTGATAGCCACGGTCTTCGCGCTCACCGGCGCATTTGGCGAGACCGCCGCGACGTACCGCGCCTACTTTCCCTTTGCCGGTGGGCTGGAACCCGGAGCAAGCGTGCGCTACGCGGGCGGGCCGAAAGTCGGCCGCGTCGAAAAATTGCAGCTGGACCCGAAGGATTCTTCGCGCATCGAGATCACTTTCAGCGTGAAATCCGGGCTGCCGGTCAAAACGGATAGTCATGTGAAGATCATGAGCCTGAGCCCGCTAGGCGACAATCATCTGGAAATAGTGCCGGGGAGTGAGAAAGCGGGTCTCGCCGCAACGGGCACGATTCTGCAAGCCGAACCCTATGTGGACTTCAATGCGCTCACTTCCAAAATCAATGACCTTGCGCCCCAGGCGCAGCAGCTTCTGAAAACTTTGAATGACCGTGCCGGCGAACTGCAAGTGACTATCGCGCGTGTCAACGACCTGCTCAGCGATTCGAATCGCGCGAACCTTTCCGCGACACTCGCCGATACTCGCGGCCTCATTGCGGAAAACCGCGGTACGGTGAAATCGACGCTGCAGAATCTGAATTCTGCTACACAAAAGCTTGAGCCGCTGCTACAGGATTTGCGAAAGACCTCCGCGCAGGCCAATCAAACATTGGATCATGTCGATTCTTTGATCGGGGAGAATCGCGCCGATGTCCGGCAGGCCGTGAAGGATCTGCGAGAGTCGCTCGCTACCGTAAATGATCTAACCGGAAGGCTTGACCAGACGCTCGACGTGAACTCCGATAATATTGATGAACTGCTCGAAAATCTGCGTCACGTTAGCCAGAACCTCAAGGAATTTACCAACACCATCAAGACCAGGCCATATACGCTCATTCGCGCGGCCACTCCCGCCGAGCACAAACCCGGAGAAAAACAATGAGCCCAGTGCCGCGGAACATAGATATGCGCGAGTTAAGCGAACTACGAATGAACCGCACCGGATTCTCTCGCTTATCGGCCTGGATGGGCTCCCTCGCCTTCTTTTTGCTGATTGCTGGTGCTCTCTCAGGCTGTGGCGCCGCCCGCGCGGCGAAGTACTATCAGCTTACGGTTCCCACAGATGCCGGGGATGTTGAAAAACCGGGCTCAGTTCCTGTCAGGTTGCTCCTAGGGGGACTGACGACTTCCCATTTGTATCGGGAGGATCGCATCGTCTACGGCAACGGCCCCGAGCAATTGGGCACCTACGAATTTCAGCGCTGGGCTGAACCTCCCGCGGAGATGATTCAGGAAATCTTGCTGCGAGAGTTGCGCGCTACCGGCCACTACCGCGCCGTCCACATGCGCCGCAGCAATGTGACGGGAGACTTTGCAATTCGCGGGCGGCTCTATGATTTCAAGGAACTTGAGGGCGGCGCGTTGTCCACCCGGGTTAC
Source organism: Candidatus Acidiferrum sp. (assembly GCA_035279725.1). Taxonomy (GTDB): domain Bacteria; phylum Acidobacteriota; class Terriglobia; order Acidiferrales; family UBA7541; genus Acidiferrum. The sequence continues at coordinate 38,779 of DATEHF010000037.1, forward strand.
GATGGAATTTGAAATGCGCGATCTAAAGTCGGGCGCGACCGTTTGGAATCATTACTATACCCATGACGAACCGGCTACTGGAAAGGATGTACCCGCAATCGTCGCGGCACTGGACAAGAACGTTCAGCACGGCGTCAAGGAAGTTGTAGATAGCCTGGAGCAGTATTTCGCTTCCCATCCCGCTAAATAGAGAGAAGCGTCGGCAAATTGGACCTAACTCGGTGCTATTGGGCCACGCGCCGCAGCGTCAGCAGCGTTATGTCGTCGTCCAACTCACCTTCCTGCCCGCGAAAAAGATGTACGCCTTCAATCAGCGCGCTAGAAAAATCCTGCAGCTTCAGTGGCGCAGGCAGCTTGTGCAACGTTTTTTCCGCAAGCCCCAGAAAGCCCGTTGAAGTGAGTTGTTCGCCCATTGGCGAGCGAGCTTCCGTAGCGCCATCCGAAAACGCCAGAATCATGTCGCCGTGGTTCAATCGCACACTTTGCTGGTTGTATGTTTCACCGGTGATGTAGCCCAGAGGCAAGCCTTCCAGCCCTTCGCCCAACTCCAGAAAGCGCCTCTCACGTTCACGCCAGAGCAACATCCGCGGGTGCGCCGCATAAGCGAAGTTAAATTCTCCGCTCGTGCCATCAAACGTTCCGGTGACGACGGTCGTCAACCGTAACGGTTCACTCGATGATTCATTCGAAAGCGTAAACGCGTCGTTCAGCGCTGCCAGCAGTCCCGCCGTGTCTCGAATATCCTGGAATTTGTGTAACAGGTAGTGGACATGCCGCGCCACGCCACTGGCGGTGTAGCCGTGCCCGACGCAATCTGCCAGCACCACGCGCGCCAGATTGTCGCTGCAAGAAAACACCGCGGAAAGATCGCCGCCACTGTGGCTGCCCGAAGGCACGGCGATCACGTCGCTCTCCAGCCCGGCCAACTCCAGCGAGCGATGCGCCTTTTCATTGCCGGCCCACAGTTCCATGCAGCCGAAGGGCCGCATCGTCGTTCGGGTGCAATCGAATTCTTGGGGCTCAACCTTCTTGAACTTCATATCATGTATGATGCTTGAGCAACTTTCTTGGGTGCAGCGCCATCCGCAAGTCTCTCACTTTTGCTTCCTCCTGCCGTATGATGCTGGCATGAGGCTGTTGCTTGTGGAAGATGACGCGCGCATCGCGCGATTTGTGGCCAAGGGTCTGCGCGAGCAGGCCTACGCGGTAGATGTCTCCACGACCGGCGACGACGCGCTCTATCAGGCGGAGATCAATACCTACGATCTGGTCATTCTCGACGTGATGATTCCCGGCCGCAACGGTTTTGAAGTCTGCCGCGAGCTGCGAAAATCAGGCCAGCGCATGCCTATTCTGATGCTGACCGCGCGCGATGCCGTGGAAGACCGCATCGAGGGCCTCGATCATGGCGCCGACGACTACCTCACCAAGCCCTTCGAATTCCGCGAACTGCTTGCACGCCTCCGCGCGCTGCTGCGCCGTTCGGGGGAACTCCGCCCGGCCAAAATTGTGGTCGCCGACTTGGTCCTGGACACAGCCGCGCAAAGTGTCTACCGAGCGGGCCGCAGTGTCACGCTCACCGCCAAGGAATATGCACTGCTTGAGTTTCTCGCCCGTAACGCCGGCCGTGTTGTGGGACGCGCAGAAATTGCCGAGCATGTGTGGGATGAGACCTTCGATCCCTTCTCCAATCTAATCGAGGTCTACGTCAATCGCGTGCGCCGCAAAATTGACGCCGACTCTTCCAAAGCTTTGCTCCACACTCGCCGCGGCGCTGGCTATTTCTTTGGCCCGCTCAGCGATTCGGACGCCGAAGGCGCTTCCGACGAGAGCATGTCGCACCGCCATCGCGCCAAAGCGGCTTCTCCGTCACGGAAAAACCATGCTTGATTCCGTTCGCGTCCGGCTCACGTTCTGGTATACGACGGTCCTGGCCTTGGTATTGCTGCTCGTCGCCGGCGTCACCTACCTCATCTATTCGCGAAACAGTTGGCAACGGACCGACAGCGATCTTGTTGAACTCTCCGACGCTTTCGTTACCACTCTCCAGGCGGAGTTGAAAGATGAGCCGGGGGGCGAGTCCCTAAAGACCGCGGGGATCGAAGCCATCTTTGAGCACCGCTTCCGCGATCACATTTATATTTTGCTAGATTCATCCGGCAAGCCCGTGGTGAGTTCCTGGGACCTACCTACTGCCGCTCCGCACGAACGATTCACGATCGAAGAAGCGCTACAGGGAGTCTCTGCGCCACATAGGATTCAGCAGTCCGCTCGCGCGGGGGGCACTTTCATTTCTTTGAGGGGCGGGAGGGACGGGTATCGCGGATTCTTGCGAAAAATCCTCCTCGACAATCGGCCATGCACGATCGTCGCCCTCCAATCGCTTCATGCGCGGGAAGAAATGCTCGAAGATATTCGCGCCACATTTGCGTGGACAATTCCTCTCGCTCTGATCCTCGCCAGTGCCGGAGGCTACTTTCTCGCACGTAAGAGCCTCGCTCCCGTAGTGGCCATGAGCAGCCAGGCGGGGCGTATTGGCGCCGCCAATCTGCACGAACGTCTCGCGGTGCAGAATGAGCGAGATGAGCTCGGCCACCTGGCGCAATCCTTCAATCGCCTGCTCGACCGGCTCAGCGAATCCTTCGAGCGCCAGCGGCGATTCATGGCCGACGCTTCCCACGAATTGCGGACGCCGGTTGCGATTCTGCGCGGTGAAGCCGAGGTCGCTCTTTCGCAAGAGGCACGATCGCTGACGGAGTACCGCGAATCACTGGGAGTCCTTCACCACGAAGCCGAACGCCTCACCCATATCGTGGAGGATCTCTTCACACTGACGCGAGCGGACGCCGGCCAGTACCCGTTACAACCGCAGGATTTTTACCTCGAGGAGCTCGTTAGCGAATGCGTGCATTCCACCAGAACTTTGGCGCTTGCCAAAAAGATCTCTCTGAATTTTGAGGAAGCCTCCGAGTCCCCCATCCGCGCCGATGAGTCCCTGCTGCGCCGCATGATTCTCAATCTGCTCGATAACGCCATTAAGTACACTCCGGAAGGCGGACACGTCACGGTCACCAGTCGCCGGGTTGGGGACGAGTATGTCCTGAATATTGCCGACACCGGAGGTGGCATTCCTGTCGACCTTCAGCCGCGTATTTTTGAGCGATTTTTCCGTGCAGACAAAGCTCGTTCCCGGTCGGAGAACGACGGCGGCGGTGCGGGGCTGGGTTTATCCATCTCCCGCTGGATCGCAGCAGCCCATCACGGTCGCCTGGAGTTGACGCGCTCGGACTCGAGTGGGAGCACCTTTACGGCCTATCTTCCCGCGGGACCGCTGCCGCCTGCAACTAGCGGTTAATCCTGCGTTTATGTACGCTTCGTTAGTTTAAATTCTTCCTTGCCGCGTGTGTGTTTTCAGCCGGCGCTGGAGCCAGATTTATGAAATCGCGTCGAATCCTCGTTCTCTCGCGGGCCTCGGTTGCTGCCCTGCTCTTTGCCTGCGCCGGTCTGGCCGCGGCGCAGGAATCTTCAACTCCTGCGACCACGCCTGCTGCGAAAGATGCGCAGCAAGGCACGTCCGCCGCGTCGCCAACCATTCGCCTGACCCTGGAAGACGCTCTCGCGCGGGCTCGCAAGAACAGCACGCAATTTCAATCGGCACAGACCGACGCGGCGATTGCGCGACGGGATCGCTATCAGGCTGCTACGGCGTTGCTTCCGAGCGTCACGTACAACAATACGGCACTGTACACCCAGCTCAGCAACGGCAACGTCAAATTTATCGCGAACAACGCGGAGCACGAATACATCAGTCAGGCCAACGTGCACGAGTCAATTGACCTCGTCTCGATATCAGCATTCCGGCGAGCTTCCGCAGCCTCCGCACTTGCCAAGGCGCGCGCGGAGATTGCTTCCCGAGGGCTGGTCGTCACCGTGGTGCAGAGCTACTATGCCGTCGCCGCCGGGCAATTGAAGCTGGAAGCCGCCAAGAAAAACGGAGCCGAGGGCGATCAATTCCTAAAAATGACGCAAGATCTCGAGAAGGGCGGGGAGGTCGCGCATTCCGACGTCATCAAGGCGGAATTGCAGATGCAGGAGCGCCGGAGGCAACTGTTGGAAGCACAACTCGGGCTTCTGAACGCGCGGCTGGATTTTGCCGTGCTGATCTTTCCCGATTTTAACGACGACTTTGAACTTGCTGAAGATCTCCACGCCAGTGTGCCTCTGCCTCCCCTCGCGGAAGTGCAGCAGCGGGCCGCGCGGGATAATCCTGATCTTCGGGCAGCGCTGGCCGCGGTGCAGCAGTCAGGACAGGATGTCATCGGCGCGCGCGGTGGTTATCTGCCTTCTCTCAGCTTTGATTATTGGTTCGGAATCGACGCCCCGCAATTTGCGGTCAATGGTTCGAATGGAGTTTCCAATCTGGGTTCTGCCGCTGCGGCCACTCTTAATATTCCCATCTGGAACTGGGGCGCAACGCAAAGCCGCATCAAGCAAGCCGAATTGAAGCGAACGCAAGCCCAGCGGGAACTTTCCCTCGCTCAGCGCAAGCTTCTCGCGGAAATCAAATCTCTCTACGCTGAAGCGGACACGGCCCTGAACGAGCTGAGCGGTCTCAGCCGTTCCGCCGAACTTTCCGCCGAAAGCCTGCGGCTCACCACGCTGCGCTATAAGGGCGGCGAAGCAACCGTACTGGAAGTCGTTGACGCGCAGTCCACTTTCGCGCAAGCCAACGCTGCTTATCAAGACGGAGCCGTGCGGTATCGCGTGGCCCTGGCCAATTTGCAAACCCTGACAGGAGTGCTGACGACTCCATGAAGCCGACGATAAACACTATGAGGATGTTTCTTACCAGACGGATTGCTCTTACCGGCGCGATCGCCGCGATATTCTGCGGTGTCTGCGGCTGCGGCGGTGCCGAGAAGGAAAAGGAGCCCGTGGTCTCCGTGCAGACCACGCCCGCCCAGCGTGGCCCAATCTCGCAGATTGTTGCCGCCGATGCAGTCGTGTACCCATTGGAACAGGCCACCGTTGCGCCGAAGATCAGCTCGAAGATCGAGAAATTCTTTGTCCAGCGAGGCACGCGAGTTAAGAAGGGACAAGTGCTGGCCCAACTGGAAAACAAGGATTTGTCCGCGGCAGCAGAATCAAGCAAGGGTGAGTTCGAACAGGCGGATGCGAACTATGCAACGACGATTGGCGCCAGCCTGCCGCAGCAGATTCAAAAGGCAGAACTGGACGCCATCGCGGCGAAGTCGGCCTTCGACGCGCAACAAAAAGTCTATGACGCCCGGAAGGAACTGTTCCAGCAGGGCGCAATCCCCCGGCGAGACCTGGATGCGGCCGAAGTCGCTTTTCTGCAAGCTCGCAGCCAGAACGAGCAAGCGCAGAAAGGGCTCGCCGACCTGCAGCGCGTTGGAAAAGAGCAGACGCTTAAAGCGGCGCAGGGCTCGCGATTGTTGGCAGAGGGCCACTTGCGTGGTGCGGAGGCCCTGCTCAGCTATTCGAGAATTACCAGTCCCATCGATGGTGTGGTCACCGATCGTCCGCTTTATGAAGGGGACTTGGCGACGGCCAACCAACCTTTGCTCACTGTGATGAACACTTCCAGGCTCATTGCCAAGACGCACATTCCGCAGTCACAAGCAGCGGTTCTGAAAGCGGGAAACCCAGCGGATCTGAAGGTTTCCGGCCTCGACGAGCCCATCAAGGGCCGCGTCAGCTTGGTTAGTCCTGCTCTCGATCCTGGCAGCACCACGATTGAAGTTTGGGTTGAAGCATCCAAGCCGAATCCGGCGCTGAAACCCGGCATGAGCGTGGAACTTTCCATAACCGCGAAAACCGTGAAAGACGCGATCGCCATCCCCACCGCAGCTGTGTTCAAAAACGCTGAAGGAGCCGATTACGTGCTCCTTGCGGGGTCGGATGAAAAAGCCCATCAAAAGATCGTTCAACTGGGCGTTCGGAACTCAGACCTCACGCAAATCGCCAGCGGCATCAATCCCGGAGATCCAGTCATAACCACAGGCGGCTACGCCGTTCCGGACGGCACACAGATCAAAATTGAGAAGCCCGGGGCTGATGACAAGGAAGCGGCCGACAAAGACGAGAAAGATGCAGGGAAAGGCGAAAAAGACGATAAAGCCGACGATGTGAAGAAGCAGGGCGACCCCAAACAGAAACCTGCACCCGCAAAGAAGGCTCCTATGAAGGGCAAGGAGTAACTGCGCATGGATTCCTCCCCAGTCAAGAGCGGCGCAGGCTCGTCTGGCGATCGGGATAGCTCTTCCACTCCCTGGTTTCATCGGCTCTCTCGCCCGGTATTGTTCTTAACCATCAGCGTGGCTCTGGTAGGGGGCTACCTGGCCATGAGCATCCCCATTTCCGTTTTTCCTAATACGGATTTCCCGCGCATCGTTGTGGGAGTCGACAACGGGGTTATGCCCATTGACCAAATGCTGGTTACCATCACGCGCCCCATCGAAGAAGCAGTGAACAGCGTGCCGGGTCTCCAGAAGGTTACTTCCATAACGAGCCGAGGTTCGGCCGAGGTCGATCTGTTCTTCGATTGGAAGTCCGACATGATTTTGACGCTCCAGCGTGTCGACGCAGTCGTGGCCCGCCTGCAGGCGGACCTTCCACCTACGGCAAAAGTGGAAACACACCGCATGACCTTCGCGGTCTTTCCCATCATTGGTTACAGCCTGACGTCCGATACCGTTCCGCCAAACAAACTTTGGGAAATCGCCACGTACGATCTTAAGCCGCGCCTCAACCGGCTTGATGGCGTCGCGACGGTTATCATCCAAGGTGGCCGCGTTCCCGAATACCAAGTGACGCCGGACCCGGCGCGGCTCCTTGCTGCGGGGATTACGGTCCCGGACATTTTGGACGCCATCAAGCGCACCAACCTGATCGATTCGCCGGGGTTGATCGAACACGGTCATCAACTCGTATTGGGCTTGATTAGCGGGCAAGTGCGCACTCCCGAACAGATTGGGCAAATCGTCATCAAGAATTCCCCCTCGGGCATCCCGATACGCGTTGGAGACATCGCGAAAATTGCGCCTTCCGTCGCGCCGGTTTACACGATGGTGACCGCCAACGGCAAGCCCGCCGTGCTTCTCAACGTGGATCGTCAGCCTGAAAGCAACACTCTCGATGTGGCCAACGAGGTGCACGCGCTCGTCCAGCAACTCACACCGACTTTGCCTCCTGGAGTTCATCTAGAGCCGTTTTACGATCAATCCACCATCGTTCACGACTCCATCTCCAGCGTGCGCGATGCGGTGCTCATCGGCATTTTGCTTTCTTCCATCATCCTTGTGCTGTTCCTGCGCGATTGGGGAACATCTCTCGTGGCTGGACTGGTCATACCAATCACTCTGCTTGTCACCTTCATTGTCTTGAAAATGGCCAATCAGAGCTTCAACCTGATGACTTTGGGCGGTCTAGCCGCCGCCGTCGGCTTGGTCATTGACGATGCCATCGTGGTCCTCGAAAACATTGTTTTGCACCGCGATGCCGGGCAAAGCCGATTCCAAGCCATTCAAAGCGCCCTGCGCGAATTGACGATTCCTCTCATCGGTTCGACCATTACGCCCATCGTCGTTTTTCTTCCCCTTATTTCCATTACGGGAGTGACTGGAACTTTCTTCCGCGCCCTTGCCGTTACCATGACCGTGTCGCTAGGGACTTCGCTTGTTCTCGCTTTGACTTGGACGCCGACCCTCAGCCAATACTTCGTCCGTCGGGATGAAACAGCTGGTGTGGCGACGGATTCCGCCGGCCCGGACATGGCTGCTCTTCTGGCAGCGGAGGAAAAGCATCTTTCCGGCTTTTTTGGCCGCATCGTGAATTTCTATGAGCGCACCATGCGTGCCCTATTGAAGCGGCCCTGGGTGCTGGCGGCAAGCTCCGTCCTGGTCGTCGCCCTTTCTTACCTGTGCTACAACTTTCTCGGCACGGACTTCCTGCCGGCCATGGACGAAGGCGGTTTCATTCTTGACTACTTCACGCCGCCGGGCAGCTCGCTCGCCGAATCCAACCGCATCCTCCAGCATATCGAGGAAATTCTGAAATCCACGCCCGAAGTCGAGAACACCTCGCGCCGCACCGGTCTGCAACTAGGCCTCGCGGCCGTCACCGAAGCCAACAACGGAGACTTTACCGTGAGGCTGAAGAAGGATCGCAAGCGCGACATCGACGACATCATCTCTGACATTCGCGGCGAGATCGAATCCACCGAACCTGGCACCAAGGTAGAGTTCGTTCAGCTCCTCCAGGACATGATCGGAGACTTGACCAGCGCGCCGGAGCCCGTGGTCATCAAGCTGTTTTCTCAGGATGGCAAGCTCCTCAACGAGACTGCTCCCCGCGTTGCCGATGCCCTCGACAAAATCAAGATCGGATCAAAAGCTCACCCTGTGGTTGACGTCCTCAATGGCGTTGAAAATGTTATCAGCGGTCCAGCCGTAACCTACCAGGTGAATCCTACAGTAGCCGCCCGCGCCGGTTTCACTCCCGAGGAGGTGGCTGTTAATGCCTCGGCCGTTCTGGAAGGCGAGCCCGCCGCCACGCCGGTGATTCTCAATGACCGCGCCTACACCGTCCGCGTTCGCTTCCCCGATCAAAACCGCTCTTCGCTCGACAGCATGAGTAACGCGCTGCTTACCAGTTCGACGGGCCATACAGCCACTCTCGGCTCATTGGCAACTCTAAGCTTGGATCCGGGGCAAACGGAGATCCGCCGCGAGAATTTGCAGCGCCTCGTGCAGGTTACTGGGCGCTTCGAAGGCGTGGACCTCGGCACCGGTATTGCCGCAGTACAAAAGGCTGTCACCGGTTTGCATTTGCCATCGTCCATCCGCGTCGAATATGGCGGCCTCTACGCCGAAGAGCAGAAATCTTCCAGCGATATGTTGGTCGTACTATTCTTGGCGCTGCTGCTCTTGTTCGCCGTGCTGCTTTTCGAATTCCGCACTTTTTCTGCGCCAACCGCCATCCTGGCCTCGGCGTTGCTTTCCAGCTTTGGCGGGTTTTTCGCCCTGCTGATCACCAAAACATCCTTCAATGTCGCTTCCCGCATGGGCATGATCATGGTCATCGGCATCGTGGCGAAAAACGGTATTCTGCTTCTCGACGCCGAGCATCGCTTCCGCAACCTGGGCTTCTCCGCTGAAGAGGCCATGATTCAAGCCGGCCGGCGCCGTCTGCGGCCGATTGCCATGACGGCACTGGCCACCGTTGCCGGAATGCTTCCCTTGGCATTTGGCATCGGAGCAGGTTCCGCGATGCTGAAACCCTTGGCCATCGCCGTCATCGGCGGCATTATCAGTTCAATGGTCCTTTCGCTGATCTTTACTCCGGCGATCCATTATTATCTTCAGCCGAAAGCAACTGCTGAGGCCTGATTCGATTGGTGGAAGCGTTATGATAAAGAAGCTTCGTGAAAGCTGTTAGCCCCGTGAAAATCCTCGTAGTTGAAGATGAAAAGGGAATGGCCCAGGTGCTCCGCCGCGGCCTCGAAGAAGACAATCACGCGGTGAGTCTGGCCTACGACGGCCTCTCAGCCATCTCCCTCGCCGAAGACAGCAAGTTTGACCTCGTCCTTCTCGATGTGATGCTGCCCGGTCTCGACGGCATTCAGGTTGCCCGCCGCTTCCGCGAACTTCGCCAGGACATTCCCATCTTGATGCTCACCGCGCGCGATTCCGTCCCCGACATCGTCAAAGGGCTTGATTCCGGCGCCGACGATTACATGACCAAGCCGTTCTCCTTCGCCGTATTGCTCGCCCGCATCCGTGCGTTGGAGCGCCGCGTCGTCGAGCCGCGCACTCACACGTTGCGAGTCTGCGACCTCGCACTCGAAATCACCCAGCGCCGCGTCTTCCGCGGAACGCGTGAAGTCCATCTCACCCCCACGGAATTTCGTTTGCTCGAATTCCTCATGCGCCACGAAGGCCGCGTTGCCTCGCGCCACGCCATTCTGGACACCGTTTGGGGGCCCTCAGAAAATATCGAGGAAAACACCCTCGATGCTTTCGTGCGTCTCCTCCGCCGCAAGGTCGACGAGAACGAGCCCATAAAATTGATTCACACCGTCCGCGGTTTCGGGTATTCTCTCGGCCCCGAAGCCTGAACATGAAACTTCCCCTTCGCGCCCGCATCACCGCCTGGTATTTCGCCGTTCTGGCGATCGCTTTTGCATCCTTCGCTTGGATTAGCGATCTGGGCTTTCAGCACAGCATCGAAACCACTGTGAATGACGCCTCCCGCGCGAACCTCGAGAGCATCCATAACGTGCTCGTGCGCACTGCCCCCAAGGGCATGGCTGAAGTTAACGATGAATTGAACGAATTGGCCGGACTGTGGGCCGGCGCGTCCCTCCTCGAAGTTTCGGACGCCGGCGGCAAGATCATTTTCCAATCCGCGCCTTTCAAGAACCCCTACGGCGCCGACCATCCCGCTATGAAGGATGGCATTAGCTTTATCACCACCAATCTCGACGATTTGCAGTACCGCGTTGCAGGCCGCAGAGTCGAGGTTGGCGGCCAAACTTTTCATGTCCGTGCCGCTGTCCCCACCGAACCCTTCGATCAGGCGCTCGACCGTTTCCGCCTCATCCTCAAGGACACTTTGCCTTTCCTGGTAATCCTGGCCTCGCTGGCAGGTTATTGGCTTAGTGGGCGCGCCCTTGCTCCCGTCAATGCCATCATCGAGACCGCCCGCGGCGTCGGCGTCCAAAACTTGTCCAGCCGCCTCGCTCTTCCTCCCGCCAATGATGAGTTGCGGCGTCTTTCCGAAACGTTAAACGCCATGCTCGCCCGCCTCGAGGCTTCCGTAAAGCGCCTCACACAGTTTACTGCCGACGCTTCGCACGACCTGCGAACTCCTATCGCACTCATCCGCACCAGTGCCGAGCTCTCTCTTCGGCGTCCGCGCACCGAAGAGGAATATCGCGAAACGCTAGCGCGCATCCTGGCAACTTCCGAAGAAACCACGCATCTCATCGAGAATTTGTTGACTCTAGCCCGGGCGGATGCTGGGGCATCTGAACTTCACTTCGAAGACATCGATCTCGTTCCGCGCCTGGAAAAGATTTCCGAAGAGGCCGGCATTTTGGCGGCAGGAAAGGGAATCGAAGTCACCAGCGAGTTGGTCCCTGGTCCGATTCGCGTCTCCGCCGATCCGGCCGCAATCGAGCGCCTGCTCCTGATCGTTGTCGAAAACGCTGTGAAGTACACACCGCATGGCGGCAAAATCGCCATGTCTCTTGCGAATGGCTCGGGAGCCGCCCGAATCGAAATTCGCGACAGCGGCATCGGCATCAGCGAGAAAGACCTGCCGCATATCTTCGAGCGTTTCTACCGCGCCGATCAGGCGCGTTCCCGCGAACCCGGCGGCTCTGGCCTTGGCCTTGCCATTGCTCGCTGGATTGTGGACCTCCACGGTGGCCTGATCGAAGCCGAGAGCAAACTCGGTGGCGGCTCCGTCTTTAGAATTTCCCTGCCAGTCCCTTCCCAGTCCTAAGCGGGTTCCCCTCCCGGCCATCCGCCGAAGTCGCGTTTCTGCCGTCCAGATCCAATCTGAAATTTCATTCATCTTTATTTTAAAGATCTGTGAATCCCCATTCATCTGCCATTAGCATTTCCCACCGCAAATGGAGTCCAAGGGCAGGGCGTGTCCCCAATTGACACTATGTTTGCGCCCATTGTCCTAACTGCTGGCACTTCAGAAGCTTAGTGGTTTCCAAGTGGAGGGTGTGTAGATGTCGAATGGAAAAAAGATTCTATTGGCACTGGCCTTCTTAGTTGTCTTTGCCCTGCCTTCGTATGCCCAGACCGGAAAAGGTTCGATTACAGGGAGCGTAACGGACAGTTCCGGCGGTGCTCTTGTGGGGGCGCAAGTCAGCATTGAATCCAACGGCTTGAGCACGGTCTCAGACGCCAAGGGCCAATTCTTCATCAACGCCCTTGATCCGGGTAGTTATGCAGTTTCAGTTACCTACGTTGGGTTCAAGGCCTTGACGCAAACGGTCAACGTCACTGCTGGCCATACCACCAGTGTCGAAGCAAAACTCGGCGTCGAGTCGCAGAACTTGCAAGTGTTGGTTACTGCTGAGCGTGCATCCGGTGAAGCGGAAGAGGTTAACCGCGAGGTGTCAGCGGACAACGTTGTGCAAGTCCTCACCTCCGACGTGATTCGCAGCCTGCCCAACGCCAACATGGCCGATGCCCTCGGGCGCTTGCCCAGCGTTACGATTGAACGCGACGAAGGCGAAGGCAAGTACGTGCAGGTTCGCGGCACCGAGCCGCGCCTTACCAACACAACGATTGACGGCATCAACGTTCCTTCTCCAGAGTCTGGCGTTCGTCAGATTAAATTTGACGCCATTCCTGCCGATATCGTCGAGTCGGTCGAGATCAACAAGACCCTTCAAGCCAACATGGACGGGGACGGCATCGGGGGCTCGATAAATCTGGTCACCAAGATGGCGGGCGAGCGTCCCACAATCAATGTCAGCGGGATGGGCGGATATACGCCGATTCAGAGCGGCCGCAGCCTCATCGAAACCACCGGCACCGTTGGCCAGCGCTTTGGGGCCAACAAGAAAATCGGCGTTCTCATCGGAGGCTCTTACGATTGGAATGGCCGGGGTATCGATGACGTCGAGCCTGTTCCGGACATTGCAAACCTCGGCACTCCCTCGCAGGCTCGTCACTTTGACCAGGCTGATATTCGTGAATACCAGTACTATCGCAGCCGCTGGGGCCTTGCGGGAAGTGTCGACTACAAGCCGTCAGATGGCTCGACCCTCTACATTCGCGGCCTCTACTCCGATTTTCACAATTACGGCGACCGCTGGGTCTACACGCTGGTCGATAACACCCCCGGTCTTACATTGGGCGGGACAAACGGTGGTTTGCCCTCTGCCAACGTTCAACAGCGGCGGCCGGATTATGCCATTGGGAGCGTGGTGCTCGGCGGCAAGCATGTGCTTGCCACAACCTGGTATACCTGGGACCTTTCCGTTTCTCGTTCCAGCCAAGTCGGCCAAGTGGGCAACAACAACGCTTCCTTCGATGCCACCAACTTGGCATCCAGCAGCTGCCAAAATCTTCCCAGTACGGGTAATAACCTCTACATTCCCCAGTGGTCGCCCCAATGTTTTACCGAAGCCTTTAACTCAGATAATTTCACTTTAAGTGACGTCGCAGTGAACAAGGGGATGACTGCGCAACTGAATCTTCAGGCCACCGGCGCCATGGCTAAGCGTTATCATCTCGGTTCGCGCCTTGCCACCATCGAAATCGGCGGTAAGTTCCGCAACGCTCACAAATTCGACAACGAGTTCGTTCTCGACTGGGCTCCCAACGCGGCAAACATTCTGATGACTCAATTTCCCAATACATTTACCAACAACAACTACTATGGGGGCGCCTACAAACTGCTGCCAAGAAATCCCTCATTTCCAGACATTTTTGCTTTCGTGCAATCCAATCTCAGCCAATTCACAGCGACGAGCGACGCGGGCGGAAATTCTGCCAACTTTGATTTGATCGAAAAGGTTTCTGCCGGCTATGTCATGCACACTCTCGATATTTCCTCTCGCTGGCGCTTGATAGCAGGCGTCCGTTTCGAGGGCACTAACCTCGATACCTCTAGCTTTCAAACCGTTACCGATTCTTCGGGCACGACTTCCGGTTTCGTGAAAGCGAAAGGGTCCTACGTAAAGGTTCTGCCGAGTGTTTCCCTGCGCTACGCCTTAACTAACAACACCAATCTGCGCGTGGCCTACGCCCGCGGGCTATCGCGTCCCAACCCGCAAGATATTGCCCAGGCCCAGACTATAGACAACACAGTGAATCCCCACGTCGTTTCTCTCGGCAATCCCAATCTTAAGCCGGAGTCGGCCGACAACGTGGATGTCCTGATCGAGCATTCCATAAACCCCTTCGGGTTGATTACCGCCGGGTATTTCTACAAGAACCTCGTCGACCCTATCGTTGAACACACGTGTGGTCCGCCCATCACTTGCCCAGCGCCTTTTGTGGGAGACATCGTGAAGCAGCCACTCAATGCAGGCAGCGCCTGGATCAATGGGTTTGAAGCCGCTTACCTCCAGCACTTGACATTTTTACCGGGCATGTTCAGTGGTCTTGGGATCTCCGCAAATTACGGCTATACAGCTTCACGCGCATCTCTTGGGCCCGATTTTCAGCGCACTGACCATCCTCGCTTGGTGCGCAACGCACCCCATAGTTGGAACATCAGCCCCACTTACGACCGCGGCCGCGTGTCCATGCGCGTCGGCTTGTCCTATAACGCTGCGAATATCGCTGGTTACGGGTTCACCGACGGCGCTTATGGCGGCATAACCGGCCCGTTCGGCGACAACTACTTTTACGCGCACCTCCAGTTCGATGCCCAAGGCAGCGTCCGCATGATGAAAGGCTTGCAGTTCGTGGTGTATGGTCTGAATATCAACAACGAGGTCTTCGGTTTCTATAACGGAAGCCCTCACTACATGGTCCAGCGCGAATTCTATCGGCCCACCATCGCCGCCGGCTTCCGCTGGTCGCCGTTGCATGAAAAATAACCATCTGGCGTCGTCGTGGCGAAGCACTCTCTGTGCTTTCGCCACGGTCGCCGCCGTCTCGCGGCGCCCATAACAATGTCTATTGACCGACCATACTGGATATGCTACTGTACTTTACAGGTAGTGGGGCGCAATTTTTCGGAAGACGGCGACTTCTCGACCGTTCCTTCCGCCAAGCGAGGCATTTTTCCATCCTCCTCGATCGGTCAACATCCATTGCTAAGGCATTTGGAATCAACACTTCCAAAAGTGTATCGAAACAAAGGACTTTAACTTCCTTTAGAATGAAGACTTATTAAAATAGTGGGGGCGTGCAGCTAGTTGTTAGATGGAAACTCTCTTTGGAACTGCGGTCTTTCCCCGCTAGAGTTTCGACTGCTAGGAACCTAAGGCTGACTGTGAGGCTCGCTTGAAGTCCATACTGACCCTGGCGATTGTTATCGCCGCATACTTGTTTGGTTTTCCCTCCAAACCCGCGATTCCCTCGGGCGCATCCCCGGCGAACGAGCAGGCTGCGATTCTAGTCGGTGCCGGCGACATTGCTGATTGCAGGGATCTTAGCGGTGCGGAAGCCACCGCAAAACTTCTCGACCAAATCCCGGGCACGGTCTTTGCCGCGGGCGACCTTGCCTATCCCGACGGTTCCAAGGAGAATTTCGTCTGCTACGACAAGACTTGGGGCCGGGTCAAGTCCCGCACTCGGCCTTCCCCGGGCAATCACGAATTTCATGCCGCTGGAGCGACCCCGTATTTTGATTACTTTGGCTCCGCTGCCGGTGATCCCAAGACCGGCTACTACAGCTACGAACTCGGCACTTGGCACATCATCGTTCTCAATAGCGAATGCAAGGACGTCGGCGGATGCGAGGCTGGCTCGCCACAGGAGACTTGGCTGCGTTACGACCTCATCGCGCATCCCGCTGCCTGTACGCTTGCTTACTGGCACAAGCCGCTTTTCAGTTCCGGCGGCGCGCACGGGAATGATTTGACCGTGAAGGCGCTCTGGCAGGCGCTCTATGAGGCCAATGCCGACGTGATTCTTGGTGGCCACGACCATGACTACGAGCGATTCGCCCCGCAAACTCCCGATGGCGCTGCCGACGCAAAGCGTGGCATTCGTGAATTCGTCGTTGGCACTGGCGGCAAAAACCATCGTCCCTTCGGCGACCCCAAGCCCAACAGCGAATTGCGCGACGCCACTGCTTTCGGCGTCTTGAAGCTCACCCTTAAGCCCAATTCGTACGACTGGCAATTCATCCCCGAAGCCGGGAAGAACTTCACTGATTCGGGCTCCGGCACTTGTCACTGAAGAATTCGGTTTCCCAGGGAACCAGGCAAGACATCACAATTCATTGACGGAGAGAAAATGAAACGCACCAACGCACTACTCGCAGTGCTTCTTAGCCTTGTTGCCTCTGCGGTCTTGGCCGCGCCGCCATCGGGCTATCACGTCATCAAGAAAGTGAACGTGTCCGGCGCGGGTGGCTGGGACTACGTCTCCGTGGATGAAGCCGCCCGCCGTGTTTACATTGCCCACGCTACCCAGGTGGATGTTCTCGATGCCGACACTTCCGAACTGGTAGGCACGATTCCGAACACTCCCGGCGTCCACGGTGTTGCCATCGCCTCGGAATTTGGCCGCGGCTTCATCTCCGTCGGGAAATCAGATTCCGTGATTATCTTTGACTTGAAAACGCTAAAGCCGCTCGGCGAAGTCAAGGTCGGCAAGAAGCCTGATGCGATTATTTATGACCCGGCGACAAAGCACGTCTATGCCATGAACGGTGACGGCGACAACACCACCGTGATTAACGGCGCCGATGGAAAAGTGGCCGGTACGATTGACCTCGGCGGCGGCCCGGAATTTGCAGTCGCGGACGGGAAGGGCAGCGTCTATATCAACTTGGAAGAAAAGGCGGAAACGGTTCACATTGACGCGAACGCGCTGAAGGTTTTGCACCATTGGCCGTTAGCACCCGGCGGCACAGCGACCGCTCTCGCTTTTGATCCGCAGACCCGCCGGTTATTTGCCGGCTGCCGAGACGGCCAACTGATGGTCGTGCTCGATGCCGACAGCGGCAAAGTCATCACTACCGCGCCCATCGGCGAACGCGTGGACGCGGCCGCTTTCGATCCCGCCACGAAACTGGTCTTTATGTCCACCGGAGGCGGCACCATCTCGATTTTCCATCAAGACTCCGCCGACAAATACACGTTGCTCGAAAATCTGCCAACCAATCCTGGCTCCAAGACTATGGGTCTCGACCCCAAAACGCATCACCTCTTTGTCCCCGCGAATATCGGCGGCCAATTTACGATCCTGGTTTTCGGCCAATAAGAGACCCCAAGCTGCCAATCACCCCGGGGTACGCGCGAACCGGCAATCTCTCTTCGGCTCGCGCGTTTTTTGTGCGCCCTAGGTCCTCGTTCGCCTGCGAAATTTGTGGCAAAGTAGGGTGCGATGACGGAACCCGAGAACTCCAAATCCTCCGGGCGAGTTGCTTTCACTTATCCGAGTTTCGGTCTTTTTCAGTTGGGACGTTTTTTTATTGTCCTTGCCGGGGAAATGCTTTCCGTCGCGGTGGGCTGGCAAGTTTATGAAATCACCAAGCGCCCGCTCGACCTTGGACTTGTCGGCTTGGCCCAGTTTCTCCCCATCGCTTTTCTATTTCTTGTCGCTGGACACGTCGCGGATCGCTTCGACCGCCGGCGGGTGCTGCTCGCTTGCTATTGTGCTTCCGCTCTTTGCGCGGGCTCGTTGCTTTTTCTCACGCTTCGAGGCATCCGGCACGTCTATCCAATTTACGCGGTACTTGTTTTGCTGGGCGTGGCGCGCTGTTTCAACGGACCTGTGAGCCGCTCGCTCCTGCCTCAAATGGTTCCCGAAAAAGACTTTGTCAACGCTGTCGCCTGGGCCTCCAGCATCTATCAGTGCGCCATCGTTCTTGGACCATCCCTCGGAGGCATTGTTTATGCCGTTTCGCGCGGCCCCGCCGCCGTCTATACGCTCGTAATGTGTGCCGCGGCCGCCGCCGCGCTCTCAACGATGCGAATTAGAGTGGAATCGGTGGCGCGCACTCCCGAGCCGATGAATTGGAAAACCACTCTTGCGGGTTTGCACTATATCTGGCGCGAGAAAATCATCCTGGGTTCCATCTCGCTCGATCTCTTTGCTGTCTTACTGGGAGGAGCCGTCGCGCTTCTTCCGGTTTATGCCAAGGAGATATTGATGATTGGCCCGTGGGGCTTGGGAATTCTTCGCAGTGCTCCCGCCGCTGGAGCCGTATGCATGGCTATCTTTATCGCCCACAAACCGCTGGGGAGGCGCGCCGGATCAACAATGCTCTGGTGCGTGGCTGGATTTGGCGTCGCTACAATCCTCTTCGGAATTTCACGGAGCCTTGCGCTCTCTCTGCTCGCGCTCTTTCTGGTGGGCGCGACGGACATGGTCAGCGTCATCGTTCGCCAGATGCTCATTCAAGTTGGCACGCCCGACGAAATGCGCGGACGCGTCAACGCCGTGGACATGATTTTTATTGGCGCTTCCAACGAACTCGGTCAGTTTGAATCTGGCCTTACAGCGCAATGGTTCGGTGCTGTGCCTGCGGTAGTCTTGGGTGGCGTGGGCACACTCATCGTAACCGGATTATGGGCCTGGTGTTTTCCAGAATTGCGTCGCTGGAGACGGCACGAAGTCGGCTAATTCGTCCTCGGAGTTCGACTTACTTTTTAGCTGGCGCCGGCGCCGCCATAGTGTCCGGCATCGCCATAGACATGGGCGTTGAAGCGCCCGCCAGAAGTTCCTTCTTTACCGGCTCTGAAATCTTGTCTGCGTTTTTGACCAGCACAGTTACCTGCCAGATCTGCGTTTCCGTCAACTGCCCCTTGAAGCTCGGCATCCCCGTCATGCGAATCCCGTTTTCGACTTTCCAGTAAGACTCCCACTCGTCGTCGTCCGTCACACCCGTGCCATGAAAGAGCGTCGGCGGTGAGGGAAACATTCCCTGCGCAACCACTGGCTTGGACTCCCCAGGAAGACCATGGCACATCGCGCACTGTTCCTTATAAACCTTAGCGCCAGCGATCAGATTGGTCTCATCCGCCGGAACCTGAGGCTTCGGGTGCGGCAGCTTATTCAGATAAGCGTGCAGTCCAATCCGCGCAAACGTCCTCTCAAACGGGATTGGAGCCGCGGAAGTGGCCACCGGGGCGTGCCCCGACGAGAAGTAGTAGTAAACCCCTCCCGCAATCAGCAACATTCCCAGCACGATCCCCAGGAGCAAGCCCTTAAACATGTTGTCTTTTTCTCCTAAATCACCTAAATCTTCCGGATCCCGCCCAACTTCCAAAGCCAACAATATTTCCGCAACAGTCTACTTTCTCGCGGTCTTTTCCGCATCCGAAATTGCGGCAATCACCGAATTCCGCCTGAACGTGGTCATCCCTCGCCCTAGGTTGCTGGCCTTCCGGGAACCTTCAAGCTCTTCGTAACCATTCACCGCCAAGGGCCGTCTTAATAGAGCGTAGGCTACCGTTGTCGGCCGACTCTCTGTATCATCTGGAGTTGTTTCCAGCCTCAAGTTGCGAATGTGCTGTCCTAGACAGAATCGCTCGCACAGCCGTGGTACCTGACAGGAGCGAACGAATGGGTCAACTGAATTCCATGGACCTTCCCGAGCCGGGTGCACGGGGCGCCAAGGCCGCGGGAAGTGCTGCGCCATTGAAAACGCTCTGGTGGCCATGGCTTGTCGTTATTGCCGTGCTTGCGGCTGGCGGTTGGTACTATCGCGGTACAAAGAGTGCAAAGTCTTCTGCCGATGCGGCCACGCCTGGAGCACCTGGCGCCCCCGGGAAGGGTAAGGGAGGATTCGGCGCCGGCGGGATAGTCATTCCCGTGGTTGTTGCCACTGCCCAGCGGGGGGATTTGCCGGTCTATTTCAATGGGTTAGGTACCGTAACGGCATTTAACACCGTCACGGTTCGAAGCCGCGTCGATGGCCAGCTGGTGAGCATTGCGTTTAAGGAAGGTCAGTTCGTCCACGAAGGAGATCTTCTCGCCCAGATTGACCCGCGTCCTTTTCAGGTTCAACTGGAGCAGGCACAAGGTCAACTCGCCAAGGATCAGGCTCAGCGCAAAGATGCCGAGGTCAATTTCGAACGGTACAAGCTTCTTTTCAATGAGGGAGTCATTCCGCAGCAGCAACTCGACACACAGGGAGCGCTCGTTGGCCAATTTGACGGGGCGATCGAGTCGGATCAGAGCCAGATCAACAACGCGAAGTTGCAGCTCACGTATTCCCGCATTACCGCGCCGATTAGCGGCCGAATCGGTCTGCGCCTCGTCGACGTCGGGAACATCGTGCACGCGACGGATAGCAACGGGCTTCTGGTCATCACGCAACTTCAGCCCATATCGGTAGTCTTCAGTTTGCCGCAGGATCAGCTGCCGCAAGTAAATGCAAAACTCCATGCGGGTGCGCAGCTAACTGTTGATGTGTACGACCGCGACGACACCGCCAAAATTGCGAGCGGAAAACTTCAGACTATCGACAATCAGATTGATCTGACCACCGGGACGTACAAGCTCAAGTCCATGTTTTCCAACGCCGACAATTCTCTTTTTCCGAATCAATTTGTGAACGTTCACCTGCTTGTGGATACGCTGCACAATCTCACCATCATTCCTACGGCGGCGATTCAGCGCGGCCCGCAGGGCACCTACGTTTATGCCGCGACGAAGGATCCAGCTTCCAAGGAAACCTCTGCAAAAATCTATCCTGTCACGATTGCACAGACGACCGGCAATAGCGTTGGCGTCAGTACTGGTCTGAATCCTGGCGACATGGTGGTCATCGACGGCCAGGATAAATTGCAGGATGGGACCAAGATCAATCCCAGCCCCGGGGGCGGTTCGAATGGCCAAAGCCGCGGCTCCGGTTCTCCGGCTCCCACGCAAGGCACTCCGCAAACAGGTAGCCCGTCGAAGGCCCGTGCCGGAGGATCGCCGCGATGAGTCCGTCACGGCCGTTTATTCTGCGGCCGGTCGCCACCACGCTCTTGATGGTCGGCGTCCTCCTCATCGGTTGGGTTGCTTTCCGGCAACTTCCTATCTCTGCGCTGCCGCAAGTGGACTACCCCACGATCCAGGTGCAAACGTTTTATCCGGGAGCCAGCCCGGAGGTCATGGCTTCCTCGGTAACGGCGCCGCTGGAGCGCCAGTTCGGCCAAATTCCTGGCCTGAACCAGATGACGTCCACGAGTTCCTTCGGCAGTTCGATTATCACGCTGCAGTTTGGCCTGGATCTGAACATTGACGTTGCGGAGCAAGGAGTTCAGGCCGCCATCAATGGAGCTTCCAATCTCCTTCCACAAGGACTTCCGAATCCTCCGATCTACAGCAAAGTCAATCCGGCTGACGCTCCCATCATGACGTTGGCGCTGAGTTCGCCATCTCTGCCTCTTTCCAAGGTGGAAGATCTCGCGGACACTACGCTGGCGCAAAAAATTTCTCAACTTTCGGGAGTTGGCCTCGTCAGCATCAGTGGCGGCCAACGCCCTGCGGTTCGAATTCAGGCCAACCCCACGGCGCTGGCTTCCTACGGAATGAGCCTGGAGGATCTGCGCACCGCACTCGGCCAAGCGAACGTCGATCAAGCCAAAGGCACGTTCGACGGATTGCACCAAGCTTATACGATCGGCGCTAACGATCAGTTGATTTCCGGAGACAGCTACCGCCCGTTGATTGTGGCCTACCGCAATGGCGCACCCGTACGTCTGACCGACGTCGCGACCGTAATGGATGGTGTTGAAAATTCGCGGCAAGCTGCGTGGGCCAATCAGGATCCCGCCGTGATTCTGAATATTCAGCGGCAGCCCGGTGCCAACATCATCGCCGTCGTGGACCGGGTAACGAAACTGCTGCCACAGCTGAAGGGGGCGCTTCCCGCTTCGGTGAAGGTGGACATTCTAACGGACCGCACAACTACCATTCGCGCTTCCGTTGAAGATGTGCAGTTCACGCTGGTGCTTACCGTCGCGCTCGTCGTGATGGTGATTTTTCTTTTTCTGCGGAGCATTCGCGCCACCCTTATTCCTAGTATCGCCGTTCCTCTTTCCCTGATTGGGACTTTCGCGGTGATGTATCTGCTCGGCTATAGCCTCAACAACCTTTCTCTGATGGCGCTGACGATCTCGACCGGATTTGTCGTCGATGATGCCATCGTGATGATCGAAAACATCAGCCGGTATATCGAAGAGGGCGAAGCGCCGCTGGAGGCCGCGCTGAAGGGCGCCGAGCAGATCGGATTCACGATCGTTTCGCTGACCATTTCGCTGATCGCGGTGCTCATTCCTCTTCTTTTTATGGGCGATATCGTGGGCCGGCTGTTCCGCGAATTTGCCGTAACCCTGGCGGTCACGATTCTCGTTTCCGCTTTCGTTTCGTTGACGCTGACTCCGATGATGTGCGCCAAGCTGTTGCGCCATCAGAAAAAAGAAGAAGAGGGGTGGTTTTACCGGAAGTCCGAAGATGCTTTTAATGCGGTCATTGCTTTTTACGGACGAACACTGCAATTTGTCTTGCGTTTCCGCGCGACCACGCTGCTTGTTACCATAGCCACCCTCGTTGGCACGATTCTTCTCTATATTTACGTTCCCAAAGGATTTTTCCCGGTACAGGATACCGGAGTGATCCTGGGCGTTTCCGAAGGTGCGCAAGACACTTCGTTCACCGCGATGGCGCAGCGACAGCGGGAACTGGCCACTATCATCCTGAAAGACGAGGCGGTCGAAAGCCTCTCTTCCTTCATCGGCATCGACGGGACGAATACTACACTTAACAGCGGGCGTATACAGATCAATCTCAAGCCGCTTGCGCAGCGCAAGATCAGCGCTTCCGACGTCATCCGCCGGTTGCAGCCAGAAGTCAACAAAGTGGACGGCGTTTCGCTGTTCCTGCAGCCGGTGCAGGACCTGACGGTCGAAGACCGCGTGAGCCGCACGCAATTCCAGTACAGTCTGGAAGATGTGGATGCCAAGGAGCTTGCAACCTGGACGTCGCGCTTCATTGAAAGATTGAAAACGCTGCCGGAATTGCGCGACGTGGCCAGCGATCAGTTGAACCAGGGCCTTGTTGCGGCACTGACCATTGACAGGGATTCCGCTTCGCGGCTGGGGATTCTTCCCGCCGATATCGACAACACACTTTACGATGCTTTTGGGCAACGGTTGGTATCCACGATCTTTACCCAGCTGAATCAATATCACGTGGTGCTGGAAGTCGATCCGCAGTTTCAGCAGAATCCCGATTCGCTGAAATACATTTACGTAAAATCATCCAACGGCACTCAAGTTCCGCTTAGCGCGTTCACGCGCTTCGAGCCTGCGGCTGCCGCTTTGGCGCTGAATCATCAAGGCCAGTTTCCGGTGGTTACGCTGTCGTTCAACCTGGCTCCCGATGTCTCGCTGGGCGACGCCGTCAACGCCATCAACGGCGTGAAGCAGGATTTAAAAATGCCGCCGAGCATCCAGGCCACTTTCCAGGGCACGGCCGCGGCATTTCTTAATTCGCTTGCGAACGAGCCGATCCTCATTCTTGCGGCGGTCATCACGGTTTACATCGTGCTGGGCATTTTGTACGAAAGTTACATACACCCCATCACAATTATTTCGACTCTCCCGTCCGCGGGTGTCGGAGCGATCCTTGCGCTTTTGATTTGCCGCACGGATTTCAGCGTTATTGCGCTGATCGGAATGATTTTGCTCATCGGTATCGTCAAGAAAAACGCCATCATGATGATCGACTTTGCGCTCGAAGCTGAGCGCAAGGAAGGGAAGGCGCCGCTCGATGCCATTTACGAAGCGTGCCTGCTGCGTTTTCGGCCCATCATGATGACCACCATGGCTGCGTTACTCGGAGGGTTGCCGCTCGCGCTGGGCACTGGCGTGGGCTCGGAATTGCGGCGCCCCCTGGGCATCACCATCGTTGGCGGATTGATTCTCAGCCAGTTGCTGACGCTCTACACCACGCCGGTGGTTTATCTAGCTTTCGATTGGCTGGCACACCGTTTCTCGTTCCGCGTTGGCAATCCCATCGAGGAGCCCGCGCACGGAACTGCGCCCGGAGATTGAGCCGTGAATTTCTCTTCCAACTTTTCGGCGCCTTTTATTCGTCGGCCGGTAGCGACATCGCTAGTCACTATTGCGATTCTTCTCTCGGGCGTTGTGGCCTTTCGATTTTTGCCGGTTGCGCCGCTGCCGCAAGTCGATTTTCCGACGATTTCCGTAGGGGCAGGATTGCCGGGCGCGAGCCCCGAAACGATGGCGTCCGCCGTCGCCACACCGCTGGAGCGCCAGTTCGGGCGCATCGCCGGCGTTACGCAGATGACTTCCTCGAGCGGCTTGGGCAATACGGGCATCACCCTCCAGTTTGATCTCAATCGCGACATCAACGCCGCCGCTCGGGACGTCCAGGCCGCGATCAACGCGGCGCGCAGTCAGCTTCCCGCCGATCTGCCCGGCCAGCCGACCTACCGCAAGGTGAATCCGGCCGATGCGCCCATCATGCTGCTAGTCCTGACCTCAGATAATATTCCGCCGGCGGAAATTTATGATGCGGCCGATTCCATCCTGGCCCAGAAGCTCGCGCAAGTAGAAGGCGTCGGCCAGGTCTTCACCTGGGGCAGCGCTCGCCCCGCTGTGCGCGTCGAGGTGAATCCCAATCAGCTCAATAGCTACGGCATCAGTCTGGAAACGGTTCGCAAGTCGCTCCAGGCGGCCAACGCCAACCTGGCGAAAGGCGCACTCAACGACTCCAAACAAACTTGGGCAATGACCGATACCGACCAGCTTTTCAAGGCGTATGAATATCAGCCCTTGATCGTCGCGGGACACGTCGGCGCTCCAGTACGCTTGCGCGACGTCGCAGAGGTTGTCGATTCCGTCGAGGATTCGCGCAACCTGGGGCTTGCCGGCGGAAAGCGCGCCGTGCTTCTGGCTGTTTTCCGGCAGCCGGGCGCCAATATGATCGAGACGGTGGACCGCATCACCGCGCTTCTCCCCGTCCTCAGCGCTTCCATCTCTCCGTCTTTGCATTTGAGCGTGGCTGTCGACCGCACTACCACGATCCGTGCGTCGGTGCACGACGTGGAAGTAGCTCTGGTCATCTCCATCATCCTGGTGATTTTTGTAGTCTTTGCGTTCCTGCGGAATGTCTGGGCCACCATTATTCCCAGTGTGGCCGTTCCGCTCTCTCTGATCGGCACATTTGGCGTGATGTATCTCTGCCACTACAGCCTGGACAACCTTTCTTTGATGGCGCTGACCATTTGTACAGGGTTCGTCGTAGACGATGCCATCGTGGTCATCGAGAACATCACGCGCCACATAGAAGGAGGAATGCAACCTTTCGCTGCGGCCATGAAGGGAGCCAGCGAAATCGGTTTCACGGTGCTCTCAATGAGCACTTCGCTCGTCGCGGTCTTCATCCCCATATTGATGATGGGTGGCATCGTCGGCCGGCTCTTCCGGGAGTTTGCCGTCGTTCTCAGCGTGGCCATTGGCGTTTCGCTCTTCGTTTCTCTGACCACAACGCCCATGATGTGCGCGCGCTTCCTCCGCCATGAGTCAGGGAAGCACAACATCTTCTACCGAATTTCCGAAGGCGCTTTTAACAAGCTCCACGGGATTTACGATTTCTCTTTGAGGTGGGTGCTGCGGCACCAGTTCCTGATCTTGCTGGTCACCATAGGGACCGTTTGCCTGAATGGCTATCTGTTCATAAAAACGCCCAAGGGCTTTTTCCCGCAGCAGGATACCGGCCGAATCAACGGGAGCATTCAAGGCGATCAGGATCTTTCCTTCACCGCCATGTCACAAAAAATGCGCATCTTTACCGACATTGTGGCGCAGGATCCCGCAATTGAAAACGTAATCTCATTTACCGGTGGCGGCAGCGGTGGCAGCACGGCGCGTATGTTCTCTCAGCTAAAACCGCTCAGCGAGCGGAAGCTAAGCGCCGACCAGGTTATTGCACGAATTCGCTCCAAGACCGCTGGAATTCCAGGGGCGGCCCTGTACCTACAAGCTGTTCAGGACCTGAGCGTCGGCGGTCGGGGAAGTGCGGCGCAATACCAATACACACTTCAGGCCGACCGTCTGGACGATCTCACCCATTGGGCACCCATCCTTCAGCAGCGCTTGGCTAAGATCCCCGAATTGCGCGACGTCAATTCCGATCAGCAGATGCACGGCCTCGAAAGTGCCATCGTTATCGATCGCGACACTGCCGGACGCTTGGGCGTAGCCGTTCAGGACATCGACAACACGCTGAGCGATGCGTTTGGCCAGCGGCAGGTCTCCAACATCTATAAGGGCATCAACCAATATCACGTGGTGCTGGAAGTGGCGCCGCAGTTCCAGCCCGGTCCGGACGCGCTCAAGTCCGTTTACGTGCCGTCCAGTTCCGGGAAACTTGTTCCGATGAGTGCGTTTGCGCATTTCGAACACTCCAGCACGGCGCTCTCCGTCAACCACCAGGGGATCTTCCCGGCGATCACGCTTTCGTTCAATCTCGCGCCGGGTGCTTCGCTTGGCCCAGCGGTGGATCATATCGAGCAGGCGCGGCTCCAACTGAAAGTGCCTTCCACGGTGCACGCTACGTTTCAGGGCACTGCGCAAGCGTTTCAGGATTCGCTTTCCAATCAGCTGGTGCTAATCATCACGGCTCTGGCGGCTGTGTACATTGTTCTTGGAATCTTGTACGAAAGTTTCATTCACCCCATCACGATCTTGTCCACGATTCCTTCCGCAGGAATCGGCGCGCTGCTGGCGATTCAGTTCATCAAGTCCGACTTGAATATCATTGCGCTGATTGGAATCATCTTGCTGATCGGCATCGTCAAGAAGAACGCGATTTTGATGATTGATTTTGCAGTGCAAGTAGAGAGGGAAGAAGGATCGTCGCCGGTCGAAGCGATCTACAAGGCTTGTCTTCTGCGTTTCCGGCCGATCTTAATGACCACGATGGCCGCGCTTCTCGGTGCTTTGCCTCTCGCGCTTGGTACGGGCGTTGGTTCTGAGTTGCGCCAGCCCCTCGGCATCACCATTGTTGGCGGGCTCATCCTCAGCCAGATGCTGACGCTATTCACGACCCCGGTCGTTTACATCTACATGGATCGCTTGCAATCCGCGTTGCGGCGCGCTTTCTCACACCGCCCAGCGCCAGTTCCATCGGCGGCCCATTCCGACTAAGCCGCCTTCGCCATCTCCGTGCTCTTTAAGAACCTGAGGTTTGCGGGTGTCTGCCATTTTTGCTAAACTGTCAGACATAGGAGGGGCGACAATGGCTTCACAGCGATTCACTGTGCGCATTCCGCGTGGTCTTAGCCAGCGGCTTCGTGTTTGCGCCCAATCACTGGGGCAGACCGAATCCGAGGTCATCCGCGAGGCGCTGGAGCACCACCTTGGGAAACAGCGGAGGGGTGCTTCCGCTTACGATGTTTTCAAGGCCGCTGGCTTGATCGGTTGCGCAAAGGGGCTGCCGAGAGATCTCAGCACAAACAAGAAATACCTTAAAGGTTTTGGCGAATCGAAGTGAATCGCGTGCTCATGGATGCCGGTCCTTTGGTGGCCATTCTGTCGGAACGCGATGAACGGCATCGGCTTTGCCTCCGCACGCTCGAAAGCCTTCCGGCTACTCCCCTTTCGTGCTGGCCGGTCATAACCGAAGCCGCTTGGCTTCTTCGGGCGTTTCCCAGTGCTGTGTCGTTGCTCCTGCGACGTGTCAGCGAGGGCATCCCTGCCATGCTCCCTTTGTCCAGTTTGGAGGCAAGACCCATCGGTGAACTCCTAGAGAAATACGAATCCATGCGGCCGCAGCTCGCCGACGCCTCGCTCGTTCACCTCGCCAATCGCGAATCCATTGATACGATTTTCACTCTCGACCGCCGGGATTTCTCCGTTTATCGCTCGGCTCGCAATCGACGCTTTAGACTCATCCCCGATATCTCTTGACTCCTCCTAGGCGCTTCCGATCAACCAGCCCGTTAGGAAAACCAAGACGCCGCCAACGATCACCTGAAAGGCTGCCTGCAAAAATGGTGTGTCCATGTAACGGTGACGGATGTAGCTGATCGCTCCGAGTTCCACCGCCACCACGATGGTGGCCACCAGCATGGCAACGTGAAAATTGGAAATTAAGAACGGCAGAGTGTGTCCAATGCCGCCGGCGGTGGTCATTAGACCAGTAACTCCGCCGCGCAGCCACGGTGAGCCGCGGCCGGTCAGCGACCCGTCATCGGAAAGCCCTTCGGAAAAAGCCATGGAGATGCCCGCACCGATGGAAGCTGCAAGTCCCACGAGGAACGCTTCCCAGCTTTTTTGGGAAGCGAACGCGGCGGCAAAAATGGGCGCCAGCGTTGACACCGAGCCATCCATTAGTCCGGCTAGACCCGGCTGCACAACCTGCAGCAGGAACAACTTGCGGTGAGACTCATCCTCCTGCGCTTTGGCGTTGGCCGTCAGGTGTTTTTCTTCCAGAGTACCCGCTGTATGGGTGTGCTTGCGCTCTTCATCGGCCAATTTGTTGAGCAATTCGCGTGTGGAGAGATCGGTAGTGCGGCTCGCGGCGCGCGCGTAAAAGCGCGTCGCTTCCAGCTCCATCACTTCCGCTTGCTTGCGCGCGACTTTCACGCCGAGCGGGCGAACCAGCCACACTGGTTTCCGGGTCAGGAAGCCCTTTACGTTCTCTCGGCGGATGAGTGGAATATGGTCGCCGAAACGCTGGCGGAACATCGCAAACAAACGGTCGCGATGTCCCACTTCTTCCTGGCGCATGTCCTCGAACATATCCGCCGTCGAGGGATACTCCTCACGCAGGGCGTCGGCAAATTCTCCGTAGATGCGGCCGTCTTCTTCCTCTGCCGCGATGGCAATCGCCAGAATTTCCTTTTCCGACAAATCTTTGAATTTTTTCAGCATCGACCTCGACCCCACGTTCTGGTGAGCAGAAAGAATCGCACAAACCGTGGCGGTAAGTCATCTCCGCCAGTCGTGACAGATCAACTCTGCTTGCTGATTTCGGTGGCAGGCCCCGCCTGTTTGCGCCAATGGTAGAAGAAAGGAACACCAGCCAGGATTACGGCCAAGCCTAGTGAGGAGCGCACGGGCCGGATCATCCACAAGTTGACGGTAAGAGCGACGGCGGCGCCCAGAAAGATGAGCGTCGTCCAGGGATGTCCCAAAGCGCGATAAGGCCGCGGGAAATCGGGTTCCGTTCTGCGTAAACGGAAAAGGGCGATAGCCGTTAAAGCGAAGAAGATCCATACCGCAAAGACGAAGAGGGAATAGAGTTCTTCATACGTACCGCTTAGCGCGAGCAGCGCAGCGACCGAACCGAGGAAAATCAGCGAGCCGCTGGGAGTGCGGAAAGAAGGATGAATGCGCCGGGCGAAAGGGAAGAACACGCCATCGCGAGCCATAGCGAACGGAATGCGGGCGCCGGTCAGGACCACGACGTGGAGCGCTCCGAGTGCGGAGACGGCCATAGCCACCGTCAACCAGACGGCTCCGCGAGAGCCGGCGAATGATTGGACAACGTCGGACGCGACATGCTGCGATTGCATCAGACTCGCGAATGGCAAAATGCGGAAGTAAACGATATTGGCGAGCAGGTACAGGCTGGCCACGGTGAGCAGTCCAAGGAAAATGGCACGAGGGATATTCTTTTGCGGATGCGAAATTTCTTCCCCCACGTCGCCGAGATCGTTGAAGCCGTTGTACGCCCACATCGTGGGAACCAAGGCGGCCAGCAAACCACTGATTGTTCCTAAACCCAAGTGCGTGACTTGG
Organism: Candidatus Acidiferrum sp.; assembly: GCA_035279725.1. Taxonomy (GTDB): domain Bacteria; phylum Acidobacteriota; class Terriglobia; order Acidiferrales; family UBA7541; genus Acidiferrum. The sequence goes on from DATEHF010000037.1 coordinate 68,225, forward strand.
GATTCGGCGGTGATGGCAGCGTGCTTTCCGTAAAGCACGCCCGCCACGACAATCAGGGCGATTGTGCCTATTTTGAGAGAAGTCAAAACTATCTGGATAGCGCCGCCCAGGCGTACGCTCAAATAATTGATGGCTGTGACCACGATCACGACTAGTGCAGCGAGTGGCTGGGCCGCGGTGAGAGTGAAATCGTAGCTTGCGATATGGACGGTGAAGAGGGGCATGGTCACCGCAGGGAAGAGGAATCCGACAAATCGTAGAAATCCTGCGGCCAGAGTTGCCATTGCCACAGGCCTTTCAAGAAACGAGCTCATCCAGCCGAAGAGAAATCCCCAAAGAGGACCGAGACCGCGATTCAGGTAGGCGTAAGGTCCGCCGGCATGAGGGAATGCCGCACCCAGTTCGGCATAGCAGAATGCACCACACAGCACGATGAGCCCGCCAATGATCCAGGCGGCAAAAACCAGAGTGGCGGTCCCGACCGCGCGCGCCATGTCGCTGGTCACGAGAAAAATGCCAGTGCCGATCGTGTCGCCAATCACGATGGCAGTGGCCGACCACAAACCAAGAGCCCGAATCAGGTCTGGTGGTTTCGTTTGCTCGTTCAGATTTGGGCTCGTTGCGCTCACAAAGGCTGAGAGAGACTACTCTCCGGCAAGCGGATGGTCAATTGAGTTGGTCTCTCCGTAGGCGAGTGGCGACTGGATTTGCACGGCAGGTGGCTTAGAGCGGCACTCACGCGGTATCATCAAGGGCGAGATGGCCGCACAAAAATCCATGCTGGGCGAATTCGCCTGGGACCCGCGCTATGGCGTGGCCGCGCTCGACGACGTACTCACGCCTGCGCTGCTCCTGTATCCAGAAATTGTTGCTTCCAACATTGAGCGCACGCTGGACTTGCTGGGCGGCGATGCGAATCGTTGGCGCGTGCACATCAAGACCGCGAAGCTGAAGTACACGCTTCGAATGCTGATCGAGCGCGGCGTGCGCAATTTCAAATGCGCAACGACCCTGGAACTTCTCGTCGCGTGCCAAAGCCGCGCGCAAGACGTGCTTTTTGCTCATCCAGCGGTGGGCGCGAATGCGCGGCGCGTCCGGGAAATCGCCGAGCAGTTCCCGCAAGTGCGCATTTCCGTCCTTGCAGAAAACGAAGAGCAGGTAGGGCAGTGGAGCGGCAGCCGAATCGGAGTCTTTCTCGACGTAAATCCCGGCATGGATCGCACAGGCATCGAGCAAAACCAGAGCGGCAAAGTTTTGGAACTTGCGCGCGCAATTGGCGGCGCGGGCTTGGAGTTTCGCGGCTTGCACTACTATGACGGTCATTATGCTGGCTTGGAACCGAGCGAACGCAACGCAGCGGCCCACGCCGGCTATGAACGCTTGCTGAAAGTGGTGGGCGAGATCGAGCGCAGCGGCATAAGTGTACCCGAAGTGATCACCGCGGGAACGCCGACGTTTCCGTGCTCGCTTTCGTTTTCAGGCTTTCGAACGGGAAACTTCCTCCACCGTGTTTCGCCCGGAACGGTGGTCTATTGCGATGCCACAACTATGACGCAGCTTCCCATCGAGTATGGTTACCAGCCCGCGGTGCTGGTCCTGACACGTGTGGTAAGCCATCCGCGCGCGGGAATTTTCACTTGTGATGCCGGACACAAGTCTGTATCTGCCGACGCGGGAGTTCCTACGTGCGTGGTCGTCGGGCATCCGGAGTTGACGCCGCTGTCGCCCAGCGAAGAGCATCTGCCCATGGGGGTCCAAGGAGGAGCCACGGGTCCTCAAGTCGGGGAAGCACTCTATCTCCTTCCACGCCACGTTTGCCCGACGGTGAACAATTTCGATTGCGCCCTGCTAGTGCAGAACGACGAGGTCAAGTCCGTGGAAAGAGTATCGGCACGCGGGCGCGAGGCGCCGCTGCTCCAAGGGGCAGACCGGACACTTCACGTCACCGGTTAGTGTTGGCTTTCATTCTTCACGCAAGGCGGCAAGGGGATCGACGCGGGTAGCGCGGCGTGCGGGAATGTAGCACGCGAAAAGGGCGACGGCCGCAAGAATGGCGGAAACAGACACGTATGTACTCGGGTCGACCGGTGCAACGTTGAAAAGCATGGAGCGAAAGAATCGTGTCATGATTGCAGCCCCCACAAGACCTGAAGCCAATCCGATGGCAACAATGCGCAGGCCTTCTCCCAAGGCCATGCGTAGAATATCCAGACGCTGGGCACCGAGAGCGACGCGGATCCCGACTTCGTGCGTACGCTGGCTGAAGGAATAGGACATCGCGCCGTAGATGCCGATGGCAGAGAGCAACAGCGCCACAGCCGCAAAAACACCCAAAAGCTCCAGAGCAAAGCGCCGGTTGGCCACGGATCTGGCAATGATTTGATCCATGGAACTAATGCTGTGCACGGGAACATTGGGATTAACACTCTCCACCTCGTGCCGCACAGCTTCGCCGAGATGTTGCACTTCGCCTCTGCTGCGAAGAAAAACCACGGCGTTGACGGGTGCGAACTGCCCGAGGGAAACGTAAATGTGTGGGACGCTCGGAGCTTCAAAGCCATCCGACTTGATATCGCCAACCACGCCGACAATGGTGAGCCCTTGCAATCCTCGCCCAAATCCGAACTTAAGCTGTTGGCCGAGCGGGTTCTCACTTGGCCAGTACTGATGCGCGAGCGTTTGGTCGATCACGGCAACCGGCCGCGTTTTGTAGGTATCGAGGGAAGTGAAATTGCGTCCTGTGATCAATGGGACTTCCATAGTGTGGAAGTATTGGGCATCGACCACAGCGATGTCCGCAGTCGGATTGCGCTCCGAATCCGCGGGACGCCCTTGGATGGAAAAGATAGAGTAGTTTCTCCCAGAGTTCATGGGCAGAGTGTCGTTCCCTGAGATCGACGCTTGTTCCACGCCCGGAAGCATCGAGACGCGACGAAAGACCTCGAGCAGAAAATCGGCGCGCTTCTCCTCGACACTGTAAGGATCATTGGCCGGATTGTTGGATATCGGAATCCAGATTTGCACGGTGCTGAGGTTGCTGGGATTGAATCCGGGACGCACTTCGAGCACATGCCAGAAGCTGCGGAGGAGAAGGCCTGCGCCCGCCAGCAAAACAATAGCGAGCGCTATCTCCGACACGACAAGAACGCGCGAAATTCGAGTGTGCCGTCTCCCGGTCCCTGAGCCGCGGCTGCCTTCCCGCAGGTTCTCAACCTGATCGGGATTGGCAGCTTGAAGGGCGGGTACCAGCCCGAAGAGGACGCCAGTTAGCACGGAAATCAGGAAGGCGAAAAAAAGCACGCCTGCGCTGACGTCGACCTCGTTGAGGCGCGGGATATCCGCGGGGGCGAGGCTTATGATCGCCTCCTTCAAGATTAGAACTGTAAAGAGAGCAAGTACGCCAGAAATTACAGACAAGAGCGTGCTTTCGGTTAGCAGTTGACTCACCAGGCGCGCGCGACTGGCACCCAGCGTCAAGCGAATGGCAATCTCGCGCCGCCGCCCGGATGAGCGCGCCAGAAGAAGGTTCGCAATGTTCACACACGCGATTAGGAGCACAAATCCCACAGCGCCGAAAAGGATGAACAATTCTGTTCGCTGGGGGCCAACCAAGTCTTCCTTCACAGGAACAAGCCGCACAGCCCATTTAGAAGCAGAGGGGTACTCGGTCGGATACACCCGTCTGAGTTGGGAGACATAGGCATCGAGGCGCGCCTGCGCTTGCGCAACCGTCAGGCCGGGCTTCAAACGGCCAATGGCCCCTGGAAGCATTCTCTGTGACCTGTTCGCTGGGACCGGGAATGGAGCTCCGCTAAAGCCAGTGGCGACCCAGACCTCCACATCGGTATCCAGCGTTGGGCCCGGATGGCGGAAGCCTGGAAGCATCACTCCCACAATCGTGTACATGTCGTTATCGAGGCGCATTTTGCGGCCGATTATATTTGGGTCGGAACCGTAATAACGGCGCCAAAAGCCGTCGCTGATGACGACGGGCTCGAGGAATCCCGGGACGGCATCCTGCGCCGTGTACACGCGGCCGAGTTGCGCGTTCGCTCCCAGCAAGGCGAAGTAATCGGGGCTGGTGACGAGACTCTCAGCACGGACGGTCCGCTCTCCACCTGCAACGGCGGAACTGCTCGGGGCCACGGCAGAGATCTCTTGAAAGACGCCAGAACGATCTTGTAGATCCCAAAGCTCCGGGACGGACATGCCTACATCATTCTCGTTCGGGCCACGAAGGTCATCGAAGACGCGAACGAGTTGCTCGGGATGCGGAAAGGGCAGCGGCCGCAGCAGAACGGCGTAAACCACACTGAACGTGGCGACATTAGCGCCAATTCCCAAAGCGAGAGTCAGCACCGCAACGATCGTAAAGCCAGGGCTCTTGAACAGCATGCGGAGCGCGTAGCGCAAGTCCTGGATGAATGAGAACACGGTCCCTCCCCAGCGCGCGTCGGTTCGTGAGGCAGGCGCGATGGTCACTTTGGGTATATGGACGAGGGACTCGCGCCATTGTTAGCAGCAGGGACTTCCGCCAGGAGCGAGAACCGAACACGGAGCGTTATGGCATGAAGCGTTGTGTGCGGCAGACTTGGACGATTCCGAGGCGATCTTCCGCGCCGATTTTGTGCTTCTTGCGATAGAGGTGGTTTTCACCGTTTGCTCGGAGAGGCAGAAGCGGTTCGCGATTTCTTTGTTGGTGAGTCCCTCAGCGATTAGCGGGACCAGTTGCTGTTCGCGACGCGTCAAACCGAGTTGCAGGTGAACGCTTGCGGAAGGAAAGGAGGTCGCTTCGCGCTCCATGTAGCGGAACAGCGAGGCGCATAGCGTGCCGGGGCAGATTGCTTCGCCGATTTGCAGCGCTCGCACGCCTTCCACCACATCTTCTGCCGAAGCGTCCCTTGGGAGATAGCCACGAACTCCCGCGCGCACACACTGCAGAAATTCCGCCTCTTCTCCGGTCACGCCGATCAAAAGAATTTGCACTCTGGGTGCGATTGTCCTTACCGCTCGAACTGCCGTCAAATCTTCATTTCGGTTTCCGCGCGAGGACATCAGCAGAATGTCCGTCTCTTCCTGGAGTAAATCTTCAACCCGGAATGGTTCCGCCGAGTCCGTTCCGACAACTTCGATTTCTCCGCCCTTGACCAGCATCCGGGAGAGAGCTTCTCGTAACAATCGGTTCTCAGCGGCCACGAAGACGCGTGGCTTTGGCTTTGTGCCGGCGACGCCGCTTGCCGCCGTAGTGTTTTCCAACACCGCGATACCAGCGTGGCGGTCAGCATTCAAATTGATCTTTTTATGAGACTGCTCTGCGACTTGCAAAACCTGGCGCGTTCCTACACCCATAGTGGGACATCCTCCGTCCGTCTCCGCTTTCATGCCCATGCCAAGCGTCATGATCAGCGATTTGCTGGAGCCCCACGCGTAAGCTTCTGTAATGCAATTTTGCAGCCGCCAATTCGGCTGCTCCCATTTCCTCCCCATGGACTCAAAACCCCAGACGGTAGAACCATTTAGGTTCTGGAGCTGTGGATATCTCTTTCCCTGATCGGTCTCGAATTGGTACCAAGACTGTGCCCCCGCCTCAATTTGGGACCGATTTCTCTCTTCTGCTTCTCTATCAGCACTTTACCGCCGCTTTTCCACAGCTCCACTCTTCCCTTTTTTAGTACTTCCGTACTACCATTTTCTGGGAACGTCCTACTTCCCATTGGGTACGTTTTCACTATAGGTTTGGTTGCCGTCGGCGGTTTACACTCTTTTCGGATAGGCCAGAGTATGCGGCTGGCGCCGTTTTTTTCCGGAAAGATGGATTCCCGATGGTCACCCAGCACGACCTCATGACGAAGAAAAGCTCAATTGGAAGTACCCCCAAACAGACGTTTTCACCCACGGAGCGCCGCGGCAGCCGCCGATGCAGGATTACGCAGCTGATGCGCATCCGTCCCTCCGATCCCAACAAAGACCACTTTGAAGACATGCGCGGCTCGGTCAGCGTGTCCCGCTCCGGTGTCTTTTTTCAATCCAGCGAACCTCAGTATGAAGTTGGCATGCGGCTGTTTGTGACCATGCCGTATTCCCACGATCCTGCTTCCATGGCCCGCGAATACCTCGCGGAAGTTGTTCGCAGGGACGTCCTCCCGACCGGCATGTTCGGCATCGGGATCAAGATTTTGATGGAGATGGGAATTCAGCACAGCTATAACTTTGGCGCCAGCAACTCGACACGGTAATTCGTGAAGAGTTTCAGGCCATACCGAAAAACTGATCGACAAAAGCAAGAACGGGCGCCCACTTGGATTGAGCGCCCGTTCTTGTGTTTGGGGGTGGAGAGATCGTTTAAGCGGACTGGCTAAATAGCCGCAGGGTACGGTGCCGCAAAATTCCCAGTTGCCGGTTGAGCGGATGCCTGCGGCCGAGGAAGCTCAGCACGGGAGGCCGGCGCGCTGTCAGTTTGTTCATCGCAATGGTGAGCCGGATGTCGCGGCGGGCATATTTCAGACCGGTTTCCAAAGCATCCACGGCGTCGTCGCGGCGGCCAGCCGCGGCATACACTTCAGCGAGGTTCAGGTAGAGCTGAGCCTGATTGCGCTTCATGCGAACGGCGGAGTCGCAGAGCCGCTCTGCCTCGCCCCATTTTCCCTCCGAGCGCGCCAGCACCACGCCCAGATAGGACATGTAATAAGGATTGTTTTTGTCGAGGTCCACGGCGCGTCGCATATGAGGCAAAGCCTTTACGGCGTAATTGTCACGCAGGAGAGTCAACCCAGTCTTAAATTCACGGAAGGCTTCGGTATCCATCATCGGCTCACCCTCATTCACCGCCGGGCGGCCCGATTCGAACGCGGGCGCGAGGCGATCACTGGAGAATAGGAATTCCGGGAGATCGGGAAACCACCGCGTGGCGCGCTGGAAAACCGCGCCGAGGTCCATTGTGAATCAGTCAGAAGAATCATTCCGCCCAGCCAGGCGATGAGCGGTACGACGAAGAGCACGATAGCGAGTAGGCTTCCCATCCCAGTCAATTTTGAAGCTACGCGCAGTTTTATTGAGAATCTACTGACCCGGAGTACAGTCTTGGTTCAGCGGAACCCACGATGGAGTTGGAGGGAATGGTACAGGGTCGGCTTGCCGGCTAGCGCTTCTTTTTCTCTATTTTTTTCCAATCACTGCGCCAGTGCTCCCAATCCTTCAGAGTGGCTTTGAGCATCGCTTTGGAGGCTTTGTGCAGCCACCTGCCGCGGCGCGCGCCCAGGTCGCGCTTCACATTGGGGATGGCTTTGGGGCTGCCGAAATGCATATTGGCGGTCTCCCAGCCCATGTAATAGAGCAGCCGCGCTTCATCCCTTTCGCGGGGCAGGGAAGCCAGCTCGATGCGAGAACAATCCGGTGCCAAACGACGGACCAGCCAGTGGCCGCGAAAATGCACGCAGGGATCTTTTACGCGGATGGCGCGGTCGGCGAGTTTCGCACCGTAAATCTCATCGGACGAAATGCCGCGGCACCAGGCCCAAGCGGAGGTACGAATCCCCTTGGCTTCGCGCGCGATGAACGCGCCTTGCCAGGAGGACAGCGCTAGAATTCGCGGATGGCCAAGGCTGCCCAATCCCGCGATACGGCGTTTCAACTGATATTGGCGGCAGGGCGGCGGAAAGGATTCCTCGATCAGTTTTCGCGCTTCTTGTGGTGGCTTCGTAATCAGCGGCGAGCATTGCTGCATCTTTTCCCAGAAGCGCACGGGGTCGCGCAGCTTGCTGGTGGCGAGAAGACGCAGCCATTGATGATTCTCGGCCAGAACAAACGCTTTGCCACCTGCCGCCAGCGCATCGCGATAGCCCTCTTCGATGGCCTCGGCGGCCACGCGGCGGGTCAGGCTTAGGTGTTCCCCCGAGATGGCAAGATAGGCGCTCGTGGTGAGCCGTACCAGGTCCAAGGCGTAGGAAGCGGACCAGGCTTCATCAAGGTCGTTGACACCCCAAATCAGGCGGCCTTCCTGGTCGCGCCAAGTGCCGAAGTTTTCGACATGCAAGTCGCCGACCGCGAGGACGGCGGGCGCCTTTGCCAAGTCGGGGCAGACCTCAGGCCAGAACTGCAGCCAGCGATAGAAGGTTGCGCGGAAGAAGGGGAAGACGGCTTCCGCCATGTGCAAATGTTTCAGAGCAATGTCCTGGCGGACGATAGGGAGCCGCTTGGCGAGCCATTGCTCGAAATCGGCGGTGGCTTTGAAGATATTCATCGTGAGCGATTCGGAATTGCTCGCCGGCTAAACGTGGGCGTGTTCGATTCGGGCCGAGCCGCCGCGAAGCCGGGCCTGGTAAATGGGGAATTTTGAGGCGAGATCCGCCACTTGTTTGCGCACGCGCTGCTCGACCTCGGCGTTGCCGATGTTGGAGAGAATTTCAGCGATCCAGTTGCCGATGTGTTCCATCTCCGGTTCGCGCATGCCGCGGGTTGTGATTGACGGGCTACCTAAGCGGATGCCCCCGCCCTTCATGGGCGGGAGAGGATCGAACGGGATGGAGTTCTTGTTTACGGTGAGGCCGGCCCGATCAAGGGCCTTTTCGGCGTCGGTACCGGTGATGCCGCGCGGGTGAACTTCGATGAGGAACAGATGATTATCCGTGCCGCCGGAGACGATGCGGAATCCGTGCTTGGCGACAGCAGCGGCCAGTGCTTTCGTGTTGGCAACTACCTGCTTCTGGTATTCCTTGAAGGAAGGCTCCATGGCTTCTTTCAGGCAGACAGCTTTCGCGGCAATGGTGTGCACCAATGGGCCGCCCTGAATGCCAGGGAACGTCAGCTTGTCCAATTCTTTTGCGAATGTGGCTTTGCAGAGCACCAATCCACCGCGGGGGCCCCGCAGGGTCTTATGCGTTGTGGTCGAGACGATATCGGCGTGCGGCACGGGACTGGGATGAACGCCAGCGGCGACGAGTCCGGCGATGTGCGCCATGTCTACAAAAAACATGGCGCCGACAGACTTGGCGGCTTTTCCGATGCGCTCGAAATCGATGATGCGCGAATAGGCGCTGGCTCCTGCAACAATCATTTTGGGCTTGTGCTCGGCGGCAAGGCGTTCAATTTCATCGTAGTCGATACGTTCGTCTTCTTTTTTCACGCCGTAGGCAACGAACTTGTACATGCGGCCAGAGAAATTTAACGGGTGGCCGTGTGTGAGGTGGCCGCCATGCGAAAGATTCATTCCCAGAACCACATCATCTTTCTGCAAAGTGGACATGTAGACGGAGACGTTTGCCGATGTGCCGGAATGCGCCTGCACGTTGGCGTGTTCCGCGCCGAAGAGTTCCTTGGCGCGATCAATGGCCAACTGTTCGACCTTGTCGGCGTACTCGCAGCCGCCGTAGTAGCGCTTGCCTGGATAGCCTTCGGCATACTTGTTGGTGAAGATGGAGCCCATGGCTTCGAGCACCGCTTCGGAGACGAGGTTCTCGGATGGAATGAGTTCGAGTCCGGTGGCCTGGCGCTTGGCTTCGTCGCGGAGAAGATCAGCGATTTGCGGATCGACGCCGTCGAGCGGGCGATTCATGCGGTCGTTGGCGGCGGTGGTGGTGGTCATGGTCATGCGGCAGCCTCATCTTGAAAGTTGCGTTTGCGCTCGGGTTGCGGGCGGTGAGGCGATTTTATCGGATGGGGTGAAGGAAAGCCAATTTGCAATGAGGAAATGAAGAAGTCGATAGTCAAAAGTTGAAGGCTAAAAGCTAAAGGCTCCTGCGCGGCGGAGTTAGGGCGTTAAGAGGGTGGCACGGCGCGGCTCCAAAGTGGAGGTCAGTGACGCTTTCTGAAAGAAAACTCGCCGGGATAATAGAGGATGTTGTTGACGATGCGGATATCGTTTTGGCCGCGGATGTTTCCCGCTGGGTTGTAGAAATTGGTGCGCAAATAATCGACGCTGACGCGTAATGCGATGGCCCGTGAAATGGTGCATTCAACGCCTCCGCCACCGCCCCAAGCGGGATAGTGGACGTGGCCTAATAGGAGCCCGCCACTTCCGTTTGAAAAAGGCCCGGCAACGCGTGCCCCACCTGCAAGGAAGTGAACAAACGTGCTCATGGAGTCGCGACGCGACGGGTAATAGGCGGGACCAACCAGGTAGCTGAGCATGTCCATGTGATGTCCGCTTTTGAAGGCGTTGGGGGCTCTCGCATAGCTAATGTCCAATTCCGTCGCAAAGCGCTTGCCGGAATCCACGGAGATGCTGGCGTTCCCTCCTCTGAGAGCGACATACCCCCCGGCCGGCATCCCAAGACTAGTAACAAGAAACCCCGCGCTGACTTTGATCACGGGAGCGTAGGCGGCGGGAAGGGGAGTTTTTGGCATGGGCTGAAGGCGTAAGAGTGGGAGGGTTTGCACTGGCACGGGAATGAGCGCTGGATCGGGAGTTGGAGACGCTGGCGTCGAGGATAAGGGAAGAACACCTTGTGATTCCGGGGGATTTTGTTCGGGCGGATCCGTTTGGGCGGGCGGGGGAGAATCTTGAGCCATGACCACGATTGGCCAGATGAAGAGAGAAAGAGCGACTTTCAACACGATTCGCATGAGTAGACCCAGGGACGGGTAACAGCGCGACGCTCTGGGTTAGGCGGACGCGATGAAGCCCTTACAAGAGCGTTTTACGGGAGTTGAGTTGCATGAACAAGCAGGCGAAACCCTTGTTCGCGATTCGGGGAAATACCTGATCCGAACGAAACTGAGGTAACTGCGATATTGGCTTAGTCGTCGTCGGGATCGATGGGCGGACGAGTATCCGTCAGGAAATGAGTGGCATCGAGTTTTGCTGGTATTGCTTGGAACGGCGGCGGCGTTTGCGTGAAATCAAAGCAATCGGAAAAATCGTCAGCAGATGCGTCTGCGAAGCCGAGGGAAGGCAACTTGAAATTGGACTCGATGAACTTGAGCAAACTGCCGAAATCGTGGGTGACGTGCGATACATAGGCCCGTTTGGCATACGGTGAGACAACAATCAGCGGGACACGAAAGCCATATTCATAAGAGTTTTTGATGGTTGGTGCAACGTGATCGTACCAGCCACCCCAATCGTCCCAGGTGATGAAGATGGCGGTGTTCGCCCAATACGGGCTGTTGCCGATGGCGTTGACAATCGAAGCGACCCAGGAAGGTCCGCTGCCATCGTTGGACAAGGCATGATCGGAGGCGCGTCCGTCTGGAATGACCCAGGTCACCTCGGCGAGTTGGCCACTGGCGATGTCGGTGAGCACGTTGGTCTGGGGGATGATGACTTTTTGCCACGCGGGGCCGAAGCGCATGTGCTGGATAGCGTTCGGACCGGTCCAGATGGAGCCCGCCGAGGGAGCATAGTACCGCCAGGTGATGCCGCTGGTGTCGAGCAAATCGGTGAGAGCCGGATGCTCGAAACAGGGGAATTGGCGCGTGGCTTCGCTGCCTGTTGGGTCGATCATCGCAACGGTTTCGCCCGAGGGGCCGGCGCATCCGGCGGCAGTGTTGGAGCCGGGATTCGGAGGCAGGACGACATTCTCCGAGGCGAACAGATTGCTTGTAGGCGAGGGTGCGGAGGTTCCCGAAATGATGAATTGATGAGCGGGAAAGCTGGGACCCTGATTGGTTTGAAACATGCGGTCCCCGAAGGTGTACGTCTCTGCTAACTGGAAGTAAGGCTGAACGTCAGCAGGGTTCACGTATTGAAATTGCGGGTTGGGCGGAGGGCAACCGAGCGCGCCAGCCTTGCAGCCGATGGAAATTTTGTCGGCGCCATCCATTTTTCCACCGTCATACATAGCTACGAAAGCGGAATGGGCGTGGCTGAGATCGTAGTCATTGGCGAGGGAAATGGGCGTAAGCGAAATGGTTTGTCCGAGCGAGTTAATGCCGCTGTTGGCGATGTCGGCGTTGGGCAAACCGTGAAAGAGATTGTCGGGGGTGCGGTTCTCCTGAAAGATGATGACGACATGTTGGATCTTTTGCGCGGGCGGCGGTGGTGGTGGGTTCATTACGCCTCCTCCCCCGCAGCCAATTAGAGCTGCAAGAAGCGCGACCGAGCAGACCGCAGAAATGAGGATAAACCGAAATAGCCGATTGTTCGCGCACATGGCGATTCCTCCTCCTCGCAGCGCGCTCCACCTGATGATGCAAGCGCAAGCACGCCGGCGGAGAACCTCTCTGAAAATGCTAGCAACCTCAAACCCGGTGCGGCAAAGAAAGTTGCGAGTGACGTGACATGAAATGCTTTCAATAGGGAGGAAGCGTGGTTCGACCAATAAGCGCCCCGAGAATGATATGAATACTCTGTGAAGTTTGCCCGCCTAGCCGCGGTGAATGATATATTGGCTGCGAATCCAACTTCATTCCAAATGAATCTGCATCGCCGCTCATACCAAGTTCACCAATCCAAGGGGGGAGCGAGAATGTCTACAGCCGGAACAGATCTCCGTTGTGAAAAAGTCTGTCTACGACGTCGGAGCTCCCTTTTCCTGTCCATATGCGGTGTGCTATTTGCATGTGTGGTCACATCAACCATCGTACGCGCCCAAGATAAGAATCCGCTTGCCGGTGATGCGAAGGCAGCGAAGCTTGGCGAATCGCAATTTCGGGCGAACTGCGCGTTTTGCCACGGACTGGGCGCGCGCGGTGGGGGCCGTGGCCCGGATCTGACGCGCGCCCAAAAGCGCCATGGCAACGCGGACGCCGACCTGTTTCGAACGATCAATGAAGGAGTTCCCGGCACTGCCATGCCGCCGAATGGAGCGACGCAGCAAGGCGTGGGCATGACGGAAGAAGAGATTTGGCAAGTCATCAGCTACATTCGCAGCGTGCAAGCGAAAGCTCCGGCGCAAATCATGGGAAATGCAGCGCACGGCAAAGAACTTTTTTACGGGAACGCGGCTTGCGCGACTTGCCACATGATTCAGGGGAAGGGAGGGCGTCTCGGACCTGACCTAAGCACGACAGGCTCAGCTCGCTCTACAGATTATCTTGTGGAATCGATACGCAACCCCAGCCGGCGACTAGCGCAGGGAATTTCCGAAGCGATGAAAGAATTCTCTCAGGAATATGAAACGGTCACGGTGGTGACGGCGGACGGAACGAAGTTGATGGGCGTGGTGCTGAACGAAGACAATTTCACTCTGCAAATGATGGACGCGCAGGAGCAGTTGCACCTGTTGCAAAAAGAGAAATTGCGGTCGTATGAGAAAACCAGGGGATCGTTGATGCCGCCTTACGATCAGAAAATGTTGAGTGACAAGGATCTGCAGGATTTGATTGCGTATTTGCTTACGGTAGGTGCGCAATGAGAAGCAATTCCCTTAGGAATACTCGGCGAGATCGACCAGCGGATGGCAATGAGGCGATTCGTTACGTGGGCGACGGCGTTTGGGTTGAGATCCTTCGTGCATCCTTATCGGATGCTCTCAGGATGACACGCGCTTTGCGAATTACGGCGGTCTTCATTTCAACCAGCATTCTCTTTTCATCCGCGGCGAATGGACAAGTAACAGCGCAGCGGCTGCTGGATTCGGGGAAGGAGCCGCAGAACTGGCTGATGTATTCGGGCGACTATGCGGGGCGGCGGTACAGCGCGGTGGACCAAATCAACATATCGAATGCCGGGAAGCTTGTTCCCAAGTGGGCCTATCAGACGATGGCAGGCGGAAAATTTGAGACGACTCTCCTTGCTGTGGATGGAATTGTATACGGCACAGGGCAGGATAATCGCGCCTTCGCGCTGGATGCGCGCTCGGGGCGGCCGATTTGGCAATATCAGCGCGCACTGCCCGCGGATATTCGGCCTTGTTGCGGGCGTGTTAATCGCGGGATGGCTATTCTGGGAGATAGAGTTTTTCTTGGTACGCTGGATGCGCACGTGATTGCCCTCGATGCAAAAACCGGAAACGTTATATGGGACATTACGGCTGTGGACTATCGCGGAGGCTACAGCATTACGCTCGCGCCTCTGGTGATCAAAAATCTGGTGATCATCGGAGTGTCGGGTGGAGAGTATGGCATTCGCGGTTTCATCGATGCGTATGATGCGGCGACAGGCGAGCGCAAATGGCGTTTTTACACGGTTCCGGGTCCTGGCGAACCGGGACATGAAACGTGGGAAGGCGGGTCATGGAAGATCGGCGGAGCGCCAGCGTGGATCACGGGGACTTATGATCCAGCAACGAATACGACCTTTTGGACCACCGGCAATCCTTCGCCTTCCAATCGCGGCGAAGGGCGCGCGGGCGACAATCTTTACAGCAATAGTTTGTTGGCGCTCGATCCCGACACCGGGAAACTGAAATGGTATTACCAGTTTTCGAAGCACGACGAGCATGACTACGACGCTACTCAAGTACCCGTAATGGTGGACCAAGGCGAAAAACACTTGATCGTGCAAGCCAATCGCGATGGGTTTTTCTACGTCGTCGACCGGGCGAGCGGAAAACTGGTCTCCGCGACGCCCTTTGCCAAAGTGACCTGGAGCGATTCAAAGGACGCGAGCGGCACGCCGATCGCACGCAAGGACGCATTACCAACGCTGAATGGGAATCGCGTGTGCCCGGGAGCGGCCGGCGCGACGAACTGGATGTCGCCAACATACGATCCGCAAACGCAGCTTTTCTACGTTACTGCGCGCGAGCAATGCGACGTGTTCAGCACCGCGCCGCAGGCTTACGAGGCGGGGCACGCTTATTATGGCAGCGCCTATTTCCCAAATGACGATGCCGAGCCGTTTACCGGAGCGCTTCGCGCCATCGATCCGAACACGGGGAAAGTAAAATGGGAATGGAAGCATCCGTCGCCGACGTGGTCTGGAGTGCTCTCAACCGCAGGCGGGCTGGTGTTCACGGGCGACGCGGAAGGAAATTTCATTGCCCTGGAAGCGTCTTCGGGAAAAGCACTGTGGCATTTTCAGTGCGGAGCTTCGGTGTATTCCTCCCCGATGACGTTTGAGATGGATGGTAAGCAATATGTAGCAGTCGCCGCTGGTTCGACACTTTATGCATTCGGGCTTCCTTGAGATTTCGTAGAAGGCTCTTGCACGTCACTCGCTCATTTATAGGCGCCAAGATATTGCTTAGTTCAGCTTGATACCACCGAGGCTCGGTGGAGTTCCGGTACTGCGGTACTGAAAGCTCTGTGCTTGACCGTATTCCGAATTAAGACTATGGTTCTCGGGCACTTGAGGTCCTAGCCCAGTCTTCCAAGTTCGAAATGTACGGAGTCTGACTGATTTTCTTCTGAGGTGCTGAATCAGCCGCGCGTGAGAAACGTGCGCTCATTCCCCCGCTGGCACCGGTCAATCCTGCTCGCGAACATAACGAGAAGAGTGTGGCCGCATGGAGGATTGGATGCGCTTTTCCTTTTGTCGCGGAGCCCTGCTTTTTATCCTCACGATCATTTCGGCCGGGCTTGTCGCGCCTGTAACCCGCGGACAATCCGCTGGGCCGAACGTGAACATGGTTTCCGGTACAGGGTGGACGAACGGAGATCCCTTTCTCCAGCGGCAGAATGAACCAACGATTGCTGTGTCCACGCGCAACACGCTTCACTTGGTTGCTGGCGCGAACGATTATCGAGGCGTGGACATCCCCGGCTTGCTTGGAAGTACGGAGCGCGGCGACGCTTGGCTAGGACTGTTCAAATCTTTCGATGGCGGCCAGACGTGGCAGAGCACGCTGCTCCCCGGCTATCCCCTGGATCAAACGAGAGAGCCGAATGGTTTGCCTTCGCCGATCCACGGACTCCAAGCGGCAGCCGATCCTACCGTTCGGCCCGGCACGAACGGACTCTTTTACTACAGTGGGCTGGCGTTTAATCGCGGAACGAATGCGGCGAGCACCGTGTTCGTTGCGCGCTTCATCGACAACAACAACAAAGAGAACGGCGACCCCACACATACGAACGGCAGCCTTACAAACCTTGCCCCAACGGACGCCATCCAGTATCTGGGTACAGTGGCGGTGCAGAGGGGCACGTCCAGCCTGTTTCTGGACAAGCCGTGGATCGCTACCGACATTCCGCGCGGCGATGAGACGTGCCAAATTCCGTTTACCAAGTCAGATGGCACTCAAGGCACGCAGACTATTCCCGCGGGAAGAGTGTTCCTGAGTTACAGCGCCTTTGAAGGGGCTACGGACTCGGAGATTATGTTCACGTACTCATCGGATTGCGGTGCGACGTGGAGCCGCCCAGTGCAGTTGACTCAGGGCGGTACTCTCAATCAAGGATCCATCGTTGTTGTGGCGCCAACGTATGACGAGGACGGCGACAATGATTCCGACCCGCAGGATGCAGTCGTTTACGTTGCGTGGCGGCGGTTTACGGCTGGCGGTAAGTCCGACGCGCTGATGATCGCGAAGTCCACCGACGGAGGACAGACTTTTAGCAATGCAATCGCGGCGGTTAACTTCCCGAGTTCTTGCGGCACTTCGCCGCAAGGGATCGGTTGTGCGTTTGATCAGGGAGAATCCGGGACGGAATTTCGCAGCAACGCTTATCCTGCGATGAGCGTGGACGGTCTGGGGCGCGTTTACCTTGCGTGGTCACAGCGGCAAGCCAACGGGGACGGGCGCGTCATGATGCAAGTGTCTGCCAACGGCCAGAACTGGTCCGCGGCTCCCGCGCTCGTAGACAACGGACCGGTCCACGATGATTACGGCAATCCTTTCAGCACGATTTCCGGCCGTGGTCATCAACTCATGCCAACTCTTTCTTTCATCGCCGGAAAACTGACGATGACGTACTACGACCAGCGCCAGGACCACACACTGGGAGTCTTCACTCCAAAAACGGATTTGACGGGCTATACGGAAGTGCGCCAATTGGTTGGGGAACTGATCGGGAGCCCAGTGTCGAATCTGGTGTTCAACGCCGCAATCAATGATGCCGCGCCTCCGCTGACTTCGCAGCGCCATACGATCGACATTCAAGGCGCGCAGGCGTCCACGCTTTCCGCAGGCAATCTGAGCGTGCCCGCGTTCACTTCATTTCGAATCTCCCGTTATGCAATGGGCTTGAATCCGAACGATGCGCTGAACTCTGGGGAAGTGGAACAATTGCAGGTCAGTCCGCCGAACTTGCCGATGTTCGCGCTGGGTACAGAACCCTTCGAGGGAGACTACATTGACATCGCGCCCTCACCTGCGTTTGTTCTGCAGAACGGAGCATGGCAGTTCAATACGAGCCCGACCAGCCTGCCCGTATTTCACACGAGTTGGACGGACAACCGCAACGTCAAGCCGCCAGCCAATGGCGACTGGACGCAATACGTGCCGGCGTTCTCCTTGTCGAATCCTGCCGGAGGCCAACCTAGCCTGTTCGATCCTACTCAGAACGTGCCCGCCTGCGTCCTCAATGTAAACGACCAGTTCACGGCCACGCGTAACCAGGACATCTATACATCGATCATTGCTCCCGGATTAGTTGCAGGCTCCCTGGGAAACTCAAAGACGCTCGGATTCTCTCCGAGCAATCCGGCGCAATTGCTGCAGCGCGCGTTCGCAGTGACGGCCCGCAACACCACTCCGATCCAGCGCAGCTTCCGAATCACTATCGGAAATCAGCCAGCGCTTACTAATGGGACGACGGACCCGGTAGGCCAGGCATCGCTGCTGCAAAACAGCCTTCAGACAACTCTCGACGCCACGATTGCGCCGAATAACAGTGTGGCGCGCGCCGTTTTTGTGCAGTCGGCGAACGCCACGGCCAGCGTCACGATCAACGTCCAGGAAGTTACAACACCAAATGGCACTGTGATTCCGGGCGGACTGACTAGCTCGGTTACCTTGAACCCCGACCCCAATGCTCCGGCGATTCAAGATCCCGATAGCTTCGGCTTCGTCAACCCCACGATTGCTTCTGCGGAAATCCACAATCCGGTGATTGGAACAGCGACGATCATCACTCCGCCGGTCGGAAACTCTTCGATCCTTGCGCCCGCGATTACGAATCCGGCGATCACCAATCCGGCGATCACCAATCCCGCGATCACGAATCCGGCAATCACGAATCCAGCTCTGCTTACGTCGTTAAATCCGGCCATCACGAACCCTGCGATTACGAATCCGGCCATCACGAATCCTGCGATCACCAACCCGGCCATCACGAATCCTGCGATCACCAATACTTCAATCACGGATGCGAGTTATCCGCTGACCAATACCGGCAACACCACGACCTCCTATGCCGTGAAGCTTTTCCAGCAGGGGGCGTTGCCCGCAGGCGTGAACCTGCAACTCCTCGTGGTGAAGCAATACCTCACGCCCATCGCCAACGGTTGCAATCTGGCGCAGAGCACGCAAAACATTGTTTTGGCGGACGTCCCGAACCCGGTGTTCACTCCTGCGGCAAACCTTGGCGACCCCAACTTGCCGGATCCGGCGATCACCAATGCCACAATCGCGCTGGCGCCCGGAGAGACCGGCCAGATCATCATTCGAGCGAATGGCATCGGTAACTCGGCGGATATGCAGAATCTGGTACTGAACAACGTCACACCGGTAGCGGTCGCGCATCCGGCGAACACCGGATTTACAACTCCGCCGGCGACGCTGACGATTCTTTCGGCGAGTCTCCCAGACGGTGTTGTCGGCGTTTCCTACAGCGCGCAGGTCAATATTTTCGGAGGTGTGGGGGCGGACACGTCATCTATCATCGGCAGCCTGCCTTCTGGGTTAGCGCTCGATCCGGCAACAGGCATCATCTCCGGCACGCCTACGGCTACCGGGAGCTTCGCCTTCACTTTTCAAGTGGCGGATTCCTCGACTACACCGGTGGTCGCAAGCAGGAATCTCGTGATTCGCATCGCGGCGCCGTTGATTGTCACAACCGTGTCGCTTCCGGACGGCTCTGTAAACGCTCCGTATTCTTTGACTCTGAATTCCAGCGGAGGACTTGGGAATACCACTTGGAGCGTGATCTCGGGTTCGCTGCCTGCAGGAATCCTGTTGGACTCGGCGGGAGTTCTGAGCGGTACACCGAGCGCACTGAACACTGCAGGAACGCTAATAACGATTCAAGTGCAAGACTCTAGTTCGCCAGGCCAAATTACAACGGTCAGCGGCACCATCCATGTCCTGCCGGACACCACAACTACCAGCCTCATTGCGCCCGCAGTGACTTATCCTGCGCCCAGCATCGTCACGGTGACGGTCAGCTCAACGATCGGAACGCCCACGGGGAACGCTTCGCTGACAGTGGACGGTGGCACGCCTCTCGTAGCTGCGTTGGATGGCAGCGGAGTAGCCACGTTCATGCTCAACACGCCCAGCGCTGGCATTCACAGCCTGAGCGCCAGCTACGCGGCGCAAGGAAACTTTGCGGCCAGTGGCCCGGCTTCGGGAGCGCTGACCGTGTCCCAGGCTACGGCCACCGTGACGCTCGGTGGACTAACACAGAACTACATGGGGGGCCCGCTGTCTCCAACAGTGACTACAACTCCTCCTGGCTTGGCGTACAGGCTCACCGGAGCGCCGGATACCAAAGCAGGTTCCTACCCGGTGACAGCCACGATTACCAATCCCAATTACACCGGTTCGAGCACTGGGTCGTTCGTTATTGTTAAAGCGACGGCCACAGTGACACTGGGCAACCTGACGCAGGCTTACACCGGCAGCCCACTGTCACCCACGGTGACTACAGTCCCGCCCGGTTTGGCGTACACGCTGACCGGAGCGCCCGATACCGCAGCAGGTTCGTACCCGGTGACAGCCACGATTACCGACACTAACTACGCCGGTTCGGCCAATGGCACGTTCTTGATAACCAGGCCAGCCGGCACTGTGTCCCCGTCGAGCATTAATTTCGGCACGATCCGGGTTGGCACAGCGGCTTCTCAAACCGTAACCTTGAAGAACAGCGGGACTGCCCTCTTGACGATCAACAGCATCAAAATTGCTGCGGCACCGGACAACGACGAGTTCTCTGCGAAAAGCAATTGCGGTGCAGCACTAGCGGCAGGCGGAAGTTGCACGATCATCGTCACCTATCATGCAGACAGAGACGACAGTCGTGGGACGAGCGGCACGCTAGTCATCACCGACAACGCGCCGGGCAGTCCGCAATCCGTTCCCCTCAAGGGCCAATCGAGGTAGCAAATACTTGTGCTGTGCGGGTGAGCAAGCGCGAACGCGAAATTCGCGCTACAATTAGAGGGTTATGCTCTCCGTCAACAACGTCACTATGCGGTTCGGTCCGCGGGTCCTGTTTGAGAATGTGACCTGCACCTTTATGGCTGGCCGCCGCTATGCGGTCACCGGGCCCAACGGCGCCGGCAAGTCCACTTTTATGAAGATCTTGACTGGGGAGCTAGACTCCACCAGCGGATCAGTCACGCGCCCTAAAAGAATGGGCGTTTTGCGTCAGGACCAGTTTGCTTTTGACCAATACCGCGTCATCGACACGGTTATCATGGGGAATTCCGCACTCTGGAAAGCTTTGGAAGAGCGCGACGCGCTGTATGCCAAGCCGCATGACCAATTGACCGACGCCGACGGCATGCGTTTAGGGGAACTCGAAGGCATCGTCGGCGAAGAAGGCGGCTACACGGCGGAAGCGGACGCAGCGGTTTTGCTCGACGGGCTGGGCATTGAAGATTCGCTGCACGAACGCAAGATGGGCGAGCTGCAGGGTGGGCAGAAGGTACGCGTCTTGCTCGCGCAGGCGCTCTTTGGGAATCCGACGGCCCTGCTGCTCGACGAACCCACGAACAACCTGGACCTGGATTCCGTTCACTGGCTGCAGAGATATCTTTCTGAATATGAAGGCGTGCTGATTGTGATTTCTCACGATCGCCACTTTTTGAATAGTGTTTGCACCTACACGGCGGATATCGACTACGAGACGATCATTATGTATGTCGGCGGTTACGACGACATGGTGGTGGCCAAGACGCAGATTCGCGGGCGCATCGAAGCGGACAACGCCAATCGCGAGAAGAAGATCGCGCAGTTGCAGGAGTTTATCGCGCGGTTTTCGGCCGGTACCCGTTCCGCGCAAGCGACTTCGCGCAAGAAGGAAGTCGAGCGCTTGCAAACAACGGAGTTGGCGAGGAGCAACATCCAGCGGCCGTACATTAAGTTTGATATGAAGCGGAATTCGGGAAAGCATCCACTGGAAATTCGGAGCGTCGAGAAATCGTACGAGGATTTGAAGGTGATTCCGAAATTCTCGGCGAGCGTCGTGCGTGGCGAAAAAATAGCTTTGATGGGACGCAACGGTGTCGGAAAGACCACCATGCTGAAGTCCCTGGTGCGCAACGCCCCGGGATTCATCGAGGACAAGGACCTGCAGTTTCCTCTTGATGGCGGCGAGGTGCGATGGGGCCATGAGGTGACTGTCGGCTACTTCGCACAGGACCACGGCGAGTCCATCACCAAGGGTATGACCGCGATCGATTGGCTTTGGCAATTCGATCCTAGCGCTTCGCAACAAGAATTGCGCGGTTTGATGGGGCAGATGCTTTTCAGCGGGGAAGATGCGCTGAAGCCGACGCGGGCCCTATCCGGCGGCGAGTCTGCACGTCTGATTTTCTGCCGGCTGATGCTGCAGAAGCCGAATTTCCTGGTGCTTGACGAACCGACGAACCACCTCGACCTGGAATCCATCAACGCCCTGAACATTTCCTTGCAGCGCTATGACGGCACGGTGTTGTTGGTCACCCACGACCACGACGTCATCGACGAAGTCGCGACGCGCATCTGGCATTTTCATGGCGGAAAAATCGAGGACTTCAAAGGCACGTACGAGGAATTCGCTGCCGCCGAAGAAGCGAAAGCGGCGCAAGGTCCGGTCGTACCGCCACGCGCCGGGGCTCGCCGCGCTTCGGTTCCTTCATAGAGCACGGCCCGCCGCTGCGCCGGAAGCCCACGCCCATTGAAAATTGAAACCGCCGAGCTGGCCGGTGACGTCCACCACTTCGCCAATGAAAAATAGTCCTTTAACCTTCAGACATTCCATCGTTTTGCTGGAGAGTTCGGAGGTGTCCACGCCGCCTGCTGTCACTTCCGCCTTTTCGTAGCCTTCCGTGTCGGCTGGCTCGATCACCCATTTGTGAATCTGCTTCTCCCACTTAGCCAGGGCCTCATCGTTCCACGCCGCTGGCGGATGGTTCTCCAGCCAGCGTTCAGCAAGACGTCTCGGCACAATTCCTTGAAACGCATTCCGCGCGGCGGTGAGGTTGCGAAACTTGGCGGCGCGAATCTCAGGCGCGATTTCGCGGTCAGGAGCTAGATCGATCTCGATCGGCCGCCCCTTTTCCCAATAGGAAGAGATTTGCAGAATCGCCGGTCCGCTCAAACCGCGATGGGTAATCAGCATCTTTTCGCGGAAAGCATGATGATCGGACTTCGTAATCACTTCCGCGGAAACGCCTGCCAAATCGCAGTAGCGGCGGCGATCTTCGCTGGACAGTACAAAAGGTACGAGCCCAGGCTTGGTTTTCACGATTTTCAAACTGAATTGACGCGCCAACTCGTACCCAAGGGAGGTCGCGCCCATTTTGGGGATCGATAATCCGCCGGTCGCGACGACGAGGGAGGGGGCTCGAAATTCGCCAGAATTAGTTAGTACGTTGAATTCTGTAGTGCGCCGGACCTCCTGGATCCGGCTGTTCACAAAAAGTTGCACCCCCGCCTCACGGCATTCCGATTCCAGCAAGTCGATGATGTCCTGCGCGGAACGGTCGCAGAAGAGTTGCCCAAGCGTTTTTTCGTGGTAGGGAATGCCGTGTTTTTCGACGAGGGCGATGAAGTCCCCAGGTGTGTAACGGGCCAGCGCAGATTTCGCGAAGTGTTCGTTTACAGAAATAAAATTGTCAGGTTGGCAATAAATATTGGTGAAATTGCAGCGCCCTCCACCGGAGATCAGGATTTTCTTGCCAATGCGGTCAGCATGTTCAAGCACGGCGACACGCCGCCCCCGTTTGCCAGCCTCGATGGCGCAGAAGAGTCCCGCAGCGCCGCCGCCGAGAACCACTGCGTCAAATTTGTGCGACAAGAACGAATCTCACTTTTGCCGGATTGCGCCGTCCGCCAGATTTCCGCCGACATGACTCTCAAGGTTAAACTAAGTGCAGGAGAAGACCGAGAGAATTGCCTCCGATCATCAGCGCGCAGGGACTGTCGAAAAGATACGGCGTCGCGCCGCTCTTTCAGAATATCTCGTTTACCGTCTCCGAACGAGACCGCATTGGCGTGATAGGGCCGAACGGTTCAGGCAAATCGACGTTATTGGAGATGCTCATCGGCCGCGTCCGGCCGGACAGCGGAGATGTGGCGATTCGCAAGGGGACGCGGCTGAGCTACGTCTCACAGATTTCGGAGTTCGCGCCGGGCGTGACGATTCGTTCTGTTATCCAGAGCGCTCTGGAGCGCTCCGTGGTTCCCGAGTCAGAGCGCGCCTCGCGGTTCGCGGAGACCCTGGGCCGTGCCGGCCTTAGGGATCTTGATGTGCAAGCGGCGACGCTTTCCGGTGGCTGGCGCAAACGTCTCGCGATTGCCGAAGCGTTGGTGCAGGCCCCGGATATTTTGCTGCTGGACGAACCCACCAACCATCTGGACCTCGCAGGAATTCAATGGCTCGAATCGATTTTACGCAATGCGCCGTTTGCGTGCGTGGTGGTCAGCCACGATCGCTATTTCCTGGAAAACGTCGCCAATGAAATGGTGGAACTTAGTCGCGCGTACGAGGATGGCGCGCTGCGCGTCAGCGGGAATTACAGCGCCTTCCTGGAAGCGAAGGAAGAGTACCTGCACGCGCAGAAAAAGCGCCAGGAATCCCTGGAGAACCGCGTGCACACCGAACTCGAATGGTTGCGCCGCGGACCCAAGGCCCGCGCCACCAAGGCCAAAGCGCGCATTGATAAAGCTCACGAAATGATCGGTGAACTCGCCGAAATGAACGCTCGAAGCCGCACCGCCAGCGCTGAAATTGATTTCTCCGCGACGAACCGCAAGAGCAAACAGCTCATCACTCTCGAGAGAGTCTCCTTCGGTGTGGGGAGCCGCACGCTCTTCAAAGATATTCATTTCAGCGTCACTTCGGGCATGCGAGTTGGGCTGGTTGGTCCGAACGGAAGCGGCAAGACGACGATGCTTCGCTTAATGCGCGGAGATCTCAAGCCGGAATCCGGCAAGATTCGCCTTGTGGAAGGCTTGCGGATTGTTTACTTCAACCAGAATCGCGAACTCGATCCCGACCTTACACTGCGCCGGGCGCTCGCGCCGGACAGCGACGCGGTGATTTACCGCGATCAAGTAATCCATGTCGCTTCGTGGGCAGAGCGATTTCTCTTTTCGGCTGAACATTTGAACCAGCGAGTCGCCCGGCTTTCCGGCGGCGAACGCGCGCGCGTTCTAATCGCTCAACTGATGTTGCAACCGGCTGACGTTCTTTTGCTCGACGAGCCGACCAACGACCTCGATATTCCCACGCTGGAAATTCTGGAAGAAAGTTTGCTCGAATATCCAGGGGCTTTAGTTCTGGTCACACACGACCGCTTCATGCTGGATCGTGTTTCGACCGTCGTATTCGGCCTCGATGGTTTTGGCACGGCGGAGCGCTTCGCGGATTATTCGCAATGGGAATCCTGGCAGCGCGCGCAGTTAGCGGCAACTGCATCCAATTCAGCAAATGGAAATCGGCGTCCGTCCTCCAGCGCCGAAACTACTCCGCGCGCCGCCGCAAAAAAGAAACTTTCCTATGCCGAGGCGCGTGAATTTGCCGCCATTGAGGATCGCATCCACGAGGCCGAGCGCGACCTTCAATCCAAGCGGGCTGCGCTGGAAGATCCCGCCATTACTAGCGATCGAATGAGTCTTCAAAACGCCTGTACTCAATTGGACGAAGCACAAAAATCCGTGGACGCGCTCTACGCGCGCTGGGCCGAGCTCGAACAAAAGCAGGCCTGACTATTTCGCAAGAAGACTCTTCCAACGTACCCAGGCGTCGGCGCGCGCCTTTTTGTCGGCATCCTTCGCATCCGGCGCTTCGCCGGAACGCATGAAGCCGTGTCCCGCGCCATCGTAGGTAACTGGTTCGAATGTTTTTCCTGCTGCCTTCATCTGCGTGATGGCATCGGGAATCATCGTGCCAATGCGCGCATCGTTCCCAGCAAAAAAGCCATAGACGGGCGCCTTGATCCGCACCATCGCATCCTTATCCGGCGGCGGGCCGTAGAAAACGAACGCAGCCGCGAGATCGCCGCGATTGGTGGCAAATCGGAAGGTCTGCCCGCCACCCCAGCAGAAGCCGCCGACGAAGAGCTTGCCGTTCGAAGCGGGAATCTTCAGCGCGTAATCCGCGGCAGCATTCAAATCCGCCGTCACCTGGTCCGGATTCAGATGGCTCACAGCTTCCATCGTTTTGCCCTCCGCAAAATCGCTGCTGCGGCCGCCGTTCGGGCCCATTCCGGAAAGCAGGTCGGGCGCCACCGCAATGTAGCCGGCGGCGGCCACTTGGTCCGCCAAATCCTGCACCCAGTCCGACATACCGAATATTTCATGGATGATGATCACGACGGGAGTCTTGCCTTTCGACTCCGGGTATACAACGAATGTCTCGACTGAACGGCCGTCGTGCTTCAGCGCTACCCATTCGCTGTGGCGCGGAGATTTCGCGAGCGCCGCTTTCGCCCAATCCTGCGCTGAAGCGACTTGCGCAGCGCAAAAAATCAGCAGGCAGATCAAAGTAATGCGTTTCATGGCGTGGTTTCTCCCTTAGGGAACTTCTCGGCCGGGTGCAATCGAAACTTGTTCGTCAAGAACGTGTGGCATTGTAATGCCGCGCCACGAGGCCCGCAAGACCACCGTGACACCAGAAATGGCTGCATTGCCTCAGGAGCCATCGCAGCGTATATTGACGTGCGGCCAGGCGACGCGAATGCAAATGATCGAAAAATTCTGGGAGGGACCGTGGCGAAACTGTGTGCATGTATGCTGATTCTCCTGCTTCTGGCAGCGATGCCGCTGCCCGCGCAAGCTCCAGGACTTTCCGAGATGTATGCGAAAATCCGCGCGGAAGAGACGAACAATTCCAAGATCATGTGGATCATCCACGAGATCGCCGATGTGTACGGTCCGCGCGTAACCGGCACGCCGAACCTGAAATCGGCGGACGATTGGGCCGTAAAAACTATGACATCTTGGGGATTGGCGAACGCGCACCTCGAGCCATGGACGTTTCAGCCGCCGAGCGCCGCGACGCCCGTACCCGGTTGGGAAAACATGGAGCTTTTGGCGGAAGCCATCACTCCGTTCCACGGACAACTGATAGTAAAGCCGCTGGCGTGGACACCGAGCACGAAGGGAGTCGTGACGGCGCAAGTGACGGTAATTGACCCACCTGGATGGGCTCTGCCGCCTGGCGGGGGTTTTAACTTTTTTGGAGCGCCGCCCCCACCGCCAGAGCCCAAATGGGCCGCCCCGCCGATGCCGGAAAAAGCAAAGCCGGCCGAGCCAAAGCAGCCAACAGCCGCCGAGCTCGATGCCTATTTGAATTCAGTCAAGGACAAGATTCATGGTGCAATCGTGTTCGTGGGCAAGCACTTGGAGGTGGCCGAAGAGATGAATCCGGCCCCGATGCGGCGTTCGGAAGACGAATGGAAGTCGCGGTTCGATGCCAAGAATCCGCGCCCTTTCCGTTTTCCCGAGACGCCAAAGTTGCCCGAGGGCCAGCTAACACGCACGGAAGTTTCGCGCCAGGTGGACCAGTTCCTTGTAGACAACGGGGCGCTCGTGCGCATCAACGATGCGGGCCGGGCGCACGGCGTCATCACTGCGCAAGGAAACAACACGTTCGACTGGACCAGGGCCGTTCCCACTCTGGTGATGCGCAATGAAGACTACGGACGAATCTCCCGCTTTCTAGCCGACGGAACCAACGTGACATTGCGCGTCAATATTCAGAACAAGGAGTACCCGGAAGGGACCACCTCCTATAACGCCATCGGCGAAATTCCCGGCACGGACAAGAAAGACGAAATCGTCATGCTGGGCGGCCATTACGATTCGTGGCATGACGCGACAGGAGCCACCGACAACGGTATCGGTTCTTCGATGATGCTAGAGGCGGCGCGGATTTTGTCGGCCCTTCACGTAAAACCGCGGCGCACGATTCGCATTGCGTTGTGGAGCGGCGAAGAAGAAGGCTTGCTTGGTTCATTGGCCTACGTGCAACAGCATTTTGGGAGTTTTGAAAACCAAAAACCGGAATACGCCAAACTGGACGCGTATTTCAATATCGATTCCGGCACGGGGAAGCCGCGAGGCGCGGGCGTGTTTGGTCCGCCAACCGCTGCGGACATGGTTCGAGAGGCCATGATGCCGTTCGCCGATTGGGGATTCATGGGAGCCACCGCGAGCGATAGCCGCAGGACCGGCGGCACCGACAGCACCTCCTTTAACAACGCTGGATTACCGGGCATTGGGTTGGCCCAAGACGCGTTTGATTATGGCTCGTTCACGCATCACACCAATCTCGACACATACGAACGCATTTATGAAGAGGACGTAAGAGAAGGAGCCGTGGAAATTGCCTCGGCCGTGTACTCGTTGGCGATGGCAGACCAGATGGTGCCACGATTTGAGCCTGACAAGATGCCGAAGCCTGTGCCGGAACCTGGGCCTGGTTCAGAGGCTAAGCCTGTCCGGCACGTTCCGTCGAACTAAACTGGGGCACATTCGCGCAAGTCCCGTAATCTATGCCGCTCCTTCTTATAACCAGATGACGGGAGCGGCTTATCCTTTCGGTTGAATGCACTACCACTCCTAATTGCATGCGTTGACACATATGCATGCGTCCGCTACGCTTTTAAGTTTACTTGGCTCGATTTTTCGCATTTGAGAGGAATGGACAAACCGCCGCATGGCCGAAGAAAAGCTTCCTACCCGCGCACAAGATTTTTCCGAGTGGTACAACCAGCTGGTGCTGAAGGCTCAGCTTGCCGACTACGCGCCGGTGCGCGGCTGCATGATCGTGCGGCCCTACGGATGGGCGCTGTGGGAGAACATCCAACAGGCGCTGGACCGCCGGTTTAAGGCCACCGGCCACCAGAATGTGGCGTTCCCTCTGCTGATTCCCCGTAGTTTCATCGACAAGGAAAAGCATCACGTAGAGGGCTTTTCGCCCGAGTTGGCAGTGGTCACTATCGGCGGCGGGGAAGAGCTGGCCGAACCTCTCGTTCTCCGTCCCACCTCGGAAACCATCATCGGCCATATGTGGTCCAAATGGATTCAGTCCTACCGCGATCTGCCCGTCCTGATGAACCAGTGGAACAGCGTAGTGCGCTGGGAATTGCGCACCAAACTTTTCCTGCGCACACTCGAATTTTATTGGCAGGAGGGCCACACCGCGCACGCAACTCGCGAAGAAGCCGAAGCGGAAACCCTCCAAATGCTGGATGCCTACGCGGATTTCGCCATCAACGACGCGGCCATTCCGGTGATCCCCGGCAAAAAGTCCGAAGCCGAAAAATTCGCCGGCGCGGACATCACTTATTCGATCGAAGCGATGATGGGTGACGGCAAAGCCCTGCAATCCGGAACCTCGCATTTTCTGGGACAGAATTTCGCACAGGCGTTTGATGTGAAATACCTCGACCACAACGGCCAGCAACAGCATTGTTGGACTACTTCGTGGGGCCTCTCCACGCGCATTATTGGCGCGATCATCATGGTTCATGGCGACGATCAGGGGCTTGTCCTGCCCCCAAAGCTCGCGCCCTATCAGGTCGTCATCGTCCCCATTTTCAAGACCGACGAAGAAAAGAAGCCGGTCCTCGACACCGCGCGCAAACTGAAGGCCGAGCTGACCAAGGCCAATCTCCGCGTCACACTCGATGAACGCGAAGGCCAGAGTCCCGGCTGGAAATTCAACGAATGGGAGATGCGCGGCGTGCCCCTGCGCGTGGAACTCGGTCCCAAGGACGTCGCCAAGCAAGCCGCCGTCCTTGCGCGCCGCGATCGCCCTGGCCGGGAAGGGAAGATCAGCGCCTCCCTGGCCGATCTGACCGTCACCATCGAGAAGTTGCTGGCGGAAATTCAGCAGTCCTTGCACGATAAAGCCTTGGCCTTCCGCAAGAGCAACACCCTCGACGCCAAGACTTACGACGACTTAAAAAAAGCTGTCGAAAATGGCTTTGCCTACTCTTTCTGGTGCGGAAGCGCCGAGTGCGAAGCCAAAATCAAGGAAGAAACCCGCGCCACCATGCGCTGCATTCCTCTGGAGCAGCAGGCCGGGAGCGGGCCCTGTGTTTACTGTGGCAAGCCCGCCACTTCGCGCGCCATTTTCGCTCGGGCCTACTAACCCCGTTTCTTTCCGGGAACATCCAACGCTCCAATTTCTCGACACCCGTTCACGCGGATGCTAGGTTTAGAATGTTGGGCAAACATGCATTGTCGTTCCTTGCCGCAACCAATTGGCGGCACGGACACGCCGGGGGAGAGAAAGTGCGTTTTGCAGTCATTCAGAATCCTTACAGGTTGGCCAACGGCCGCTCTGAACGGGGCGCAGGCAAGCTCAAATCGGTCATTTTCCTTGCCATTGTTTTGCTCATTATCTATTCCGGCGTCAAAATTGTCCCGGCCTATGTGACGGATTACCAGATCTCCGACAAAATGCAGGAGCAAGCGCGCTATGCCGTCGTGAATCGCTATACCGAAGATCAGATTCGCGACAAT
The DNA here is from genome assembly GCA_035279725.1 of Candidatus Acidiferrum sp. Lineage (GTDB taxonomy): Bacteria > Acidobacteriota > Terriglobia > Acidiferrales > UBA7541 > Acidiferrum. The sequence goes on from DATEHF010000037.1 coordinate 97,888, forward strand.
ATTTTCAAGATCGTTCAGGAATTGGAAATTCCCGCCAAGCGCGACGCCATTAAAGTGTCCGCGAACAATGCCGTCGTGAAGATATCAATGGAATACACCGTTCCGATAGACTTGTTCTTCTATCACCTGGATCTCCATTTTGCTCCGTCCAGTGAGAATAAGGCGCTCATCTGAGGTATCTTTGCTGCAACTGTTCGCATACGATTCTCCATTGGCAACGGCTTTGTCGAACACCGCCTTTCCCAGAGAGCGGTCTTGCGGGACAATAAGAGTTCAGCCCTCGGGAGCTAACGCTTGCGCATCCGCGTGCAAAAAGGATTCTTTACCTCAAAGATCGGCCTGACGATTCTGGGCTCTGTTTTCTGCCTATTTCTGATTGCCGGCGGCATCTTCGCCTATTACTACAGCAAGTACTCGCGCATGATCGATGCGCGGCTCTCCGGCAACGTCCTCCAGAACACGACACAGATTTTCTCTGCGCCAGAGCACATCTCCCCTGGCCAAGCCTGGGGACCGGAAGACCTGGCCGCGTATCTCACTCGCGTGGGATATCGCCCGCTGCAGGATGCCGGCGCCATCGGCCAGTTCACCGTGCGGGACAACTCCGTCGACATCCGGCCCTCTAAGCTTTCTTATTTCGCGGGCAACAATGCCTTGGCCGTGCAATTTCGCGGGAAGAGCATTCGCTCCATCAAACCCCTCGCGGGCGGCACCGAGATGGACACCGCCGAAATCGAGCCGGAACTCATCACCAATCTTTTCGACAGCGCTCGCGAGAAGCGTAGGCCCGTGCGCTATGAAGATTTGCCGGTATTGCTGGTGGACGCCATTCTCTCCGCTGAGGACAAACGCTTCTTCGAGCATGGCGGCTTTGACTTCATCCGCATCGTGGGAGCGGCTTGGGCCGACATCCGGCACACCAGTTCGCACTACCAGGGCGCCAGCACCATCACCATGCAAGTGGCCCGTACTTTCTTCCTCTCCACCGATCGCACCTGGCGGCGCAAGCTGGCCGAAGCCATGATTTCTGTCGAGCTTGAGCAGCGTTTTAACAAGCAGCAAATTTTCGAGCTGTACGCCAATGAGGTTTATCTCGGCAATCGCGGGAGCTTTGGCATTCGCGGGTTTTCAGAGGCCAGCGTCGCCTACTTCGGGAAAGACTTGCGGCAGTTGACGCTTCCCGAGTGCGCCTACTTAGCCGGCATTATTCGCGCACCAAATTACTATTCCTCTGCAGATCGCCACCCCGAACGCGGGGTACAGTCGCGCGATCGCGTTCTAACGCAGATGCTCGACAACAAGTACATCAATGACCAGGACCTTCAGGATGCCAAGCGCGCGCCCCTCAAAATCATCCACAGCTCGATTTCGGGCAGCGAAGCGCCCTATTTCGTCGACATGGTGAAGGACCACCTCCTCGACAAATATTCCGAAAACGAGCTGCTGAGCGAAAACTTCCGCGTCTACACAACTCTGGACCCCGCTCTTCAGCGTGCCGCCTCGGCAGCTGTCGAGGTCGGAATGAAGAACGTCGACGTAGTCTTGCAAAAGAAATACGACAAGTGGAAGAAAGAGCTGGCGAAGAAGGGAAGTACCGAGCCAATTCCGCAGGCTCAGGTTGCTCTTGTTGCTCTCGACCCGCGCTCCGGCGAAATCAAAGCCGTCATTGGAGGCCGCGATTACGGCCAGAGCCAGCTCAATCACGCTTTAGCCCATCGCCAACCCGGCTCCGTCTTCAAACCATTCGTCTATGCCGCGGCGTTCGACAATGCCGTCGACGGTGTTCAGCCCGTTATCACTCCCGCCACAACCATCGACGACGAGCCCACAACATTTGAATTCGACGGCAAGGAATATACGCCGAACAACTACGGCGAGAGATTTATGGGCCGCGTCACGGTTCGTGATGCGCTCACCAATTCTCTCAACGTTGCGACCGTCAAAGTCGCAGAACTCATCGGCTACGGCCGCGTCGTACAAGTCGCCCGCAAGATGGGTCTTGGCACGAACATTCAGCCCACGCCCGCAGTTGCCCTAGGCGCATATGAAATGACCCCCATCGACGTAGCTGCGGGGTACACCACCTTTGCCACCATGGGCACGCGCGCGGAGCCTCAGTTTCTCCGCACGGTCGTCAACGCTGACGGCACGCCGCTCGAAAAGTTCACACCTCAGACCCGCCCTGCGCTGGACCCCCGAGTCGCGTTCTTGGTTGACAGCTTGTTGAAGGACGTACTGAACAAGGGCACCGGCGCCGGCGTCCGTGCCCGCGGCTTCACCCTGCCCGCCGCTGGAAAAACCGGCACCTCCCGCGACGGATGGTTCGCTGGGTTCACTTCTAATCTCCTATGCGTGATCTGGATCGGCTTCGACGACAATCGCGATCTAGGAGTGACAGGCGGCGTCGTCGCTGCGCCCATTTGGGCCGATTTCATGACGCGCGCCACATCCCTCGCTCAATACCGCGACGTTAAAGACTTCACCATGCCCGATGGTGTGCAATCCGTGCTCATCGATCCGGATACCCTGCAACTTGCCACTGCCAACTGCCCCACGACCCGCGAGGAAGTCTACGTAGCGGGGTCTGCGCCCACTGTCTTTTGCGAGGTTCATGGCGGCCACGCTTCCACCGGCTCCATCCTCTCTCGAGTCTTCGGCGGCGGTGAACCCAAAGCGCCTCAACTGGATGCCAATGGGCATCCCATCACCCAACCGATTACGCCTTATGACCCCAATCGGCCCCCTGGTGCCACTGGCCAGGGACCGGCACCTGTAGACCCTTCAGCGGAGTCTGCCGATAAAAAAAAGAATCCTTTACAGAAGATTTTTGGTATCTTTGGAGGCAAGAAGAAGGACCCCGACAAGGCTAAGCCGCAGCAACAGCCTCCGCCGGAGAAGGGAGATTCGCCATGACCCGTATTCGATTGGCGTTTCCTGCGGTTGTACTCCTCCTCACTCTTTCGGTTTCCTCGGCCGGACAAACTTTCGTTGAGTCTCCATCTGGTCCTGTAGTCCCGCGTCCGGTGCAATCACAAGCACAGACTCCCGCGCAATCGCCTGCTGACTCTTCTGTCATCGTTGTCAAGCCCGGGCTGACGGAAGAGCAGTTAGCCGATCTCTATATGGCGCGCAAAGAATACCGCGAAGCGGCGGCTTCCTATAAGCGCCTTTCGGATCACAATCCCCAGAATCCCGTGTATCTGAATAAGCTTGGCATCGCTCTGCACCAACAGGCAGCTCTTAGCGCGGCCCTGAAGTATTACGAACGCGCTTGGAAAGTGGACCCCACCTACGCCGACGCGCAGAACAACATCGGCACAATTTGGTATCAGCGCAAGAAGTACGGGCGGGCTATCAAAGCCTATGAAAGAGCAATCAAGATTCGTAGCGATATGGCTGTCCTCTACAGCAACCTTGCCTATGCTTATTTCGGCGACAAGAAATACGTGGAGGCCATTTCCTCCTTCCGGCAGGCGCTGGCCATCGACCCGCAGCTCTTTGAGCACGGCAGTTCAAGGAGCGGTTCGATTCTTCAGGATCGCTCCGTGGGCGACCGTGGGCGCTTCTATTTTCTGCTCGCCAAGTCGTTTGCTGAAGCGGGAAATCTGGAACGCTGCGTGATTTATCTCCGTAAGGCCAAGGACGAAGGTTACAAAGAACTTTCCGAAGTGAAGACCGATCCCGCTTTCGCCGCCGTCTTGAAAGATCCCGGGATCCAAGAAGTCTTGGCTCCCAAGCCTCCCGACGCAACTCAGCCCTGAAGTCGGCTTGGTTCCGCAATCTGAATTCAGTTCGCTCGTCCAGCGCGAAAGCTGTCCTTCTGTCTGTTACAATGTCATAGACATGGGGCGACCTTTCCTAAGCCCGCGAATTCTTTTTCAACTCTTTGTCATCCTGATTTTTGGAACCATTTCAATTGCGGCGCAGGAATCAACTCCGCCTCCGCGTGCGTCCTCACCAGCCGCCTCCCAGCAGGGAATCTATCTGGTTTTTCCTTTTGAGAATGTAAGCGCTTCTCCGCGCCTGGATTGGCTGAGCGCCGGTCTGGAGGAATTGACCATCCAGCGCCTGTCAGCCGCCAGAGAACAGGTGTATTCGCACGAGGGGCGTCTTGTCGAGCTGGAGCGCTCCGGATTGCCGCGTTCCTCGAAACTCAGCCGCGCGACCATGCTTCATCTTGCCGAAGACCTCGACGCGGATTTTGTCGTCTTCGGCAAGTTTGCGGCGGATGGAGCTTCGCTCACGATCGAGTCACAAATCCTCAAGGTGAGTCCAGCGCGCATGCAATCGCCGCTTCGGGAAACGGGCACACTGGATTCGCTCATGGATCTGCACGCCCGGCTGGTCTGGCGCATGCTCTCCGCAAACGATCGCAAATATCGGCTAAGTATGGCCGAGTTCACGAAGCTACAGCGCCCGTTGCGCCTCGATGCGTTTGAACATTACATCCGTGGACTTTTGGCCACCGAAGATGACGCGCGTTTGCGCGAATTGCGAGAAGCCGCGCGCCTCGAACCGGAATGGCCGGAGCCGGACTTTGCGCTCGCCGAAGTCTATTTCGCACGGCGTGACTGCGATGCCGCCCTGCCTTGGTATGCCCGGGTGCCAAAGTCGCATGACCGCTATGCGGAAGCGGTCTTCGCCAACGGTGTTTGCCAGCTTCTCCTCGGCCACCCGGACCACGCGGAGGAACTGTTCATCTCTTTGCAGGATACGTTGAAGAAGAACGGCGTTTTTGGAGCGGACTTGCCGGAGATCCTGAATAATCTGGCGATTGCGCGAACCAGGCAAGGCAAGACGGCTCCGGCACAAATTGACTTTCGCCGCGCCGCCGATTCGGATCCGGGCGAAGACGATTATGCATTTAACCTCGGCCTCCTTTCGCTTCAAACCAACGATCCTGCCACAGCTGCGGGCTATTTCCGCGAAGCCGCTGAGCGCGAGCCGGATAACGCGGAGGACCGCGCGTTGCTGATCCTCTCCCTGGAAAAAGCCGGTAAGAAGGCGGAGGCCGACCAGGAGCGAGTGTCGGCCACCGAATCGTTTGGCCCCAACGGGCTCCCGGCGATTCATCTGGATGCGAAGAACGAAACCCTGGCCCGAATGCATCGGATTACGACCGAACTCGATGTTACGGCCCTCCGGCCAGAGATTGTTTCCGCCGACTCCCCCGCGAGCGAAGCCTCTTCATCTGATTCTGCAGGAGATTCCTCGGTCTCCCGCCTTCGCCGCGCCCGCCAGGACCTCTCCGCGGGGCGCGTCGACGCCGCTGAAAAAGAATATCGAGCGGTTCTCGCTGCCGATCAAGGCAGTGCCGCGGCGCATTACGGCCTTGCCGAAATTGACCGTCGCCAGGGCAAGATGGATGATGCCGTCAAGGAATTGCAGGCTTCCGTGCAAGCGCGTGATTCCGCCGTTGTCCGGACCATGCTGGCGAAAATCTACCTCGAGCAGAAGAAGCTGGATCTCGCGCGGACGGAAGTCGAAAAAGCACTGAAGATTGCCCCAAACTATATTGAGGCCAAGCAGTTGCTCGAACATTTGCAGAATTCCAAGCCAGGTGAGAAGAAACCAGGAGGAGGTGCGCCATGAGCGATCGGCTCCATCAAGCGAAGCGCCCCTTTTGTCTGAATCGTTACAAATCTGTCGTGGTCTCTTTGCTTTTTTGCGGTCTGTGTGCCGGCGCGATTTTTTACTTCATGCCTTCGGTCACTGCAGATGGGCACTCTTCCAGTCCGTTCGTGCTTGAACTCAGTCTCAATGGCATGGTCGATCCCATTCTTGCCACGTACATCGATGAAGGTCTCGCCGACGCGGCGAATCGTCACGCGGCCCTGATTTTGATCACCATGGACACTCCCGGCGGTCTCAGCGTTTCGATGGAAGACATCATCCAGCACATTCTTGCTTCCCCGGTGCCAGTAGCTGTCTACGTCTCACCTACAGGCGGGCGGGGAGCCTCTGCGGGTTTCTACATCCTGCTCTCCGCGGACATTGCCGCGATGGCGCCGGGTACACACACAGGTTCAGCAACGCCCGTCATGGCCATTGGCGGTTTTCTGCCCATGCAAATCGATGACGCCTTTCGAAAGAAAATCAACGCCGATGCCACGGCGTTTCTGCGAAGTTTTACGGAGAAACGCGGGCGCAACCCGGGCTTGGCCGAGAAGGCTATTACCGACGGCAGCGCTTTCACGGACAAGGAAGCCTTGGAAGGCAAGATGATCGACCTGATCGTGAGCACGCCGGATGATCTTGTGCGCCAGCTCGACGGCCGGGAGATTACCCGTTTCGATGGCGCCAAGATGAAGCTCGCGCTGAAGAATGCGGAGCGAAGACCCTTTGAACTGTCCGCCCGGCAGAAATTTCTCGCGCGGATCGTTCAGCCCGATGTTTTCTTTGTGATGCTGATTCTCGGCGTTCTCGGCGTTTACACCGAATTCACGCATCCTGGCGTTATCGTACCCGGTGTTGTCGGCGGCATCTGTCTGATTCTCGCGCTTTACGCCATGAACTTTCTGCCTATCAATCTCGCCGGCGTGTTCCTGATTTTGTTGGCGCTGGCTTTTTTTGTACTGGAAGCGAAAGCTCCGAGTCACGGAATTTTGGCCCTGGGCGGAGTTGTGTCCATGTTCCTGGGCGCGATCTTCTTGATTCGTTCGCCGCTCACTCCCGGAGGCGTGAGCGTGGGCGTGGCGCTGGCGGGGACGGTCCCGTTCGCCATATTGGCCGTGGTTCTGATGCGGCTGGTGTTGAAGTCGCGGCAGTGGAAAAGCGCAACAGGGAAAGAAGAAATGATCGGCGAACGTGGTATCGCCACGGCTCAACTGGACGCGGGCGTTGTCGGCTTGGTTCGCGTGCATGGCGAGTTATGGCGCGCGGAATCTTCGCAGCCCGTAAAGGAAGGCGAGGCTGTCCGGGTCTTGCGCGTCGAAGGACTCAAGCTTTACGTTGAGCCGGCCGAAGCAGCCGTTTCAGCGGCAAAATAAGGACTTTTTACTTTCAGGAGGAAAAATGGAAATCCCCTTAGTAGGAGTGGCGCTGATCGTCGGCCTGATTCTGATTTGGTTCTGGAACTCGATCTACATTATTAAGGAATGGGAGCGCGGCGTCGTCCTTCGGCTTGGGCGCCTGATTCCGGAAGCCAAGACCGCCGGCATCAATCTTGTCCTTTGGCCGATTGAAACTCTCTATCGCATCAACTTGCGAATCGAGACGCTCGACGTTCCGCCGCAGGACATCATCACCCGCGACAACGTCTCCGTGAAGGTCAACGCCGTTTGCTACTTCCGCGTTGTCGATGCTAACCAGGCCCTTTCCCAGGTGCAGAACTACACGTACGCGACTTCGCAGCTCGCCCAGACCACCATCCGCAGCGTCGTTGGCCAATTCGAGCTCGATGAAATTCTTTCGCAGCGCGACAAGGTCAACGCCAAACTCCAGGTCATTCTCGACACCGACACCGAACCCTGGGGCATCAAAGTTTCCAAAGTCGAGGTCAAGCAGGTCGACATCCCCGAGCAGATGCAGCGCGCCATCGCCAAACAAGCCGAAGCCGAACGCGAACGCCGTGCAAAAATCATTCACGCCGAAGGTGAGTTCGAAGCTTCCCAGAAACTCGCCGATGCCGCGAAGGTTCTCGAAACTCAGCCTTCCGCGATTCAGTTGCGCTACCTCCAGACTCTCACCGAGATAGGTGTCGAGAAGAACACAACGATTGTGTTTCCCCTGCCTATCGATATCATTAATCAGTGGACTAAGAATTTGGGAGGGCCGCAAAAGTAAGAATGGCTTCTGGAGGAAAACGCGGAGGCGCAGGCGAGCGTGTGCTTGAGAGCCGGCATGTCATCGGGCTTTTCCTGGTGATGATGCTGCTTTCCACCTGTTTCTTTACGCTGGGCTATCTCATGGGGCGCGATCAGTATGGCGGCCCTGTTCGCGCCGCCACCGATTTTTTCAACAAGCCTGAGAAAACTGTTCTACCCAAGCCGGACGCAAACTCGAAGCGAGTGAATAATCCTGTTGGCGCCAATCCTCCCTCGGACAGCACATCGCCGCCGAACTCCGATTGGGAGTTTTATCACGCTGGCGACAAGAGAAAACCAGAAGACCATCTGAAGCCTGTGGCCTCCGACCCTGCGCCTACACTCCCGCGGAAAAGCGCTCCAGTGCTTGTGAAGACCACGGCGCCCCCCAGGACTGCTGGCACGCCAGCAAGGACTCCCAATGCTCCGCTCATTCCGGGGGCTTCCTACACTCTGCAAGTCGCGGCGTTGACCAAGGAAGTGGATGCGATGGAACTCGCGACGCGTCTCCAAAAGAAAAAATTCCCTGCGTTCGTTCTCTCTCCCCAAGCGGACAAATATTACCGCGTGCAAGTCGGCCCGTATTCCGACCCCAAGGCCGCCGCCGATGCCCGTAAAGGTCTCGAAGGCGCAGGTTTCAAAGCCATCGTGAAGCACTGATGCCTCGGGGCAGTTGGCTCACCTATTTTCGTCCTGAGTTTGGCGCGGACCTGCCCGCCGGCCTTCGCCTTTTCGCCGGCGCCGTTTCCGGAGCAGCTCTGTCTCTCTCCTATATCGGTTTCCACTTCAGTATCTACTCCTGGGTTTGCCTCGGAGTCCTTCTTCTCTCCGCGTTCGGGGCGCGTCCTCGCGTGGCGTTCGGATCTGGATTTCTCCACGCGCTTCTTTTTGTGTTCACTTCGGTCCCATGGATCGCCACGGTTCTCACTGTTCACGGCGGCCTTTCCGTAGCGGGCGGATGGGGCGTCCTGCTTCTCATCGCCATGGCCTGGGGAATTCTCATTGGCACTTTTAGTTGGGCCATACAGCGAATCTCCCGTCAAAGCATTGGGCTGGCATGCATCGCTGCGCCCTTTATCTGGATCACCTTCGAATTTGTCCGCGCTCATTTGCCCGAAATTAGTTTCCCTTGGAATTTGCTTGGCTATCCCGCCGCCGAGAATCTGGCCTTAGTCCAGCTCACGACCATCACAGGAATCTACGGACTCTCTTTTCTCGTGGCAGGTTTCAATGCGCTACTAGCTTGGGCAATCTCATCGACTTCGACGGCGCTTCGCAAACGCCTCGCTGTCACTATCTCGGCAGCCACAATTCTTTTGCTCGTTACGCTGACAACCCCTCGCCTGGTGCCACAAGACCAGCCTCAACATTTTGCGCGCGCCGTTCAGCTAAATTTCCCGGAAGTTGAATCCTACCCTCCGAATTGGTTTCAGTTGCACGTTGCCGATCTCGACGAGATCACCCGGATCAGTCTCGCTCCCTCCGCGGAAAAGCCAGACCTTCTCGTTTGGCCGGAGGCCCCCGCACCTTTCTCCTTTCAGGATTCGCAATTCGCAAAGATCGCTTCCGCTCTGGCCATTCAATTCGATCATCCATTCCTTGTGGGGGCTATCGAGTGGAAGCCGCCCGTGGATCCCTCCGAGATTGTTCCCCCGGGCACTCTCCTCCCGTACAACAGCGCTTTGCTTTTTGATTCGCAAGGCCAGCGCATTTTCGTCTACGACAAAGTCCATCTTGTCCCCTTCGGCGAGTACGAACCGTTTCCGTTGATCCACCACGTGGTCGCCAGCGTGACCAGCGACGTTGGTGGCTTCCATAAAGGAAACAAATACGTTGTTGGCCAGTTGCCGGGCGGGAAAAACTTTGGCGTCTTTATCTGCTACGAAGCGATTTATGCCGGAGAAGTCCGCCGCTTTGCCGCTGCCGGCGCGCAACTCCTCATCAACATTTCAAACGACGGTTGGTTCGGCCGCTCTGCCGCCGCGGAGCAACATTTGCGCATGGTCCGAGTGCGCGCCGCCGAAAACCGCCGCTGGATCGTGCGCACGACGAATAACGGTTTCACCGTTTCCATCGATCCCTATGGCCGTATCTACCAGCCGCTTCTCCCGGACGTCCGCGCCGCCGTCGATCTTCCCTATGACTTTCGCTCCGACCAGACGGTCTACACCCGCTTCGGTGACTGGTTCGCTTGGCTCTGCGTCCTCGTTTCCGTTATCCTAGTGGCCTTAACTTTTCGAAAGGCAAAGTGACGCCCGTTCCTGAACGGGCGGTTTACGTGAAAAACGCATGATTCTCGAAGATCTCCAACATCGCTACGAAGGCCTCAAGCAGCGCATCATCCTCGTGCGGAGCTATCTTTGACGCCCCCCAGTACCGCGAGCGCCTGAAAGCCCTCGAAGCCCGCGCCGCCGATCCCAATTTTTGGAGCAATCAGGAAGCCGCTCAAGGTGTTCTCCGCGACCGCAAGCGCGCCGAAGAACAGATTGCAGCCGACGAAAAACTATCGTCTATTTCCAGCGACGTCGAGACGTACATCGATCTCGCCCAACAAGAAACCAACGTCGACCAAAAAAACGACCTTCTGAGAGATTTGGACAAAGAACTCACTGCGGCCGATACCTACATCTCCGAACTCGAAACAAAGACTCTTCTTTCTGGGGAAACCGATCACCTCAACGCCATCATGACCATCAAGCCTGGCGCCGGTGGAACCGAATCGCAGGATTGGGCCTCCATCCTTCTTCGCATGTATTTGCGTTGGGCGGAACGCAAGGGCATGGGCGCCGAAGTTCTCGATGAGACTCCCGGCGAAGAGGCCGGCCTCAAATCTGCCACTATCCAATTCTCCGGCGAAAATGCTTATGGCTTGCTCGCGGGAGAGACCGGCGTTCACCGGCTAGTGCGAATCTCCCCCTTTGACCAAGCCGCGCGCCGTCACACTTCTTTTGCGTCCGTTTTCGTCATTCCCGAAATTGACGACCGCATCGAAATCAACATCCGTCCCGAAGACTTGCGCGTCGACACATTTCGTTCCGGCGGCAAAGGCGGACAAAACGTCAATAAGGTGGAAACCGCCGTCCGCATCACGCACATTCCCACCAACATCGTCGTTGCCTGCCAGGCTCAACGCAGTCAGGGCAAAAATCGCGAGATGGCCATGAAGATGCTCCGATCGCGCTTGTACGATGAAGAAGTTAAAAAACGCCAGGCGCACACCGACAAACTCGACGAAAGCAAACTGGATATCTCCTTCGGCAGTCAAATCCGCTCTTATGTGATGCAGCCCTATCGCCTGATTAAAGACCATCGCACAAAATTTGAAGTGGGCGACGTCGATCGCGTCATGGACGGCGATCTCGACCCTTTCATCCGCTCTTACCTTATGGCCAAGAAAACCAAGGGCAAACTCGACGTTCAACCGGAAGACGATGGCGACCTAGAATAGTCAACGCTGAGGAGTTCTCAAATGGGCTGCATGAGTAAGTTTTGGTGCGTGGTTCTTGCGGGACGGATTGCAATTTGCTCGATACTTCCAACCGCTTCTGTGCTTGCTGCAGAAAAATCCACCGCCCCACAACTGATTGAACTCGCCAAGTCCAACACCCCAGCACTGCACGAAGCGATCATCGCCACCTTCGACGCTAAAGACCTCAAAGAAGGCACTGCCTGGGCCGGCCGCGGCCCCGAATTTTTCTTTGCCATCGAGTCCTCTTCCCAACCATCTCTTCTCATCGACGGCGCTCCCGGTACGCAAATGCGAAGACTAACTGGCTCTTCTCTCTGGTACGCCCCTGCCCGCATCGAGCCAGTCGGTCGCTTGCACTCCTTCCACTACCTCATCGATGGAAAAAAGTTCGGCGGTCGCCTGGACCTCCCAGCGTTCAGCCCTCTCTCCTATTTGCAACCAGGTGTTCCCTCCGGCACGCTCTCTCCGAAAATTACCCACACTAGCAAAATCTACGACGGCATGAAGGCCGACTACTGGATTTACGTCCCCGCCCAATACGACAAAGACACCCCCGTCGCACTCATGGTCTTCCAGGACGGCGGTTGGTACACCGACCGCAACGGCAACAATCCCGCCCTCAACGTCATAGACAATCTGATCGCTCAAAAAAAGATTCCAGTGATGATCTGCGTCTTCATCAATCCCGGCGACATCAGCGATTCGCCCGACACGCCAACCTACCGCTTTGTGAAAGCCTATTCCGACAAATGGCAGCGCACCCTCAAGGACTCCATGCGCAGCACCCTCTATGACACCGTAAGCGACCGCTATGTCCGCTATCTCCGCAATGAAGTGCTCGCGGACGTCGCCTCCAAATACAACATCCGCCAGGACGCCTATAGCCGCGCCATCACCGGCCTCTCCTCGGGCGGCATCTGCGCTTTCAACGCCGCATGGCAAATGCCCGATCAGTTCGGTCGCGTAATTTCCTGGATCGGCAGTTTCGCGAGCATCCAGTGGCGCGAAGACCCCAACATCCCTGACGGCGGTCAGGACTTTCCGGACAAAGTCCTCCACGAATCCAAGCGTAATCTCCGCGTTTGGCTCCAGGACGGTTCGGAAGACCTGGACCTCCGCTACGGCAACTGGCCCCTGGCCAATCTTCGCTTCGCCAACGCCCTCAAGCTCAAGGACTACGACTTCCACTTCAGTTTTGGCAAAGGCACCCACAACTCCGCCCACGGCGCTGCCGAATTCCCTGAAGAAATGATCTGGCTCTGGCGCGACTACGATCCCGCCAAAACCGCGCAGACTTACGAGATGGAACCCTCGGAAAAGGCCAAACCCCTCTTCCGCGTCGCGGTCACGAATCGTGACGCCGAATAGCCCAAGGCTGCGGCACCCCTGTCATTCGACCCCCGTTTTCGACCGTTCAACCCCCTATTAACGCATTTGGCTGCAATAAATTGATTCCGCCGCCATCGGATGGTACCTTTGAAAGGTCACGGCCACCGTGTTTTGGCCCATTCTGGGGTAACCCCCTAAGCTCCCAAATGAAGGAGAGTTTGTTTTGAGCGAATCCCTACGCAATTTCCTGTTTACGTCGGAGTCCGTCACCGAGGGCCATCCGGACAAAATTGCCGACCAGATTTCTGACGCTGTCCTCGATGAGGTCATGAAGCACGACCCCAAGGGCCGTGTCGCCTGCGAAACGCTCGTTACCACGGGCTTGGCAGTCGTCGCTGGCGAAATCACCACCAGCGCGCATGTGGATTACGACGACCTGGTACGCGAGACGATTCGCAACGTTGGCTACAACGACGCGACCTACGGTTACGACGGCTACACCTGCGCCGTCATGTGCACCGTCAAGCGCCAGTCCCCGGACATCGCCATGGGCGTGGACACCGGCGGCGCGGGCGATCAGGGCCTCATGTTTGGTTTCGCCTGCGATGAAACCGAAGAATTGATGCCCATGCCCATCCAGCTCGCCCACCGCCTCACGCAACGCCTCTCCGAAGTCCGCAAAGCCAACAAAGTCAATTTTCTTCGGCCCGATGGCAAGTCACAGGTCACCATCGAGTACCGCAATGGCCGTCCCGCGCGCGTTGATTGCGTGGTCATTTCCACGCAGCACAGCGACACGGTCTCGAACACAGATCTTCGCGACGCCATTACCGAGCACGTCATCAAGCCCATCATTCCCGCCTCGATGCTCGACGCTAAGACGAAGTATCACATCAATCCCACCGGCCGCTTCGTCATCGGCGGGCCTATGGGCGACGCGGGTTTGACCGGTCGCAAGATCATCGTTGATACCTACGGCGGTTACAGCCGCCACGGCGGCGGCGCGTTCTCCGGCAAGGATCCTTCCAAGGTTGATCGCTCGGCTTGCTACATGGCGCGCTACATTGCGAAGAACGTCGTAGCTGCCGGTCTCGCGCAAAAGACCGAAGTCCAATTGGCGTACGCCATCGGCGTTGCTGAGCCGGTCTCTGTTATGGCGGAAACTTTCGGCACTGCCGCGATTCCCGAAGAAAAAATCACCGCGCTCATCCGCGAACATTTTGCGCTGAATCCCAAAGGCATCATCGAAGCTCTCGATCTTCGCCGCCCCATTTACAAGCCCACCGCCGCCTATGGCCACTTCGGCCGCAGTGGCCCCGGCTTCACCTGGGAACGCACTGACCGTGCGGATGCTCTCCGCAAGGCCGCCGGCCTCGGAGCCGCCGCCACCGCGGAAGTGGGAGCGCGGCGTTAACTTTCAAACGCGGACAGAAAAAATCCCTTATCGGGAGAGAATTTAAAGGAGTGGCCTATCTCACTCCTTTCAGTATCGAAATCTAAATTTGAGGAGCACGACTTTGGCTACCGCTGAACTGAAAAAAGGGGATGTAAAGGACATCGGCCTGGCCGATTCCGGCAAACGCAAAATCGAATGGGCCGGGCAGCAGATGCCCGTACTCGAATCGATTCGCAAGCGCTTCGTCAAGGAGCAGCCGCTCAAAGGCTTGCGCGTTTCCGCTTGTTTGCACGTCACCAGTGAAACCGCAAATCTGATGATCGCGCTGCGTGACGGCGGCGCCGACGCCGTTCTCTGCGCCTCCAATCCGCTTTCCACGCAGGACGAAGTCGCTGCTTCGCTGAATCGCGATTACAACATTCCGACCTTCGCCATCAAGGGCGAGGATAACGACACCTACTATTCTCACTTGAGTGCCGCGCTCGAGCACAAGCCGCAGTTCACCATGGACGACGGCGCGGACCTCGTCACCATGCTGCTCACCAAGCGGACTGATCTCGTTCCCAACGTCATCGCCGGAACCGAAGAAACCACTACCGGCGTGATCCGCCTTCGCGCTATGGCCAAGGACGGCACTTTGAAATATCCGATCATCGCCGTCAACGACGCGATGACCAAGCATTTCTTCGATAATCGTTACGGCACCGGGCAGTCCACCATTGACGGCGTCATTCGCGCCACCAACGTACTCCTCGCCGGCCTCAAGGTCGTCGTCGCTGGCTACGGCTGGTGCGGCCGTGGCGTTGCCATGCGTGCCAAGGGCCTCGGTGCCGACGTCATCGTCACCGAGATCGATCCAGTCAAAGGCATTGAAGCAGCCATGGACGGTTTCCGCGTGATGCCCATGGCCGAAGCTGTGAAAGAAGGCGACGTCTACATCACTGTGACTGGCAACAAAAGCGTCATCCGCGGCGAGCACTTCGAAAAAATGAAGGGCGGAGCCATCGTTTGCAACTCCGGCCACTTCAACGTGGAAATCGACATCCCCGCCCTCGAAAAATTGTCCGGCGGCAAGCGCGAAGTACGCCCCATGGTCGACGAATTCAAGATGAAGGACGGCCGCAAAATCTATCTCCTCGCCGAAGGCCGCCTCGTCAATCTCTCCACCGCCGAAGGCCATCCCGCCTCCGTCATGGACATGAGCTTCGCCAACCAGTCGCTCTCCGCCGAATACCTCCGCGCAAATTACAAGACTCTAAAGCCGCAGGTATACGTCGTCCCCGAACATCTCGACAAGGAAATCGCCCGCCTCAAGCTCGATTCCATGGGCCACCACCTCGACAAACTCACGGCCGAACAGGAGCATTACCTCGCCTCTTGGAACGAAGGCACGTAAACTCGGCGGTCAAGCTCGGCCGTAAAATCGTGTTATCTTCATAGGGGCGTCGGCTGTGGCCGCCGCCCCTGATTTTTTCTAATTTCTATTTTCAATTTTTCTGGTGACTGCTTCTGATGTGGGATCTCTGCACCAACGCTCTTGACACCGCCCGCTTGCGCGGGGCCGCCTACGGCGACGTCCGCGTCATGCATCTCCGTCAGCGCGACCTCACCACAAAAAACGGCCAGGTCGGCACACTCTCCCAGAACGAGTCGATCGGTC
>DATEHF010000038.1:0-57931 GCA_035279725.1 Candidatus Acidiferrum sp.
TTTTAGAATCCGCACTTACGCACCCCCTTCGGATCTGCGGATTCTAAAGGACTTACCATTCCCCAATTTCTCCCGTAACCCCTTTATTTTCTGCACTTACAGACCCCCTCGTATCTGCGGAAAACAAACGACTTATAACCCCTGTATTATCCGCACTTACAAAATTCCCGCCCGCAACTCCTTTAGAATCCGCACTTACAAAAACCATAGGGGGAGTATCTCCCTGTGTACCCCAACCCCCCGCCCCACCTTTACTCCGCTTCCGGTCTCCGCCGTTCGCACATCGCCGCTTCTCCGATCCGTTCCTCCCTCTGCCCGCCGTCAACTGTCAGCTGTCGACTGTCAGCTACATCGTATCTCCTTTCTTTTCACATCTTTTGCAGACCCCTCCTTCTATCCTCTTTCCTTTCACATCTTTCCAAAAAACACGGGGGAGGGGGTACTCCGCGGGTTTTCACGGAACAGGGACCACGGACCACGGGCCACGCCTCACGGGCCGCGATTCGCTCACCGCTCGCGCTCACCACTCACATCTTTATTCCTCACGGAACACGGGACACGGTTCACGGAACACGGACCAACTCCTCACTCGCCACGTTCCGCGCACTACTCACTGCCCACTACTCACTACTCACTCTCCCGCCCCCATGAAACCCACTCCGCATCCCCTCCGTCCCACCCCATGCACGCGGTACCCTGTTTCCGTTTCCAAATCGTGCATCACGCAAATGCGTACGTCGGAGGACGATAGTGCGAAAGCATGCGACTGTCTTGGCTCTTGCAATTGCGGTTCTCGCGGTTCTGCCTTTGGCCGCTCAGGCTCCCAGTGAGGCCGATCTTTCCGCGATTCATCTCATCAAGGACATCGGCTTCAATCATTCCCAGGTCATGGATACCATGAGCTATCTCACCGACGTCTACGGCCCGCGGCTCACCAATTCGCCGGACATGCGCGAAGCCGCCAACTGGACGATGGGCAAAATGAAGGAGTGGCAGCTATCCAACGTCCACACCGAGCCGTGGATGTTCGGCCGCGGCTGGTCCAATGAGCGCACCAACGTCCAGGTCATAGCGCCGCATCCGTTTCCGTTGATCGCATACGCCAAAGCGTGGACTCCCGGCACGAATGGCGCCGTCACCGCCGACGCCGTCTACGCTCCGATCACCAAAGACGAGGATTTCGATAAGTATCGCGGCCAGCTCAAAGGCAAGTTCGTCCTCACGGATCCAATTCCGGAAAATCCCGAGCGCTTTGAGCCGCAAACGCATCGCTACACGGATGCCGAACTCGCCGAGCTCGCATCGCAACCCGTTCCCGCTGGCCGCCCCGATCTCGAGCAGCGCATCGCTCAGTTCCGCGCGCGCCGCGATTTTCTCCTCAAAGTCCAGAAATTTCTCGTCGAGGAAGGCGTCGCCGTTTGGGTCGAGCCTTCTCGCGGCGATGATGGCACCGTCTTTGTTCAGCAGGGCGGCGGCCGCGATAAAGAGAAGGATCCCCCGGCGCCCTGCCGCATTGCTGTCGCCAGCGAAAATTACGGCCGCATCGTGCGCATGCTCGAAAAGAAAGTTCCTGTCACCATGCTCGCCGATATTCAAAACAAGTTTTATGACGACGATTTGAACTCCTTCAATATCGTCGGCGAAATTCCCGGCTCCGAACGCTCCAAAGCCGATGAAGTCGTCATGCTCGGCGCGCATTTTGATTCCTGGCAATCCGGCACGGGCGCAACCGATAACGGCGCCGGCTCCGCCGTCATGCTCGAAGCGATGCGCATTCTGAAAGAGAGCCATCTCAAGATGCACCGCACCGTTCGCATCGCCCTCTGGACCGGCGAAGAGCAAGGCCTTCTCGGCTCTCAAGCCTACGTCAAGCAGCACTTCGGAGATCCGCATGCCGAAGATCCGAATACGCACCTCATCAAAATTCTGCCCGAGCAGGCCAAGCTCGATGCCTACTTCAACGTGGACAATGGCTCCGGCAAAATTCGCGGCGTCTATCTTCAGGGCAACGAAATGGTCGCTCCGATTTTTTCCGCCTGGATGGA
This sequence comes from Candidatus Acidiferrum sp., assembly GCA_035279725.1. Classification (GTDB taxonomy): domain Bacteria; phylum Acidobacteriota; class Terriglobia; order Acidiferrales; family UBA7541; genus Acidiferrum. The sequence goes on from DATEHF010000038.1 coordinate 2,046, forward strand.
GCCGTTTCATGATCTCGGAATGACTACGCTGACCATTCGCAACACCGGCGGCACGGACCATTTGTCTTTCGATGCCGTCGGCCTTCCCGGCTTTCAGTTCATCCAGGATCCGCTCGATTACGAGACTCGCACGCATCACTCGAACCAGGACGTGTACGAGCGCATTCAGGAACCGGACATGAAGCAGATGGCCGTCGTCGTCGCCTCGTTCGTCTACTTGACCGCGAACCGCGACGAAATGTTGCCGCGCAAGCCGCTGCCCAAGGCCACGCCGCAACGCATTTTCTAGGGCTGCTCCGGTTCGCCTCGATTTCGGGGGACGCCCCGCGTCCCCCGAACGCGCCACTTGCCCGCCGCGCCCGAAAGGAGTTTGAAGGAAACGGTGAGGCAATACTTGATCCCGGCGAGGGCACCCGAAGCCCTCGAAATTTCATCCGGCAGGGAAGGAACTTTTCGCGGTTTCCCTCGTCTGATACTTTCGAGGGACCGCTATGACTACTCTCCTGCGCGACTTGCGTTACGGCCTTCGCCTGCTCCGCTTAAGCCCAGGCTTCACGATTGTCGCGGTTCTGACCCTGGCCCTGGGCATCGGCGCCAACGCCGCGATTTTTCAGTTGATCGATTCGATCCGCCTGCGCTCGATTCCCGTGAAAGATCCGCAGCAACTCGCCACGATTCGCATCCGCGATCGCCACTGGGGCTCCGGTAATTTTTCTTCGGAATACGCGCAGCTCACGTTTCCGATGTGGCAGCAGATTCAGAAGCTCCAGCAGGGATTCTCCGGTATCGCGGCGTGGTCCACGCAAGGCTTCAATCTCGCCACCGGCGGAGAGGTTCGCAACGCCAAAGGCATTCGCGTCACCGGCGATTTTTTTCAGGTTCTGGGCGTGCGCCCCGCGATTGGCCGGTTGCTCGGTCCGGAAGATGACCAGCCAGGCTGCGCGCTCGGCGCCGTGGATTTGAGCTATTCCTTCTGGCAGAGAAATTATGGCGGCGATCCCTCTGTCATCGGCAAAAATATTTCGCTCGACGATAATTCGTTTCAAATCGCGGGCGTTACGCAGGCGGGCTTCCACGGAATTTCCGTCGGCGACAATTTTGATGTGGCCGTTCCGGTTTGCGTCGAGCCGATTCTGAATCCGCGCAACAACCGGCTCACGATGCGCCACGGATGGTGGCTCGCCTCCGTCGGACGCTTGAAACCTGGCTGGACCATCGAAAAAGCGAACGCGCAAATCGCCGCGGCCACTCCGGCGATTTTGCAGGAGACGATTCCGCCTTTTTATGATGCCGAGGGCGTAAAAAAATATCTCGCGTACAAACTCGGCGTATTTTCGGCGGACACTGGATTTTCGCAGGTGCGCGACGATTCCCAGACCTCGCTCTGGTTGCTGCTGGGAATATCCGGGCTCGTCCTGCTGATTGCGTGCGCCAACCTTGCGAATCTCATGCTCGCGCGGGCGAGCGCGAGAGAGCGGCAGATTACGATTCGGCGCGCGCTCGGCGCGTCGCGCTGGCGAATGATTCGCGAGCTGCTCGCGGAAAGTTTCCTGCTCGCGGTTGCGGGCTGCGCTGCCGGTTTATTTGTGGCGTACGCGGCGAGCCACCTACTCGTGGCGATGATCAGCACGGCGCAGAACGATGTGTTCCTCGACCTGGGGATGGACTGGCGCATCCTGGCGTTCACGGCCGCGCTTGCGGTCTTGACCACAATTTCATTTGGACTTGCGCCTGCGATTCGCGCGACGCGCGCGGAGCCGGCCACGCTTTTACAATCGGGTTCGCGAGGCTCGAGCGGCGGAAAAGAGCGATTCAGCTTGCGAAGGATTCTGGTCGTCTCGCAAGTTGCGCTTTCCGTGGTGCTGCTGATGGGCGCGCTGCTGTTTGTCCGGAGCTTGCGCAACCTGACCACATTGAATTTAGGTTTTCAGCAAAATGGAATTCTGATTACGAGCCTCGATTTTGAACACTTGCATTTGGCGCAGGATCAGTACACGCAATACAAAGAAGACCTCGTGAAGCGAGTGCAAGCAATTCCCGGCGTGGGTTCCGCGGCGCACGCGATGCTCGTTCCTTTTGGCGGAAACACCTGGAACGACAATATCCTCAACGAAGGCTCGGATCAGGATGCGGGCGTGGCCTGGTTAAATTACATCGGGCCCGGATATTTCAAGACGGTTGGCACGCCAATGATCGCAGGGCGGGACTTCGACGAAAACGATACGGCGACGTCGGTAAGAGTAGCCATCGTCAATCAGGCATTTGTGCGCAAACTTTTGAAAGGCGCGAGCCCGCTCGGCAAGCGATTCCGGATTCATCAGCCGCCGGGGGAACCGCGACCTTTGTATGAAGTTGTCGGAGTGGTTGGCGACAACAAGTTTCAGGACATGCACGAAGAATATTTGCCGTTCATGTATTTTCCGGCCACCCAGCAGGACAAGCCAGGACCAGACGATAAAATTCTAGTTCGCTCCACGCTTCCGCTGACAAGCCTCATCAGCTCGCTCAAACAGGCAATGGCGGACGCGAATCCGGCGATTGACGTGGAGTTCAGCGTGTTCAAGACCGGAATTCACCAGTCGCTGGTGGGTGACGAGATGATGGCGACGCTTTCCGGCTTCTTTGGATTTCTCGCCGCGTTGCTGGCCGCAATCGGACTTTACGGCGTGATCTCCTATATGGTGGTGCAGCGCACGAAAGAAATTGGCATCCGGATGGCCATCGGCGCGGATCGCGGAAACGTGCTCACTCTGATTTTGCGAGAGGCGGGTGTGCTGACGCTGATCGGGCTGGTGATCGGCGCGGGTCTGGCGCTGGCATCGGCGCAAACGGCGAAGTCGCTCCTGTATGGATTGAAGCCGCGCGATCCCCTCGCGCTCATCATCGCGATTGTGCTGTTGTCGGCCGTTGCGGCGCTTGCGAGTTTCTGGCCCGCGCACCGCGCTTCGAAGCTCGATCCGCTGATCGCCCTCCGCTACGAATGAAACTGGCTTGGGACCACCAGCGACTACTCAATCCTTCGCTCTGAAATCCAGTTCGATGGGATCGATGAGAGGCAGAAGCCAGCTCAACAATTTCTGATGGGCGGGGTGGGCGTTGTAGCGCTCACAGGCAGCGGCATCCGCAAAGTTCATGACGCCGCCAAATTCGTAGCCGGCGCCGCGCGGCGATTGGTTGCGGCCAACCCAGGCTTCCAGAACTTCCGGGATTTGGGGTTTCAGCTTACGAATTTCGGATTCGATGCGCTGCTTTTGTTCGTTTGTAACTGCGGGCTTGAAACGAAACGCGAACATGTGGATGTACATGGATTTTGTCTGGCCTCCCGGAAGCGGAATTTGTCGTGCCATTCTGCATTAGCAAGAATCTCGTCACTAGGTTAAAGTACGCCGAACTACGGAGGAAATCCCATGTCAACAACAGCGGCGGCGCAGCCGGTCCAGCCCGCGGATCAGTTGATGCAGCTTGCGACGGGGTTTATGGCCACGTCGGCGCTTTACGCGGCAACCAAACTCGGAATCGCGGATCTGTTGAAAGACGGCCCGAAATCAACACGCGATTTGGCCAACGCCACCGCGACCAATGAAGGCGCGCTCTACCGGGTGCTGCGAGCACTCGCAAGTGCGGGAGTCTTCACGGAGGTTTCCCCGCGAACGTTCGCCTTGACTCCCTCTGGGGATCTTCTTCGAGCTGACTGTGAAGACTCATTCCACGATATGGCGCTCTGGTTTGGAGACAAGTTTCATTTCCAAACGTTTCCCGAGATGATGCACTCGCTGAAAACCGGAGAGACGGTTTCGGAGAAAGTCTTCGCTCTCTCGTGTTTTGACTATCTTGCAAAGGACAAAGAACTATCGGAAGTCTTCAACAACGCGATGACGGGTTTCACCAAGACGCTCACGCCCCCAGTTATTGAGGCTTATGACTTCTCCTGGTTGAACGGCAAGACACTCGTGGATATTGGCGGAGGCCACGGCAAACTGCTCACTATCATACTGAAAAAGTATCCTGGCCTATCCGGCATGATTTTTGATCTCGATCACGTGGTTGCGGGTGCAGAGCCTCGAATTCAGGAGGCGGGACTGGCGAGGCGGTGCGCTACCTGCAGCGGAGATTTTTTCGCCGCAGTGCCCGCGGGCGACGCTTATATCATGAAGAACATCATCCACGACTGGAGCGATGACCGTGCGCTCACGATTCTCAAGAACTGCCATCGAGCCGGGAAGGGCAAAACCAGAGTCATCCTGGTGGAATGTGTGGTCACTCCGGGCAACGAGCCGCACTTTGCGAAGTGGCTGGATCTCGAAATGCTGTTGCTTCCCGGAGGGCGAGAACGCACGGAGGAGGATTTTGGAGCGCTTTTCGAGAAGGCGGGATTCCGACTTGCGAGGATTATTCCGACAAAGTCGCCGGTTTGCGTGATCGAAGCAGAAAAATTGTTTTGAGAGCGAAGAAAAGCACAGAGGTTAAAGGCGGCGAAGTACGGCCTGATTGACGGCGTGGGACTTTCGCGTGAGAAGGTGATGTTGCCGGGAGTCGGAAGCAGAGATATGCTCGCGCGTTTCGAGGAGGGATCATGAACAGGATGATTCGGAGATGGATGATTGCGGCTGCGATACTCGCGGCGACGCCAGCATTTGTCGCGGCGCAGAACAGGTCGCTGACGGTGGGCACGGCGACGGCGGGGCCGGGAGAAAAGGCGCAAGGTTACATCCAGGTGCCAGCGGGAGTGGATGCGGGGACAAATATTCCGGTTGTGGTGGTGAATGGCGCGAAGCCTGGGCCGACGCTTGCGCTGGTGACAGGCGCGCACGGAACGGAATACGTTTCGATTATTGCAGTGGAAAAACTGATTGGGATGCTGAAGCCGGAGAATGTTTCGGGAAAAGTGATTCTCGTGCCGCTGGTGAACGTCGAATCGTTCGAACAAAAAGTGCCGCACGTGAATCCGGTGGATCATAAGAGCATGAACCGCTACTACCCTGGAAAAGCGGATGGAACGCAGACGGACCGCGTGCTCTACTGGATAACCAAGGACGTTGTGGATCAGTGCGATTACTTGATCGACTACCATGGCGGCGACCTGGACGAAAATTTGCGGCCGTATGCGTATTGGGGAGCGGTGGGAAAAGCGGAGCAGGACCGGATTTCGAAGGGCATGGTGCTGGCATTCGGGTTGGACCACATCATTATCTGGAACGACCGGCCGACGGATCCGGCGGATTCGCGCTATCTGGATAACACGTCGTCGTTGAAAGGGAAGCCGTCTATCGTGGTGGAAGCGGGCCATGCGGGAACGGTGGAAGCGGATGATGTGTCGCTGCTGGTGAAGGGGACGCTGAGCACGATGCGATATTTAAAGATGATTCCGGGTGAGCCGGAGTTCATCGAACATCCAGTGTGGCTGGAGAAGACGGTGGAAGTGGTTTCCGACGGGCCGGGAATCTGGTATCCCAGAGTTCAGCGTGGAACGTATGTGCAAGAAGGAATGAAGCTGGGAACGATAACGGATTATTTCGGGAAAGTGATTCAGGAGCCGCGGGCACCGGCGAGCGGCGTGATTCTGCACGTGAACGCGGTGCCGTCGCTGAGCAAGGGAGTGAACATCGCGGATATTGGAGTGGTGGCGACAAAAGCGCCGTAGAGTTTTGCGCGAGCGATCGAGACGCAGAAATCATGCGCTTGCGGACCAAGCACGAGCGCAGACGAACCGGAGCTGCAGAGAAGCGCCGCTAGAGGTTGTCCACAATCTTTTTGACGAGCGGAACGGCGTCGCTACGCGTGCACGGACACATCATGTACATGACGCGGACGATTTTGTCGCCCTTGCGCGCGAGAATCATGGCGCCGCCGATGTCAAAGGCTTCGTCGCCGATGCCGGGGAGTTCGGTGAAGGCGGGAACCATGCGGCCGAAAGCCATGCGCGTCATGCTCATTTGAGCTTTCGCGCCCTGATTGCTCACGCTGAAGACGAAGACGGGCGACTCGCCGGGATGTTGCGAGGGGCTCCCCTGCTGAGTGTCCATACCATGGAAAAAGTTTTTGGTGAGCGCGTCCATTTGCTCCTTTTGAGAGTCCGAGAGCTTTTGGTTGTCCTTCGCCGCCATGTCCTGCTCGACCTTGCTGAGATGGCTGGCAATCATGTCCGGGTAGCTGCCCATGACGCTGTACTGGCAGCCGGGATCGCTGCCTTCGGCGTGTTCGGCGCGGACCACGGTGAGTTTTACGACCTGGCCGACGTCGTCCTTGGAAAGAAGGGAACAAGCATCCGCACCGCCGAGAACGGGAGCTTGGGAAGTGTTGGAGATTTCGTCGAGGCCCATGTCATGAACTTTTTGTTTGACGCGATGGGCTAGATACCACATGCCCGCGACGCCAGCCACGCCGAACAGGAAAATTATCACAAAAAATGCGAGCAAAATTTTCACAAGCACACTTCCGCCTTTGGCGGGAGCAGCGGCAACGGGAGCGGCCTGCGCAACGGGCGGAGGAGTGGAAGGACGAGGCGGTGGAGGAGGCGCAGCAGCCGCGGGAGCAGGAGGTTGAGCTGCGGGCCGAGCTGGAGGTCCGCTAGCGGAAGTACCGCACTTCACGCAAAAGTTTTGTCCATCGCCCAGGGGCGAACCGCAATTTCTGCAAAAGCCAGCCATGTGAGCCTCCGAGGTTGGCGAATCCGCAGAGGGCGGATTCGTGTTACCCGCATCCTGCCAGAAGCAAGGTGCGCGGGCAAGGAGGAGTTGATGACGCCAGGGAAGCGGGGAGAGAAGGTAAAATGGCGAGGGACGACGCGGAGGGGAATCGTGGCGACGGAATACTTGTTGAAGACAGAACCATCGGAATATTCGTTTGCGGATTTGCAGCGGGATGGCGAGACGATTTGGGAAGGAGTGACGAACGCGACGGCGGTGATGCATCTGCGGGAGATGAAGCCGGGAGCGAAGCTGGTGATTTACGAAACGGGAGGAGTGAAGAGCGCGGTGGGAACAGCGACGGTCATTTCGGTGGACGCGAGGGATCCGAAGAAGCCGGTGGTGAGAATCCGAGCGGGAAAGGCGCTGGCGAAAAAGATAGCGCTTGAAGAAATCAAGACGAAAAGATTGTTTGCGGAATCGCCGCTGGTGAAGATGGGGCGGCTATCCGTGGTGCCGCTGACGACGGCGCAGTACGCGGCGCTGACGGGAGACTGAAGGCATGTGAGCGAGAAGGGAACATTGCGGTGAGAGTGCTGATCTGCGGAGCTGGAATCGCGGGGCCAACGCTGGCGTACTGGCTGCTGCGGCATGGGTTTACGCCAACGATTGTGGAGAGCGCGCGGAAGCTGCGAACGGGCGGCTACATCATTGATTTTTGGGGAGCGGGATTCGAGATCGCGGAACGCATGGGCCTGTCCGAGGAATTGAAGCGGATTGGGTATCGGATTGAGGAAGCGCGAGTGGTGGACCGGGAAGGAAAGCGGGTAGTGGGGTTTCCGGTGAGCGTATTCGACCGGATGATGCAAGGAAAGTATGTGAGCCTGCCGCGAGGCGAACTGGCGGCCGCGATCTTCGGAACGATCGAAGGGAAAGTGGAAACTATTTTTGGGGAGAGCGTGGAGCGGATCGAGCAGGATGAGAAAAAAGTGCGAGTCACGCTGCGGAGCGGAAACACGCGAGAATTTGATTTGGTGATTGGGGCGGACGGACTGCATTCGAGGATTCGCGAACTGGTGTTCGGGCCGGAGAGCTTGTTCGAAAAGGATTTGGGGTACAGGGCGGCGGCGTTTGCGCTTGACGGATACCGGCCGAGGGACGAAGGCGTTTACGTGATGTACACGGAAGTTGGGCAACAGATGGTGCGGTTTGCGATGCGCGAGGACCGCACGATGTTTTTCCTGACGTTCGTTGGCGACGAAAGAAGCTGGGCTGATGACGAGGAAGGGCAGAAGGCGCTGGTGCGAAAACGTTTTGAGAAGAGCGGTTGGGAGAGCGGAAAGATTCTGGAAGGGATGGAGGGTTGCAAGGATTTTTATTTCGATCGCGTAAGCCAGATTCAAATGAATAAGGCAACGGGGCTGTGGACGCGCGGGCGAGTGGCGCTGGTGGGAGATGCGGCGTTCGCGGTGTCGCTGCTGGCGGGGCAAGGCTCGGCGCTGGCGATGGTGGCAGCGTACATTCTGGCGGGAGAGTTGAAGAGGGCGGGAGAAAACCATGAGGAGGGATTTCGGAAGTATCAGGAATTATTCGGACCGTTCGTGAAGCGGAAACAGAAAGGTGCGCTGCGGTTCGCGGAATCGTTGACGCCGAGGTCGAAGTGGTCCATTTTTCTGCGCAACAGGATATTTCAATTGATGTCGGTGCAATGGATCGCGGATTTGGCGGTGGGAAGAGATTTGGCGGATCGGATCGAAGTGCCGAATTATGGGTAGGATGCGGCGGCAGCGCGGCTAATCGATCAAGGAACTTTGGCGGCGGTAGGGAAGCGCGCGTATGATGCGTGGCGCAAGCGAATGAGGAGGCTAAGATGATGCGAATCGCGTGTGGTGCGGCGCTGGCGTTGCTTGTGGCGGGAGCGGGCTTGGCGCAGGAGCCGCCGGAAATCCGTTATCACGCGGACGCGAATTTCCTGAAGTTGCCGGCGGACATGTACCTGGGAGAAGTAGCGGGAGTGGCGGTGAATTCGAAGGGGCATGTGTTCGTCTTTTCGCGTGGCAATACGACAGGGCCGGCGTACGGAGCGGCGGCGGCGCAATTGCTGGAGTTCGATGCGAAAGGGAATTTCGTGCGGGAGATCGGGCATAACTTGTATGCGTGGTCGTTCGCGCACGCGGTGCGGGTGGACAAGCAGGACAACATCTGGGTGGCGGACAAGGGTTCAGACATGGTGATCAAGTTCAACCCAGAGGGCCGCGTGGCGATGGTGTTTGGCAGAAAGCAGGAAGCGGCGGACGAGGAAACCGGGCCGCTGAAGCATCCGAATCCGCCGCTGGCGCCGGTGGACGGAATGTTCCGGCAAGTGACGGACATGGCGTGGGACGCGGCGGGGAACACGTACATCAGCGACGGGTACATCAATTCACGCGTTGCGAAGTTTGATAAAGATGGAAACTGGGTGAAATCGTGGGGCGAGCCCGGCAGTAATGCGGGACAATTTCACACGCCGCACAGCATCGCGGTGGATGCGACGGGAAACGTGTACGTTGCGGACCGGGGAAACAGCCGGATCCAGGTGTTCGATGGAGACGGAAATTATTTGCGGCAAATTCAGATTGACGTGCCAGCGCCGCCGGATGCGATGCCGGCGATCGGTAACAAGCCGAGAGCGACGAGAGGAACGATGGCGCCGGGAGCGCCGTGGGCGATTTGCATCACGCCAGGGCCGAAGCAAGTGTTGTTCGCGTCGGATGCGTTTCCGGGCCGAATTTACAAGTTGAGCCTGGACGGGACGGTGCTGGGGATGCTGGGGAAGTCCGGAAAATTACCGGGAGAGTTTGGATGGATCCACGAAATTGCGTGCCCATCGGAGAATGAGCTGTACGTGGCGGAATTGTTGAACTGGCGCGTGCAGAAACTCGTGCTCGAACCGGCGGACTGAAAAAGAGCTAGCCGCAGGACAGTCCGAGCAAGCTGTCTTAACTATTTTGGCTTTGCGGGATAATTTGAAACTCCGCGCAAATGTAAATCGAAGAAATCGTCAACGCGATGCCAGGCGTCGCGAAGGATGTGTTCGCGGCTGAAATAGTGAAACTCGCCGGGGTACATCATGAAATCCACGAGCGAGCCTTTGTTTTTCTTCAAGGCTTCGTCCATGAGCCAGACGGATTCGATGAAGGGAACGTTGACGTCGGCGGTGCCATGAAGCACGAGGAGCGGCCGAGCGAGCCGATCGATGTGTGAAATGGGAGAAGCGTTGGCGTAGACCTGAGGATTTTCCTCGGGAGTGCCGATGCGGCTGGCGGTCCAGTCGCCGTGATAAGGATCGTGGTAATACATGACGTAGTCCACGACGCCGGCGACGTCCACGCCGCAGCGGAAGAGAGTGGGTTCATCGGTCATAGCGATGAGCGTGAAGAAGCCGCCGTAGCTGAGGCCCCAAACGCCGATGCGGTCGCCGTCAACGTAGGAGAGCGTTTTAAGATAGTTCGCGCCCATCCAGGCGTCCTTGGCATCCTTGCCGCCGACATCCATGTAAACGCCGGTGCGCCAATCGCGGCCATAGCCGATGCTGCCTCGGTAATCGGGAGCGAGGACGACGTAGCCTTTCTGCAGAAAATATTGGTGAATGCTGTAGTAGACGGCGTAATTCCGCTGGACGTGCCAGCCGTCGTAATTTTGATTCACGCCGTCACCGTGAATCCAGAGAATCGCGGGGTGCTTTTTGCTTTTATCGAAATTTTTGGGAACGAAGAGCCACGCAGGAACCTGCTGGCCATCGGGGCCGGGATAATGAACGAATTGCGGTTCGACAAACTGCGAGTGATCGATGCCAGAAGGCATGGAGTCGGTGAGGCGAACAGGCTGCGCGTTCGGAGAAGCGTTAATTGCGAAGAGGTCGGCGCTGTTGTGGGGATCGGTGTGCTGATAGACGAGGCGGGCATCGCCTTCCGACCAATGCGGCTCGATGTTGGTGCCCTTGCCGGTGGTGACGTAGGTGACTTCGGCGTGAGAGGGATCGCCGTTAATTTTCGCAACGCCGAGCGCGCGATCGCCAGGATGATCTTCGGAGTTAGCGTCGAATGCGATGCGAGTGCTGTCATGGGACCATGCTGGACGCCAAGCTTCGAACTTGCCCTTGGTGATTTGAACGGCGTCGCCGCCCGCTGAAGGCATGACGTAGATGTGGTCCCAGCCGTCCTGATCGCTGAGGAAGGCAATCCATTTGCCGTCCGGCGAAGGCCAAGGCTGAGCGCCGGCTTCGCCCCAATCCGGGATGCTCCAGAATTTTTCCTCGGTAATTTCGTGGATGGGCTTTACTGCGCCGGAAGAAGCGTCGGCGGTATAGATGGAGTAGGTTTTGAAATCTTTGGAGACGCCGTCGAAAACAAGATGATCGGAATCAATCCAGCCCAGGCCGCCATACTCCGCGGGTTTTGCGATGGCGACGGGTTGTCCCTGGGAAAGCTTGACGGCGTAAATCTGGCCAGGAACAAATTCCGGGTCGCGAAAGATGAGTTTTGCGCCGGAATACTTTGGAGACTCATCGTGCTGGATGATTTTCGCTCCAGCAGAGTAGGCGAGAGATTTCCCGTTGGGAGACCAGATGATCCGGCCGATACTCACGTCGTCGTGAACGACGGTGGATTCGGTGCCATCGGAAATCCAGCGGATGATGAGATCGCTGCCATGCGAGGCATCGCCGGATGCGCCGCCGGCATGACGGACGAACGCGACGCGGCGCGCGTCCGGCGAAGGAACAAAATCGCCGCCCGGATCGGACTTGCTCCAGACTGGCTTGGATGGGCCGCCAGTAACTGCCACCTGCCAGAGATCGCCTTGATGGGGAAAATATAAGGTGTCGCTGTTCTCGCCCCAGAAAAAGCCCTGGATATTTCCATCGGGGAAATCGGTTAATTGGAGCGGATGACCGGTGCCGTCCGAGTTGGCAACGTACAAGTTGCGAATGTTCGCGCGATCCCAAATGAAGGCGATGAGTTTGCCGTCGGGAGACCACGCAGGATCGGAGGGATGCTTGATTTCGATGAGGTCATCGATGGTGAGCCGGTGCGTGGCGGAAGCGGTTTTGGAGACACTTGCCCTGGAATGAGTTTGCGCAGGCGTGTTCCCGGCGCTCGCGAGCAACGCAAGGGCAGAAAGGATTCGAATCGATTGTTTGCAGATTGGCATCGGCGTCCTCCACGAACGAGCAAGATACACTTCAGGCCGTGCAAAAGAGAGAAGCGGGTGGAGTGAAAGTATCACTCTACCCGCCCGGTTGGAAATGGTTGATCAATCCAATGCTTTGGGAGCGATCAGAAGTTAGAAGGTGAAGCGCAAGCCGAAGCGCGTCACGAACGGGTTGATGGCCGAGGATGGCCGCAGGTAGCTACCGCCATTGGCAGCACCGATAGTGTACTGGGTCACCTCGGAAATTACCGTCTGCGAGTTGGTGAGGTTGAAGAAATCCACGGTTGGAATCAAGCGGTAGCGGTCGTTGAAGATGAACTCGCGCGAAAAGCGCAGGTTCAGTTGGTTCACGCTGGGCAGCCGCTGGATTCCTGCCGCTTGGAGGATGATGTTCTCTGGCACAGGTACTCCCTGTCCATTGTTAACGCTGAACGTCGCCACCGGTTGAATTGGGAAACCCGTGTAGTGTTGGAAATTGACGCTGGTTCCGAACTTCCAGGGCAGGTCGTAGGTGCCGTCGATTTTGAATACGTAAGTGGAATCGAGGTTCAAATAGTTGTTGTTGCGGTTGATGTTGTTGTTCGGATCAGTGAAGTTGTCTCCGGTGGCTTCATCGGAGAAGCCGCGGCCGAAGGTGCCTTTCTGGCGTTGCATGGTAAAGCCCGCGAGGACCTGCCATTTATTGCTCAGGCGCTTAACGGCAGTGAACTCGACAGCGTTGTAGGAATTGTTGTCGAGCACCGGAACATTCGTCACCAGGTTGCTGAAGGCGCCATATTTATTGAGATTTGCCGGCTGGAAACTGAAGAGAGTCAATGGCTGATTGGTCAGCGGGTTGACAAAGGGCGCGCCGCCCGGATTGCTAGTGACGGGCACGTAGTCGGATGTTGAAACCGCAGAGTTCTCGATGCCGAAAAGGTTCTTCTTCGTGCGGTAGTAATAAGTCGCTCCTACGCGCAGGTCGCGCCAAAGCTGATGTTCATATCCAGCGCTGATTTCTTCCGAATAGGGGCGGCTCATGTTGTTATTGATGGTCGCGCCACCTGAGGAAGCTACAGGCGTAGCACCAGAAGGAAGCCATTCGCTGAGTTGCGGTATGTGGTCACCGTTGGAATCACATTGGGGGCAACCTGTGGAGCCCTGAGGACCCCATGGGAAGATCAGTGTAACCAAGCCGTTCGGATTCGCTGTTTCGGCAAGCCCGGTCCCCTGCATGATGTAGTAGATGCCGTAGCCAAAGCGCACGACCGAATTGCCTTTGCCGGTGGGATCCCAGGCTACGCCGATGCGGGGAGATACTGTGTTCCAGTCCACCAGGTTGCCCGAAGCCGGGAAGGTATGGCTGGCCTGGAACAATTGAGGGAACGTGAGGTTCGAGCTGGTGGTCTGCGTAGGATAGTAGGTTGTGAAGCGGTCGTAACGCATCCCCAGATTCAGGGTGATGTGATGCTTCAGAGTCCAGGTATCCTGCAGATAGAAGCTGGTATCGCGGAAGTAATTTTTCTGAGTTGTGGGAGTGTTGTAAGCGATGACCTCAAGTGGCACGGTAAATGGGATTGTTGGGCTGTTGAAGACCGCGTTGATGCCCTGGCTTACGTTATAGAGGTAAGAGTTGTAGTTGTCGCCCCATTCGAATCCGAACTGGAAATTGTGCGTACCGCCCCAGTTGGTCTTGTAGTACGAGCCGCTGGCGGTCCACTTAAGAACCCAGGCGGGATTCACAAATTGATTGGGAGCCGCGCCCGATTCCGTAGAAGTGCCCTGGTCCTGCAAGTTCAGGCCGGTCGAGTTGGCTTGATAGCTCAGGGGGAAAGTGATCTTGTTCCAGCCGATGCGAAAATCGAGCAGAAAATTATTGGTGATCTGGCTAGTCCACAATCCTTCCAAGATGTAGGCCGGCTCGATTTGTCTCCAACTGGCATTCTCGGAAACGAATTGGTAGGCAGTGTCCCGGCGGAAGAAGCGATTCTGCTCGTTGTACAGCCAAATAAAGCTGAATTTGTTCTTCGGATTGATTTGCCAGTCGCTGCGCAAGTCCGTATTCGTCTGATGATTGACGTCCACAACCGGATTGCCTGCCTGGTCCGTAACGGCGAGGATGCGCTGCCGGAGGTTATAGCGGCGGTAGGATCCAAACAGCCACCACTTGTCCTTGATCAGGGCGCCGCCCAGACTGGCGGAAGTATCCATGGTCATATCGAATGGGGAGCCGGTGTTCACGACGGCGTTCGCGGGTTGCTTTACGCCGGCCTGAAATGCCGCACTCAGATAGTAGACGGTGGCCTGACCGTGCAATTGATTCGAACCGGATTTAGTCACTTGGTTCATGTAAATGCCACCAATCGGAACGGAGGCGGGTGCGTTGTCCGCGACGACCTGGAATTCGTCGAAAGAATCATGGTTGGTGTAGAACTGCGTGTAGCCGCCGCTTGAACCGGGCCAATTCATGTCCAGACCGTTGTAGCTATAGACCTGCTCGGCTTGCGTGCTGCCGTGAACCTGCATGGCGGATTGCTGATAGCTGTTGTTTCCGGCGACATCGAAGGTGCTCGAAGTCACGCCCGGCATCTGCGCGACGGTGGACCAGGGGTCGCGGCCGCTGGGAATATTCTGCAAAAGACTTTGATCGAAAGTCGTGGAAGTCTGGACCGACTGGAGATCCACGACTGGCTCACCTTCCACTTTGACGGTTTGAGTCATCTCGCCGACTTGAAGCTTGGGGCTAACTGTAGCCGTGAAACCGGCGGTGAGGACAATGCCCGTCTGCGTCTCGGTGCGGAAGCCGCTTGCCGTGATAGTGATCTCATACGTGCCCGGGGGAAGCAGGTCAAAAAGATAAACGCCATCGGAAGATGTTGTGATGGTACGCGGAGCCATCAAGGCATCGCTCTTGGCAGTGACGGTAGCGTTGGGGACTGCGGCCCCGGAAGAATCCGTGACCACGCCTGTGATTTTGCCGGTGATTGCAACTTGTGCGGAAACCAACCCTGGAACGAGACTCAACAACAATAGAAGAAATACAATACGTCGGTTCATCGCCCCTCCTGGATGAGAGCGTCGTTGCGCTAAGCGAGCTATTGGCCCCGACATGGGAAGAGACAAACTTCCCCGTGAATGCACCTAAGAAGACCACTCGAAGAAATTACCTGGACATCGCGGATTACTAGGGTTATCTCGCAAGGATGAGGCAGCTGTCAATTACAGAATCTTGATTAGCCGAGTCTCTCCGAGGACCCCTTATTAAGGATTAGACGTAGCCGGGGCAAGAATCTCTCATCAGGCATGATGAGAAAAGTGGAAAACCTTGCGGCAGGGAATGAGCGTGATTCAGGTGCCACACGGAAGTTCGACATGGTGACTGAATACGGTGCGGCTTGGCGCTATTTCAGTGCTTGCTTCAGGAAGGCGGTCATGCGGGACCAGGCATCCACGGCGGCTTCGGGGCGGTAGCCTTCCTTGTTGTTGGGGTTTTGGAAGGCATGGCCCGCGCCCTCATAGATTTTTACATCCGCAGACTTTCCAGCAGACTTCATGGCCGATTCAAAGGCGTGGACGGAGTCCGGAGTGATGCCACGGTCCTCCGCGCCAAAATTGCCAAGAACTGGCGCTTCAATTTTGGCAATACTCGACGCTTCGGTGGGAAGAGCGCCGTAATTCACGATGCAGGCCGCGAGCTTTGGCTCATTCATGGCCAGTTTGATGGACCAGCCTCCGCCCATGCACCAGCCGACTGACCCGATCTTGTTGGGTTCGACGTCGCGTCGGGACGACAGATAGTCGAACGCCGCTTTCAGGTCGCGAATTCCTCGATCATCGGGGACGCCTCGCATCAGTTCATGCGCATCCTCCGGCGTGGTGGCCACTTTGCCCCTGTAAAGATCGACCGCAAGAGCGACGTAACCCTGGTCGGCAAATTTTCGCGCTTCGTCTTTAATCTGATCGTTCAGCCCCCACCATTCGTGAATGACTACAAGGCCGGGATGTCTGCCGTGGCCCTCCGGAAGCGCGAGATACCCGCTGACCGCCTCGCTGCCGCTCTTGTAGCTGATCGTTTCCGTTCGAACAGGATTGGCCCAGAGCAACAGCGCAAACGCCAGGGAAAAGAGAGCAGCAAGGCTGAAAGCGATCTTCGATTTCATCACGGTCCTCCGATTGAAATGGATTACATGGACGGGCTGGCTTGCACCTGTGTAAGCGCGGCGAGGACTTCCTCGCTATGCTGCTGCGGCTTCACTTCGAGGAAAACTTTGCGAATAACACCGTTGGGATCGATCAAAAAGGTGTGCCGCGCGGAAAGTTTTGCGACGCCAAAATTCATGAGCGCACCGTATTTGGAAGAGACGATGTTTTTCGTATCGGCGAGCAGCTTGAAATTCAAGCCTTCTTTTTCGCAGAATTTTTGGTGCGATGCGGAGTCCTGCACGCTGACGCCAAGAATGACCGTGTCTTTCTTTTCGTATTGAGCCAAGTCGCGCTGGAAATTGTGAGCCTCGAGGGTGCATCCGCTCGTGAAATCTTTTGGGTAGAAATACAGCACAACCCATTTGCCTTTGAAGTCATGCAGGCTTACTGGCTTGAAGTCCTGGGAATTGAGGGTGAAATCGGGTGCCTGAGTGCCGATCGCCGGAGCATTACCCTCCGCATGGATGGCGTAAAAGCCGATGCCGATGCTCACCAGAATCAAAACACCGATCACGATTGCGGTTGTTTTCATGGGATTTTCCAGCCTTGGCTCCGGACGAGAATTCCGCGAATCCGAAACTGACGATAGCATAGGCGCGGGACGCGACGCACGCTGACTTCGTGGACACTCTGTGGCGCTAAGCGGTGGGTCTAGTGTGACCGGGTGAAACGGCCAAAACCGATGCGCACTTGTAGCGTATTGATTCCGGGATTGAGGTTGGCGAGCCCGGCATTGGAAATGTGCATGAAGCGCAGTTCGACGCTCCAGTTGTACTTGCTCCGGAGAAAATGCAAACCGAGAGCGCCACTCGAAGTAAAGTTAACGCGCGAAGTGCCTGGCGGCACGTCGGTGTTTGTGAACAGGGTACCGCCGGTCAGTTCGAAATAAGGAACGACTTTGCGCGGCTTCGTGAAGTTCCATTTCAGGGCAAAAGGATCGAAGCCTGCGCCATAGGCTGTGCCGGTCTTTTGTACGACGATGAAGGCCGGCACGACGTCGACCGCGTATTCGAACTGGCCGCGCAGAAATCCCGGACCATGCGGAGAGGTGAGAATCCAGCCATAACGGCCGCCGACGTTCCAAACGCCGCTGTTCGCCGTGCTGCCGTTCAATCCATGCCCGCCGCCGGTCCAAAGTTCCAATTCGTGGCCGCCTTCTTCAGGTCCCGCTTGAGCGCGCGAGGCAGGAACAAACAGAAACGCGGCAAGTAGCGAAGCCGAGAACAGTTGCGCGAAGAATCGTGACAAGGGCAGATCTCCCTCGAAGTTGGATTCGCTTGCTTCTGACCGAGTTCACGAAAGATACAGAAAAACGGACGGAAAGGCGACTGAGACTTTTTATTTCAGATAAGTGCGGACGATCTGGATAACGTCGTCGGCGGCGTCCTCCGCAGACCTTGAGTTCCTCGGCAAGTGGTTACGGATATGGTCTTCCATTAACTCGGCCATGAGGCTGTTGATAGCGCCGCGGGCGGCGGCGAGGCGCTGTAGCACCTCGGCGCACTGTTCGTCCTCATTGAGGCCGCGGAGAACGCTCTCCAGCTGGCCGATGACCTTTTTGGTGCGGGAGACGAGATCGAGTTTTTCGCGAGAGAGGTGCGACATAATGCTTGTATACCCTATGGGGGTATGGTATCAAAGTTTGGGCGTTATAACGACAGCGTCCGAAGGGGGCGAGCACGGGGGTATATAGAACCGGCCGCCACTCTCAGGATGTTCATCCGCCCGTAAACAAACGCGGGCTATTCTGACACACTTTCCTTCGGTCCTGGGAGGCCGATACCGGAAGCGACGGGGACTTGTGGTGGGGACGACACGATATATCGTGCCAATTCGCGCCAGCGTTTTGTTTGGCGCCATCTGCCTTTTGTTCGGCGCGCTGACGCTGCACGCTCAAGACACTGCGGATAGCACCGCGGAGACGGCGCAGACAGAAAATGCTCCCTCCGATCCGGAAACCCTGCCGGTTATGTTTCCGCACCCCGAGTGGAAACGGATTTGGCTTTCCGGCCAAGTCAACTTCATTTCGCAATGGCATCCAAGTTTTAATTCACCTTACCAGGGGCCTCACAGCCTGCCACCGCAAGCGCAGGATGCCAGCTCGCGCGTGCTGACGCTCTTTGCCGGGTTGCGACTCTCGAGCACAACGGAACTTCTTTGTGATGTGCAAGAAACCGGGGGACATGGGATCGGCGAGGCGTTTGGCTTGGCGGGATTTACAAATTTGGATGTCGTGCGGAACCCGTCGTTAAGCAAGGCGCCGTACATCGCGCGGCTGATGATTCACCAGGTCATTCCGCTGGGGCACGTGACGCAGCCCTCGGATCAAAATCCGTTGTCCACATTCAGCAAACTTCCGGAGAGGAGGCTTGAGGTCCGTTTCGGAAAACTCGATCTGGCCGATTTTTTCGACGTGAATACTTATGGGACGGATTCTAATTTCCAGTACATGAATTGGACGGTGGACAACGCCGGGACTTACGACTATGCGGCGGACACGCGAGGCTACACGTTCGCGGCGATGTTCGAGTATCACGACCACTGGGGAATCGTGCGGTTTGCCGAAGCGCTCATGCCAAAGGTGGCGAACGGAATCCACCTGGATGCGGATTTGACGCGCGCGCGGTCAGAAAATATTGAATTTGAATTTCATAAGAAGACGTTGCGCGGGCAGACCGGGGTGCTTCGTTTGTTGACATACGTAAATCACGCCAATATGGGCGCCTATCAAGCGGCGATCGATAACTTTCTTGCGGGTCACACCGCGACACCGGATATCACCGCACATCCTTTGCGAACCACGATCAAGTACGGTTTCAGCGGAAATTTCGAGCAGCCGCTGAACGATTGGATTGGAGTTTTTGGCCGGTGGGGCTGGAATGAGGGTGAGCATGAATCGTATGCATACACAGAGGTAGATCAGACGGCGCAGATTGGCGCAAGCTTTCGCGGTTCCAAGTGGCACAGAAAATGGGACAGGGCTGGAGCGGTTTTTGTATCGAACGGGATTTCGCGCGCGCACCAGGAATATCTGGCATTAGGTGGCGAAGGGTTTCTGCTGGGGGACGGCGGCCTCAACTACGGGCGGGAAAACATTTTCGAAACTTACTATACGCTGCACGCTTGGCGCGGAATATATCCCTCGTTTGATCTCCAGCATATAAACAAACCGGGTTACAACCGGGACCGGGGACCAGTCCTGGCCGCCGCGCTGCGGCTGCACATTGAGTTTTGAGGTAATCAAGATCTCTTGGGGATTCAAGTCAACAATTTCGCTAGGCACGTCTTGCCTTGTAATGGGTGATGCTCAGGCTAAATTTGCCCACGCGCGGCCCCTTGCTAGCGAAACACCATCCTTCTAGCGCTAAATGCCTTGCCGTCAATGTGATGTCACTCTTGCGCTGCGAACGATTTAGGCCATGCGCGTGCACATATCCGGCAGTGGCAGTGCTCCGAATGAGGCACTGACGTACTGAAGGAGGGCGACATGTTTGTACCGGCAATTTTGGCAAGCAATATTTTCGGTGGGAGCAACTCCGGAGGAGTCCAAAATAGATTTCGGGAGATCCAACAGGATTTTCAACGGCTCGGACAAGATTTGAGCTCCGGGAATCTGGCTGAAGCGCAGAGCGACTTCTCGGCCCTCTAACAAATTCTCCCGACGCAGCAGCAAAGCGGAAATTCGAACACACAAGCTTCTGCCGAAGCGAGCAATCCGGTGCTACAGGACGTCCCCCAGCTTGGGAAAGATGTGACCGCCGGCAATTTGACCGCGGCGCAATCGGATTTCGCGAAGTTGCGGCAAGACCTCCAACAAGCCTCCCAGGGCGCGACATCGCCACACCACCATCATCATCACGGTTGGGGCGTGCACATCGCCGGACAGACAAACGACATGACGACTCTCTTCGGCGAGTTAGGTCAGGAACTGCAAGCCGGAAACTTTACCGCAGCACACCAGACGTACAGCACCTTGCAACAGGATTTCCTACAGTTCGCCTCAGCGCCCACGGTTGCGAGCAGCTCGAGCGGTTCCAGCACGGGGAACTCAACCCTTAACGTTTCGGCCTGAAAAGAGAGTCTAAACTCGGCGTCATTATTCGCTGGTACGGGTGTTACGCGGCGATCGTCCTGCTGATGAAACACTAGTTAACGTGCGTGCGCATGAGGGTCGCGCGTTCCACGCGCATGTCATCGCCGCGCAACTCCCGAAGCGCGCAGGTTACGAATTCCGCTGTAACTTTTTTCCGCCAAGTCATATCGAAGTCCGTGTTGTCCAAGGGTTTTGCGATGCGCGAAGCCAAGGCCGCAGCCTCGGCGATTGCTTCAGCATTTAGGGCGCGGCCAACGAGCGATTTCCCAGCTTCTATGGCCAGGAGGGGGCGGGATGCGGCTGACCCGATCACGATCCGCGCATCCTCGACGACGCCACCGGTTGCGATACGCGCCGCGGCCGCCACGGAAAGCACCGGAAAATCAAACGAGCCGCGTCTTCTTAACTTCCAGTAGGTGCTTCTCCAATCATGAAAATCGTGAAGGACAATCCCCGTCACAATTTCGTTCGGTTGGCGCGTTAGAAAATTCATTCCATCATTCACGTAAAAATCCACGAGAGGGAGGTCGCGCTCCACGTTAGCGGAGACCAGCCGCACATGCGCGCCAAGCGCTATCAGCGCAGGGGCTGTGTCTGTGGATGAAACCGCCATGCACTTCGGGCTGCCGGGCGCAACCCAACATGTGTCGCCGTCCTTTTTCAGACAAAACTCAATGGCCTTTCGCCACTCGTAGTTTTGATCGTAATAGTTGCAACGCGTGTCGAGGCAAAGATTTCCTCCCAGCGTCGCCATGTTGCGAATGTGCGGGGTTGCGACGAGTGAAGCCGCTTGCGAGAGTGCGGTCAAGCCATTACGAAAGCGCGCATCAGCGGCGATTTCGGCAAGCGTCACGCAAGATCCGAGCCGAGTTTCGTTCCGATTGCCAGCCAGATCGATCGCCCGCAACTCCGCTATGTGACGCAAACTTACCAGTGTTTTGGGAACCTGTTGACGCCTTTTCATGTTCGGCAGGAGGTCGGTCCCGCCGGCAAGCAGCGTGGCATGCGGACCTTCGCCACTCAGAATTCGCGCCGCTTCAATCAGCGAGTGCGGCGCTCTAAATTCGAAAAGCGGCAGCCGCATCATGTGCTGAGCACCTTCTCTTTATCCGAAGCGCGTCTTGGCTGGTGACTCACTTCGTTCACTGCGTTTCCATCTCCGCCCTCCCACGGAGGCGGGACTCGCAGCGCTTCCGGCCAATCGACACTGGGGAAATGATCCGGCCCGAATCGTGGCTGGCGCCCAGCGGCCTTTTCCGTTAGCGCTTTCATAATCTTGTCGGGAGTGATGGGAATCTCGTCAATGCGCACTCCCACCGCGTCATACACTGCATTTGCGACGGCAGGCATGATCGGCAGAAGCGGACCTTGGCCGACTTCTTTCGCTCCAAATGGCCCGCGCGGGTCGGGCTCCTCGATCAGTTCAGTGAAAACTTCCGGCATATCCAACGAAGTCGGGCTCTTGTACTCGAGCATGGAGGGATACTTGTGCACCAGCGCGTGAGAAAGTTTCTTTGGCAGCCGGCGAAAATCCTGTTCTTCCATCAGAGCTTCGCCAAGGCCCATGTAGACGCTGCCTTCCACTTGTCCGCGCGCGAGCGATGGATTGAGTGCGCGGCCAATGTCGTGCGCAATCCAAATCCTGGGCACTTCGATCCACCCGGTACGCGGGCTTACGTTCACCTCGACAACCGCGGCAGTGTAGGAGTACGTGGGCGAGGGACCGACTCCTCCTCCTTTGTAAAGCGCGGGGGATTTGGGCGGTGTATAGGATCCCATCGTGCCAATCGTGCCGAAGCGCGCTTCGGCGAGGCACACTGCCTCGGCAAAAGTTACGCCGCGGTCGGGCGATGCACTGTCAAATACGCGCTTTTCCGAAAAACGCAAACGCTCCCTCGGCACTTGCAATTTTTCCGCGACCGCTTCGGCGAGAATGTCCCGGCCACGCTCGGCGGCTTGCAATGCAGCGTTGCCCGCCATGATTGTGACCCGGCTCGAATAGGAGCCGAGGTCCACCGGCCCCAAATCTGTGTCACCCGTGAACAAGCGAATATCAAAGGAATCGAGCCCCAAGACCTCAGCGACGATTCCAGCGAGAACATCGTCAGAGCCTTGGCCGATTTCCGTGGCGCCGCAAAATACAGCCACTCCGCCACCGCGATCAAATTTGATGTGCACACCCGAGTGCGGCATTTTGTTCCAGTAAATCGGCAGACCCGCGCCAGTCAAATAGGCTGAACAAGCCAGTCCCACGCCGCGGCCTTCGGGAAGTTTCCGGAATTTGTCTCTCCAACCCGAGCGCTCGACAACACGGCAGATGCATTCTTTCAGGTTCACCGTGCTCAAGCGGAAGAAGTTCGCCGTGACTGCATTTGGTGCTTCGGCGATCCTCAGGCGCAAGTCCGCCGGATCGAGATGCAGCTTTTCCGCGATCTTGTCCAGCTGCACTTCCTGCCCGAACCGCGGTTGCACGGTTCCGTGGCCGCGTTTCGGCCCGCAAGGAGGCTTGTTCGTGAACACCCGGCAACCTTGAAAGCGGTAGCGCGGGACATGGTAAGTGACCGTCTGCAGCGCGCCGGTATAAAAGGTGCTGGCCACGCCGTACGATCCGTAGGCGCCGCCGTCAATCAGCGTTTGCAAATGCATGCCAGTGATAGTGCCGTCCTTCATTACACCGGTCTTGAATTTCATCAGAACTGGATGCCGCCCGCGGTGGCAATAAAAAACTTCCTCGCGCGTCAGGCAAATCTTCACCGGCCGGTCCAGAATCATCGCGGCTTTTGCGACGACGATTTCATGATTAAAGGGATCGCTCTTGCCTCCGAACCCGCCGCCATTTGGCGTAGCGATCACGCGAATGTGAGCCGGGGACAGCTGCAATACTTTTGCGAGCGCGCGGTGCAGGTAGTGCGGAGTTTGCGTGCTGCTCCAGATTGTGAGTTTGCCGTCAGGATCCTTGATCGCCACGGAAGCATGCTGTTCGATGGGCAAGTGCGTGCTGCCCTGGTAGAAGAAAGTATCCTCGAACACTTCGTCAGCTTCGGAAAGAGCGTGCTCCACATCTCCAAATTCCAGCGACACGCGCTTATGGATATTTCCAGTTTCTCCGTAGTCGTGAATCCGAGGCTCGGGTGTCTTCAGTCCCTCTTCTGGCGTGGAAATTGTGGACAGCAGTTCGTACTGAACTTCGATCAAGTCCAGCACTTCAAAAGCCGACAATTCTTCGCGCGCGATAACGGCTGCCACAGGATCGCCTACGTGCCGCACATGGTCCACGCAAAGCGCTTGCTCGTCCTGACTCACAGGAAGAATGCCGTATTGAATTGGCAAGTCCTTGCCCGTCAAAACGAGATAAGCGCCGGGATGCGCGAGCGCGCGGGAGGTGTCGATTGTCTTGATGCGAGCGTGCGGATGCGGCGAACGAAGAAGTTTGCAGAACGCCATCCGCGGCAAGGATATGTCATCAGCAAAGCGAGTCTGGCCGGTGATTTTCGCTCGAGCGTCAACACGCCGTCGGGGCGTACCAATCACGCGCATTTGCGTTTTCTCAGCCATTTTCGGTCCACGACCAATTCGTCAGAGCTTCTGCTCTGCGCTTCGGGCAATTCGAATAACCGCTTCCTCGACCGCTTCGAAAATTTGCTGGTATCCCGTGCAGCGGCACAAATTTCCGGAAAGAGCCTCGCGAATCTGATCCCGTGAAGGATGCGCATTGAGGTCGAGCAGCGCTTTGGCGGTCAGAAGTATTCCCGGCGTGCAATAGCCGCACTGCGCCGCGCCCAAATCCGCGAATGCTTCCTGAAGAGGATGCAATTTCCCTTCCGCCGCTAGTCCCTCTACTGTGACGATATTCTTGGAGTCGCACTCGAGTGCAAGCAGAAGGCAGGACAGCACAGGCTTGCCGTCCACGAGCACCGCGCACGCGCCGCATTCGCCTAATTCGCAGCCGTGCTTAGTTCCCGTATGGCTGAGGTCCTCGCGCAGTACTTCCAAAAGCGTTTTGTAGGGAGCAAATGCCACTTCCGCCGGCTCGCCATTCAGCACAATGCGGATACGAGCCGTCTTGCTCGATACCGCAGGAAGTTGCACCAATTCATTCACTCAAGTCGCTCCGTCTCACACGCGAAACAATCGGGCCGCGTTGTCATACAAAATCTTTCGCTTCGCATCCTCGCCAATCGGCAATGCAAGAAATTTTTCGATATTTCCTTTGATTGCGGGCACGCCTGGCCCTGGCCAATCGGTTCCCCAGAGAACTTTGTCCGCAATATCTTCGATACGCGGGAAATACTCCATCAATTTCTGCGGCGGGATTCCCGAGATGTCCATAAACATGTTCTTGTGCCTCCGGACGAGAAAAAACGCCTCGTTCATCCAGAGTGGCCTGCCGCCATGAGCCAGGATCACAACCAGCTCCGGATAATCTATGCTGATGTCGTCGCAGAGCATTGGCTGCGCATGCAGATTCCGCGCGCCGGGGAATATGGAAGTTCCGGTATGAATCATCACCGGCATGCCATTTGCCTGGGCCCGCTCGTAAATCGCAGCCAGATCGCGATTGCCATTCATGTAGGAATTTGGAGTCAATACTTGATGCGAGGGGTGCAGCTTGATTGCACGAATCCCGATTTTCGCCATGCGATCAACCTCGGCTCCGCAATCGGGGACCGATCCGGGAAGCACACCGCCAAACGCAATGAGACGCTTTGGTGCGGCGCTGCAATACTTTGCGCTCCAGTCGTTGACTTCAGGCGTGAAGCCGATAATCTTCGGCGCGACGTAATTGATCAGTCCGGCCCGTTCCACATGCAGGCTGTCTAACAAACCGAGAAATGCTTTCGGTTCCGCGCAATAACGTTCGATCTCCGCGAAGTCCTTTCGCGTGCTCTTCATCAAATGCATCGCGGCCGGCTTCATCATCTCGTACGGCATGATGTGGATGTGAATATCAATGATTGGGTGCGCCAAATCGTGTCCTTAAACGCGGCCAATGCCGATTGGCCGTGCCGGCTTAGTTGAACCGCACATATTCGAAGTCGAGCGGCTTGCCATTGATTCCGCGGATGGGCGGCGCGATCCAGTTGGCGAAATGGCCCGGTTCAACCACGCGCCCGCTCATCAGAGATTCTACGAACTTGTGATCCGCCGGTGTCGGCAGCCATTCCGGCGCGCGTTTGTTCCACGCCTCTTCGCTCAGCACCTCGCCGGACGGACCGATAAAGTGTCCCGCAAAATTTCCAATGGCCCGGTGAAACCCTTTGTGAGGCAGCTTCAACTGAAACGCCACGCCGGATTTGTCTATCACGGTCTGCCAGCGCTTAACGCCGTCAGAGATTTCGTCAATGTAATCGTCGCGCAGCCGCTCGTTCAGCGCCGTCAAGGCTGGAACCTGTTTCGTGACGATCTTGTCGCCATCAACTTCCATCACCGGGTACTCCGCGTTCGCGAGCACGTGATCATCATCGAGTTTCGTCTCGCGAAACCGGCCCTTCAGTCCGCCCGTAAAATAATTCGCGGCGTTGGAGGAGACATCCGACCCATAGAGATCAAGAGTCACGCTGTAATGAAAGTTCAGATACCTCTGGATTGTCTCCAGATCAATTACGCCCAGGGCGCGCACCTGGGACGGATCCTCGACGTTGTATTCCTTCATCACTTCGCAGGTTCGTTTGATGATCCGCGTGATTCCCGTCTCGCCGACGAACATGTGATGCGCTTCTTCGGTGAGCATGAACCGGCACGTCCTGGCCAGGGGATCGAAACCGGATTCCGCCAAAGCACAGAGCTGAAACTTGCCATCGCGATCGGTGAAGAACGTGAACATGTAGAACGCCAGCCAGTCTGGAGTTGGCTCGTTGAATGCGCCCAGAATACGTGGATTATCCGCGTCGCCCGATCGCCGCGCCAGCAGCGATTCCGCTTCCTCGCGCCCGTCACGCCCGAAATAGCGATGCAGCAAATACACCATGGCCCACAAATGCCGGCCCTCTTCCACGTTCACCTGAAATATATTTCGCAGATCGTACATCGAAGGGCAGCAGGCGCCGAGCATTCGTTGTTGTTCGACGGAGGCCGGCTCCGTATCGCCTTGGGTTACGATAATCCGTCGCAGAGTCGAGCGGTATTCGCCGGGCACTTCTTGCCAGGCGGGCTGGCCTTTATGCGTGCCGAAATTCACTTGCCGCTGCTCGTCGCGCGGCTGCAAAAAGATTCCCCAGCGATACTCCGGCATTTTTACATAATCAAACTGCGCCCAGCCGTCCGGCTCCACGCTGACTGCGGTGCGCAGGTAAACGTCAAAGTTGTGGCTCTCGTTCGGCCCCATGTCGTACCACCAACCCATGTAGGCTGGCTGCCAATGTTCGAGCGCGCGCTGCAGAGCGCGATCTCTACCGAGATCGACGTTATTCGGAATTTTTTCAGTGTAGTCAATCATGGCCATTCTCCTCAGTTTGTTCCGGCCACTCTGTTGCGTTCAATCAGCGCTTCAGGGACTGCGCGGTTCGCTCTTTAGACCCGCTCCCAATCAAATTTCACGGGCGCGCCCGTTCCATACACCTTCAAAGCGCCACTCGCGCCGACGGCGTTCGGCCGGACGAAAATCCAGTTTTGCCAAGCGGAAAGCCTGCCGAAGACGCGTGTTTCCAGAGTTTCTTCGCCTCCAAAACGCAAGTTTGCTTCGAGCCCCGTCAACGCATCGGGAGAGAGCGCGACCCTCGACTCGAGTGCCTGGCGGATTTCGTCATCCCAATCCAAATCGTCCGGTGCGGCACTCACAAGGCCCGCGGCCAACGCTTCTGGGGCTGTCAGCTTCTTGCCAGCCACGGCCTTTAGTTTTTCCAGAATGGCCCCTTCCTGATAGAAGCGCGAAGCCAGCCTGGAAAGATGATTTACCATCGGCAGGCGGCCGAAATTCAAGGGAGAAAGCACAACCGATGCCGGTTCTCCGTCCTGCGAATCGCGCAT
This sequence comes from Candidatus Acidiferrum sp., assembly GCA_035279725.1. Lineage (GTDB taxonomy): Bacteria > Acidobacteriota > Terriglobia > Acidiferrales > UBA7541 > Acidiferrum. The sequence continues at coordinate 29,103 of DATEHF010000038.1, forward strand.
GTAAATCCGGTCCGCGGATAGCGCAAGCTCTAGAAGAGTTCCCGCGAAGCATGAACCGGGCTCAATTACCGCAAACATCGAACGCGAAGATACATCCAGCCGCGCAAATGTTCGCCGCATCATTCCCAGCACTTCGCGCACGAACCAGTTTTGCTGATGGTTGAGAATGAATTTGTCCATTGCGAGGACAGCTTCGGGATTTCCCGCGGTTTTGAAAATCCACAGCCCCAGATCAAGCGCGCTCGTGCGCAGAGTCAAGATGGCATCGTCCAGTTCCCGCGACATCTGGAGCGGCCACCAGTTGGCCCCTTTCTCGATTGCGCTCTCGATAGTGTTAACCGCAACGGTTTCAGGAGCACGCACAGTAAAGGTAACTGACCGCGCCTCGCGGTTGAGCCGCGCTTCCACAAACTCGTACTGCAGTCCGGTCTCATCTACTTTCCGCTTCAAAGGAGTCAGCGGAACGCCAGCTGCTCCGGCCGGCCGATCGCTTTGCGACGCAAGGTCGAGCGCACGCTTCTTGACGTGCTCCGCAAACTGTTGCGGCTTGACGATTTCATCCACCAGCGCCCAATCCTTGGCTCTCTGTCCGCGCACGCCATCCGGATTCGTGCAAAACATGTCGGCATGGTCTCGCCGCACTTTACGTTTATCCGTGATGCGAGTCAGCCCACCCGTGCCGGGCAAAACCCCAAGAAGCGGCAGCTCGGGCAAACTGACGGCCGATGAGCGGTCATCCACAAGAATAATCTGGTCGCAGGCCAGAGCCAGTTCGTATCCGCCGCCGGCAGTCGTCCCATTGCATGCCGCGATGAACTTCAGGCCTGAATTCCGGCTGGAGTCTTCGATTCCGTTCCGCGTTTCATTCGTGAATTTGCAGAAATTCACTTTCCATGCATGCGAAGAGAGCCCCAACATATAAATATTGGCCCCGGAACAGAAAATCCGGTTCTTCGCGCTAGTAATGATGACCGAGCGAATTTCCGGATGCTCGAAGCGGATCCGCTGCAACGCATCGTGCAACTCGATATCCACGCCAAGATCGTAGGAATTCAGCTTCAGTTTGTAGCCCGGCCGCAGACCGCCGTCTTCCGCAACGTCCATCGTCAGTGTCGCGACCGGCGGATCGAAGGCCAGCTTCCAATGCTTATACCGGCTCGGTTCGGTCCGGTAGTCCGGCGAATCGAGATTCAGTGTGGCTTGCTCTGCTGCCGCGACATCCACAGTCCCCTCCTACATCTGGCCTGCAACCAACAAGTTTCGAAGTTCCGCGAAACTTTCCTCAACAGTGTGGCCAGACGTGTCCAGACACACATCCGCTTTTCGATAAAGCGGCTCGCGCGATTCCAGAATTCTTCTCAACTTCTCCATCGCTTGATTGTTTCCGCCCATGACTCGGAAATCGCCCTGTGCGATCACTCTCTCCATATATTCTTCGGGGTTCGCTTTGATCCAAACCGTATAGCAGCGCGAGAGCAAATAATCGTACGTCTCCTTCTCGGATACGACACCGCCACCAATTGAGAGGATGGCCCGATCCGTTTGGCGCAGTATGCGTTCGAGCAAGCGTCGCTCGAACTCGCGATAGCCAGCCTGTCCGTATAACGAGAAGATCTCTCCCAACGGCATGCCGGCTTCTTTTTCAATTTCGCGGTCAGTCTCCAGAAAAGGGACTCGCAATTCCGCGGCGAGTTTCGCTCCCAGCGTTGATTTTCCGGCGCCTCGAATGCCAATCAAGGCGATCAGTTCGCGCCGCCCGATCTCTTCCCTGCCAAACTCACGCATCAATCTCGCCATTGTTTCCTGGATTCGGTGCGCCGGTATCCCTTGCAGCAATTGGCCGAGTTGGACGCTTTCCGCCCGCAGTTCCACCGGCTGCTGAGAAAACAGCTCCGGCAAGGAAACGTCGAGTGCCTTCGCAATTCTGCGCAGCAGCACGATTGAGACATTTCCTTCGCCGCCTTCCAGTTGAGCCAGGTGGCGCTCCGAAACGTCGGCATCCCGTGCCAGAATTTTTCTAGTCATGGCGCGCCGGTTGCGAAGTTCTCGCACTCGCTTTCCAAGGAAACTTAGGAATCGGTCATCAGAATTGCGACTAGTTCCTCGCGCCGAGTTGCCAGCAGATGCTCGGAGACCGAGTCGTCCGGAAGAATGGCTAATCTGCATTTCTCGTCCAGGCTTGCAGTATAACGCATGTAGGTGGCGCGCAAAAAACGAATTCTATCCTCATTTCGGAAATCTTGGGCAAAATTAGGTCAACGCACTTTAACTCCGTAAGTTACTGTAAATATTAATGTTATTGCATGCGTACTTCATGCGAGCTAGGGTCGGCTCCTGCTTCCAATACAGAAATGCATTATTTTGCTTGTGCACCGTCCGCGCGCTCTCGATTTTGCGCCGTAAGCATTTCCCGGAGCTTGAACCTCTGCAACTTGCCCGTTGCTGTCTTGGGGATTTCATTGAGAAACTGTATCCAGCGCGGCCGCTTATAGCCGCCAATTTTCTGCCCCACCAGTTCTTGAAGTTCGCGTTTCACTTCTTCGCTCGGCGAAAATTCCGGATTGAGCACAACAAACGCGGCTGGTTTCGTTAACCCATCTTCGTCTTCTCCAGCAACCACCGCCGCTTCACGCACCGCCGGATGGGAGATGAGAACGCTTTCCACCTCTGCCGGGCTGAGCCAAAGTCCATGCACCTTGAAGAGGTCGTTTGCTCGCCCGGCATACCAGAAATATCCGTCTTCGTCGCGATAGTATTTGTCTCCCGTTCTAAACCACTCGCCGACGAAAGTTTCCTTCGTTTTTTCGTGCTTGTTCCAATAGCCCGCGCAGGTGGAGTCTCCCTTGATCAGCAAATCGCCGATCTCATGCATGGCGACATCCTGCCCCAGTTCGTTCACGAGTCTGGCTTCGTAACCGGGGATGATTTTCCCGCTCGATCCGGGCCGCGCTTCTCCAGGCCGGTTCGCGATGACCATCTGTAAAGTTTCCGTCGAACCGAGCGAATCGAGAATTTCCACTCCGAAACGTTCCTTGAAACGATGAAATAAGGGCGCCGGCAGCGCTTCGCCAGCCGAAATTGCATGCCGGACGCTTGAAAGGTCAAACTCGCGCCCATCCTCGCGATGGAATGCAATGAGCGAGGCGAAGTTCGTAGGCACCGAGAAAAAAAGCGTCGGCCGGTAGCGCTCAATATCTTCGAAAATGCTCGAGGGAGTCGGCCTTGCAGGATCCAGAATTGTGGTCGCGCCGCAGCCCAGAGGAAAATACCCAGCGTTTCCCAGTCCATAGGCGAAAAACAGACGAGCCACGCTGAAGCACCGATCGTTCTCGTTCATGTGTAGGATGCCTTTTGCATAGAGTTCGCAGCACACCACCATGTCGTGGTGCAGGTGCACGCATCCTTTTGAAGTACCAGTGCTCCCGGAGGAATAAAGCCAGAACGCCGGCTCATCTTTGTTTGTGTTCGCGGGATTCAAAACCGCAGACGCCGACTTCATCAGATTTTGCAACACATGGTAGTCGTCGCTCTTTGATGTCACCGAGGATTCCGCCTCTTGCACTTTGCTGACGACGATTTCCTGAAGGTAGTGCAATCGATCGCGAGGAATCGTTTCCAAATGCGAGAGCAGCGGCTCGCTAATGATCACTACCCGCGCCCGCGAATCGTTCAGAATGTATTCGTAGTCCTGCGGCTTGGCTTGGGTATTCACCGGCACGGCGACTGCGCCAATCTTGATCGCACCAAAGAAAGCGTAAAGGAACTCGGGCGAGTCCAGAAGAAGCAGCAGCACCCGCTCCTCGGGTCGCACTCCGAGTGAAAGCAATACGTTTCCCAGGCGGTTCGTGCGATCGAGCAAGTCCTGATATGTGACTCGCTCGTCGCCGCACTCGATGGCTACCTTTGCTCCGCGCCCCTCCTGAACATTCCGGTCCACGAAGTGCGTTGCTACGTTGAAGAGTTTCGGCAAAACAATCAAATGTAGGCTACCTCCCGCCGAATTGCGCGAAGCGTGCAACTTTACAGGACAGAAGCGCAAACGGGCCGGAGTATAGCATGGCAAAAAACACAAATTTGACGAGGGACTGCCTTATCCCTTCGGCAACCACGAAAGCTTCGATACGCGCACAAAAAGCTCTGCACGCCCAGAAAAATTAGAATTTCTCGATGGATGTAAGAGTAGCCGGCCCGCAATCGTTTGCTGATCAGTTGCGCGAGGCTCTCTGCTGGGAGACTTGGGCGCAGCTAGCCCCTTCACAAAACGTAATGGCTGGATTCCGGGCGCGCGTCTTGGAAGTTTTTACTCAGCGCCGCCAAACAAGCGCAACACGATGCCGCTCGAAACCCAGTAGTTATTTTGAGTTGTCCCGCCAAACGTGGTCCGGTAATAGTCCACGTCAAAAAGCCGGATATCGAACCGGCGAGAGGGATGAATATCCAATCCTCCTCCGGCTTTGTAGGACAAGCTGCTGCCGGTTGAGGAGGTCACTCCGCCGACCGTCGTCCGCTCGCTCGATCCGCCGACCAGTCCTTCGACAAATGGCGTCAAGCCCCAGCGATAATGCGTCCGACGGAAGAAACGCGGTCCAAAGTGATTTCCGTAGAGCACATTCTTTGCGCCGGCTACGGTTTGCACGCTATAGCTTGTATCGGCTACTACTTGCAGCCACGCTTTGGGGTTCCAGCCGAATGATCCCAAGGCTCCATTGAGATTCGTGCCATTGCTGGCTCCGCCGACTCGCGCGAACGCGAATCCTCCATAGAGTTCGATTCGTGGCGCCAATCGCGCCCCGGGCCGGGGCTTTTCCCAGGTTTCGATTCGGTCGGCACGCTTGATCGGCGCCGGCGGGGGTTCGGCGGCTGCTGGGGCCGGTGCGGGTTGCGCGGTGGCAGGTGCTGGCTCAACTGAGACAGAGGGCGCAGGCCTGGCCTCTGCGACTGCTACGCTTGCATCGGCTTGCTTGGCTGGTTCTGTGGACGAGGACGCTGTTGCCGGTGCCGCCTCCGGAGTTGCCGGTTGCGTCGGCGCGGTCGCAGGAGGAGCAGCACTCGATTCGCTTGCCGCGGGACTATTTGGTGCTGCCGATGGCGATGCTGTTGCAGGCGCGGTAGGAGCGGTGCTCGTCGTCGAGGTGTTTGCAGGCGGAACTGATGCGGCTTCAGCGACAGCAGGAGACGATGCAACGGCCGGAGCCGCTGCGGGCGCACTTGGGGCCGATGTCTGAGTTGCTGGCGGAGTTGAATCCAGTTGACTTGGCGCTTGGCCGGGCGCCGCTTTTTCCGGGACTGGAGCTTCGGCTGAGGGCTGCACTTTCACATCCGCTTGTGATTGCGTTGCGGCTGTTCCAGCGGAATCCGCATCGAGAGAAGGCGCTCGTGGAATCTTCGTTTTCTCGGTGGCCATTTCCAGTGTAGGTCTCTGTTCGATCACCGGCTGAGCGGTCTGTGGCTTGGGCTGCGGCGCAACCTGTTGAATTGAGGACACACTACGATCCAGCGCAATCAGGTTGGAGTAAACGTAGCCGATTTGGCCGTCTCTAGTTTGTACGCGAGAGAAATAGAAGCCGTAAACGAGGATAGTGAATCGTTCGCCGCAGGCAAGATTCGCTACGACGTCAGGAGTCTTTCTCGGCTTAGAGAAAACCTGAGTTCCTTCAGCATGGCCGGCGCAATCCACATACCCAATGTCATCCGCCATCGCCGCCGAAACTGCCAGCAGACAGACCGCCAGCACCAGCACAAATCGATTGCGTAGCATTCCCCCTCCTCCGCCCGGGCGCCCCCGAGCCCAAGATAAGCGTATCGAGTTAAGCTAAGGGGCCGTGAGATGGACCAAAGGTCAGTCTGTTCCAAACAAACACTGTCCCTTCGGCCAAGCTACGCGCCTTTGAGTTTCGTGCCTCGAACTGCGGGCACCCCTTGCCCGTTCGCGGCGCCAGCTTTGCGCACGGGAATGTGCTAGATTCCTTTCTTCGGCGAATCAATGCGGCTCCCTAGAACACCTCCTGCTTCACATGCCTCCAAACCTCTTTTCAAGACCTGTATTCTGACCGGCTTGGTATCAGCACTGCTGCTAATTTCCGTTCCGGCTTTCCGGGCGCAATCGAATCAATCTGCTCCGGATCATGGAATGCCTCAGGCCGGCGCAGTCCTAAAAGTCCAGGTTCGCACCGTTCTCGTGGATGTCTTGGTAACGAACAAAAAAGGCGCGCCCATTACTGGACTTAATAAGGATGCCTTCGAAGTGAAGGAAGACGGCTCACCTCAGATTATCAACTCCTTCGAAGAGCATTCTTCCGCTCCCCCTTCGACTGTCTCCCAAGAAGTCTTGCCGTCGGGCGTCTACACAAGCGCGCAAACATTTCACGCGTCGGATTCCGTGAATGTCCTTCTCCTCGATTGGCTCAATACTCAGCCGCCAGATCAATCCTATGTTCGCGAACAAGTCATCAAATACCTTCGAACTGTGCCCCCAGGAACCCGGCTTGGCATCTTTGCACTTGGTTCAGAGCTTCAACTGGTTCAAGGCTTCACGTCCGAGTCTTCTTTGCTCCTCGCGGCTCTTCAAGAGAAGAAATCAGGCGCCAACCCGAAATTTGGACGGCTGCTTTCGAGCGAGACTAGAAAAGCCAGCGAACAAGAACTAGCTGACCTGATGGTGAAGAGCGACGCTGCCCCCATCGCCGTTGCCGCAGTTCGCGATTCGCAGGCACAGAACGCATCCGCACAGGCTGGCGATCGCGTGAAGCTCACTCTGCAGGCTCTAGTCGAACTCGAGCGGTATCTTTCTCCAATCCCCGGCCGCAAGAATGTCTTCTGGTTTTCTGGTTCATTCCCCATCAGCGTTTTTCCGGGAGCTGCTCAGGGTGCAAACTTCGGCGGGGAACTGGGATCGGCTGCCGCCCGGTTCGGGCCCGATCGCATCGCCATCTACCCGATTCTTGCCGCGGGAACAACAGCGGATACCGCGTTTGACCCGAGCGAAGGATTGGAGCACCGGGCGCGGATGAAAACGGCGACGGAGGCGGCCCAAGATCCTTCCCCTGCGCCGGATCAGGTGGCAATGGCCACGCTTGCTCGGGAAACTGGTGGCGAACCATTTCTTAATACCAACGACATCGGCCGCGATCTCCGGCGTGCCCTCGATGATGGCTCGCATTACTACACGCTTTCTTATTCACCCACCAAGACACAAGATGACGGGAAATTCCGCTCGATTGATGTCAGCGTGCTTTCAAAAAACTACCGTCTCTCGTATCGTCGCGGTTACTTTGCTGAACCTCCGGCTGCAACTCCAAACACCGAAGGTGATCGCCTCCTGAGCCTGATGCGTTTCGGCATGCCAGACTTTGATCAGCTCCCGTATACGGCGCGTGTCGCTGTCGAGGAGCACCAGCCGGCGCCAGGAGCAGCGCGCGCGGGCGTCAGCACCACACTAAAGCCTCCTGTCACGCGCTATGGAGTGGATTTCTTGATTCCGTTGCAGAGTTTGAAGCTCGAATCAGATCGTCTGGGATCGCAACACGATAATATCGAGCTCATGCTCGTGGCCTACTCAAAGAATGGCGAGCCGCTGAATTTAGTGGCCGGCAAAGAACAGATCAAGCTTTCAAGAGAATTGGCAGAGAGCGGACGGAACATCCAGATTCATGCACGTCAGGAAATTGATTTGCCTGTGGGCGAGTTGTTTCTACGGGCGGGAGTGTATGAACCTGCTTCTGGAAAAGCTGGAACCATTGGAATCGCGGTGAATCCGCGTACTTCAGTTCCTTCGATTACGAAGTAAGCTTTTGAAATCTAACCGATGCGGCCGCCTAAGTGCCTAGCGGAACTAACAAGCATTCGAGGTGGAAGCTGCAAGTGCGCCAACGTTGAGTCAGCGCACTTGCAACCCAATGGTTCGTAACCGGACGACGAGGTCCAGGTTATTAGAATCGGATGACCGCGCTCACAGACACGCGGGTGTTATTTGCCGTGCCGCCAGAATTGTGCAGCCCAATGTAGTCGAGTTGCGGTCTGACGGCCAGGTGGGGCAGTACGCCGATGTCTACACCGCCGCCCACGCTGAAGGCAAAGTTATTGCTTGACCCTCCCCCATTCCCCGCCGTTAGGTGCCCATCCCCTGCGAGGAACTGGACAAACGGCGTGAAATTGGTGGGGTTATGCATGATGACGCGCGGCCCGAACAAGAAAGTGTACGTGTTCAGGGACACGCCACCGGGCGATGCGTGGTAGCCGCCGAAATCACCTACAATCCCAAAATAGGGAATGGGTTTGTACGCGATCGAACCGCTAATTCCGTTCTGATTCACGTCCGCCCCTCCTCCCAAATGGAAGTAGGAGTAACCAACAGACACGTCGGCGGACTGGGCGCGCGAAGTGGTGGCAAAGAGCAACAGTCCGAGACTGAGCCCCGAAATGAGTACGAGTAGGCGCTTCATGGATCGTGATCCTTTCCTAAGGATTGGAGTGTAAAAAAGAGCCTTACCGATCGGGTGCGGCAAGGGCGGGTAAGAAGCCGTCCCCCACTGGCTCATCCTATTTTGAGGCGCGTAGAGCGGAGAGGGTTGGCAGCAGGAGCAAAAGTTTCCTCAGCGGCAACAGCGCTCGATTCTGTCAAAAGGCCGGTTTTTCACTGCCCACTTTGGTGTCCAGCGCCTTCATCAATTCCGTGATCATTTGTCCTACAGCCGCGTCTCCCACAGCCGTGTTAATCATGGCGTGGTAGACATCCCGGTCCGGCCATTCCACATTAAAATAGTTCCGAATAAAATCCGCGCGCTCCCGATCCACCGTATCCACGCGCTCCGCAGCTTCCTTGGCCGTCTTGCCCCGTCCCATCACCCGCTTAATTTTCTCTTCCCTGGGAGCGTAAAGAAAAATGCGCAGCGCATCCGCGCGATCCCGGAGAAAATGCTGTGAACCTCTTCCAACAATCACGGAATTCCCTGCCTTTGCGGCGTGCAGGACGACCCGTTCCGTATGCTTCAAGATGCTTTCGCTGTCGACGACGTTGAGTTTGTGCGCGTTGAGGCTGCCTTCAAAGCTGCCACGCAGGAAAGACTTGAACAGCCGGTAGTACAATGGATCGTTCTTCTCTTCGCGAACTTCCACCACAGCCTTGGGACAGTTGGCAAGTCGCGCGATTTCCTCGGTCAGCTGTTGGTCCCAGAGCTTCCAGCCAAGCTGCTGCGCAAGACGTTGCGCGATTTCGCCCCCGCCACTCCCGTACTCGCGCTCAATCGTAATGATTTTAATCATATAAGACCCTTACGTCTGCCATGCTCTTCGCGCCATTCTTTGGCACATTACTCGACTCCATTTATCCTACCGCCACTCCTCCACCGCCGCCGGGATCATTCTTCTTCAAAGCAAACGCCAGAAAGAACATGACCGCCGAAATTACGGCAAGGACCATGAAGGTATCTATATAAGCCAGCGTCAGCGATTGCGCTTGCACTCCTCCGTAAAGCCTGGCATAGGCTTGTGCGAGCGCGTCGTGCGGGCTCAAACCGGAATGTGCAATCCGCCGGGCAAGGCCAATGGCCGCGTTCTGGAAATTAGGATCGTCAACTCTGGCGTGCTCAACCAGCCTCGCCTGATGAACTTGCGCTCGGCGCGCGAGAAGCGTGGTCACCAACGAAGTGCCCACGCTGCTTCCCATGTTGCGCATGAAATTCACTATTCCCGCTACGGCGTTATTTTTTTCTGGCGCAATTCCGATGTACGCCACCATTGTGATGGGCACGAACAAGAAGCCTATGCCAATCACTTGAAAGATGCGAAGCCAGGTCGCCGCGCTGAAGCTGATCTGCAAGTCTATTCGCTGCGTCGAGTAGTACATGGCGATAGCCAGCGACAGCCATCCGAACGCGATGAGGTATCGCGCCTGAATTTTCGTCGACAACTTACCCATGAGCGGCATTTCGAAAAGCACCACAAGGCCGCCTGCCGACAACGCAAATCCCGCCAACTCCGAAGTGTAGCCCACTAGGGTCTGCAGAAATAACGGCATCAGCACAAGGCTGCTGAAAAGCATTACCCCGAACATGAAAAACATCAGATTCGAGCTGGCAAAATTGAAATTCTTGAACATCCGTACGTCGATAATCGGGGATTTGTGGTACCACTCCCAGATCGCAAGCGAAATCAAACACACCGCGGCGACGACGACCAGAGTTGTTATGAAATGTGAACCGAACCAGTCATCTTCCTGGCCTTTGTCCAGTAAAATTTGCAACGCACCAACGCCGACTGCCAGCAATCCGATCCCAATATAATCCAGCTTGATCCCGGCCCCCTTAAGACGGCTTATATAAGTGGGATCTTCGACAAAACGCTCCACAAGTAGCAACGTGAGGATGCCCACCGGCAAATTGATGAAGAAAATCCATCGCCAGGAATAATTGAAGGTGATCCACCCCCCTAGAGTCGGGCCGATGGTAGGAGCGCTCACAGCAGTGATGCCATACAGAGCGAAGGCCAGGCCTCGCTGTTCAGGTGGAAAGGTATCCGCCAGGATGGCCTGAGCCATCGGCTGCAAGCCGCCGCCGCCCGCGCCTTGCAGAACACGAAAAAGCAAGAGTATGCCGAGACTCGGGGCAAAGCCGCAAAGCAACGAGCTTAGAGTAAACACAGCTAGACAAGCCATGAAAAAACGCTTGCGCCCCACGGCCCCGGCGATCCAGCCACTCATCGGAAGAATGATCGCGTTCGAGACCAGATATGATGTCAGCACCCACGTGCTCTGATCGTTGCTGGCGCCTAGATTTCCCGCGATGTAGGGCAGCGCCACGTTCGCGATGCTCGTGTCCAGCACCTCCATGAACGCGGCCATTGCCACGATCACGCCGATCAGCCATGGATTGAATCTTGGCCTCCAGACTTCCTGATCCAGCGTAATGGCTGCTGCGCTCATCGGAGGTAAACGTCTGGCACCACGTTCATTCCAGGCCGCAAGCGGCGGTCGCGGTTTTCTCCCGGATCAAGGACGATCTTCACCGGAATGCGTTGCACGATTTTCACGTAATTGCCCGTTGCGTTTTCCGGCGGTAACAGGCTAAATACTGGTCCGGTTGCTCCCGCGATGCTGTCCACATGTCCCTGGAGAGTTTGCCCAGTGGAGTCCACGTGGATATCGGCCTTCTGACCCACGCGCATGTCCCTCAATTGTGTTTCCTTGAAATTCGCGGTGATCCACACCTCGTCGAGCGGCACGACCGTCAGCAATTGCTGGCCAGGCTGCACGTTCAAACCGACGACCACTTTCTTATCCACTTCGCCCGAAACCGGCGCGACGATCTTCGTGTACTGCAAGTTCAGTTGGGCTTGTTCGAGCGCCGCGCGCTTCTGCTGAACGTCCGCGATCGCGGCGCGCGCCCTCGCCTTCGTCGAAGAAACCTGCTGCGGTCCAGTTTCCGCATACTTGTGATTTGCGTCGGCCTGGATTAGCCGACTCTGCGCTTGTTGCACAAATTGTTGTGCGGCCGACTCGGTGGCGTGCGCGCCGGCGACTGCCGCTGTGCTGGATTTGGCTGCCGCCACCGCCTGATCATAGATTTGCTCGGCCACTTCCTTTCGGTCCACGAGCAATTTGTAACGGTGTAAGTCATCCTGTGTTTTCACGTCATTCGCTTCCGCCTGCTGCACCTGCGCCTGCGCCGCCGTCAATTGTTTCTGGGCTGCAATAATTCCCGCCTGCGCGTTTTCAATGTCCGAAGCAGTCGAAGACAATTGGCTGGAGGTATTCACCGTCGTGATCGGCACGGTAATGTTCAGCGATTGTGCCGTCGCTTCCGCGTTCGCCAGGTTGGCCTGCGCCTGCTGCACCGCAACCTCGTAATCCGTCGGATCAATTTCGACGAGCACATCTCCTTTTTTCACCCATTGGTTGTCGTTCACATTGACCTTCACTACGTATCCGGAAATGCGCGCGCTTACGGGATACAAGTGCACATCCGCTTGCGCATCATCCGTGGATTCGTAGCTGCTCAGATAGCGCCACAGAAAAATACCTGCGATGACGACTACCACGGACACCGCGACGATCAGCAACTTCTTCCGCTGCTTTTGTCTTTGGTAGGACGCCGTTGCGTACACTGTGTCCTTCAATCGCGCTGGCCCGCTCGGCTCTTCCTTCGAATTGTCCGATTCCGAATGTAGTGGCTTTTCTTCGGCCATGTTTATTGTCCTTTGAAGTATTCTTTGACGCCTTCCTCGCCGACTCCCAGCGCCCTGGCCAGGGATATTTTTGCGAGGTTGAATTCATACAGACTCGAGATGTATTGCTCATGCGCGCTGGCCACCGACTCCTGGGACTGCACTACTTCCACCGTGTCCGTCACTCCCGCGGTGAACCTGTCTCGCGACTGGGATAGCGTTTCTTCCGCCAGAGCTATGTTGCTTTGCGCGACTTTCACTTGTTCCGCCGAAGACTGAAGATTCAGCAGCGCGGTCCGCACGTCCGCATCAATCTGTGCGCGCAGGTTGTCGAGGCGTTCGCGGCTCCGTTCCAGTTGCGCTTCGGATTGCAGGACCTTGGCATGCACGCTGCCGCCCTGAAAAATGGGAATGGAAATTGTTCCATGCACATCAAAGACTTCTGTCGCCGTCGAAGGGTGAGCCCCGCCGGTCCCATAATCCGCGTTGAAGGAAAGTGACGGGTAATATCCGGCTTTTGCCGCCTTCTGGGAATATTCCGCAGCGCGAAGCTCGCTCATCGCCGCCAGATAATCCGATCGCGAATCGTAGGCCCTCTTCAAGGCCTCCTCGATTGTGATTCCTGCGAACGGCTCGTACGGCGATTTGTCGCTGAACTCGAATCCTTGTCCCGGAGCAAGTCCAATCACGCGAGCTACGGTGAGTTTCTGGATGGCAAAATTGTTCTTCGCCTGAATCAGCTGCTGTTCGCGCGTTTGCAACTCGACTTTGGCACGCAATCCGTCAATCTCCGGCGAAGTCCCGGCCTTTATTTGATCCGTCGCCTGATCGTAAAGCGCCTGCGCCGTTTTCACCTGCGCTTCGGCCGTTTCGATTCGTGCTTCATCGGCGATCGCCTGCAAAAAGGTGTAACCGACGGCCAGCACGACCAAGTCGCGCGCATCCTTAAAGCTATGTTGCGCGGATTTCAGGCTCTCTTTTGCCGCTCGTGAATTATTGATGGATTGCCAGTCGAAGAGCGATTGCGACACGTTGACGCGCGCATCAAAGTACGAAAATGGTCCTACCGATGGAGGAATCGCGGTTGTTCCCAAGTGTGTCAAACCTATCTCGCCAAGATTTGTTTGCGAGCTCGAGATCGATGGTGCAGCGGTCACATGAGGTAACAACGCGCTGAGCTGCTGCCAGCGTTCGCCGCGCGCGGAGCGCACATCGGCGCTTGAGAGAAGCAGCCCAAGGTTTTGTTTCAGTCCCCGTGCGATAGCGTCCTGCAGCGAGAGTTGCAGCACACCCGGAACAAGCTTCGCCGGCACGCTTCCGCTAAATGGGCTTACCCCTTGCGTGCCAGGGATCGGTTGGCCGGGAGTGCTTGCCGCTGGAGGCGCGCTGGATTGCGCTTGGCAAGCCATCGGCCCGCAAAGCCAAAGCCCTGCCAGCAGAGCTGCACCCAAAATTTGGTACTTCCGCTTCAAGTGAGCCTCCCCGCCGTGCGCGGCGCTTCGAGATGCCAGAAGACAGTCCGCTAGTCATGCCTACCTATACAGGCCTGCACAACTCTCCGTCAGCGTTTGCAGAACAAGATTTGGATGCAGCGGGTCGTCCGACAGGCACTGGATTTTTTGGTGTTGTTGGGTAAAGGGCCTCTGAGGGAAGGGAGGAGACTGATCTAGTTTGGCGCCTCGCATCTGCGCAAGCCGCTGATTCTTACTGGGGTTACACAACCGCGGTAGGAAGGCGTTTTGCCCGTGCCAAATGCCGATAGACGCTCTCGATCGCTCGGCTAACCCGGTTTGCCTCCGCGCGATGAACTTCGTGAAGCAAATCCCCAGCCTATTCGAGATCGGGAGGGGTGACCATTGCAATCCACGAATCGTAATCAGATGTGAATCCCGCTTTTTCCTGCAGCACGCGCACTTGCCTCGTCAACGCTGCCGCCTGGTCTTGAGTGAGCGGAGGGATCGTCTCAATTTGCTTTCCGATCTCATCCACTTCCTTTGCCACATTTCGTTCCGCTTCAGTGAGCGCAGACTTCGCGTTTCCGGCGCCGGATCCTTTGCAGAAATCCACCACGCGGCTGGTCACTTTTTGGCTGTGGACCAGCGAGACGCGGATGTTTCCTTGGCCCGTGACCACATTCCCAACGCCGAAGACGCGTTCCATCGCCGTGTAGCGAGGCACATCCTCGCCCGCGAACGTGTAATATTCCCCCTTCATATTGATTCCAGAGAGTTTTTCCGGTACGGAGCCGATTGAGGAGATCACCAGCGGGGCGCGGAGTTCGTGCTCCGACCCCGGAATCGCTTCCGCTTTTCGGCCTTCGATTTTCGTTTCAGCCACTTTCAGTCCCACGAGCCGTCCATTTTCAACGACCACTCCGGTCGTCAGCCGGCGTTCGAGAAAGCGGAAAAGGTATTTGTCACGCGCCAATTTCAGCATCTTCTGCCGAACCATCTCAGTCTTGGCGGCTTGTTCTGGCGTGGCGTTGTCCGGAGGCTGCGCCAGAGGCATGTCCTGTTCCCGGCGCCGGTACATTAATATGCAGCCCTTCACGCCTAGCTCTTCGGGCTTGATACCGTGCCCCTTGCAAACAGCCGGTATCCCCTTTTCCAACTCGTGCATGTCAGCTGAAATTCCACGAGCCCGCAACGCGCGCTCGTAATTCTCTAACTGCAGCACTTTGACCACGTCGATCGAGGCCAACCCGCCACCCACTACCAGCGTTTCGTCGGGAGTCTCGTAGCGAGGCCCGTCATACTTCTTTTCGTTCTTGTGGTTGTACCAGTAGATGAACGGATTCTGGTAGACCAGCCCTTTTCCTACATACTGTTCCGCTTCAGGTACGCCTAACTCGCGGTCGCGCCACGCGCCGTTCGCCAGGATCACAGCCGAAAAACCCCATCTGAAAAGCTGCGGCAAATCAAAATCACGGCCCAGCTTCGCGCACGGCACAAAAAACACGTTTGGCTTCTTCATCCGCGCATCAATTCGGCCGTACTCCTGCTTCCGCTGTTCCACATGCCAGCGCGGCAATCCGTCTTCAATTTTGCCGTAGGGGCGCGTGTTTTGTTCGAATACCGCTACCAGAATGCCGTGATCGGCCAGGATTTCCGCCGCCACGGATCCCGAAATCGCGCCACCGATAACCGCCACGAAATGTTGTCCGGAGTTCACAGTTGGCTTCAGCCCTCCCCGTGCAAGCGTGCGATTATACATCGGCGACGTTTTTATCTAACTTGAGAATGGCGCCGCATCGATCTCATGGATAGTAGTTCTGGGGACTATGGAGTGGGGTCGAAAGCTGACGGTCTCCTCGTGTACCAAATCGAAATTCGAAGGGGTCGTTCTCGGGTCGCTGCTAGGGCACTAGCCTCACTTCGCGGCTTCAGTCCCCGCCAGCAGCCATTCGCCCGTGTTAGGCGGTTTGCCTTCCTGGGAGCGCGGGGATGGAATCAACCGCGACTGGAAGCGCGAGGTACTTCGAAGCGTTTTCGTAGCAGATGTCTCTTACCATTCCGCCGACCAACTCAAAATCGTTTGGCAGGAGACCCTTTTCCATCTCTTCTCCAAGCAGATTGCATAACACGCGGCGGAAGTATTCATGGCGAGGGAACGATAAGAATGACCTCGAATCCGTAACCATGCCGACGAACCGGGAAAGCAGCCCGCAGTTGGACAATGCGTTTAACTGCTTCTCCATCCCTTCCTTTTGATCTAGAAACCACCAGCCGCTCCCGAATTGAATCTTTCCCGCCGTTTCGCCGCTCTGGAAGCTTCCCGCAATCGTCGCGAACAAATAGTTGTCCACCGGGTTCACGTTGAAAATGATCATCTTAGGCAGCGCGTTTTCCTTTTCCAGACGATCCATATAATTGGTTAGGCTGGCTGCCTGCCGCCAGTCGCCCATAGAATCGTAGCCCGTATCCGGCCCAAGCGAGGCAAGCATCCTGGAATTGACGTTTCGCAGCGCCCCGAGATGCAGTTGCTTAGTCCAGCCACTCTCGGCATCCAACCGCCCGAAGTACAGCATGAGATAACTGTTGAGCTTTTCGGATTCGTCGGGCGTCGCAGGCTCGCCGCGGCGCACCTTGGAAAAGATGCTCTCCGCTTCGCGCTCATCGCAGGGCTCGCCAAAACAGCGGTTCAAGCCATGATCCGAAAGGCGGCCGCCGCGAGCATGGAAATCGTCGTGCCGCTCGCGAAGAGCACAAAGAAATTCCGTTAGATTCGTGATTCTTGACCCCGTGCAACTGGCCAGTTTGTCCGCCCATTGATTGAACCCCTTGGGATCCTGGCTACGCAGCGCGCCGTCCGGCCGGAAGGACGGGAACACCCGCACGGGAACACCGTCGCGTTCAATCTTCTCGTGGAACTCCAGGGATCCAGCCGGGTCGTCAGTCGTGCAAATTGTGGTCACGCCGAATCTCTTAAGGATTCCCTGCGGTTTGAGCTCCGTCGTCTTCAGTTGTTCGTTCGCTCTCCTCCAAATCGAAGGCGCCGACTTTTCATCCAAGAAATCGTAAATTCCGAAGTAGCGCACCAGTTCCAGGTGCGTCCAGTGGTAGAGCGGATTGCGCAGCGTCTTCGGAACCGTTGCCGCCCACGCAAGAAATTTTTCGTACGGGTCGGCGTCGCCCGTGCAGAAGCGCTCCGGGACGCCATTCGCTCGCATCGCCCGCCACTTGTAGTGGTCTCCCTCGAGGCAAATTTCCGTAAGGTCCCGGAATGGCCGGTTTTCCGCGATCACCTTCGGAGAGAGGTGGCAGTGAAAGTCCAGAATAGGCTGGTGTTCTGCGTAGGTGTGGTAGAGCCGCCGCGCTGCGCCGCTCTGCAGTAGAAACTCCTCATGTATGAACGTCATTGATTTACCCGTTTCCGGCCGGTTTGCGCCGGAGAAAATCTTCTAACTCGCGAGTTTCTCCACGAGTTTCCCATTGATACGTACGCCCTTCAGCACGACGCCGCTTGCGTTTTCCACCACGCTGCTTTGCGACGTATTCTCGAAAACGCAGTCCGTCAATCGAATATCCTCGATGGGAGCGTTCTTCAAGCCGCGCAGGAAAACCGGATACTTTGTATTCTCGACTTTCAGGTTGCGGATATCCACGCATCGTACCACTGGAACGTAGTTTCCCGCCGCCCCTTCTTCATACAAAAAATCGATGGATAGTCCCGCGGTTGCCACTTGCCCGACATTGATGTTGCGAACGTGGATGTTCTCGATCGTCCCTCCGCGCATCGCGTTGTTCTTGATGCGTATCGCCGAGTCCAGGTGCGGGCTGTCCATCTGGCAATTTTCCACGAATACGTTTCGCACGCCGCCGGAAATCTCGCTTCCTATTGTTACTCCGCCGTGGCCGTTCTTCATGTGGCAGCCGCGTATCACAATATTTTCCGACGGCACGTGCACGCGCCGCCCGTCTCCGTTTCGCCCAGACTTGATTGCGATGCAGTCGTCGCCCGTATTAAACGTGCAATTCTCGATCAGCACGTCCCGGCAAGACGCCGGATCGCAGCCGTCCGTATTCGGGCCCGAACTCTCAATCGTCAGCCCGCGCACAGTCACGTTCGTGCAGAGCGCGGGCGTCACCTGCCACATCGGGGAATTCAGCAGCGTCAGCCCTTCGATCAACACGTTCTTGCAACGATTTGGTTGGATGAATTGCGGCCGAAGATAGTGTCCAATTCCAAAAATTCGCTGCTCCACCGGCGCATTTTTCTCGCCCATCGCAAAAAGCGCGTTGCGGTCTTTCTCCTGCACCGGATCGCCTGGCTTCCAACCACAATTCTTGCGGCCCTTCCAGGGCCACCAATGTTCGCAATCGCTGTTGCCGTCGAGCGCCCCCTCGCCGGTGAGAGCGATGTTTTCCTCTTTCCACGCGTAGATGAACGGCGAAAAATTCATCAGCTCCACGCCTTCCCACTGCGTCTGCACCAGTGGGTACGCCCCAGGGTCCCGGCTAAACCGTATCGTTGCGCCTTTCTGAACCTCCAGGTTCACTCCGCTCAGCAGCCGTATCGCCCCCGTCGAGTACTCGCCCTCAGGCACGATGACTTTCCCGCCGCCGCCCGCGTGGCACGCCGCAATTGCCTCGCGAAACGCCTTGCTGCAATCCGTCTTGTTGTCGCCCACAGCGCCAAACTTCCGGACGTTCCACTCACGATTTGGAAACGAGGGCGCGCTGATTCGCGCCAGTATCTGTGGAACCCGCTCCCACGCGGCTTCTGCGCTTTCCGCAGAGCATCCGCTTTCTGGCCGTCCTATTTTGTAAAGTTCGCCGAATCCGTTCGGCCAAATGATGCTGGTGGCAGCCAGTCCAGCTAGAAATTCGCGTCGGTTCACCGCAGGATGAAAATCCTGCTCAGCGTCAATTCGCCTGTCTTCGGAGTGATGCGCCATTCGGGATTTGCCTCTGGTCGAAGCGTTTCTGCGCGGAGGGAGTTCGAGCGAGGTTGCGGGCACCGTCCGCGAAACAGCATGAGACCACCATCCAAAATCCAAGTCAAGAAATATTTTCCACTGTACTTGAAAATTTACAGAAAACAGGCGAACATCTTGCTGCTCAACACTTTGTCCTGGCTGCAACTTGAGCTATATTCCGCCCGGAGACCTAGCGCGATGCCTACTACCCATCTACCTGTTCGCTGCCCTCTCTCCGTCCTTCTTATATTCTTATCCCTCTCTCTGGCTCTGCCATCCGCAGCACTAGCCAAGCTCCGCACAAATACCACCGCCCAGGCGAACAAGTCAGCCGCATCCGCCTCAACTCGCGTTACCGTCTCTCCCGACGGCCACGGCGACTTCCTGACCATCCAGCAAGCCATTGACCACGCTCCTCCCTACAGCGACGGCCGCCTGATCATCGCCATCCAGCCCGGAATTTATCGCGAACGCCTCGTCGTCCCCCAGGACCGGCCCCGCGTAACCTTCCTCGGCTTGGGAAAGGACCCCAGCGCCACCGTCATCACCTACAACATGAGCGCCAAAGCCGCCGGCGGCACCTTCCTGAGCAGCACGGTGGACGTCGAAGGTTCGGACTTCGAAGCCTCCAATCTCACGTTTGAAAATTCTTTTGGCCCCGGTTCCCAAGCAGTCGCGCTCATGCTTCATTCCGATCGCGCCGTCCTCCGCCATTGCCGCTTCATCGGCTGGCAGGACACTCTCTATTCCGCCACTGGCCGCGAATACTTCGACGACTGCTACATCGAAGGCGCTGTTGATTTCATCTTTGGAAATGCCCGCGCCGTCTTTCATCATTGCGAAATTCGCAGCACCGGGTCCGGCTATATCACCGCGCAGAGCCGCACTACACCCGATGGCGATTATGGTTTCGTCTTCCAGGATTGTCGCCTCACTGCACCCGCTGGCGTTTCAAAAGTGTTTCTCGGTAGGCCCTGGCGCCCTTACGCACGCGTCGTTTTCCTACACACGGAAATGGGCGCGCACATTGACTCCGCGGGTTGGCGCGAGTGGCATCCCGGTGAAACGCATTCTCTGGACACTTCCTACTACGCCGAATATGATTCTTCAGGATCGGGAGGTTCACGCGCCGGACGAGATCCTCACACTCATTTTCTTACCGAGAGCCAGGCAGCGCAGTTCGAACCGAAACAATTTCTCGCCGCTCCAGATGGCTGGGATCCCACTGCTCCCGCATCTCACTAACCAGTCCCACGCTTTGCTTTTATTTTCTTGGCAGCGGCACAAATTTTTCCGCGCACGCGTTCGGTGTTCCCGCACCCGGCTTCCCAACCAGCGTGACGTCTTCTCCCACTGGCCGGAAGTTCACCGGACCTGGCCCCAAAGTAACGCTCGCGTGGCTGGCGATCATCTCGAGCGACGCCGAAGCGTCCAGAATCACGTTGTCAAACTGAATTCCCAGCCGGTGCGCCGCATCATATCCATCAAGCGTGACCTTCCCGCCTCCGGATACGCGCACATCGTGCAGCGAAATATCTTTAAACTCCGGCAAGCGATCTCTGGCCTTGCCATAAAATGAATAGTGCGTATCCATCAAAATTGGGTTCTTCGTATCGCGTATGCAAACGTCCGAATACGATACATCCTGCACCAATCCCCCCCGGCTCGAATTCGACTTGATCCGGATTCCATTGTCCGCTCCGTCGATCGAAAGATCGGTCACTCGCACCGCGCTCACTCCGCCGTTCGTTTCGCTCCCAATAGACATTCCATGTCCCGTGTAAAAATGATTGTGCGCCACCGTTATGTGCGAAGACGGTCCCGCATCGCCCGCCTTGATGGCCACATCGTCGTCGCCTGCGTGAATGTAGCAATGCGTGATTGTTACGTTCTGCGCGGAAATCGGATCGATCCCATCCGTATTTCTGGCATTCTTCGGCGTATCAATGATGACGCCCCACGCGGTGAAACCCGTTCCTGCCGAGTACGCCACGTGGAAATTCGCGGAATTCTTCAGCGTGATCCGGTAGAGCGTAAAATTGTCCGCGTGGTCCAGTTGCATCAGCCGCGGGACGTTCTGTCTCAAATCATCGCCGCGCGCTTCTTCCGCCAGTTGCCACCACGTCTCCTTGCTGCCAAGAAGCTTCGCCCCGCCGCGCCCGTCAATGATTCCATCTCCCATCACGGCGGTGTTTTCCACGTGGCTCGCCGCGATCAGCGGCTTGCAGCCTCTTCCGTTGTGGTCCACCACGCCGCACGCGCCCGGCGTCACGTCATAATCCCGTGGATTCCTCGATCCAAATAAAATCGTGTTTGCATCCACGAGCAAAGTAACGCCGGCGGGCAGCCGCAAAGGCCCGCTCAAGAATGCATTCGCGGAGGAACTCGCCTCGAGTTCGACCGCCTGCCCGGCGCTGCAATGATCCAGCGCCGCCTGGATTCGCACCGTGTCCGGCTTCTGTTCGTCCGCTTCCGCAATCGTTGTGTTATTTTCGATTGCAGGTAATTTCGCTTCCAGGACGGTGCAGCTTCGCGGAATTACGGGTTCGGTGACATTCCTCTGATCCTGCGCGTAGCCGTTAGCGGTGAGCGCGGATGCCAGCAGCATTCCTGCAAGCACCATGCGCGCGCATCCTCGTCCACTCACCGCTACGGCCTTGGGGTGTGAAGCAAACTCCATCACGCCTCGCCGTTCGCCCGGCTCATCACCACACCAGCCGCGCTCCCAGTTGGATTTGTCGAGGCAGATTCGATTGCCCGGTCAGCACGCCAAAGCTGCTGCTCGTCGGACTCATGTTCGGACCATTTCCGTGCACGTCGCCAAACTCCGGCCGGTTGAGGGAATTGAAGGCTTCCAGCCTAAGTTGTAGATAAGTGCTCTCATTGAAATGAAAGCTCTTCAGGATGGAAGCATCGAAGTTGTTGATCGCGTCATAGCGCACACTGCTGAGCGTCGTCGGGAACGTCCGAATGTGAAATTGAAATTGCTCCGTGGACTTGGTGTCGAACACGCTTGTGCTCAGCCCCGGTGTGGAAACCAGCTTGCCGTTCACCAGCGTCTGCTGTGTTTCTCGCGGGTTAAATGTAATCGGTCCCCCCAGGTACACGTAATCGCTGTTGGACCAATTGATCGGCGCCCCAGTCTGGTACGTGTAGATGCCGTTGACCGTCCATCCGCCAAGCAACATGTTCGTCCAGCGCGAACTCAGGTTGAGGGCCCGTCCAGTCCCGATCGGCAGCTCGTAACTGAATCCGGTCACGAAATGGTGTGTGTGATCGAACGGTGAGACCCGCACTTCCCGGTGTGTGTCCGTCGAATTCAGGAATGTGTCCGATTCAATCAGCCTCGAGTAAATATAATTCCCGATGACCGATAATCCGTGCGAGTACCGGTGCTCCACCCGCACATTCAAACTGTTGAACGACGATGTCCCGATCGTAGCGTTGTCCATTAAGACCCCATTCCCCGTGCTCTCCGTGCCTTGCGGAAACTGCGGAAATGGCGAGAGCAATTGCGCGAGGCTGATCGTCGAGTTGTTGAGCGAAGTTCCCGGCAGTAGCCCCGCGAATGGGTTGGTCACGTTGCCTGTCAGAGCGGTCACCAGACTCTGGTACGCGGGATCCACTGAACTCGTTGCCGTGCTCAGATATTTTGCTGGCACCGAATTGAACTGCACGATTTGCACCGGCAGATGCGCGGCATGGTTGCCCACGTAATCCACTTCGAGCAGTAGATTCGGCGTAATCGCATGCTGCACTCCCAGGTTCCATCTCGTCGAGTATGGCTCTTTCATGTTTGGGTCAAAGAACGTCACGTTCTGTCCAAGAAATGTCCCCAAT
Organism: Candidatus Acidiferrum sp.; assembly: GCA_035279725.1. Classification (GTDB taxonomy): domain Bacteria; phylum Acidobacteriota; class Terriglobia; order Acidiferrales; family UBA7541; genus Acidiferrum. Next base: position 51,520 of record DATEHF010000038.1, read on the forward strand.
CCGAGAGAAGAACCAACCGGCTGTTGTATGCCGCTTGGGAACGGATTGCCCAGGTTTGTCGCTGGACTCAAAAAGTTGTTGTTGGTTCCCACAAATTGTGTCGTCGAGCTGAATCCTTCCTGGTTCAATACCGGGTTCGACGAATAATTCCCGTCGGTCCCAAGCGTCGCCACCGATAGCGGCGAAACGAACAGCCCGAATCCGCCCCGGATCGTCGTTTTTCCATGCAGCAGAATATCCGGGCTCCACGCAAATCCCACCCGCGGGCTGAACATGTGCGTCGTCACTTTGTACGCCCCGTTGTTGCTCGGGCTCGCAAACGTCAATCCCCCGGGAACGTTGAATTGCGTCAGCGCTGGCTGTCCGTTTACCGTTGGCAGTCCCGAAGGATAGTCCGTGGCGAACGCGGCTTGCGCGGCAGCCTGAACTGGGCTCGGCGAGTTGAAGTCAAACCCATTTACCGTGCGGCCCTTGCTCTCTCCAAACGGTGTGCTGTGCTCGTACCGCACTCCTAGATTGAGCGTAAAGTTTCTCTTCAGTCTCCAGTCGTCCTGAACGAACATCCCGTAGTAGTAGGAATTGAATGTTCCAAACGAATTCACCGTGTACGTCCCGCTTGTCGGCAATCCCAGCAGGAAGGACGCAAAATCCTGCCCAAACGGCGCGCCGGCTGAACTCGATGTCGGTCCATTCGTCCACGCGGACGATTTCGCCCCCGGATTTGGCCCAAACACGAAATTTCCCGCCGAGCTGCCGTACGTGATCGTGTCCAGCCGGTACTTCCGCACGTCCGCCCCAAATTTCAGGGAGTGATTTCCCAACGTTTTCACCACGTCGCCGAATATCTGATAGGACGACGACGGCACTCTCGAATCCCCGGTGCTTCCCAGGCATTGAAAACTCGTCTGGCTTCCGCAACTTCCGAAGTTGGCCGAGGGCAAAATCAGGAATTGTGAGGACGACTTCACATTCGATGCATATCCAAGTTGTGTTGGGTCGAATCCCTCGCTCGGATCGCCGTGCACTTCCCGCATATATGTCCCGTTCAAACGCAGGTCCGCAACCAGCGTCGGCGAAAACGTGTACACCTCATCCACCGTGGCGCCCCAGTTCTCGCGCAACAGCGTCGTTCCCGTCGAAAGATTGCCAAAATAATTGTTCTTCAATTGTTCGCGATTGTTGTGCCGGAAGTCGAAGAACATGTGGCTGTTCTGCGTCATGTTGTAGTCGAGCCTTCCCAACTCATTGTCGAACGAATCGGTGCTCGTATTTCCGTTTCCATAGTTGTGCAAGCCCGTCGGATCTCCTGGCACGTTCGGCTCGGGATAGAACTTCAGGTACGCCAGTGCCACGGGATTCAGCATGCTTGTCGGAATGATATTGCACGGAACGCTGCCCGCCACCGCCGTTTGCGTTCCATTCGGATTTGGCGCGATCGGATTGCCCGTTGCATCGCAGATAAACGGCTGGCGATTCACCGTTTTCCCGCTCAACGTCCCCGAAAAAGGATTAAAAATTTGGTAGCAGTTGTAAGGATCGCTGCTGCTGCACGGCGTCTTGCCATTCGGCGCGCTGTAGAGTGCTGTAAAATCTCCCTTTCTCTCTGCATCCGAGGGCACCGTCGCAAAATCCGCGGTCGGTTGCGCATCCGCTAGATTCTCCCAGGCGAAAAACCAGAAAAGCTTGTCGCGCCCATTGAACACTTTCGGCAGCAATACAGGTCCACCCGCCGTCAACCCATACTGATTGAAATGCGTCACCTGCTGCTTCAGCCCCGCCCGGTTGTTGAAGAAGTTGTTCGCATCCAGCGCCGAGACCTGGCTGAACTCGTACATCGAGCCATGAAATCCGTTGCTTCCCGTTTTCAGGATCTGGTTCGCCGTCCCGCCAAACGTATGCCCGTAAGCCGCGTCCGTGTTGAACGCCTCGACCTTCACTTCCTGTACCGCATCTTGTGGCGGGCTGTACGCCAGGCTGCCGCTCCACATTTCGTCCGGCGATCCATCGAGCAACAACTCGCTTGTCTGGCTCGGCGTTCCTCCGATGCTCCAGGCTGCTGCTCCATTATTGTCAAACGGATGCACCAGCGACGGGTTCGAAGTATCAAGCACTCCCACCGCCAATTGCGCCAGCATCATCGGCGTGCGGCCGTCGAGCGGAAAATCTTCCACCTGTTTCGTCGTGATCGTTTGTCCTGTGGATGCGTTCTCCGTGTCCACCAGCGGAATCGCTTCCGTCACTTTCACCGACTCCGTTACGGAACCCAGTTCAAGATGCAGATCCACTACCGGGTGCCCTCCGGAATCCAGGTGCACGCCTTGCCGGATGAATTTCTTGAATCCCGCCGCCTCCACGGAAATGTCGTAATCTCCCGGCAAGAGAAAGGGAAGTGTGTACTGTCCCTCCGTATTCGATTGTGTGGAGGTCTTCGTTCCAGTGTGTATCTCGGCCGCCGTGATGTGCGCTCCCGTCACGCTTGCCCCGGCCGGATCCGTCACCGCGCCGCTGATCGTCCCTCGAAATTCCTGTGCCCAGAGCAGCGCCGGCGCGAAAAGAAGAAACAAGAAAGCTAGACTTCGGATTTTCATGAAATCTCCCAGTTCTCATGCTTTGCGAGGCCTGGCCCCTCGAAGACCGGGTCGGTTTGGTGGGTAGAGTCTAGGTGGCGTTGGTCAGAATCCCGGGCACCTGGGCGGCATCTGACCGCTGCCTGACTTCTAAATACAAGGAGACCCCACCTAACATGAGGACAAATTCACAGCAGGGCATATAGCTCCGCTGTCACAAAGAAGTCAAGAAATATTTTCTCGATGCAATGATTGTTTTTCATTTGGCTTGGAAGTTTCCGTTGTCTCTACCATCCGACCGACCCGCGTGTTGCAACGTTCCGCGAGCACTCTCCATCCCCGCCCATCTTTAAGCCATTGTAAATAAATAGCTTACCTTGGCCCTCCAAGATTGGCCTCGCCACGCATGGTTCATCTTGGATCTCTGTGTTTGCTCCAGCGCAATCGCCCGGGGCTTGAAAAGTTTTCAGCTCTGGCGTAGAGTCTCGCCGTCGGTTGCTCGTATCGCTGTTCAGTTTAGCCAGGAATCGCTGTGGGTCGCAACTCGCGGAAGATTGGTATCGAAGAAGTCGCGCGCGAAGCACGCGTCAGCATGGCTACCGTCTCGCGCGTCGCGAACGGCAGTCACTCCGTCACGCCTCGCCTCCGCGCTCGCGTCTATAAAGCCTCCGTCAAGCTGGGCTACGACCTCGACGGCAAAAATAAATCGCGCATCATCGCCTTCATTCTCAGCAATCGCGCCGTCCTCCATCCGTTTCACTCGGCGGTTCTCGTCGGCGCCGAAGCCTACTGCGCTGCGCACGACTATGGCCTGCTTTTTCTTCCGGTGCGTTACAACCCCGATGTCCCTTGGAAAGATCTTCATCTTCCTCAAGTGCTCCATCGCCACGACGTGATTCGCGGCGCGATCGTTGCCGGAACCAATTCGCAAAACCTGCTGGATTTTCTGAGTTACAAAGGCGTCGGGTTCGTCGCGTTGGGAAATAACGTCGCGGGCGACTGGCGCAAGGATGAGTACAGCGCGGTTTATTTCGATGATGTCGAGGGAGCCTACGGCCTGACGCGCCATCTTCAATCGCTTGGTCATCGCCACATTTGGTTTGTCGGCAATTGCCGCATGCCCTGGTTTCAGCGGCGCTTCGAGGGCTACACCAAAGCGATGCAGGAAGCGGACTTGCCTGTTCTAAAAAACGATCTCGATTCGGACGACGCCGAGGTCATTGGATTTCTTTCCACGAAATCCATTCTGAAGAGCGGCGTTCCCGTCACCGCTATTTTTGCGGGAGAAGATACCTCGGCTCGCGGCGTCTACAAAGCTCTTCAGGAAGCGGGCCTGCGCATTCCCGAAGATATCAGCGTCGCCGGCTTCAACGATATTCCCGATGCTGCCGCCCTGAATCCTCCGCTGACTTCCGTGCGAGTTTTCACGGACCAAGTTGGCCGGCAAATGGCCGAACTTGTGATCAAGCGAATTGCCGAGCCCGAGGCCGCTCCCCAGGTGATCGCCATTCCCACCCAACTCGTAAAGCGCGAATCTTGCCGTGCAATTGATGTATAACGTTGGGGATGGCGCCGCGACCAACCACCGCGAATTTTTACCAGCCCGGCTCTTTCGGCCCGTCCTCGAGAGTGAGGACGTCCTCTTGAACCCGCGACCTCGCGCGATCAACTTGCATGCTTCGAATCACAATCTTCCGGCGTGGCGCGCGCATTCGCAAGCCGCCGCGCGAGACTGATTCCGCGGAGCCGCTCTTCCGATGCCCACTGATTCCACAAACAATCGTCCAGCCGAAAGTAATTTTCGTTGGATTATTTGTTTGCTGCTGTTCCTCGCCACGGTCATCGCCTATGTGGATCGCGGCGTAATCGGCTATCTCGAAAAATTTCTCGAGACCGTCATCGGCTGGAACAGCGTGCAGTACGGCTACATCACCGGCGCATTCCAGGCGGCTTACGCGCTGGGATTTGTGTGGGCCGGCTGGCTGACGGACAAGCTCGGCACGCGCCGCGGTTTCGCCGTCGCCATGGTGCTCTGGAGTTTCGCGGCCATGCTTCCGGGCGCCGCGTTTTCTGCCACTACGTTTGGCATCGCCATGTTTTTTCTGGGCCTCGGCGAAGCAGCGAATTTTCCCGCGTGCATAAAAACGGTCGCGGAATGGTTTCCCAAGAAAGAGCGCGCTCTTGCCACCGGTCTTTTCAATTCCGGCGCGAATCTCGGGAGCATCATCGTCCCTCTCGTGGTGCCATTCCTGACGCTCGAGCTGGGCTGGCGCGGAGCGTTTTTCGGGACCGGCTCACTGGGATTCGTCTGGCTCGCATTCTGGCTGTGGCTTTACGCCAAACCGGAATTGCATCCGCGCGTTTCCAAAGCTGAGTTGACGCACATCGAAAGCGATCCTGTCGAGTCAACGCAGCGCATTCCCTGGGCTCACTTGATTCCGAGGCGGCAGACGTGGGCATTCGCCGTTGGAAAATTTCTTACCGATGCAGTCTGGTGGTTTTATATTTTTTGGCTGCCGCGATTTTTGCAGGGAACGTTTCATTTGAATTTGCAACAAAGCCGGTCGCCCGTTGTCGCCGTGTACGTGGTGTCCGTTGGCGGAAGCGTTGCCGGCGGATGGATTTCTTCCTTTCTGCTGAAACGTGGCGCCACCGTTAATTTTGCGCGAAAGACGGCGCTGCTTCTCTGCGCTCTCGCCGTCGTCCCTGTGGCCTTCGCGCCATACTCACACAGCTTGTGGCTGGTGGTCGGGCTGATCGGCTTGGCCGCCGCCGCTCACCAGGGATGGTCCGCGAATATTTTCACACTCGTTTCGGACATGTTTCCCAAATCCGCGGTCGCGTCCGTGGTCGGCATCGGCGGAATGACGGGCGCGATCGGCGGATTCATTCTGCAGATCGCCACGGGCTACATCGTGCGCGGAAATAACAGCTATCTGCCGCTGTTTATTCTGGCGTCCACAACGTACCTCTTCGCGCTGCTGCTCATACAATTGCTCGTCCCAAAACTTTCGCAATCGAGCGGCGCAGCGGCAACGGATGCGCAACCCTGAAAAAATTTCCGAAGGGAATCGGAAAAGGGAAGCGCTGCATTTGGTGGAGGCGGGGGGAGTCGAACCCCCGTCCGAAAAGCGCTACGGACCGAAGCCTACATGCTTATCTCAATTCGGTGTGCGACCCCGCACCTGCGGATGAACCGCAAGAACGTGCCGCGCGTTCGCCGGCCGCGCTCAGAATGAGCAAGAAACGAAGCCAGCTAGTCCGATGAATCTCGCCCGAACCTTACGGACCGAAAGGCCCGGGCCAGCTCACTGTGTGACGCTTCTTGCCGGGCCCATGAGCAAAGCCCGGGGAAGCGTGCGCTTAATTAATTAAGCAGCAAGTGCCAAGTTGTTATTGGCAGTTCTAGTTTCCACCAAGTTGCGGCCAGGTGGACGCCGGCATGCCTTCGGGCCGCGACAGCTTCCGTCGAAACCGTGTCGCCCCCAGGGATCGAGAGTAGTTTAGCATTTTTGGACGCATGAGAATCGGTTGAGCCTCCGCAATTGATCGCATTGCTGGGTGAGAGTGGAAAGGAACGATGCAAAGAAGTAATGAAGTAATTGCGAAATAGCTGACAGGCGACAGCGGGCCAGAGAGTGCAAAGTGGGTAGTGCGCAATGGGCGGTTCGTGAACCGTGGTCCGTGTCCCGTGTTCCGTGAGTCGTGGAAGAAAGTGAGTGGTGGGTGGTGAGCAGTGGACAAACCAGAGAGCGGCGGGCGGGGGTTGGAGTACACGGGAAGATACTCCCCCCGTGGTTTTTGTAAGTGCGGATTATAAAGGAGTTGCGGGAGGGAATTTTGTA
>DATEHF010000039.1:0-4672 GCA_035279725.1 Candidatus Acidiferrum sp.
CGAAATCGCCTTACTCGTTCAAAACGCGCTTCGAAAATGAACGCGGCACCAATCCCGAGGAATTAATCGCTGCGGCCCATGCCGGCTGCTTCACCATGGCGCTTTCCGCCGAACTTGGCAAAGCCGGCATCACGCCGGAGAACCTCGAAACCACCGCCTCCGTTACGCTTGAAAAACAGGACCCCGGTTTCGCCATCACCAAAATTCATCTCGACGTGACCGCGCGCATTCCCAACGCCGACAGCGCCGCATTCGAAAAGGCGGCGCAAGCGGCGAAATCCGGCTGCCCTGTGTCCAAGCTTCTCAAAGCGGACATAACAATGACCGCGAAACTCGAAGGCCAGCGCGCCACCGGCGCATAATCACGGCGCGCATCCAGTGTGCCACCCGCCTTGTCTCAGAAGAACCGGGTTCGCCTGGTCCCACGCTCACAAACGGAGCATGAGGCGGCCTAAAAACTGATCCTAGCCTGTGTCACGCGCCAGTCCCAGCTCGAGCTCCGGCGCCGTCGGGCCACAAATTGTGAATTCAATTTTCCCGCAGAAGTTCCATCGGCGAAAGCCGTAGCATCGAACTGGCCGGTCGCGCCACGCTCAACAGGGTGGCAATCGATGTAACGCCGAGGCTGATCAGAAAGAAGGGCCAGGAGAAAACAGGAAATCCGTAAACGTTCGACGATAACACGCGTTCGAGTGCGTGCTGTATCAAGAAACCGCCGACACCGGCGCAGGCCGCAAGTTCGATTCCGTTGATCAGGATTTTTAACGCGACTTTCCACGGCAATGCGCCAAAGCAGATTCGAATCGCCATCTCTCGCTGGCGCTGGAGTGTAAGCATCCAAAAGACAGCGTAAGCGCTCGCTGCCGCGAGCAGAAGCACGAGCGCCGCAAACCATCCTGCCACCATGGCGCTTGCACGATCGGTCGCTCCTGAGTCGCCCATCATCTTTGCCATACTCGACCAACTCTGAAACTTCAACAGGCTCCCTGGCAACTTCCTCAGCGGAAATGGAGGCCGCGTGATGCCCGCCGCCATCTTCACAACGATGGATGCCCCGTTTGTACTCCCCGGCTGGGATGCGATAGGTATATACATGGTCGGTCCTATCTGCTCCCCGTAGTTCGCTACCACGTCGTCGACAACCCCAATGATTGTTCGTGGACTCGTCTCGTTATCCAACGATATCCTTGCCCCGATGGGTTGACCCGAAAAATATTGCTTCGAGAACGTATCGCCAATAATTACCACATCCGCTCCACTGTTTTCTTCCTCACTGTCGAACCACCGCCCCTTAAGTAATCGAATCCCCAGAGTTTTAGGAACATTGCCATGAGTGTAATAAACCGGAACAGAGTTCTCCGACTCCTTCCCTGCTACCCTAACGACTGCCCCCCGCCTGCTCCTACCTGATAGGGTACGGCACTAAGCACAGCAACACTGGCCACTCCCGGCTGATGGCTCACCTCGCCAAATGCCTGGTAAATCTCCTGGTCCATGATGTACCCCGTCGCTGCACGATCCGCCTCGCTCTCTGGCTTAAGAGCAGACTGGAGAAGGTCGTCGCTGTCGCGCCTGGATGCCAAACCAGGAGAGCTCGGTAGAGTACTTGCATTTCTGCGACGTCGGGAGACCGGATGGGCAGTGTTCGTTCGAGCATTTTGGTTTCCCGGGGTGGTTGAAGCCGCGCCGACAGCATTCGGCTGACCGTTTGAACTCTGTGAGTTAGCAAACGCCGAGCCCATGACGGTCGGCAAGATGGTTGAATTCCCCAGATTCAGTGAAGAAACCGAGATTGGAATGCTAACAAAAACTCCAGATGGGTCTATCCCCGGCGCTGTGCTAGCGAGACGCCAATAATTCACGCATACCTGCAGCGCTATCGCCGTCAGCGCCAGAGCCAATGAAAGCTGTCCGATGGACACGATCCTCGAAATCACAGGCCCCACGGTTAACCGCGTTTGGGACTCGGCCCGATTTAGGATCGGAGCGACCGGCTCGGTACGGCGAGAAGCGAGAAAGTAAGGCAATGCCAGAAGAACCGCTACAGCTGCGGTTCCTGCTACGATGTAGACCGCCTGATGAAAACTCAAACTCAAGTCACCCAGGCGCGGAATCTCCAGACCCTCCATCTTCCTGGCACTGCGCAACGCAAGCTCCGTGCAGGTAATCACGGCAGCAGAGGCGGCCAGACCCGCCCAAAGCCACCAGACTACTTCACGTCGCAGCAAGCTCGGGGTCGTTGCACCAAGCGAAATGCGTATCGCCATGTCCTTTCGGAGTTCCGTAGCCCGGGCCGCGCTCAAAAAGAACAAACTGAAAAAGGCAACCAGCGCGACAAAGCACCCCCCAACCGCGATAATCGTCAGTTGGCCTTTGACACCGAGTGTCATGGAGTCCCGAAGCCTCCTGATCGTCACTACCGATCCGATACCGTGATGCGGATCCGTGTTGGCTTTGCGGATGCGTTCAAGAAGGGCATTCTCCATGCCTCGTGCCTGCGCGAGCGTGACCCCCGGCCGGAGTCTCCCCAACACTCTGTCTTCACCTCGCGAGATATCGTCAGGCGACCAATGTTGTGCGTCTGAAGTGTCGAGCACAAAGCGGTGGTCAGTGCGGGGCAGATAAATTGCCGCGCGAGCTGGGAAGTCGATCTTGGCGGGTAAAACACCCACCACTCTGATCCAACGCCCAGCGGCAAAAATCTCGGTGTCCGAGAGGTCTTCTCTGCTTCCAAAATGGGTTCTCCAGAAACTATCTGAAATTATCGCGACAGGGGGCGCTCCAATAAGTGCGTCTTCCTCGTTGAAGAGCCTGCCGTGCTCCGGACTTACGGAAAGCACGCGAAAAAACGACGGGTCCGCCAAGCAGGCCAAGACAGTTTCCTGGCGAGAATCCTCGCCGATATCTAGATTCGCAGTTTGGAATACACTGAGGTTTGAAAAAGCCCCGCTGTTCCAGCCACCAGGCCATGGCATCCCGCGTTCCTCGGCGGTACCGCCCAACAAAACAAGGTCGGCGGCGTCAGGGAGCGAGGTCGGATTGGCAATGATTTCCTCGTAGCCGATGATGGTTATCGAGGCCGTCAAGCTCGAAAAAACTAGCAACAACACAATGGGAACGAAATGACGGCGGAAATGATGATTTGTGGCCACGAAAATTCGATCGGTGCTGATGACGGGGCCTCACCGAAGCAGTCGCTTCTGAGGCCGCCATATTGACATTTTACATTCCGAGCGTGATGGTCACAAGTGCCCTTAATTCGGGGTTTCTTTCGGCGCGCAGTTCTCCACAAGTCAAACGACACACGGCGTGCAGGGGTAAGAAGAAAGTGAAAAACTTGCCCACACAAATTTCAAGGATGAGTAGCGCAGATCGAGGGATTTGCGTGACCTTCTGAAGTCCGGCGACGGTGAACGGATTTCCGCTGCGCTCAGGACTTTCCGGCAGGGAGAAGGGCGAGTTCCTGATCCGCCTGGTCGGCGGCGCCCGTGTCGGGGTATTCCGATTTGATTTGATTGAAAATTCGCGCGGCCTGCGCGGGATCCGACTGACGGTAGTGCTCCGCCAGCGCCAGCATCACCATCGGCTTCGGAGCCAGCACCGACGGATTCTTTATCAGTTCGTTGTAAAGCTGCACCGCCTGATTTCCATTTCCTGAATGGTCGTAGATCTGCGCGAGCTCGAAGCGCGCCATCGCCGCGAAATCATGATGCGAGCTGTCTTGAATTTTGGATAGCCGTGCGATTGCCTGCGCGTTCTGATTGAGCCGTTCCAGGCACAGCGCGGAATAATAATCCGCGAGTTGGCCGCCGCGCGTGCGCGGATATTGACTCGCCACATCTTCGAACTTCTTCAACGCATCCTGGTATTTTTTCGAACTATCCGAGTAGCTGATTTCATTCGGCTGCGGCGTTTGCCCCGCCGTAAGCGTCGGCGCTTGGAAAATCTGCAGGGCGTCGTTCAGTCCCGCCGATGCCTTCACGGATTGCCGTTGCGAATAAACTCTCCAGCCGAAAACTCCCGCGGCCACGATCAGCGCCGCCACCACCACGTAAATCAGCGCCGTTTGGTGCGACAGCACTGCTTCAGCGCTGTGCGATAGCGCTTCCTGCACCTGGTCCGTCTTCAATTCCTGACGGGAAATATGCTTCGCCACTTTTCACTTCTCCAGAAAAATCGGATTCTCCATGCTAACACAAAACGCATCCAGCCTGCCCTTCCGAAGGTAGTAAGTCAGCTTGAATTTTTTTTGATCGTAACACAAGGGGTCAAAATTCAAACTGAGCGATTACCCTTCCGAAGGTTGTGGAAATTTCGTCGTTCGATGTGACGCGGAGACGCGCGTTACCTGTTGTCGGCGAGCTTTCCGGCCGTCCCATTCCCGCCGGCGGTCATGGGAAATCGCTTGCTCATCACCAATTCAGTGCCGCCGTTCGCGCCGCGGTGAATGTCGAATTCGTCCATGAACGCCCGCATCAAAAATATTCCGCGCCCAGACGTGCGCAGCAGGTTTTCTTCCGCCAGCGGATCGGGAACGTTGGCCAGGCTGAAATTCTTTCCTTCGTCCAGAACGTGCACCACCATCTTGCGCTCTTCCAGTTCGAGCGTTAGCCCGATCTTGCGCCCGCGCTCTTTGTGATTCCCGTAGCTGTACGCGTTGATCACCGCCTCG
>DATEHF010000040.1:0-175957 GCA_035279725.1 Candidatus Acidiferrum sp.
GAATGGCTGAATCCGGCGACAGGGGTGTTTACGAGCGGAGGAATGGTGACGGGAGGCTCGAGCTCCCACTCGTTCACGGCACCCTTCAGCGGCGATGCAGTGCTCTACCTCGTCGACGCCGCCGGTCATAACTAATGTATTTTCTTCCTTCGGGCAGGCCGAAGAGCGGTGGCGCTCTTCGGTCGGTCCTCTCCTGAATCGCAAGATATCTCCTCGATGCTCTATACTGGATCAGCACGAATCTGATCCAATGCATCCTGCCAGCATTGCCAGTCGCTATGGCCGAAAGAGGGGCCTCCTCCGCCACTATGCACATCTGGCGCGATACTTGCTGGGTTCGTATGAATCGCTGAAAAAAGTGGATTGGAGCAGAGTCGAGCGGCTGGTGTTTATCTGTAAGGGAAACATTTGCCGCAGTCCTTATGCAGAAGCGAAAGCGCGGGCCATGGGATTGCCATGCTCGTCTTTCGGGCTGGAACCTGGCGTGAACTCTCCAGCAAATGCGTCGGCAATTCGCGTGGCTCGCACGCGGGGTGTGGACCTAACGCAGCATCGGGCTCGGGCCGCCGGCAATTTCTCCATTACAAACGGCGACTTACTGACGGTGATGGAACCGTGGCACGTCGCAGTGCTGCGGTCCAGGCCGATGGCTGTCGGCGTACAAGTGACACTCTTAGGCTTGTGGTGCAATCCCAAGCGGCCTCATCTCGAGGATCCCTACGGGCTCAGTGACGAATACTTTGGAACGTGCTACGACACCATAGACAAGGCGATTGAAACTATGTCAGCGTTGAGAGACAAAGCGAATGCAAACCCCCAGCTACAATGAGTTCAGCCTGGCGTAGTCAAAGCCCTGTTCTTGTCACAGATGCCCATGCGCTGGGCTCGCTCGCGGTTATTCGTTCCCTAGGACGGGCGGGTTATCCCGTACACGTTTGTTCTCAACGGCCGGATGCGCTCGGATTCTTCTCTACTTATTGCGGCACTCGCGCCACCTGTCCGTCGTATTCCGATGCGGGATTTTTGGATTGGCTCCGGCGTTACATAAAGGAACACCAGATTCGAGCCATTATTGCCTCGGAGGGATTTCTGCTCAGTATTCGTGGCGCGCTCGAGGAGTTCTTGCCCCTTCTTCCCTTTTCCACTTCCGAGGCGGTGATTTACGCGGCGATGAGTAAAGCCGATCAGTTCGCAGCAATGAGTCAAGATCCGACGTCCGCCGCCAGGAGCCACCTCCCGCCATTTCTACTGTTACAAGTGGACGAAGAAATACCCGCAGCCGACGCATTCGAGGCGCTTGGCAGACCACTGTTCCTCAAAGTGGATGGCTGCTACTCGCGAGGCAATGAGGGAGGCAGCGTACATAAGGCAACTACGGGGGCGGAGGCTCACGAACTCGCGCACAAGTTGATGCAAAAATTCAAGAAAGTCCTCGTGCAAGGACACGTTCCGGGACGAGGGGCGGGCGTTTTCTTCCTGATTTGGGACGGCCAGCCACTCGCAGAATTCATGCACCTCCGGCTGCATGAGGTCCCTCACACCGGAGGAGTTTCTTCCTATCGGAAGAGTTGGTGGCATCAGAAGATGCGGGACGATGCACTGGCCAAAATGAAAGCCATGAACTGGCAGGGCGTGGGCATGATGGAATACCGGTGGGATCCGGCGACAGACCAGTTCCATTTTCTAGAGATGAATGGTCGTTTTTGGGGCTCCCTGCATTTGATGCTCTTTGCTGGCGTGGATTTTCCGACGCTGCTTGTGGATACGTTCCTGAGGCATCCGCCAGATCGTGTCATTGGGCCGGGCAAGAACATTTCGTGCCGATACACCTTTCCGAGAGAGTTGATGTACGTCTGGTCGACATGGAAGGATGCTCAGCTGAGCTGGACGTCGAAGCTGGGCTACGCCATGGAGTTTCTCCAGCTTAGTTTGGACCCAAGGGTCTGTTCTGATCTTTGGTTTCCGGGCGACCGCCTGTTGTACTGGAGGCAGGCCGTCCGTGCCATCCGAGAATTGGCCGGAGGTTGAGGTTGCGGTCAGGCTTTAGAAACTACTAAATGCGTGCTGGTGCCAAACGCGGATTCTTGCTTGCCTGCAAATCGATCGGACTGTTCAGGCTGGCACGGTTTGCCACGCGGCGAGGCTTGCGGATACTTTGCTATCACGGCTTTTCCCTTTCGGATGAAAGCAACTTCCGGCCAAAACTGTTCATGCGCCCAGAGACATTTCAAATTCGCATGCAGTTCCTCGAGCGCCGTAAGTACCCGGTAATGAGCCTGGAGCAGGCCTGTGAGGGGCTCTCCAAGGGTAGCCTTCCTGACGATGCCGTGGCCATTACCATCGACGATGGTTTCTTCAGCGTTTATCGGAGTGCTTGGCCAATTCTTCGGATGAAATCGTTCCCGGCAACGCTCTACGTGACGTCCTACTACGTCGAGAAGCAGAACCCCATTTTTCGGCTCGTCTTGCAGTACATGTTTTGGAAAACCAATCGGGAGAGACTCGACTGCAAGGATCTGGGTGTGCCTCTCTCTGGGGTCCAGCCGCTGCGGCCAGAGAAAGCGAAAGAAGAAACTTTGTGGGAGATCATACGCTTTGGCGAATCCCAAATGGACGAGCCAGAACGCTGCAAGCTAGCCGAGGAATTGGGCCAGCGGCTGGGCGTTGAGTATTCGACGATGTCGAAGAATCGCGGGCTAACCCTGATGAACGCAGAGGAGATTCGCCGCGCCGTGGAAGAAGGATTGGATATTCAACTCCACACGCACCGGCACAGTCTCCCTGACAACTCCGATCTTGTGCAGCGAGAAATCCTGGATAACCGGCGGTGCTTGGAACCTCTGGCTGGGAAAAAGCTTCAGCATTTATGCTATCCGAGCGGAATCTGGTCACAAGGGCATTGGGCGTGGTTGGAGAAATTAGGGATTGTGACAGCGACTACTTGTGACCCAGGGCTGAACTATCCCGAGACGCCCCTCCTGGGCCTCAGGCGGTTCCTTGATGGCCAGCATATCTCTCAAATTGAGTTTGAAGCGGAGTTAAGCGGCTTCTCTGAGATTGTTCGGTCCGTTCGATCGTTCCTGCGCCCAAGCTAGCTAGCTGCCGTTTCGCGCCACGCTGCGCAGTTGCCAACGGACTGAAAGCTCAAGTCTTCACAATGCGCAATTCAACTCCAGATTCGCAAGAACTTTGGATGGAAACTGGGCTGCCGAAAGTGAAACTAGAGGCGTTTCAGAAATCATGCCGTACCGAAAGAATGCTAAATCCTCGCCGTTCCTGCGACGCTCTTGATAAACTATTGAAAATAAAGTAGTTTACTCTAATTCCCACCTTCAGTATTGCCCTGAGGGACAGGACGAATCCCGACCTCACAACTGGCCTCTTTTCCGCCCACTGTCCAGTTACGCCCGGTTCCAGTACCTGAGTACTCTTACCACGCGTAGGGGAATTGCATGCGCGGCTCAAAGAGCTGCCGGGGGAAAGAAAGATCATGTCGAATGCAGTTCGCTTTGCTAAGAAAATCCTAAAAAGAGATTTTTATTCAAACGTTCTCCTACTCACCTGCATTTTCAGCTTGGGCCTCAGTGGTTGTTCCGGATTAGTGACCGCCAATAGTACGAATCCGCCACCGCCTGCGCTGACAATTTCAGGCGTGCAAGCCGCAACACCGACGGCAACTGGTTTTCAAGTTGATTGGTCTACAAGCCGAGCGGCGAATTCCGCAGTCGACTACGGAACGACTGCGGGCTACGGTTCGAGCACACCAACGAACAGTTCGATGGTTATGAGCCACCAGGTAGCAGTGACGGGTCTGAGCGCTGGAACGCTTTACCATTTCCGTGTGCGGTCGACGGACCCGGGCAATGTGAGCGCTGCCAGTGCGGATATGACATTTTCCACGGTGGCTGATACGACTCCGCCGACGGTTTCCATTGCCGCCCCGGCGGCCAACGCGACGATTTCCGGTGTGACTACAGTATCCGCCAACGCGAGTGACAACGTGGCCGTCGCGAGCGTGCAGTTTAAGGTGGACAGCGCCAACACCGGGACGGCGATCACGGTTTCGCCCTACAATTATTCGCTGAATACGACGACGCTCTCAAACGGAAATCACATCATCACGGCAGTGGCGACGGATACGTCCGGCAATTCAGCGACGAGCGCGGGAGTGGCGGTCAAAGTCAACAACACGGCTGTGACGGTTCCCAGCATCACCAGCTTGAATCCTCCGTCGGGACTGGTGGGCGCGTCAGTAACGATCGCGGGAGCAAATTTTGGTGCAACGCAGGGATCGAGCACGGTGAAGTTTAACGGGACGACGGCGACGGCAGCTAGCTGGAGCGCCACCAGCATTTCTGCTCCAGTGCCGAGCGGAGCGACGACGGGCAATGTTGTCGTGACGGTTGGCGGCGTGGCAAGCAACGGAGTCAGCTTTACCGTGACGACGGTTCCACCGCCAAGCATCACGAGTTTGAATCCGACGTCAGGGCCGGTCGGCACATCGGTGACGATCACCGGAACGAACTTTGGGGCGACGCAGGGAACGAGCACGGTAAAGTTCAACGGGACAGCGGCAACCCCGACGAGTTGGAGCGCGACAAGCATCACTGCGACAGTGCCAGCAGGCGCCACCACTGGAAACGTTGTGGTGACCGTTGGCGGAACATCCAGCAATGGTGTCAGCTTCACCGTGCCGGTGCCACCGCCGAGCATCACGAGCCTGAACCCGACGTCAGGATTTGTAGGCAGTTCCGTGACGATCAGCGGAACGAACTTCGGGTCGACGCAGGGATCGAGCACCGTAAAGTTCAACGGGACAACGGCTGCGCCAACGAGCTGGAGCGCGACGAGCATTACTGCGCCAGTGCCAGCGGGCGCAACTACCGGAAATGTCGTCGTAACGGTTGGCGGAACGGCCAGCAACGGCGTCAGCTTCACAGTGCAGGCAGACACGATTCCACCAACGGTGCCCACAGGCTTGAACGCAACTGCCATTTCTTCTTCGCAGATCAATCTGTCGTGGACGGCTTCGACCGACAATGTCGGCGTGACGGGCTACAACATTTTCCGCGGCGGAGTGAAGATTGGAACGGCGCCGAGCAATTCCTATCAAGACGGTGGTCTCAACGCGTCGACCAGCTATAGCTACAACGTGTCGGCGTTTGACGCCGCTGGAAATACTTCCGGCCAATCGACCGCGGCCTCCGCGACAACGCAAGCGGCTTCAAGCGGCGGAGGAATCCCATCTGGCTTGGGTTGGTATCAGATTCCCAACACCAGCATTCAGTCTTTGTGCCCACCCTACAGCGAAATTCAGGGCAACTCCGGCTGCAAAGCAGTAATGAGCGCGTGGAGTGGCGGCCTCTTCGATACAAAACGCAATCGACTCATCATCCATGGCGGCGGTCACACGGATTACTACGGGAACGAGATTTACGCCATTGACCTAAACGCAAATCCGATCGCTCCGGCACTGGTGAAGGATGCCGCACACGGGTCGGGGATATCCAACGTTACTTCCTGCCCGGAAGCGTACACGGACGGAACACCGAGCGCACGGCACAGCTATAACGGAGAAGTCTACGTCGCCAATCAGGACACTTACTTCACGTTTAGCGGCTCAAAGTCCAACTGCGGATTCTTCTCGAGTGGAGCATGGAAATATACGCCCAGCACTTCGACCTGGGCCCAGCAGAACACCAGCGGGGCGGCTCCCAATCCGGGCCAAAACGGCAGCGTGCCGACGATTGTTTACGACCCGACTTCCGGAAACGTCTTCGAAGTGGAAACAAACGCAGGCGTATTCTGGAAGTACGATCCAGCTGCTGTTGCCTGGACCAACCTTGCCAATGTCAAAGCCTGCGCAGCGCTGAACATGACCGCCGCGATCGATGACGGGCGGCGGTTCTACTACTGCATCGGAAACGGAGTTTTTAGCAAGGTTAGCCTGAACTCCCCTTACACGGCCACGCAGCTGACAGGAAGCGGTTGCTCTTCACTGGTAAGCAGCGCCGGTCCCGGATTCGCCTACGACCCAGTGCAAAAGCTGATGGTTGGATGGACTGGCGGGAATACCGTCTACCTGTATAACCCGACGACCGACTCTTGCTCTACCGTCACCTATACCGGTGGTCCAACAGTCGTCCAGGCGAACGGAACGTATGGACGCTTCGCCTATTCACCGGCGCTTGGAGTGTTTGTTGTAGCAAACTCGATTGACACGAATGCCTATTCACTACGACTGACGCAATCGGGTGGAACCGGCGGCAGCGGACCGGTGATCTCCGGCGTCAGCGTGGGCAGCATTACAACAACCGCCGCCGTCGTGTCCTGGACAACCGACGTCACCGCGACGTCGCAAGTGGAGTATGGCACCACGACTGCTTATGGCACCCTTACAACACTGGACGTCAACCTGCTAACGAGCCATGTAACTCCGCTTGCAAGCTTGGCCGTGAATACTCTCTACCATTACCGCGTGCGCTCAAAAAACTCGAGTGGAGTGGAATCCATCAGCGGCGATTTTGTATTCCAGACGAGCAGCGTTGTGGATACGACTCCGCCGACCGTTTCGATTACAGCTCCGACCAGCGGCGCAACCGTCTCCGGCACAGCGACAGTTTCGGCGAATGCCACGGACAATGTGGGCGTTGCCAGCGTGCAATTCACCCTGGATGGATCGAATCTCGGAAGTGCAGTCACCGCGAGCCCTTACCAAGTGGCATGGAACAGCACGACAGCGAGTAACGGCGCGCACCTGGTTTCAGCGGTGGCTCGGGATGCCGCCGGCAATGTCGGGAACGCAACTCCCGTCAGCGTCACGGTTTCCAACTCCGGGAATTCAGCACTCCAGGACTTTCAAACCCGGTGCGCGACTCCCGGTGTAATCGTCTGCGAAGGATTTGACAACGCATCCGAATTTACCCCAGGTGTCAGCCCATTCACCGGAGTGTTTCCAGGGAACGACGGCACCATCGAGATCGTTCAAGACACTTCGATCGTCGCATCGGGTGGCGGCTCGTTGCATTTTCCTATCAAGGCGAGCGACGGCCACGCGCCAACGGTGCGAGACGATAACTGGGTGCAGACGTTTTGCAGCGCCCACCCGCCGGCCTCGTGTTCACCGACGGTATTCGCGCAGAATTCGACCTTCTATGTTCAGTTTCGGTACCGCGTAGATGACGGTTACGCGAACACGAACTGGGAAGATCCAGTGAATGGCGCATCCTCGCCGAAAATCGCGGATTTTGCGAATCACAGTTCCTCCTGCGGACAGACGGAAATTACCACGAACAATCGCAACGGAACCGACAAGCCGATGATGTATACCTCTTGCGGGGCGCGGGGCTTTTTTGTCACTCCGGGGACCACGAATTACAACCCCTCCAGCCCTCCGTATTCCTGGGAGAACGGCTACTATAACTGCTCGTATCCCACGGTTCCTTCAGGCCCCGGCGGATGCTTCACGATGCCCGCGAACACCTGGATGACGTTTTACTACCGGATACAACTGGGAACTTGGAGCCAGCCGAACAGCCACATTACAGCCTGGGTGGCATTGGATGGCCAGCCGCTACAGACCTTCGTCGACGTCTCCGATATGACGATCAATGCGGATACGCCGGGATTTGACGCTATCTACTTCAACGTGTATATGACAAACTTCGCAGGCACGGCGACTAATCCGGCCGCGAATGCGTGGCTGGACGAGGTAATCGTTTCGTCGGCGCCAGTGGCAGCGCCCGCAGCGAACGGCGGAGGGATTCCGCAGTAGGGTGCCATTCAGCACGTCGCTCTAATTTAAGGGCTGGCCCGATTTCGAGGCCAGCCCTTCTTCTTTGGAGGAAGGCGTGCCCCGCGCCATTATCAAGCCTTGAGATTTGTGCGGGGTGCGGCTGTGGTTGAAACTACCTGCCCGGCTATGACCGCAATAAGTCCCATGAGTGGCTCGTGATATTTTCCGCCGCTCTCAAAGACGCTGTGCATCGCCACAAGATAGAGGACGCCGAGCATCACTGCAATGAACAGCGCATTCTCAAGTAGAGGGTTCCTCCACTTCTGGAGGAGCATCAGAAGAATAAGCATCCAAATAAACCACCAGTAAAAATTGGAAACGGCCTTCCACAACACGTAACGAAGGCCGCCAATGCCAAGGCCGCGTTTGAGAGTCTCGAACGCGCCTTGTGCATCGTCCCCCAGAAACAAGTATTGCTTGCGCACCGCCAGCAGCAGGAATTTTCCCGGGTGCGTTTGGATCCACTTTACACCGAGGCGAAATCCCACCTTGCCGCGGGATACTTCATCCAAATCGTCCAAACTTTGCTCCGCCTTTGGGGTGAACCCGCCTGTGGCGAGAGAGTTGTTGGCGCGGTAGAAAACGTCCCCGCCATTTGTGGAGATCGGAACCCACGCACCCAGAACACGGTGATTTCGGAATGTCCAAGGCAGTATGACCGCGCAGAGCGCTGCGACGACGAAGATGGCTCGAACTCCAACACCGAGCAAATTCCGATTGCGAATACAGTCATAAATGATCAGGACAAAAACAAAGAGCATGAACGAAGGTTGAGTGAGGCTCATGGCTCCAAGCAAGAGTCCACTCAGGATGGTCATGGCGAATCCGCCAGAAGATGAGCGAGATTCGAGAGCCCTTGAGAACGTCAGCAGGATCAAACACAGAAGAGGTACTACGAGAAGTTCCTTGCCAGCAAAGCCCGCGATCATCAGCATAGTGGGCCACGGTACAAGCAGCAGCGTCGCAAACCTGGCAGCGGGAGTGCCGCCGATTCTTAAAGCCAGACGGTCGACAGTGATCAGTGTGACGGCAAAAAGAAATAGGTTGGCGAGCAGCGGAATCCACGGGCGGAAACCGCATACAAAGAACCAAGCAGCCAGAAAGAAAGGATATCCAGGTGGCCAGAAAGCGATTCCCCCGTGCGGGAAACCGTATTCGTGCCTCTCAACCAGCCCGCGAGCCAGGGCAAGGTAGGTGGCTTGGTCCGAACGCTGCGGCGCTGGGTACTGCCACACCCAGAGAATGCGCAGAATGCTCCCGGCGGCAAAACAAATGAGAAACCAACTTCCGGTCGGAATGCTTTCAAAGCGCGCGACTAGCGATGCAAGGATTCGCTGCCAGGTTTCTTTCCAACGGGAT
Organism: Candidatus Acidiferrum sp.; assembly: GCA_035279725.1. Lineage (GTDB taxonomy): Bacteria > Acidobacteriota > Terriglobia > Acidiferrales > UBA7541 > Acidiferrum. Next base: position 9,155 of record DATEHF010000040.1, read on the forward strand.
GTAACAAAAGTGATTCCCCCCACCATCGCGAGCGAGAAGCAGACACCGACAGGCACCTGCGTACCCAGGGCGAGCTCCCAACTCAAAAGTGGGACGCAGAAGAGCGTTTCGAGTGTCAAAACCAGGAGCACGAACCAGACGGTCTTAGCGGTGTTGAGCGTCATCGCCACCCCGGGTCGGGAAGATTTTGCATTTGCGTTGCTTGGAAATCACTATAACTCAGGGGACTCGCGATCGAGTGACTTTCCGGTAGCTTTGGAATCAGCGAAGGCGCTCGGACAGCGTTGCCAGTAACGTTCCAATCCAGTTGCGGCACTCCACTCGTGAAGCGATAATTGACAGCGAACAGTCGGCCGGAGGCCTGCGAAGCATGAAGACTTTGCGAATCGCCGTTTTTGCAGGAGTGGTCGTTTGTGGATTCGCATTCGGGCGGGTTTTGATTCCCCACCCATTGGCGCCTTTGCCGGAGCCTTCTCCGATTCTCGCAGGAACAGAGGCTCAAGCAACAGCCTTGCCGAACGAAGCACCTGAGGTGCAAGAACCGCAGGATTTCAATGCACGCTGCCATGCCGCGGGCGTAATTGTCTGCCAAGGATTTGATTCTCCCCTGATCAGCATCGCCGCACGGTGGCCCGCTCCCGGCTTGTATCCGGGAGCAGACACTCTCATCCACGGCGCCTTCGATCGGAGTCAAAAAGCTTCAGGAGAAGGTTCCCTCCGTTTTGAGATTCTTCCACACACGGCAGCGAATGCGGCGGGATCCTGGCGGCAGCTGTTCGGAAGGAATTTTGGGGAGGGGGCAACTTTCTACGTGCAGTTCCGTGAACGCTTGTCGCCGGAAATGTTGCAGAACGATTGGAGAGACACCTCTTGGAAACAGGTGATTTTTCACAACGAAGCGGCTACCTGCGCGGACGTGGAGCTAACGACCGGCCAGTACTACCACGCTGGCTTTCCCATCATGTACACGGATTGCGGAAGCCGCGGAATTGTCACCAACGATGGCACGCCGCCCTACAAGCTTCAGCAAGGGGAGTACAATTGCTGGTACGGGAATTACAATGCGAAAGATTGCTATCATTACGCCGCGAATCAGTGGATCACTTTTTACTATCAGATTTCCATTGGGCACTGGGGCAAGCCGGACAGCAGCATCAATGCATGGGTGGGGGCAAGTGGCAAACCCTTGCGCCAATGGATCAAGATGCCAAACTTTATTTTAAAGAATGGTCATCCTGGCCACGACTACGATTGCCTGACTCTACTGACCTACATGACCAATAAGAATCCTGGGCAGGATCTTCCTGCGGCCTATGCCTGGTATGACGACCTGATCGTCTCTACGAAGCCGATCGCTCCACCGACTCCGGCGATACAGCCCTGACCCAAATAAGCGAAGGCGAGACAGAGGCGAGGGATCCCTCTGAGACTAAGAGGAATGCTGCGTGGCATAAGCGACCTGGGGAGTGCGGACGGTCTCCCACTCGTTACCATCCAGAACGATCTGGCACCAGAGTTCCAGCATGACGAGCGCGAGCAGGTGGTCGGTGTGATCAGCGCGTTCTGCAGCGTGATCTGAAATTAGCCGCTGAATCGCAGGCCAGTGGAAAATTCCCCGGTGGCGGATCTGGTCCTCGGAGAGCAATTCCGAAACCATCGGTTGGAGATCCTTGCGAAGCCAGGCGCCGATCGGCGCGCCAAATCCGCGCTTCTTTCGATCAATAATTTCTCGGGGCAGCCATGGCGCGACCGCTTTTTTCATCAAATATTTCATAGTGAAGCCGCGGACCTTATGCGACGACGGCATGCGGGCCATCAGCTCGACCAGTTCAAAATCCACCAGTGGCGCGCGGCATTCGATGGAAGCGGCCATGCTCATGCGGTCGGTCATGGCCAGCAGATCATCAGGGAGCGAGGTTTTCAAATCCGCGTAGAGAATGCGATTGAGTCCGTCTGGGTCAATGCAGCGAGAGAAGGCCCTCTGCAGCGAAGCCGCCGCCACGTTAGACAGGCTGGAGTCCGCCGCTTTTCCCTGGTGCAACAACTCGCTTTGTACCTGCGGAGCGAAGAGAGTGACGTAGCCCATGTACCTCGAGGCTGGGTCCAACTCCGCGGACTTCACAAACGCGGCAGCGTACCGCGCGTAGTCTTTCCAGGTAGAGTGACGGTCCTGAGGGATACGATTGAGCAGAGCCGGCAGCCATTTTTTGCGCATGGGCCCAGGAAGAAAACTGTAATAGCGCATGAGGCTGTTGCCGAGGTAACGACGGTAACCGCCAAAGAGTTCATCGCCACCGACTCCCGAGAGAATGACCGTCACGCTTTCGCGCGCCAGCTTGGAAACAAGATAGGTCGTGAGACATGCCGAGTCGGCGATCGGCTCATCGAGATGCCATACGAGTTTCGGGAGCAGTTCGCTCACGGCGGGTTGCACGACAATTTCGTGGTGGTCCGTGCCAAAAGCTTTGGCGACAACGCTGGCGTAGGGCAACTCGTTGTAGTAGCTGTGTTCTCCCTTATATCCGATAGAGTAAGTCTTGACCGGCCTCCCGGTGACGCCCGCCATTACCGAAACGATGGTGCTGGAATCCAACCCTCCGCTCAGGAATGCGCCGAGCGGAACGTCGCTGACCAGTTGCATTCGCACGGTTTCCTGAATCTTCGTGCGAATCCGCTCAATCCATTCTTCCTCACTATGTTTTTCAGGCTGGCCAAAGGGGACATCCCAATATTCATGGATTTCCGTATGGCCTTTTTCGGCGACGAGGTAGTGACCGGCCGGCAGTTTTTCGATTCCTTCGAGTAGGCACAACGGGGCTGGCACGTAGCCCAGTGCAAGGTATTCTTCGAGGGCAGAGTGATTCAAACGCCGCGGAACCCCCTCTACTTGAAGAATGGATTTCAGTTCTGAAGCAAAGAGAAGCCTGCCCGCTTCGCGCCGGATGAAAAGGGGTTTTTCGCCGATGCGGTCACGGCCGAGGACCAGGCGTTCACGCTTGGCATCCCATAGCGCGAGGCCGAACATTCCGCGCAGGCGCTTGAAGAAGTCGAGACCCTCTTGCTCGTACAGGTGAACGATGACTTCGGTATCGCTGCGAGTTCGGAAAGTATGGCCCTTCGCCTCCAACTCGTCACGCAGCACTTGGAAGTTGTAGATCTCGCCGTTGAGAACGATCCAGATGCTCTCGTCCTCGTTACAGAGGGGCTGGTGGCCGCCGGAAACGTCAATGATGGAAAGCCGGCGCATGCCGAGCCCGACGCCGCGGCCGCGGTATTGGCCGAAATCGTCCGGGCCGCGGTGAGTGATGACTCCGCCCATGGCAGCGAGAACGGAGTCGGAGGGCTGCTCAGGCCGGTCGAAATTCAGGATGCCGTAGATTCCGCACATGCTGGTTTAGTGTCCCAATGGTTTTGCGTCCAGCGGCTGCGCTGGCATGTCGCGTCGCGCGGTATCTATCTGTCGTTCTGGCACGGAAGGTTTGCCCGTCAATCCGTCCAGGACCTTCGCCAAGTGGCCTGCCTGTGCTTCGCGCGTATAGTTGCGGATCTTATCTCTGTCGGGCAGAGGGTGAGTGCCGACTCGCAAAGCATCAACGAACGCGGACAAACCCTCATAGATCTCGTCTTCGGAAGCGATGTTAACAATGGTAGCCCCGCCGACTTCGCGCAAGAGAGCGGCAGTGTCCCCTGTGTGGGTTGTCAATGCCAGAATGGGTTTGCCAATTCGAAGGTACTCGTAGGCCTTCGCCGGGATTTGCTTATCGCAATCCGCAGCCTGGAAGAGCAGCAAGCCATCTGCATCGGCGCATTCCTGAACGGCCTGCCGGTAAGGCATGTGGGGCTCAAGAAGGATCAAATTCGCAATATCGCGCTCAGCCAGAAGAGTGCGGTACAAATCTTCGGAGCCTGGTGCGCGAAAGACGATTTGAATCTTGTCGGCGCTCAGCCGGCCCATTTTTTTCAGCCGGCCAACTGCGTTGAACATGGGCCTGGGGTCCCGCTCAACGGGATAGATGAGCCCGGAGTGGACGAGCCGGATAGGCCGGTCCACCGGTACCGGCTCTGGCTCGGCAATTTGCAAGTCTCGAAAATCCGCCTCGTCATAGCCATTCGATATGAGGACGCACATTTGCGGTTTCAGGAATTCCGGATAACGTTCAAGGTACATCTGGCGCGTGGCTTCGGCCGTAAAAATCACGCGTGAAACACGGCGAATGCAAGCCCGCTCAACCTTATTCCAAACCCGGCGGACGAGAGCATCGCGCGGATAGTCGTCCTGGCTCATCGGATCGCGTAGGTCGAGTACCCAAGGTAATCCGGTGAAGCGTTGGATCCACAACCCAATAAGAGCTGCGGACATAATGGGAAAAGTAGAATACAGAACGTCTATCTTATGTTTACGAACCGCGCGTAGACCGGCCGGCACGCCTCCGAACACCCAACTTACCCAACGGTCCGGCAGTGCCATGTATCGGAGATACCGGCCACCGATGCCCATGTGCTTTTTCGTATCCATGGCAAAGGCACGAATGACCGGCACGTCCCTGGGGATGGAACTTAGGCTCTTGTCGTCGATTTTTTCGTAGGCGCGCGGGTGAGGAGTAAGCACGGAAGGATGCCAGCCAAATTCGGGCAGGTACCTGCAATACTTCAGTGAACGCAACAATCCACTGCTGCCCGCCTGAGGCGGAAAATGATAGGCGATAATCAGCACATTTCCCAAGTGGTTCGTTCTCACTTTACGCGTTTTCCGCCATCCATTTGAAGAGTCCCGCCAAGCCATGTGTGCATCTTTTCACTGTTGAATCCTGGCGTGCTGTCCGCCGTCAACCCAAATTTCGTCCGGCATGGGGTGGCTGAGGAACCCAACCGGGCTCGCCGACCGGCCGTAGGCGCCGGACTGGAAGATTCCCACGAGGTCCCCGATTTCCGCGTGCGGCAGGACGATGCCGCGTGCAAGCGTATCGAGCGGCGTGCAGAGCGGGCCGACGATATCCACCGCTTCACTGGCCGGCGCGGTCAGCTTGTTTACCAGCGCGATGGGATAGTTCCGCTTGATGGTCTGGCCCAGATTGCCGGAAGCTGCCAGGTGGTGGTTCATTCCGCCGTCAACGATAAGGAATTTCTTGCCACGTGATAGTTTGACGTCGCTGATGCGCGTCAGGTATATACCTGCTTCGCCGGCAAGAAACCGGCCTGGTTCCACCAGAAACTGGGTGCCCTGGAAAGCTGGATCACGCTCTGCTTCCCGGCAGAGAATCGTTAGTTCTTTTCCCAAACATTCGAAATTTAGTTCCTGTTCGTGCGCAAAATACGGAATTCCCAGGCCGCCTCCGAAATCCAAGGTGCGCAGCGGCCGGCCCAGCCGTTTAACAACTCGGCGAGCGATTTCCAGACCGTGGCCATATTGATTGCGCAGCGTTGCGACATCCAGAATCTGGGTTCCGGTAAAAAGATGGATGCCGCCCAGATCGAGCTCCGGAAGCGCAAGAACGGTATCCAAAACTTCTTCTAGAATCTCTTCATCCATTCCAAAGGGTGCAGGACGGCCGCCCATGCGCATCGCCCCACCTTCGGCTTCCCCTGCGGGATTGATGCGAATGGCGACTTGGGCTCGGCGACCGAGGCGACGGCAAATCGCAGCGATGCGCTTGGCTTCGGTCAGCGATTCCATGTGGATTTCGCCGATACCTTGCGAGAGGACGTGCTCGAGTTCCGCTTCGGACTTTCCTGGCCCGGCAAATAAAATTTTGTCAGCCGGGCATCCGGCTTCACGTGCCTTTCGAAATTCCCCCACGGATGCAATTTCGATCCCGCACCCGCGGCTCAGGAAATGCTTCACAACGGCTGAAGCGGGATTTGCCTTTATGGAGTAGAAGATATTGAAGCGCTCTGGCAGGGCCTTCCGGAGCGCGTCGTACTTCCGATCCAACACCGCGCGATCGTAGATGAAGATGGGGGTCCCGTAGGTTTCAGCAAGCTGCATGACCGGCACATTCCCGATGACCAACGACTCTCCCGACTTCGGAAAGTACTTTGCCGTCAGAAATGCTGCCACATCAGCCATCAAAGTCCTTCGCGGTGCCGCAACGCCGGATAGTCCACTTTTCCGCTCGAGGTCTTTGGGAGTTCGCTGACGATTTCAAAAGTTTTCGGAACCATGTAGCGGGGCATCTTTTCGGCGCAATACGCAAGCATGGCGTCGATGTCCAGGGGATCTCCATCCTTCGCCACCACAAATGCTTTGATGGTTTGTCCGAGAGTGTCGTCAGGGATGCCGATGACGGCAGCTCCACGCAATTTTCCGCTTTGGAAAAGGACCTCTTCGACTTCCGTCGGGCTGATGCGGAATCCGCTGGACTTGATCATCGTGTCGCGGCGCCCGATGAAGTAGAGGAAGCCGGCCTCGTCCATCTTTACGAGATCGCCCGAATAGCAGACCTTTTCGCAATCTCCGAGATCGGGAGGCAACAGGGGATTGGGCCGAAGGGCGCGGGCCGTGTCTTCCGGCCGGTTCCAGTAGCCCAGCGACACGGTTGGCCCCCGATGCACCAGTTCGCCGGGTTCGCCCGGTTTGCAAAGCTGGCCGTGCTCGTTGAGTACAAGAATTTCCGTGTCTGGAATGGCCTTGCCCATGGACGTTGGCCGCCGATCCAGTTCTTCCGGAGGGAGGTACGTCGAACGGAAAGCTTCAGTAAGCCCGTACATGAGAAAAACTCTGGTGGTCGGCAGAACTTCGCGCAGCACTCTAAGCACGGCCTGCGGCATCGCGCCGCCGGTATTGGTGATGTAGCGCAAATGCGGCAGGGGCTGTTTGGCCAGCGTCGAATTCGTCTGTGCCAGCAGGCTCCAGAGCGTTGGTACGCCCGCGAGACCGGTGATTTTTTCTTTAAGCAAGACCTGGACGATTTCACGAGCAAAAACAAAGTTGATGAGCACACAAGTGCCGCCCTTTTCGAACGCGGTCATCAATTGATTCATTCCGGCGTCGAAACTGAACGGCAGAACCGCCAGGATGCGCTCAATCTCCGTGATGCCAAGATAGGTCGAGACGATGCGGCTGCCGGCGACAACATTTGCGTGACTCAGCATCACTCCCTTCGGCTTGCCCGTTGAGCCGGAAGTGTAAAGGATGGCTGCGAGATCCTTTTCGATGCTCGTCTCTCGCCAGTCCGCAGGCAGAGTCCGAGCGCAAAACTCTTCGAAGCGATGAGTTGGAAGCTGCGCCGACGCCTCTCCCGAGCCTACAACGACTAAGAATTCGAGCGAGGGAATTTGCGGGATCACTTCCGCAAGGGATGCAAGCTTCGCGGCCGTAGTGATCAGGCCTTTCATTCCACAATCGCGGGCAATGTGCATTACCTGTTCGGGATGCAGAAGGGCATTGATCGGGACGTAGACGGCTTCAGCGCGTGATATGCCGAAAATAGAAATAGCTTGGGGAACGGAGGCTTCCAAGTAGATGCCCATGCGATCGCCGCGGCGTAATCCGGCGTCTCGCAATCCAGCGGCGAGGCCGTTCACGCGGCACGTGATTTCGCCGTAGGTGAGCCGTTCTTCTCCGTGTACAAGCGCTTCTTTTTCCGGCCAACGCCGGGCACTCTCACGCAACAGATGCCAGATCAGGAAGTCCATAGCGGCTTGTCGAAAACCCTTTCCCTTTGTGTCAGCGCTAACGAGCCTACTCGGCGGTGTTCGCCGATTTGCCGCGCTGGAATGTTTTCGCCAGCGATACGGCCGCGCGTTTCACGGCCCGTCCGCCGACATGGCGGGCGATGGCCAGCAGGCCGCGCGGTGTGCGAGGGTTCAGCGCCAGAATTCCCCAGCGTTCCCTTCGTTCAGACATCCAATCTTTCTTATAGGCGTCGTCACCGGACAGGTAATCCACTTCTTTGACTTTGTCCACGTCGAGAGCATGCTCGAAAAGTGTAGCCGAGAGAATCGTTCCGACGGATAGTTCCGCGAACCGTTCGTCATAAGCGAGTTTGTAGATCAATGCGTTTCCATGGTGCACGATCCAAAGCTGCGCGGCCGCGGGCTCTCCATCCACGTGAATGAGTCCGAGCCGCAGCGCGCCCATCTGTGCGCACATGCGGATTAAGCTTGGAACAAACTCCGGGTAGGGCTCTGGCTGTTTCCAGCTCGAAAGATAGACTTTCATGTAGGAGTCTATCGCGGCATCCAGACCCTGGCCTCCGGTCACGATCTCTATTCTCGCCCGGCCGGTCTTCTCCAGTTTCTTTCTCTTGCGGCTAAGCGTATTTTTCAAAACCGAAGGGAGGCTCTCCGAGTACTCTGTGAAACTCCGGCCACTGACCGGGAGATACCAGTTGCCAAAAGAAAAAAATGTCTGCACCACGAAGCCGGCAGCTTTGAATGCTTCGACGAGTTCGGAATACTCACTCGATTGATTTTCGAGAGGTTTGATTTCAATCTGGTCCCAACGGGGTTGCTCTCTAGCGATTGCTCGCGTCATGGCCAGGAGCGTTTCTCGCGATCTCTTCGCGGGAGCACCAAGATGCGGCGCGTAAAAGCAACTGTAATAGTTGGACAGCGCTTCCAGCTTTCGAGCGGGAGAGGAACTCCCTGAATTGCGCATCAGCAGCATACCAGCGGGTGTTCCTTGCGCTCCCGTCGCAGTATAGATACGCACGCGATCTTCGGAAGTCATCGCGGTCCGGACGAAATTCTGAAACCACGGCAAGGTCAGAAAGATGCTTTCTCGCCCCGCTTCCTCAAAAAGATTCAAGAAAGACTTGGGCAGCTCGTCAAGTCCCTCGTACACCCGAACGTTCGCCAGAATTTCCGGAACGCGCTCGGCTAAGTCCGCTTTCGCCATGGTTGTAACTGGATCCTCGGTGTTTGCCAGCGTGACGCTCATTCACTCTTTCCGGTCTTTTTCAGGACAAAAACGGTGAGAGTGCCGAGGGTTTGAAAATTTTCCGGCACTAGCTCTTCATCGACGACCACCAGGGAGAACTCGGATTCCAGAAAACTCACGACATCCAGGATTCCAAGCGAGTCCAAAATCCCTTTTTCAAGCAGGGCGGTGTCTTTGCCAACCCCCGCTTTTCGCGCCAGCGGAAATTTCTCCAGCAGAAACGCGTGAATTCTCTGTTCAATTGAGCCTGTCGTGGTCTGATCCATTCCTTCGTCCTCAGTGCTAACTCTCTCGGTCTCCATGCATTAGATACCAGGTGTCGGCAGCCTGATCCTCCGGGCAACCTCCATTCCAAGGCAAGCTGAGTACAACTACGGGAGATAACTCGCGAGGCTGGAATCCGCACTCTTCAAGAACCTTCCGTCCGGGATGTGACCCAAGAAACGGAGCGCTCAGAGTGTGGACGCCGCAGTTCCGCGCGATCGAGATTACCTCCACGAGCAAAGCCTTCGAAACCTGTTCTTCTTCAGCAAACAAATCAACGACGGTCGCGTCCTCGCCCTCCCAATGATAAATCAGGTAGCCGCATAGCCTGCCTTCCTTGCGAGCGGCGAGAAGCTGATAGCGGCGTTGGGGGTGCTGATGAAATCTCCAATTCAGGTATTCCGCGGAACGGTCTGCGCAAGTGCCCATTCGCGGAGCCCACTGGCGGAATGCCTGAGTGAACTCCTCACCGCATGGGCCGGTCTCCTCCGCAATCGCCCATTCGCTTGATCGACCTAACACCGCATCACGCAACCGCAACGCCACATTGGTGGCAACAACCAGAGCGGCTCCAGCAGCCTTAGTAGGAATCCGTTTCCGAATCTGACGGTCCGCTCTCAGAGGTTTGGCAAAGCGGATCGCCGACTCCTGAGGTTCGATTCGGAGACGCTTGTAAATCGCCAGCATCGAGGTACTGGGAAAATCAAAGACAAAGCCCGCACCATCCCGGGAAAGGTCTTCGAGAGTGCTTTTTTGCAGCGCGAGGGCGGGACCAAGGCTTCGATGGTCCGGGTGAATACAAAAATCGCCGAGAACGTAGCCACGCACTTCTTTCCCTCCGCTATAAATCCGCCGGGGGAACGCGGCCGAGACTCCAATGATCTTGCCTTGGTCAGACTCTTGCACTAACCAGACCCTGGCGTTCCCGGCGGGATTCTTGCAGTAGAGCCACTCGTAGCGGTCCGCGCTTGCATCGGGCGAAAGATGGGTCGACAAGAAAGCCGTGAGGGCCGCTCTCTCATCATCGATTTTGGCGGGACGAGCTAGATTGGCCATTTGTTGGACACTTCGATTTAAATCCGAGGTCACGGAGATCCAGGTTTTCAAAATTGTGTGAATTTCGATCCACTGCGTCTATCGCTTGCTAGGGGTAGTGGACACCACACCCCACAGGACAGTTAGGCTCCACTGCTTGGGAGCACGCTGCCTGCCAAAGACGGCAGCCCTCGTATCACATTCATAAAAATGTACTTAGCGTCATGCTTCGGCAGGTTGAACACTGCACATTGAGAGGCGGAGGCGTAGTGCAGGTGCCGCCAAAGACTATCAAGAGCAACGCGACCTGCTTTTCCTTAATTTCAGGGCTAAATCCTTCAATTTCATTGCAAATAGACCTCAGAGCGCGATTTGCGTGGTAACACAGTCCGGGAACAAGTATTCCCATCTGAGTAAGTCGTTTCCCTGGAAAAGATGACGAAGCGTTTCTGAAAGCCCCATCTCTCATCTCCTTGAGATACTAAATCATTGAAAATACGGATAGTTAATGAAATTCCGAGGCGCGGACCATTTGGCAACTCTTTGGATGGCAACTTGCCTTCCTCACTTGCAAGGGAGACTAGCTCGTGGTACCGCAGATGTGAGCTGGGTTCCTCGCTGTCGAGACTTGAAGCGATCGATGCCAGATTCCGTGAACCTAGCGCTACTCCCATAGCATCCCGAAAGAACCCATGTTCAAGATTGGTGGCCAAAAGATTCCGATGACGACCAAGGTTCTAGTCGTTGGTGACGCATGCCTGGTCTCGCTCGGTCTCTGTCTGGCGATCTTGATCCGTCTTCATGACTTTGGGTCAACATTGCACTACTTCCGCCTTCCCGACATGCCGTTTCGATTCGGTATTGTTTTGGTGACCTGCGGAATCTCGTTGTATTACAACGATCTCTACGCCTCGCGGGTGGTGAACCGGCGCAGCGAGTTGTTCGTTTATCTCTTCCAGGCAGTGGGAACTGCCTGGGTCATCCTTGCGATTCTGTATTATTTGATTCCCGACCACAGTCTTGGCCGCGGTATCGCCGTCCTGTCAGCTCCCATTGTCCTGCTTTTCTTATTGAGCTGGCGCTTGATTCTGCTCGAAGCCGATTTTCTTTTCCCAAGGCAGCAGCGCGTTCTCGTCGTTGGCACCGGACCGCTCGGGATTTCTCTGGTTCGCGAGATCTTGCACCGCCCTGAACTTCATATGAAAGTAGTTGGTTTTCTCGACGAGAATGGAGAAAACATTGGCAAGTCGCTGGTGAATCCCGGGATCATCGGTGCCACAAGGGATCTGGAAGAAATAACTTCGCGCGAAAAGATCGATCGCATCGTCCTGTCGCTTCGAGAAAGGCGCGGTCAGACTCCGGTGCGAGAGTTGCTCCACCTGAAGTTCGCCGGCGTAGCGGTGGAAGATGCTCACACCGTTAGCGAATCGATTGATGGCCGAATTCGCCTGGAATACTTGTCACCCAGCTGGATGATCCTCTCAGAGGGCTTTCGCAAGTCCGCACTGCTGCTTGCGGCAAAGCGCATGGTGGATATCGTCGTTTCCGTACTGCTGTTACTGGTTACCCTGCCAATCATGGGAATCGTGGCGCTCGCGATTTGGCTGGAATCGGGCAGCCCCATACTTTTTCGGCAGGAGCGCATCGGACTTGGCGGACGTCCGTTCCAAATCCTGAAGTTCCGCTCGATGAAGCAGAATGCCGAGGAGCATGGTCCAAAGTGGGCAGCCGACGGCGATCACCGAGTCACACGGATCGGCCGCATCATTCGCAAACTGCGCCTCGATGAACTTCCGCAGGCGGTGAACGTGCTTCGGGGTGAAATGAGCTTTGTCGGGCCGCGTCCCGAGCGCGCCATCTTCTGCCGCATGCTTGAGAATGAAACGCCATTTTATGCCTTGCGCTATTCTGTCCGGCCGGGAATTACCGGGTGGGCGCAAGTAAAGTATCAGTATGGGGCAAGCATCGAAGAGGCTAAGACCAAGCTTGAATACGATCTTTTCTACATCAAACACCTTTCGCTAACCCTGGATCTGGCCATTTTGTTTGAAACCGCCAAAGTTGTGTTGTGGCAGCGCGGAGCGAAATAGAGACAGAACGCATGGTTGCCGCCAGAATTCGGTTAGCGTCCCGCTTTGTTTGTATACTCGAAAGATGGAACTTCAAAACCAACATCGGGACGCCAAGGATATTCTGCTGCTTTCAGTTTGGGTTTATGGCTACGGGGTGCTGATTCGATTCTTTGCGGCCCTGCAGCGAGTTGAGCGGTTATTTTCCAGCTCGAAACAGGTGGTCCGCAAGTAGGTTTATCGGCTGTACGCCATCGTGAAGATGAGGGCAAGTCCGGGCGGCAGGTCAAAGACCTGCGCGTAACGAAATCAAAGGGTCATTGGAGTTGGCTACATAATCAGGGAAAGTGGTTTCCCATGGTTTGAGGGGTGTCTGGCGGCAGCGCTCTAACCCTCATCTTTTCAACAGTTACGAGAAGAGAACGTTTGGCTGGAGCATTGCTCTACACACTACTTAGTGGGGAAAGGCGGTAAGGTCTTGTATTCTCGGCTTCTTTCTAAAGTCGTGGTAACCTCTCTTTTACTTGGCTGCCCGGTTTCCGTGCTGATGGCGGGGCCCTCTGTCACTCTCTCTCCTGAGTTCCGACGATCGACACAGTCCGGCGCCAGCCCGGCTCAAGCGCCTGACAAGCCTGCCAAAGACAAAGACGAAAAGCAGCCGTCGGAAAAGGCCGCAAAACCGGAAACTCAGCCGGCATCGGCATTAACTCCGGAAGAGAGACTCACCTATATCATCGGAGTTGAGGACGAACTACAAATCTCGGTGTGGCGCGAGCCGGAACTATCAACCTCCGTGGTTGTGCGCCCAGACGGAATGATCACCCTGCCGCTAATCAATGACGTGAAGGCCGTGGGATTAAAAACCGAGGAATTACAAAACGTCCTGATGGAGAAGCTGAAAAATTTTGTAAATGAACCGCAAGTCACGGTGATCGTCCGATCCATTCGAAGCCGGAAAGTGTATCTGGTCGGCGAAGTCGGGCACCAGGGGACCTTCACCATCAACGGGGATATGACTGCTCTGGAGTTGCTCGCCGCCGCCGGAGGGGTTGGGCCATTTGCAAAAGCCGATAGTATCTATATTCTTCGTGAGCAAAACGGCAAAAAGATACGCATCCCATTTCACTATAAGAAAGCAGTGGCCGGCAAGAGCGAGAACGTAACGCTCCAGCCAGGTGATGTGGTTGTCGTTCCCTAAGGAAATATCGCTCGAGACGAAATAGTCGAGGTGCGCGAGAGACATGCGGCATAAGACACATCATCGCAAAGGAATTCATTCAATTCTTTCTCTGATTCTTGTGATTACTTTGCTGCCCGCTCTCGCATCGGCGCAAGATAGCGGTCAGGACGCAGGCAAACAGAAACCTGCCGCACAAACCGCTCCAAACCAAGCTGACAATCAAACCGCCCAGCCTGCTAGTCCTGTTGCACTCGCTTGGGCCGATTCCTATATTCGACAAATCGGTAGTGCCGGATTACTCGCTGGAAACCGGGAAGGCATTGGTTGGGGAAGTCTTTACATACCATCCGCGAGCGTCTACGGAATTGTCGACCAGTTCGAAAGCACGCAAACCACACCAGGCGCGACCTACAACGCGGCCATTCTCCAGGGTACGGTAGTCTACGATCATCGGCTAGGCAGCAGCAGGCTCGCTGTTCAATATCAGCCCGATATGGCGATATCTGGAGGGCGAGTGGTTGGTAATTTCTCAAATCAGAATACAAGTTTGGACTGGCTGATTTACACCCGCCCGCGGTGGAACGTCAAATTCACCGATGGCTTTCGCTATTCCTATACGCAGCAGTCGTTTGGGATGTCGTATCTGGACGTGAACACGGCAAGCGGCGGCGTGAACACCAACAATTTCCTCGACGGACCAACTCGTTCGCTCTCGAACTACGCCACTCTCTCCGTGGCTTACGCATTGTCCCGCCGTGCATCCATTTCGATTGCTCCGAATTTCACTTATGCCGAGATTGGCGAAGGCCAGAACTTGGACCGCGCTTCTGCCTACGGCGGCAACGTGAATTGGAACTATCGCTTGAGCGAGCGACAGACCATCGGCTTGCAATATAGCGGCGAACTCATTCACGAGGCGGGTTTGGGAGTATCTGCCACGACCCCGAACGTGCCCACCGACACAGTTTTTCATACCATCGCGGGAACCGCCGGGCGCCAATTGAGTGCGTCGATGTTCGTAAGAGGTGCCGCAGGCGTAACAACATCTTCGGCCGCTCAGAATTCAAGACAATGGTCCTTTTACGGGAATCTTTCGTTGGTCAAACAATTGGGCCGATCTTCGCTGGGCTTGAATTACACTCGCGCCGATACCATCGCCAGTGGCCTAATCGCCAGTGAATACGCGGACCGCGTCGACCTTACTCTTGTAAACCAACTGACCACTAGGCTCACCTGGTCTCCCGGCGTCGGCTATCTGCGGCAAGTTCAGTCCGGGGGTTTCTCCGGTTGGTACGCGACATCCAATGCACAATACCTGCTGGCTCCGAGAGCTGGTCTTTTCCTTACTTTCGATTACTTCCGCAAGAATCAATCCTCGAATACTGTCAACCTTTTCAGCGGAAATCGAAATTTGTATTCCTTTGGATTGCGCTGGCAACCCGGTCGAGTAGCTCACTGAAAAACGCGGGTTAAAGGCTGGACGAGCTTCTCTCTCATGGCTGGATTATCTGACTTGACTGGACGGCCAGGTAACTTGGCCTCCGTTGGCTAACTCCTTCCCTATCAACTGATTAGCACTTGTATGGAATAAGCGGTGACTTATGGGAAACGGGTTTCCCTCCAATTCGAGCAGCAAGCAGGGCACGGAATTCAAGGAACGCATGCGACTTCTGTAATTGTATGAAAATAAACAACTTCAAGTTTTACTGGAATTTTGCAGTGGCTCCTTACCTCTGGAAGGTAGCTTGCTATAAGTGAAGTGTCGGCAATTTTTTGACTAAGCGTCCTAGGATGTGGAGGCAGATCTTTGAGCGAGCAACCAACCCTGACCGTACAAGCGGATCCGGGGATTAACACACAGATTCGAGAGTACTTAGACCTGGCCCGTCGTCGCAAATTGTGGATCATTCTGATCACACTCGGGGTTTCGACGTGTATTAGCGTGGTAGCCATGCGGCTGCCAAGCATATATCGGGCGGAAACCGTCATCTTGGTTGATCCGCAAAAGGTGCCCGAAGGTATCGTGCCATCGAGTGTCAGCGGTAGCGTTGCCGACCGTCTGTCCACAATCCGTCAAGAAGTCATGTCCCCCACGCAGCTCGGCGTTTTGATCAAGGAAATGAATCTTTTCCCCGAGCTAAAAGACAAGGTCTCCGAACAAGCCCTTGTTTCCCGCATGCAAAGGTCGACGACCATTGAAGTCGTAGACTCCGGAGGACAACGGCTCAGCGCCTTTCGCATCGCCTTCACGGACACCGACCGCTATCGAGTGGCGCCAGTCGCCAATCGGCTTGCCTCATTGTTCATCGAGCGAAACCTGAAGGCCCGCCAAGGTTTGGTCAACGGGACTTCCCAGTTCCTCGAAACCGAACTGGAAGAAACTAAGCACCAGCTCGAAGAGAAAGAGCGTCATTTGCAGGACATCAGGAGCCGCTACATCATGGATCTTCCGGAGTCCAAGCAATATCACCTGGAAGCCATGAACACGCTGCGAGATCAGCTGCGGAGCAGCCAGGATCAAGTCAACCGCGACCGCCAGAGCAAGGTGTACATCCAGTCGATGGCGGGGATGTCTACGCAAACAGTCGATCTCGATCAGCAGACCAATTCCGCCAAGTCACCTTATCAGGCGCAAGTGCAGAAGCTGGAGATGCGTCTCAAGGATTTGCAGGTGCGATATGGTCCGAACTATCCGGATGTCAAGAAGCTTCAGAATGATATCAATCAGCTGAAAGCCAAAGCGGAAAGCGAAAAACCGGAAACGGACGCACCGGACCCTCAAGCAAATCCCGCGACGCATCAGCCGCGCAATCCGGTCGTCGAAGCGGAAGTGAACAAACTCGACCAGGACATCGAAGACCAGACCAAGGTTCAAGCCGAGCTGGAAAAGCAGATTCAATACCACGTCGGCAAGCTGCAGCAGGTTCCCGTGTTCGAGCAGCAGATCGCCGGATTGATGCGGGACTACGACTCAATTCGGAACCATTACAACCAGCTCCAGGCAAAGAAACTGGACGCGCAGATGGCAGGCAATTTGGAGACGCATCAGGCTGGCGAGCGCTTCGAGCCCTTGGACGCGGCCATCACTCCCGACGGGCCGGCCGGTCCGAGGCGCGGAATCATGATCATCGGCGGATTTTTCTTCGGATTGATGTGCGGAATTGGAGTCGCTTTCCTCGTCGAAGTCAGCGATGAATCGGTCAGGCATGAAAGGGAAGCGGCGCAAATCTTTGGCAAACCCGTGCTCGCCGGGATTCCAAAGATCACCAGCGACAAAGAACACGCCTGGGCGCTCTGGCGGGTGGCGAGCCTAACAGCCGGAACCGCTGCCGCGGCAGTGGCATTCGGACTGGTGATTTCGCGGTTTGTATCCTAACGAAAAAATGTATACCACTTTTTATAATCTTCGCGAAGAGCCCTTCAGGCTCACATCAGATCCGCGATTCTTTCACCTCGCGGAGCCGCATGCGGCGGCGCTGGCCACGGTAGTCGAAGCGGTCATGCGCCGCAAGGGCTTTGTCTTGATGACCGGTCCCATCGGAACGGGCAAAACCACGGTTGTGCACACGGCCCTGCAAATCCTCACCGAGAGAGCCGCGAACAATCACCCGATTTCATCGGCCTTCATTCTAAACCCGACTCTCAGCCGCGAGGAATTTCTGGAAATGCTCCTCTCGGAATTCGAGATCACCTGCACGTCAACGAGCAAGCCGGCGCGGCTCGCCGCGCTTCAGCGCATGTTGCTGGAGACGCAAAGAAAGGGAGGCACCTCCCTCCTGCTGGTAGACGAGGCGCATTTGCTGACGCCTGACCTTCTCGAAGAAATTCGCCTGTTGAGCAACGCGGACACGTACCAGGAAAAACTCCTTCAGATTGTTTTGTGCGGTCAGCCGGAACTTCTCGGACTACTTCGGAAACCTGAATTACGCGCGCTCCGCCAGCGCGTGGCGAGCAGCTGCGTCCTCCGGCCGTTGAGTTTGATCGAAGTGCGCGCCTACATTGCTGAACGGTTGCATTCGGCAGGCTTTCGCGGCACCGCTTCACCGTTTCCCCTGCCAGTGCTGGAAGAGATTGTGCGGCTCACGGAAGGTGTTCCGCGACTATTGAACCTGCTTTGCGACGCCTGCCTGACCATTGGCTGCAAAGCTCACCGGCCAGTTATTGATCTGGGCATCGTGGTGGAAGCGGCGACTGAATTAGGGCTGAATGAAATCCATGTTGAGCCGGAAGTTGAGTTGAAGGGTGCCCTTGCCGGAAACGGAACGAGTGGAAGAGAAGTGACGGGCGACGCAGTAATCGGATCGGCGCTGGACCTTTTGATTCACGCTATGAAGAAGCGCCGCGCTCTGGTACCCGAGATTAACGAAGTCCGGCCCGAAATGAGCATCAAGGAACAAGTTGCCGTTGCGGTGAACGCCGCGCATGAGAAAGACCCTGCCGGCGACAAAGTCATAGAATCGGCTGTTGATGTACTGGTTCAAGCGATGAAACTGCGCCGCACTTCCACCATGGAGTTATAGATGAGCAAGTTTTTCAACGAAACGCAGAAGGCCAACCAGTGGGCGCAGCAGAAGCTGGCGAACCAGGATTTGGACGTCAAGGACCTGCTGGAATCACTCAAGCAGGGGCCAGCTTCCAGCGCTCCGGCAGCGGACGCGCGTCTCAACGAATACCGTCAGGTTCATGTAGGCAACGGGACCACGCCGCGGCTTGTCCTGGATCAAGGCGCAGCATCCAGGGCCGCTTTGGAGGCTTACCGGGGATTGCGCACGAGGCTCATGCGCGCGCAGGCAAAAACCAGCCTCAAGTCCATCGCTATTACGAGCTCACTACCCGGTGAGGGCAAGACCTTGACGACGATGAATCTGGGCTTGTGCTACGCACAGCTTCCGCAGCAGCGCGTGCTCGTTATCGACGCGGATTTGCGCACTTGCGGCCTTACCTCGATGCTCGACCATCCGAGCACGCCGGGACTGGCGGAGGTTCTCGCGGGCGACGTTTCTCCGGATGAAGCCATCGTGGCGACCAACCAAAAGAACTTGTTCGTTCTCCCGGCCGGAATCGTTTCGTCTTCGCCACCGGAACTTTTTACCGGCACACGCTGGCAGGAATTCTTGGCGCATTGCGGCGAACTGTTCAAAGTCGTTCTCATCGACACACCTCCGATCCTGCCCCTAGCCGATTTTGAGTTGATCAGTGCGGCGTGCGACGGTGTTGTGATGGTCGTCCGCGCGCATCACGGGCAGCGGGAAACTTTGCAGAAGACTGCCGGAGCGCTCGACTCTAAGAAACTGCTCGGCGTCGTGTTCAATGCCACAGATGTCGCACCAAAGGATTACTACGGCTATGGATATGGTCCAGGAAAGAGCTGACGTCATGTTCCATCGGGGTCTCCAATCGTCCGTGTTTGGTTGTGGATTCTCTCCGGTACAGTTCGATCTGTACCGGACAGTTTGAGGCAATGCGATGTATCCAAACTTAAAACTGCAACTTTTTCGCAGCGCGGTGCGGCAAAATTTCCTGGCTCGAGAGCTGGGGATGGATGAAAGCATCTTGAGCAAGATCATTCACGGCTACCGCGAGCCATCTCCAGAGCAAAGGCAAAGGCTCTCGGTCTATCTCGGAGTGGAAGAAGCCTGGCTGTTTGAAAAGTACGAAAACGTGGCGCCGGCGCGCGCGGCGGGCAATCACGGTTCCTCAAACGGAATGAAAGATGACGTCACTTAGCCTGCAGACGGCGAATTCACCGATTCCTGTTCCGGCTGTTTCTTCAGCGCCGCTGGTGGTGCGCGCGCTGGAGAATCAGGACGCGGAGCGCTGGGAACGCTTCGTTCTGAAGCATCCCGCTGGAACGTTCTTTCACCAAATGGCATGGAAGCGGGTGCTGGAAAAAACGTTCGATCACCGGGCCCAGTACGTTTATGCAGAGCGCTGCGGGGAGATCGTGGGGATTGCTCCGGTTTTCATGGTTTCAAATTGGATGGTGGGGCGCTGCCTGGTTTCCTCGCCACTGGCTTCCTACGGTGGCATCTGTGCCG
Source organism: Candidatus Acidiferrum sp. (assembly GCA_035279725.1). Classification (GTDB taxonomy): domain Bacteria; phylum Acidobacteriota; class Terriglobia; order Acidiferrales; family UBA7541; genus Acidiferrum. The sequence goes on from DATEHF010000040.1 coordinate 28,622, forward strand.
AGGACTCTGAAGCAGAACAGGTTCTGCTCGAATTCATAAAGCGGCAGGCGCAAGAGCAGCAGGTGGACTATCTGGAATTGCGGAACCAAACCGGCGGGACTCTGCCGGGATTCGTCGCCAATCCGCGCTATTCCAGTTTTTCCATGGCCCTCTCGAAGGATCCGGATGCCGTCCTGAAGGGGCTTCCCAAAGACATCCGTTACATGATTCGCAAGGCGGAAAAAGCGGACTTGCACGTGCGGCGCGGTCCGAAGCTTCTGGACGAATTCTACAAACTCTTTGCCATTAACATGCGCCGCCTGGGCACGCCGGTGTTTCCGCGCGCGCTTTTTGCGAATCTGATTGAAGAATTTGGCAACCAAATCGACGTTTTGATTGTCTATGCGGGCTCGGAACCTGTTGCAAGTGCGGTGTCTTTTATTTTTCGCGACACCTTTCACCCTTATTACATCGGCGGCCTCCCGGTAGCGCGGGACCTGGCGGCCAACAATTTTCTTTGGTGGGAGTTGATGAAGTTTGCCTCGCAGTCCGGCATGAACACTTTTGATTTCGGCCGCAGCAAAAAAGGAACCGGAGCCTACGCTTTCAAGAAGAAGTGGAACCCCAAGATCACGGACCTGGACTACCAGGTATTTCTGGTCAAGCGCAAGACGGCTCCAAACTTTTCTCCTGCCAATCCCAAATTTGAACTGGCGACGCGCGTCTGGAGCCGCCTGCCGTTGTGGTTTACGAACAGGGTGGGGCCGCAGATCGTGCGCTTGATCCCATGAACGGAATCGAGCCCAATGAATCGCCGGTAACCGGCCCGCGCGGGAGACTGGTGCTGATTTTCTGAAGATGCAAACCCAAGCTCAAATCGAACGCGAGATTGCTTCGTCCGCGGTCCTTACCGGACCAGCAACTAAGCTGGGCACTCCTCTGCGTGTTTTGCACGTCATCAGCTACATGGGCCGCGGCGGCGCCGAGATGGGTATTCTGAAACTGATCGCTGGGCTAGGCGGTGATTTTGAACAGCGTATCTGCACGACGCGCGGATACGATGCAAACTTCGTGCAATCACACTTTTCAGAGCAGAAGATGTACACCGCCGGCAGAGCCGACCTCGAGTTGCAATTTCCAATCTTCCGGCTCGCTCGCATCATGCGCGAATACCGTCCGCACATCGTTCACACGCGGAATTGGGGCGCGATCGAAGCCGTGGCCGCGGCGAAACTTGCAGGCGTTCCTGTAGTGATTCACAGCGAACATGGCTATGAAGTTGACATGTTTGCGGGCCTGCCGATGCGTCGGCGCCTTTTTCGCCGCACAGCGTATGCCATGGCCGACGCGATATTCGCAGTTACGAGAGAGCTGCGCGATTTTCACGCGCGCCAGGCCTGGATCCGGCCTGACCGCATGGGGGTGATGTACAACGGTGTGGATACCCAACGCTTCGCGCCAAGCATTGAGTCGCGGGCGGCGATGCGCAAAGAATTGGGATTGCCCTCAGATTCTTTCGTAGTCGGTGCCGTCGGACGACTGGTTCCCATCAAGGATCACCAGACAATGCTGAAGGCAGCCGCGTTCGCAACCAAGAACGGGACGAATGTGCGCGTTTTGCTGGTCGGCTCGGGCCCCGAGCGCGAGAGACTCCAGACCTTATCCGCAAATACTCTGGAAGGCCGCGTTTATTTTGCGGGCGATTCCAGTCGCGTGCCCGAATTGCTGAACGCCATGGACGTTTTCGTCCTTCCCTCACTCAACGAAGGGATGTCCAACACGTTGCTGGAAGCAATGGCTTGTGGCTTGCCCGCTCTGGCGACGAATGTCGGCGGCAATCCAGAAATTATCAAAAACAACGTCAATGGCTGCCTGTTTACGCCTGGAGACACCACGTGGCTTGCGGAGAAGCTTCAGAATTTGGCACGGAATCCGGGACTCGTTCACCAGTTGGGCACCGCCGCCAGGAACCACGCTATCGAATCATTTGGCTTGAGCCGCATGCTGGAGTCATACCGCAGCTTCTATTTGGATCTAGCTGCTCGCCGCCAGGTTGCGGCCGCAAGGACGGACACCGCACATGTGCGGAATTAGCGGCATCTTTGAATATGAGCGCCGCGAGGCGTTCCCGCAGGAAGTCGTCCACCGCATGAACGAAACCATCGTTCACCGCGGCCCGGATGACGAGGGCATCTATTGCGGCGAAGGAATCGGATTTGGTTTCCGAAGACTCAGCATCATCGACCTAGCTGGAGGCCATCAGCCGATCTCTAACGAGGATGGCCGGCTTTGGGTCATGCTGAACGGAGAAATCTACAATTATCCTGAATTGCGGCGTGACCTTGAGAGCCGCGGCCATCGCTTTGCCACGCATTCCGACACGGAAACCATTGTCCATCTGTACGAGGAATACGGTGAAGACTGTTTCCGCCGGCTTCGCGGAATGTTTGCCATCGCCCTTTGGGATTCGCAAGAACGAAAGCTGCTGCTCGCGCGCGACCGCGTCGGCAAAAAGCCGCTATTCTACGCGGCGGATTCCAAGCGCATTATTTTCGGCTCCGAGCTAAAGGTATTGCTGGCTGCCGACGGCATGCCTCGCGAGATCGATCGCGAAGCCCTCTGTGATTATTTTTCCTGCGGCTACATCCCGGCGCCGAAGACCATTTATCGCGCTGCCCGCAAGGTTCAGCCCGGCCACTATCTGGTGGCGTCCCAGGGCAACATTCGCGAAGTCTGCTATTGGGATCTGTCGTTCGCAGAAGTGGAGAACCGCACCGAGGAAGAATGGTGCGAGCTGCTGCGCCACGAATTGTGCGAAGCAACCCGCGTTCGCTTGATGAGTGACGTACCCCTTGGTGCTTTCTTGAGCGGTGGCATCGATTCTTCCGCGGTGGTCGGCACCATGAGCCGCCTTATGAAGCGGCCCGTCACAACCTGCTCGATCGGCTTCGAAGAAAAGGAATTCAACGAGGCCGAATACGCTCGGGAAGTCGCAAAGCTCTTTCATTCCGAACATCATGAAGAAACAGTGCGGCCCAGCGCGCTGGAAATCATGGATAAGCTGGTCTGGCACTATGACGAGCCCTTCGCGGATTCCTCTGCCATTCCCACGTATTACGTTTCCCGAGTGGCGCGCCGCCACGTGACGGTGGCTCTCGGCGGTGACGGCGGCGACGAGAATCTTGCCGGTTATCGCCGCTACATGCTGGACTACTATGAGAACCGCTTGCGCGGCAAAGTGCCGCATTTCGTAAGGTCGGCGGTCTTCGGTCCGCTGGGCCGCGTGTATCCGGCGTTGGCCTGGGCGCCGCGCTTCGTTCGTGGCAGGGCCACCTTCCAAAGCCTCTCGCGCACGCCGCTGGAAGGTTATTTCAACTCGATTTCTTATTTTCGCCCCGACGAAAAGCAGCGGCTCTTTACTCCCGAATTTCAGAAGAGTCTCGGCGAGTACAACACGCTCAACGTGTTCCGTGAGCATTACAACCGCGCCGATACCGACGACCTGCTCTCGAAAATCCAGTACCTGGACATCAAAACGTACCTTCCCGACGATATCCTCGCGAAGGTCGATCGCGCCAGCATGGCGGTTTCACTCGAGGTTCGCGCTCCGCTCCTCGACCACCAGCTAATGGAAAAAGTCGCGCGCATTCCTTCCTCGCTGAAACTGAATGGCCGCTCCGGAAAATATATTTTCAAGAAAGCCATGTCTTCGATGCTCCCAGACGATATTCTGCATCGCCGCAAGCAGGGTTTTGCGATTCCGCTGGGCCAGTGGTTCCGCCAGGAACTCAAGGAAATGACCGAGAAGACCCTCTTCGAGTCCAACGACGGAATTCTCGATCCGGCTTTTCTGCGAAAAATTTGGAAACAGCATCAGAGCGGACACTATGACCGGTCGGCGCACCTGTGGTCGGTCCTGATGTTCCGCAAGTGGAAAGAAACGTTTGCAGCCTAGTGAGATGAGATGAGCGGCATTTGTGGAATCTGCGAACCGGGCCGGACACTTAATCCGGCGGGCATCCAAGCCATGCTCGCCGCTTTTGTGTTGCCTGAAGAATCCGCTCTGCAAGCGCAGGGTAACGATTCCGTGTGTCTCGCTGTGGCGCGCCGCTGGGAATTCCAGCAAGTCGCCAGCGTTCCCGGTATTCGCATCGCCGCGGACGCTGAACTCCTGAATCGCCCCGAACTCGTCAAGCTGCTCAAGGGCGGAGACTTCGATTCTCAGAGTCTAACGCCAGTGGAATTGTTAGCGCGCCTCTATCGGGAGCGCGGTGTTTCTTTCGTTGAACTGCTGGATGGCGTTTTTTCTTTCGCCCTTTGGGACGAGCAAAACCGCCGCCTCGTCCTGGCCATCGATCGACTTGGCGTCAACAGTCTCTATTGGCGCAAAGAAGGCGAACGCATTCTTTTCGCTTCCCGCGTCGGAGCCATTCGCAATACGCAAGAAGCTCCAGCGGCGGTCAATCCTGCCGCGCTTGTCCAGTACATGCTCTTCAGCGCCGTTCCAGCGCCGATGGTGATTTATCAGGGAATCGAAAAACTATGCCCCGGAACCTGCTTGGTCTACGAAGCCGGACAGGTTCGCCAGACGCGTTATTGGGATCTTCAATATCCCGAGAGCGACAATCACAACGTCGCGCACTGGGCGAGCGAAGTCCGCGAAGGCATGCGCACCGCCGTCCATCATCACCTGACCGATCTGAGCCAAGAAAAAACCGGCGCCTACTTGAGCGGCGGCACCGACAGCAGCAGCGTCGTGGCGTTCATGAACGAGCGCCACTCTCCCGTCAACACATACTCGATCTTTTTCGCCGAAGCCGTCTACAGCGAAATTGGCTTTGCCCGTACCACCGCTGAACATTTCCGAGCCAAGCACCACGAGCTCAGCCTCACGTCGCGCGATACTTACGACGCCATCCCGAAGATCATGGAGTATTACGACGAGCCCTTCGCGAACTCATCCGCGATCGGCGCTTACCACTGTGCCCGCATGGCGCGCGAATCCGGCGTGACCACCCTGCTCGCCGGTGATGGGGGCGACGAACTCTTCGCCGGCAACGAGCGTTACGCGACCGACAAGCAATTCTCCTTGTATCACCATGTCCCCGCCTTCCTGCGCAAAGGCCTTATTGAACCGCTCGCTTCGTTGCTTCCCCAAAATGAAAGCCGTGTCAGTCTTCCGCGCCGCTACGTCAAGCGCGCCAACATTCCTCTTCCGCGCCGCATTTATTCTTATCATCTGCTGCTCAGCACTCCGCCGGAAGAAATGTTCGAGCAAGCTCTGCTAGAGAGCGCCCCGCCGCAAACCTGGTTGAATGTGGCCGACGAACACTTTCATACCGCTGTGGCGTCCGATAATTTGAACCGGCTGCTCTATCTCGACGTCAAGATGACTCTGGCCGACAATGATCTCCGCAAGGTTCTCGGCACCGCTGAGATGGCCGGCGTTCGCGCGCGATTCCCCCTGCTCGATTACAAACTGGCGGAGCTCTCTGGACGCGTGCCTGCGTCATTGAAAATGCGTGGCTTTGAAAAACGCTTCATCTTCAAGGAAGCCATGAAGGACATCCTCCCGCACAATGTCCTCTACAAGAAGAAACACGGCTTCGGCGTGCCCGTAGCGCTTTGGTTTTTGCAGGATCCGCGCCTCGAATCGCTCGTCTCGGACGTCCTCACCGATTCGCGCACTCGCCAGCGCGGCTACTTCCGCCCCGCATTTTTAGAGCATTTGCTGAAGCTGCATCGCGGCAAAGACGCCCATTTTTACGGCGAAATGATTTGGTATCTGGTTGCTCTGGAGCTCTGGCATCGCCAGCACCTCGAACGTTCTTTGGAGAGTGTTTGTGCAGATTGATCGCACATCAACCAGCGGGCTCCCCGCTCTCCGGGTCGAGAGCCAGACCTGGGTGGATGCCTCCATCCCCCACAAACCGCTTCTCGATTGGCGCGAACTCGTCACCAAGGGCTTGCACTTCAGCGGAGCATTGCAACTCGCTCGCCGGCTTTCGAAGTTCCACGAAATTCCTCCGGACTCCTCGCTTCCATTTCCACGTTTCGTGCGCGTTAACACTCCCAAGTTTGTAATCCTCTGCTACCACGGAATCGGTGAATCCGGTAATCCCCTCAGCGTTGCTCCTTCGCGCGAACTCTTCGATACCCAAATGCGTTTCTTGCACGAGAATTATCGCGTCGCTTCTCTCGAAGAAGCTTGCAGTGAACTGTGCAGTGGCGTGAAATCCGAGCCGGGAGTCGTCATCACCTTTGATGACGGCTATCGTAGTGCCTACAACGTAGCCTTTCCCATTTTGCAGCAGTACCGCCTTCCTGCAACCATTTACTTGACGGTTGACTCCGTCGAGACCGGCCAGGTTGCCTGGTACGACCGCGTTTTCCTGGGCATGGCTGTAGCTCCCAGCGGTGAACTCCAATTGGACCTCCAGGACCCCTGGCGCTTTCAATTGAATTCCCCTGAGGATCGCTTGCGCGCGGCCCTAGAAGTAGTTGCTATCCTGCGCACACTGCCCAACTCCCTGCGCTGCGAGTGCTGTGCGCGGCTGGAGAATAGAATTGGACTTCCTCAAAATGCGTTATCCAGTCGCGTTTTGACCTGGGAAGAAATTCACATCATGCATTCGGCCGGAATTACCTTCGGTTCGCATACCCTCAGCCATCCAGTGGTGAGCCAGTTGGCGCCTCTGGAACTCGAGCACGAACTCGGCGCTTCCAAATGTTTGCTGGAGAAAAAACTGGGAATCCCCGTGCTCGATTTTGCTTTTCCTTTCGGCAAAGCCTCCGATTGCAGTCCGGCAGCTCTCGAGATGCTTTCGCGCTGCGGGTATCGTTCCGCAGTTACCACTGTTCCTGGTGTAAACACTCCGCAAGCCAATCTTTTTGAACTTCGCCGCATGCAGGTTGGCGTTGATGGTTCGTTGGCGCGGTTTGCCTTTGATTTAGCCCGCGCCTTTCTTCAGGCCGAGAAGCTTCGCCCTTTGAACGCTCCGCCTACTCCTGCTTCCACTTCTACGCAAGTTCCCAGCTCGGTCGGGATCGGCGGCGCGTTGGGGGACCCCGATGCGTGACGTCATTCTGTTTGTCATCATCGCTGTCTCTGTCCCTATCAGCTTTTTCCGGCCCTACTTCGGCATTTTGATGTGGACGTGGATCACTTTCTTCAACCCCCATCGCTTCACCTGGGGCTTCATGTATAACTTCCCCATCGCCGCGGTCATTGCAGTCCCCACTCTGATTGGGTGCTTGTTTACAACCAACATCAACAAACAGTTTATGAAGTGGGAGACTCTTCTCCTCGCCGGCTTGTGGCTCTGGTTTTGCGTCACTTATTTGCATGCCATGCAGGTCCCATTATTTGAAGGTCATCTCGCGGATGCAAAGTTGGAGTGGATACGGGTCAGCAAGGTCTTGCTCATCACTTTCGCCATGATCTTGCTGGTGACTTCGCATCAGCGCCTCAAATCCCTGGTCATGGTGACGGCCATGAGTTTTGGCATCCTGGCTATCAAGGGAGCGGTCTTTGGTTTCCGGACGAGCGGCGAATCTCGCGTCTGGGGGCCGCCCGATTCTTTTATCACTGATAATAATTCGTTCGCCCTTGCCGTGAACATGTCACTTCCCATGCTGCTGTTTCTCGCTCGCGACGAAAAACGGCGTGCCTTGCGGTGGCTGCTGTATCTCGCATTTGCCTGCGGTGTTTTATCGGTGGCGCTCACTTACTCTCGCGGTGGTTTGCTTGGTTTGGCCGCAGTGCTGTTCGCCATTTCTCTGAAGTCCCGCTACAAACTCATAAGTGGTTTTCTCGTTGCCACAGCCTTCTTTGGCGTCCTTACTTTTGCTCCGCCGCAGTGGATGGCCCGCATGGCCGGTCTGGCGCATGGGGATGTGGACATGTCCGGCCACCAGCGTCTCGTTTCTTGGGGAACTTCCTGGAATTTTGCGATGGACTACCCTATTACCGGCGGCTCCTTCAACGCGCTACCGGATGTCGAAATCTTTCAGCGCTACCAGACGGAACCCTTGCCCGGTGGTTTCCTTTCCTCTGGCCCTCACAGCATTTATTTTCAAACCCTGGAGGAGCAGGGATTCGTGGGGCTCGGTCTCTATCTGGTTCTCGTTGGCAGTTGCTGGGCGAGTCTGCTCAGCTTGCGCCGTCGCGCCGCGCGTTCGCCTTCTACGCAGTGGGTTGTTCCATACACCCACATGATTGAAGTCTCACTTTTCGGTTTTTTGGTCAGTGGTGCGTTTTTGGGCTTGGCGAATTTCGATTTGTTCTATCAACTCATCGCCATGGTCATCATTCTCAAAATGCTTTATCGCTCCGAAGTGGCCGCACCGGCACCGGTGCGGGCGGAAGAATCGGAGCCCATCGACATATCGGCGGGGGCGCTGGTCACTCATGAAGCTTGATCGGTCCGGCAGCACCGCGACAGGTTCGTGGATTCTGGGGAGGCACAAAAGCAGGATGTTAGAAATGTTTTTCCAATCAATCAAATTTGCTTCGCAGCGCTTCGCTCGCGTTAACGCAGTGTTGTTTTTCTTTTTGCTAGCCTCGGGCGCCGTTCGCGCGCAGTCGTGGAACTGGACCTATGATTTGATCGATCTCCCCGCCAAATTTCCTTCTCTGGCCGTAGACTCCAGTTCGAATTTGCACATCAGCTACGCGGACGCTTCCGGCGCGCTGAAGTATGGATTCCGGCCGGCCGGCTCGACGAAATGGTTCTTCATGGTCCTCGACAAGCAGCTTGGAGGTTTCACGACGAAGCTGACCCTCGATTCGAACGACAATCCTCACATCTGCTACACGCCCGAAATACTCAAATACACTCATTTTGACGGCAAGCAATGGCGGACCGTCCAGATCGACAAAGAGAGCGGGGAAGTCGGGTACACCTGTTCGATTGTAGTTTCCAAGGACGGTGCTCCCCATCTGACTTGGTATCAGCTTTCCAATAACATTCTGCATCTTCGTTATGCCGAGTTGCAGGATAAGATCTGGCTAGCGCGCACTCTGGACTTCGACTTTCAGACCGGCAAGTGGAATTCCATGGCCCTCGATCCTCAGGGCAATCCGCTGGTCTCTTACAGCTATTGGACCGGCGGCGAATTGCGAGTTGCTCATTGGAACGGCAAACAATGGGATTTGACTACCATCGATTCTCCCACCCGCAGCCGCGGCGAAAACAACATTGGGCAAGGAAACTCGCTAATTCTTGATTCCTCTGGAAAACCTCATATTAGCTTTTACAGTGAGAAAACCCTGAAGTACGCCCACCTTGTAGGTCAGGAATGGAAAATCGATGTCGTGGATCAGATCACATGGCTCGGCAGTTGGGTGCACTTCCGGAGCTCCATCGTCCTGGACAAACAAGGCCGCCCTCACATCTGCTATGAGGACGCTGGCGTCCTGAAACACGCGTTTTGGGACGGAGGCAAGTGGCGCATCCAAGTCATCGCGCGGAGTGGTTTGGAATCACTCCGCTACTCCACCATGGCTATCGATCGGGACGATAACATTTACATCGCTTTCCGGGATCCCGAGGACAACACACTGAAACTCGCAACCGGCCGTCCACAGTCTGAGCAACAGGCTATGACGCAAAAAACAGAGGGCAAGGCCACCGCGCCCCAGAAGCAATAAGAGAAAGACTTCGTGAATATTTCAAACAGATCAAGGCTGCGCACTTGGTGCTAGCGGGTATTCTCGCCTTTGTCTTTTGGGGGTGTCTGGGGCTTCTTGTCTACGTGTATGTGGGTTATCCCCTGCTGCTGACGCTTTTGGCCCGATTTTCCGATGCGCCATTTCCGGACTCCGACCTTCCGGCGCCTCCGGTTACTCTGCTAATTTCGGCCTTCAATGAAAGTCAGGTGATTGCCGCAAAGTTAGAGAATTCTCTCACGCTTGAATATCCAAATGACCGTCTCGAAATTGTGGTGATCTCGGACAGCTCGGATGATGGCACTGATGAAATCGTTCAGCAATATTCTCCCAGAGGTGTGCGATTGCTCCGCCAGGAGCCACGGATGGGGAAGACCGCCGGGCTCAATCTAGGCGTCTCGGAAGCACGGGGCCAAATTCTCGTCTTCTCCGATGCAAACGCCATGTACCAGCCGGATGCCGTGCGTCGCCTGGTGCGCCATTTCTCCAATCCGAGGGTTGGATACGTAGTCGGAAATGCCCGCTACTATGAAAAGGGAACGGAATCGCAGTCCGCTCAATCGGAAGGGCTTTACTGGAAGCTCGAAACGTATCTCAAGAAAAAGGAATCTATCTTTGACTCCGTGGTCGGCGGCGATGGCGCGATTTATGCCATTCGCCGCGAACTCTACTTACCCCTGCTGCCCACGGACATCAATGATTTTTTGAATCCGCTGCAGATCATTTCGCGTGGTTACGCTGGCGTGTTCGAACCAGCCGCTGTTTGCTACGAAGAGGCCGCGCAAGATTTCAGCCAGGAGTACCGGCGAAAAGTCCGAATCATCAGCAGGAGCCTGAATGCTTTGGGCCGCGTTCCGGAAGTGCTCAATCCGCTGCGCAATGCGCGCCATTGGTTTTTGCTGGTTTCTCATAAGGTGCTGCGCTGGTTTGCACCGTTCTTCATGGTTTTTTGTTTTGCGGCCAGCTTTGCTCTTTGGAAGTTTCCGTTTTATAAATATGGGGCCATTTTGCAGACCGCGTTTTATGCGCTCGCACTCATCGGATGGAAATGGCGTCCGGAAAACAAGTTCGGCGAAATTATTTCGCTGGCATTCTATTTCTGCCTGGTCAATCTTGCGTCCCTGGTTGGTTGTATAAAATGTTTTCGCGGCGATTTATCGGGAAAGTGGGCGCCGCCGCGGCAAAAACTACCGATCCAAGCGTGACGCTTCGTGGTCGTTTTCAATGAAAATGACCGCAGTTGCCGGGACTTGCGGGAGATTTCGTGGAATCGGGAATGAAGACGGAAACGTTGCGTGAAAGCGCGGCGGCCAGAACGCCACGGCCGCTCCGAGTTCTCCACGTGCTCGACCACTCCTGGCCCGTACACACCGGCTACAGCATCCGTAGTCTTCATCTCATCGCCGCTCAACAGCGGCTAGGACTCCGTCCGCAGGCGCTAACCGGCCCGCTTCAGATTGTCGATGATCCAAAGGCCGTGGAGACCTTCGTGGAGGATGTGACCTATCGCCGGACGCCGTACTCCGGAAAATTCTCCGAATGGGCCATTTCGAAGCGAAGACCGGGATTGCGCGAAGCTGCTGTTGTGCGGCTCATCCGAAATAGGATTCTGGAGCTGGCGATAAACGAAACCTTTGATCTGATCCACGCGCATTCCCCTGCACTCTGCGGCCTCGGCGCGCTGCAAGCGGCTCGCTCGAAGGGTATTCCCTTCGTTTACGAATTGCGCGCGTTTTGGGAAGATGCCGCCGTCGATCAGAACAAAACCAGCACGCGCTCCTTGCGCTATCGTCTGAGCCAAAAGCTCGAAGATTACGTAGTGCATCGCGCCGACGCGGTAGTTGGCATTTCGCAATCGATCCTTGATGAACTCAAAAAAAGAAAAACGGATCCAGCAAAACTATTTCACGTCCCGAACGGTGTGGACGTCGGGAAATTTTCTCCGGTGGTTCGCGACGAAGCTCTTGCGGCCACACTCGGGCTTGGCAACGTGCCCGTTCTCGGTTTCATTGGATCGCTCTATCGCTGGGAAGGCGTTGCGTGGCTGGTTGGCGCCGCTGCGGAACTTCGCCGCCGCGGAACTGCCTGCAAATTGCTGATCGTAGGTGACGGTGAGGAGATGCCCGCGGTCCGCGAAGCTGTGCACAAATTGAACGCGGAAGACTTTATCCACATTTTGGGAAGAGTGCCGCACGACGACATCGAGCGCTACTATTCTGTCGTGGATGTGCTTGTATACCCGCGGCACAGCATCCGGCTGACGGAGCTCGTTACGCCGCTGAAACCGCTGGAAGCCATGGCGCTCGGGAAAGCAATTCTCGGAAGCGACGTCGGCGGAATTCGCGAATTAGTGCAGCACGAAAAGACCGGGATTCTGTTTCGAGCGGATAACGTTGAGGATTTCTGTACGCAAACCAAAAGACTCCTTTCGGAAACAAGTTTGCAGCGCAAACTGGGTGCGGAAGCCCGGGAATTCATCTTGCGCGAGAAGGACTGGAAGGTTCTCGCGCAACGCTACATCGACATCTATGATTTCGCGATTCGCCATCGCTAATGTTCAAAGCTCTTTTTGATTTGCTGGCCCGCACCGACCCTGTCACGCCTGCCGATGCCATCTTTGTTCTCGCCGGTCATAAGAACCGCAAACTCTTCGCGATCCAGCTTCTGGAACAGGGAATTGCGCCGCGCGTTTTGTTCAGCGTCGGCCGGTTTGAGATTCGCCGCTTCCCGGAATTACGCCTGCCAAAGACAATTGACCTGCTGCAAATGGCGCAGAGTATCCCGCCGCCTAGCCGCCACTTTTTTGTCTTGTTCGAAAATCAACAATTCGCGGTGGAGCGCATTCGCGTGAGAACTCTAGGCACGCTCAGCGAGATCGATGCGCTTGCGGACTGGCTGATCGCGCATCCTGAGATTTCTTCGCTCCTGGTTGTTAGCAGCGGCTCGCACTTGCGGCGCTTGCGGATGTGCTGCCGGAGATTGCTGCGGCGAAATGCAAACTGCTCGTTCGTGGCCACGCCAGAGGAAAACGGGAACAACGGCTTGAATCGCAAGGCCATTTTGCTCGAATGCTTCAAGATCGCTTGCTACTCGGTCTTTCTTCCGTTCTGGGAAGTGGTGCTTTCGTTTCGCGGGAGAAACCGTTTTTATGTCGACCGTAGCTGACCTTCCTCTTCGCTACTATCTGGAGGGAATTGTCGATTGGAGAAAAGCTTCGACTTCGGCGGCTACCTCATCCCAGCTTCGCGAGCGCGAATGCCGCGCAATTTCTGCCCGGTTCCACGGTTTCGTGAGCGCCCGTTCCAGACCCACAGCAATCGATTGCACATTGCGTTCGACAAACAAGCCCAGTTCGGGAGAGGTGATGATCTCCGGGATTCCTCCGGCGCGCGTGGCTAAAACCGGCGTGCCACACGCGAGCGCTTCCGAAACTACATTAGGCCAACCTTCACGCGAACTGATCAGGCAACTAAGGTCGGCGGCGCTGAACCACAGATTCAACTCTTCATTCGGCCGGTTGCCAAAGAAAAAAACGCGGTCTTGCACTTTCTTTTCGCGCACTAATTGTTCCAGGGTGGAGCGGTAGACACCTTCGCCGAGAATGTAGAGACGAAGCTGCGGGAAAGAGCGGGCAAGTTCGGCGACCGCGGCGATCAACAGGTGATGTCCTTTTGATTCAATCAGCGAGCCGGCGGAAACCAGGATGGCACGTTCCTCGGGAAGTCCCAGCTGCTTGCGTGCCGATTTTGCGTCACGAGGCTGAAAGCGTTCGACGTCGACACCGTTGGAAATGACTTGAATGTTTGTTTCTGGAATGCCGAGCGCGATCATCTTGTTTTTCAAGTCGGCGGAGACGGCGATTGCGCCGGCAGCGTGAGTCAGGGTCCAACGCAGCATGGGGCGAATCGTGCGGAACGAAGGATAAAGATTAACGTCCGAGCCGCGCGCGGAAACAACAACTGGCAAGCTCAATTTTCTGCCGAGACGGACCGCAGCGAAGCCGTCCGGATAAACGAAGTGTGCATCGATGCAGTCGAATTGGTTTTCACTATGAAGTCGCCTTGCTAGTGACACAGATGCCAGGTACATCAGCATTCCGTGGACGGGCATGCTGATTCCAGGAAGGAGCGGGTACCGGGGATGATGAATGCGCACGCCATCCATTGTTTCTTCGCGTGGGATTTGACTGAATTGCCGCCAGCGCTCGCTGGGCAACCAGGAGGGAAAATAGGGAATGGGAGCGATGACTTCCACGGAATTGCCCGAGCGCAGCCCGAGATGCTTCACGCGCTGATGAATGAAAATTCCCTGGAGGGGATTGACCTTGTTGGGATAGAGGGATGTGTACGTCAGAACTCGCAAGCGCAATCCATCGAATGGTTTTCGTGCCGCACTGGCGAGACTAGCACACTAGGGCTCGACAATTTGCCCTGATCCCAGGGTATGTTCCTGGCGGAATACGGAGTTTGCTGAGAAGTCGCACGACGTCAACCGACAAAAGTTTGTGTGTACAATTGAATCAGCGGCTGCGCTTCGACTCCTTTGGATAATGGATGAAGAACGCTCTTACGGTTGATCTTGAGGATTATTTTCACGTCAGCGCTTACTCGGGGAAGGTGCGTCTGGAGGAGTGGGACTCGTACCCGAGCCGGGTCGCGGCGAACACCGACAGGCTCCTGGCGCTGCTGTCGGAGCACAATTGCCTGGCAACGGTTTTCGTTCTGGGCTGGGTGGCTGAGAAGAAGCCGGAAATTGTGGCGCGGGTTGCCGCTGCCGGGCACGAAATCGCGTGCCACAGCCTGCTGCATCGGAGCGTTTTCAATCTGACGCCGCAGGAATTTCGAGAAGATACGCACCGCGCAAAGGCGGTCATCGAGGATGCCTCGGGAAAACAGGTTTTCGGCTACCGTGCTCCCAGTTTTTCGATCACCAAAGAATCCTCCTGGGCCCTAGAGATTCTGGCCGAAGAAGGATTTCAGTACGATTCCAGCGTTTTCCCGGTGAAACATCCAGCCTATGGGGTCCCGGAAGCGCCACGAACCCCGTTTTGGGTGAATACGGCGAGCGGCCGAATTCTGGAATTCCCCATGCCGACGCTGGCGATCGGATCGATGCGATCGCCGATCGGCGGTGGCGCCTACCTGCGATTATTGCCCTACCGCTATACCCGTTGGGCAATCCGGCACCTGAACAGAAGCGAGAATTTCCCCGTTTGCGTCTATATTCACCCCTGGGAGTTGGACCCGGAGCAGCCAAGGCTGGGTGGAAGCCTGTCAACACGTGGGCGGCACTATTTCGGGTTGCAAGGCACGGAAGCCAAGCTCCGAAAGCTGATCAGGGACATCGAGTTTTGCCCACTAGGCTCCCTAATCTCAGAGATGGGACCGATGGATGCACAACAGGCAATTTAAGGGGGCCCCCGGGTATTTTCAAAGTGTTGATCTTAAATGGGGATAAAGTCGTTTAGAATCAACACATTTGTAAGTGTTCATTCTAAGGACAGTTATGGGTGCGTTCCGCCACCAATTTGCTAAGTGTTGATTTTAAGTGAGTTAGAGGAGCGTCTCGAGAAAGAGAGCGTACAAATAACTAGGAAGCAGTGTACATCAATCCTGATGGAAAGTCAAGGTCCCCTTGCTTTTCTCGGATCAAAATATAGGAGGGTTCAGCGTAAGGCTCTGTATTTACAGTAGTTGGCTCCTCTGCTTCGACGGGATTCTAGGGGGAGTGGCGGTCGAGTGAAAATGCGTACCGCTTACGGGAAAAGCGTAGTCGTGTCTCGCTGGGAGGGTCTTGGCTCGCGGAAGCATATTTCTTAAGTCATTATTTTGCAATACGTTAGAATGTGACGGGCGTTCTGGTACTGGCATGCGGCATGCATACTTCGGGTGGGAGTGCGGGTGTCAGTCTGTCCACGGCTAAGGACAGCCCTCGGCCACTCCAAGGAACGGTGGAATGCGCATACTGATCACAGGACATAAAGGCTACATCGGAACGGTCATGGCACCCCTTCTGGCTGATGCCGGACACGAGGTCGTTGGACTAGACAGCGACCTCTTTGAGCAGTGTACGTTCGGGGAAGCGCCGTGGGAGTTTCCATCGATTCGCAAGGATTTGCGTGATGTGGAAGCTGCCGACCTGAAGGGTTTTGAGGCGGTTATCCACTTGGCAGGGCTTTCCAATGATCCGCTGGGCAATCTGAACCCAAATTTGACTTACGACATCAACCACCACGCCTCAGTGCAGTTGGCGAGGCTCGCAAAGGAAGTTGGGGTCAAGCGCTACCTGTTTTCGTCCTCCTGCAGCACTTATGGGGCGGCGGGGGACAAGATTCTGGACGAAACGGCGGAATTCAATCCGGTTACTCCCTACGGGCGGTCGAAGGTGCTGGTGGAACAGGAAGTGGCGCAACTGGCCAGCCCGGAATTCAGCCCGGTTTTTTTGCGCAACGCGACGGCTTATGGTGTTTCGCCGCGGCTGCGATTTGACCTGGTGCTGAACAACCTGACGGCCTGGGCGCTAACGACAGGGCGCGTGTTCATCAAGAGCGACGGCACGCCGTGGCGGCCGATCGTGCACATCGAAGACATTTCTCGGGCGTTTCTGGCAGCGCTCGAAGCGCCGCGCGAGGTGATTCACAACCAAGCGTTCAACGTTGGGCGCAGCGAAGAGAATTACCGCATTCGCGACCTGGCTGAAATCGTGAAGGAAACAGTTCCCGGTTGCGAGATTGAGTTTGCGACGGACGCGGGCCCCGACAAGCGGTGCTACCGTGCGGATTTTTCGCGCATTGCAAAGGTGCTTCCAGCGTTTCAGCCGAAGTGGGATGCCCGGCGCGGCGCGCGTGAACTTTACGAGGCGTACAAAAAGGTGGACCTGCGCGTGGAGGACTTCGAAGGCGCGCGCTACAAGCGCATCGACCACATCCAGGGATTGCTGTCATCGGGCCGATTGAATTCCGATCTGCGCTGGCAAGCGGTGGAATCCGAGCACGCGCTGCAAGCGAAAAATTCCTAGAGTGCTTTGGATGGGCGGCTGGTGAGACTTGATTTTCACGGAGACTAAGCTGGCCGGCGCATTTGTCATCGACCTGGAACGGCGCTCAGACGAGCGAGGTTTTTTTGCGCGGACATTCTGCCAGCAGGAATTCGAGGCGCATGGGCTGAATCCGCAAGTGGTGCAGTGCAACGTTTCATTTAACAAGCGCAAAGGAACGCTGCGAGGAATGCATTACCAGGCGGCGCCATTCGCGGAAGCAAAGCTCGTGCGGTGCACTTCGGGTTCGATTTATGACGTCATCATCGACTTGCGGCCGGCTTCAGCGACATTCAAAGAGTATTTCGCAGCGGAGCTTTCGGCCGAGAATCGAAGAATGCTGTACATCCCGGAAGATTTCGCGCATGGATTCCAGACGCTGCAGGACGACACCGAGGTTTTCTACCAGATGGCGCAGCGCTATTCGGCGAAACACGCGCGGGGCGTGCGCTGGAACGATCCAGCCTTTGGAATTGAGTGGCCTGAAGGCGATC
The DNA here is from genome assembly GCA_035279725.1 of Candidatus Acidiferrum sp. GTDB lineage: Bacteria > Acidobacteriota > Terriglobia > Acidiferrales > UBA7541 > Acidiferrum. The sequence goes on from DATEHF010000040.1 coordinate 45,800, forward strand.
GAATCATTATCGAACGCGACCAGACTTATCCCGACTTTGTATCGTGAGAACGGCCCAAAAGACTTGAACGTCTTAGAACTCCAAACCGGTTTCGATGCGCTGCCTGAAGGCCAGACGATGTTGCGCCTAATTACGGAGCTTTACCCGATTTGCCGCAGCATCACCGGCGACGGCCTGCGAGAGACACTCCGGCTGTTGCGGCGGCAGATACCACTGGAGATCCGGGAAGTTCCAACGGGTACGCAAGTATTCGATTGGACAGTGCCCAAAGAATGGAACATTCGCGACGCTTACGTGAAAAATGCGAAGGGCGAACGGGTGATTGATTTCCAGAAATCGAATTTGCATGTGGTGAACTACAGCGTACCGGTGCGGCAGCGGATGGGACTGGGGGAATTGAAAGAACACCTCTTCACGCTGCCCAAGCATCCGGATTGGATTCCTTACCGGACTTCCTACTACAAAGAGAGCTGGGGGTTTTGCCTGAGCGAAAAGCAGCTCGCCGGAATGAAGGACGAAGAGTACGAAGTCTGCATTGATTCGACGCTGGCAGACGGACATCTGACGTACGGGGAATATTTCCTGCCGGGAGAGACGCGGGATGAAGTGCTGATTTCGTGCCACGCGTGCCATCCCTCACTGTGCAACGACAATCTTTCGGGCATTGCACTGGCGGTTTCGATCGCGCGATTCCTGCAGTCGGCGCAGCGACGGTATTCGTACCGGTTCCTGTTTATTCCCGGAACGATTGGCGCGATCACCTGGCTGGCGAAGAACGAAGACAAGATTGCGAACATCAAGCACGGATTGGTGCTGACCGGCGTCGGCGATGCGGGAGCGCTGCACTACAAGAAGAGCCGGAAAGGCGCGGCGGAAATTGACCGGGCGGCGGCGCACGTGTTGAAACATTCCGGGCAGCCGCACGAGATTCTGGAATTCTCGCCGTATGGATACGACGAGCGGCAGTACTGTTCACCGGGGATTAATCTTTCCGTGGGGAGGTTGTCGCGGACACCGCACGGTACCTTTCCGGAATATCACACATCAGCGGATAACCTGGAGTTCGTGCATGCGGATAGACTCGGGGAAGCGCTGGCGGTCAGCCTGGAAATTCTCTCGGTGCTGGAAAACAACGGCACGTTTGCGAATTTGAATCCGAAGTGCGAGCCGCAGCTCGGGAAGCGCGGGCTGTACCGCATGGTTGGCGGGACGGCGGACGCAGGCGTCAGCGAGATGGCGATGCTGTGGGTGCTGAATCAAGCGGACGGACAGAATTCGTTGCTGGACATCGCGGAGCGGTCAGAGATGAGTTTTGAGGCTATACGAAAGGCCGCGCGAGCTCTTGAGGAACACAAGTTGTTGCGTAAGGAATTGAAAGCTGTGCCGCAGGCTGCGCGCTGAGCTGGCGGAAAGGATAAGACTATGAATTCGCTCATCATTGATGCGCCAATCTCCGAGGAAAAGAAGCGAGTGCTGCTGTATCGCGGCCAACTGTTGGTGTATTCGCCGACGCCGAGTTCGCTGGCACTAGTGGACTTTGCTCGAAAGATGGTGGAGGCGGCCTTTCATCCGCTCGATCCGGAGACGGCGCAGTTTCACATGCCGGTGGAGAAGTACGCGGCGGTTCTCTCAGATTTGAAGCCGAAGTTTATCCATGCGCCGGAATCGAAGAAGTGCATTAAGGGAATGCTGGGCGACCTGGGATTCAACCTGGAGAAAACGTACTTCGACGTGCCGAGAATGCGCTCTTCAACGAGCGATGATTTTCTGACGTCGGGAATTGCGTACGCGTTCCACCCGCATCGCGACACGTGGTATTCCGCGCCGATGTGCCAGATCAACTGGTGGATGCCGATTTATCCGATCGTTTCGGAAAATGCGATGGCGTTTCATCCGCGGTACTGGAGCCATGCGGTGCGGAACGGGTCGGCGGGATATAACTATGCGGAATGGAATCGCACCAGCCGGCAGAACGCCGCGCAGTTCATCAAGCAGGACACGCGGATACAGCCGAAGCCGGAAGAGCCGATGGAACTCGATCCGCAGATTCGAGTGATTGCGCCGCCGGGAGGTGTGCTGCTTTTTTCCGCCGCGCAAATGCACTCGAGCGTGCCGAACAATTCCGGGAAGACGCGATTCAGCATTGATTTCCGGACAGTAAACGTGGATGACGTGGAGACGCGACGTGGAGCTCCGAACGTGGACTCTGCTTGCACGGGGACGACCATGGGAGATTATCTGCGCGGGACAGATTTGACGCACCTGCCGGAGAAGTACTTTGAAATGTATGACGCGCAGCCGCCGATCGCCAAGCCGGAAGAGCTGGCGACGGCGAAGGCGTAATCGCAGGTGCTGAAGAAACTACTCAAATTCGAACAGGAAGATTGATGACTGGGACGAAACAAGCCGGCTGCCGATTCTGCGGAACGAAGCTCCAACACACGTTCGTGGATCTGGGGATGTCTCCCTTGTGCGAGAGCTTTCTTCCCGGAGAACAACTGAACCAGATGGAAGCATTTTATCCACTGCATGCATACGTTTGCGGGGAGTGCTTTCTCGTGCAGTTGGAAGCCTACGTTACACCGGAACATATTTTCAGCGATTACGCCTACTTTTCTTCATATTCGGATTCGTGGCTGGCGCATGCGAAGAAGTATACGGATCAGATGGTGGAATGGTTCGGAATCGGCGAGAAGAGTTTCGTCGTCGAACTGGCCAGCAACGATGGGTATCTCCTGCAATATTTTGTCGAGAAGAAAGTGCCCGTGCTGGGGATTGAGCCGGCGGCGAATGTTGCCGCGGTGGCGGTGAAGAAGGGTGTGCCGTCGCTGGTGAAATTCTTTGGCCGGGAGACGGCGCGCGAACTTGTTGCCGAGGGCAAACAAGCGGATCTGCTGCTAGGGAACAATGTGCTGGCGCAAGTGCCGGACCTGAATGATTTCGTTGCGGGGATGAAAATCCTGCTGAAGCCAGCGGGCGTAATCACCCTGGAGTTCCCTCACCTGCAACGGCTGATGGAAGAAAACCAGTTCGACACGATTTATCACGAGCATTTCTCGTATTTCTCGTTTGTGACGGTGGAAAAGATTTTTGCGGCGCATGGGATCACACTCTTTGACGTGGAAGAGTTGCCGACGCATGGCGGTTCGCTGCGGATTTACGGGCGTCATGCGGAAGATTCGTCGAAGCCGGTGACACAGCGCGCTACGGAATTGCGGGCGCGCGAAGAAACGGCTGGAACCACGCGATTGGAAACCTATTCGCGGTTTGCGGAGCAGGTGAAAGAAACGAAGCGAAAACTGCTGGAGTTTTTGATTGACGCGAAGCGGAGCGGGAAGAGAATCGCCGGGTACGGAGCGCCGGGAAAAGGGAACACGCTGTTGAATTACTGCGCGATTCGAACGGACTTCCTCGAGTACACCGTGGATCGAAATCCTTACAAGCACGGCAGATTCCTGCCGGGAACGCACGTCCCGATTTTCTCGCCGGAGCGCATCCAGCAGACAAAACCGGACTATCTGCTGATCCTGCCCTGGAATTTGAAGGACGAAATCATCAAGCAGAACGCCTTTATTCGTGAATGGGGCGGGAAATTCGTGGTGCCGATTCCCGAGGTACAAGTTTATACGTGATGTAAGGGCATGCCTTGGCGGTTTGCGGACGGTTCAAGAAGTGAAGGAGTAAAGCAGATGAAAGTCGTCATATTTTGCGGCGGCCTGGGAATGCGATTGCGGGAATATGCGGACAACGTCCCGAAGCCGATGGTGCCGATTGGCTACCGGCCGGTGCTGTGGCATGTGATGAAGTATTACGCACATTTTGGCCACAAGGATTTTGTTTTGTGCCTGGGTTATCGCGCCGACGCCATCAAGCAATATTTTCTGCACTACGACGAGTGCGTTTCGAATGATTTTTCACTGTCCAAGGGCGGCAAAGACCTGCAACTTTTTAACAGTGATATTCACGATTGGAACATCACGTTTGCCGAGACGGGGATGCATTCGAATATCGGGCAGCGTCTTAAGGCCGTCGAAAAATATCTTGTGGGAGAAAAAGCCTTTCTTGCGAACTACGCTGACGGCTTGACCGACCTGGAGCTGCCAAAGCTGGTGGATTTCGCGCAGCAGCACGACAAGATTGCCACGTTCGTTTCCGCGAAACCGAACTTGACGTATCACATGGTTTCCGCCGGACCCGATGGCGTGGTGAAAGACATCCAGTCGATTCGCGATGCGGAGCTACGGATCAACAGCGGCTACTTCGTGCTCAAGCAGGACATTTTCAAGTACATGCACGATGGCGAAGAGCTAGTGCTCGAACCGTTCCGCCGGCTGATTCAGGAAAAGCAGTTGATGGCTTACGAGCACAACGGCTTTTACGCTTCGATGGACACGTTTAAAGACAAACAGCAGTTGGACGATTTGTACGCGCGAGGCGATGCGCCGTGGGTGGTATGGAATTCCAAGTCGACGCAAAGCGCGGCTCCGGTGGCAGAACCCGCGAAATCTACGGCCGGCGAGCCAGCCGGCGTCGTGGCGAGCCGTCGCGATGGTTGATTTGCACTTAGGCTCCGCGGAGCGTCCCCTGCGCCGGATCCTGTGCCTGGGTTCCCACTGCGACGATATTGAAATTGGTTGTGGCGGAACGATTTTGCGCCTTTTGCGCGAGCATCCCGACCTTGAGATTTGCTGGGTGGTGTTCAGCTCGACTCCGATTCGGAAAAAAGAGGCTGCGCGAGCGGCGAATTTGTTCCTGGCGGACGCGAAGAAAAAGAAAGTTGTGATTCGCAACTTTCGCGACACCCTTTTCCCTTCGCAGCAAGCGCGGATTAAAGCAGCTTTTGAAAAGCTAAAGAAGACGTTCGTGCCGGACCTGGTTTTGACGCACTACCGGAATGATTTGCACCAGGATCACCGCGTGATCTGTGAACTGACTTGGAACACGTTTCGCAGCCATTTGATACTGGAGTACGAGATTCCGAAGTACGATGGGGACCTGGGCGCGCCGAATTTCTTTGTGGGACTGGACCGCGCCACATGCGAGCGCAAAGCAAGACACATTCTGGATGCGTTCGTATCACAACGGCCAAAGCAGTGGTTCACAGTGGACACTTTTATTGGTTTGCAGCGAATCCGTGGCATTGAGGCGAATAGCCCGAGCGGATATGCGGAGGGTTTTCATTGCCGGAAGCTAGTGTGGTAATCCCAGAAAAAGAACAGCGCCCGCTGGTCCCGCACCATGGCGAAGAAATCAGTGCGGCCAAAAGAGAATGGACGTCGGAGCTCTGGCATTTTCGCGAGCTGCTGTATTTCCTTGCGTGGCGTGACGTCAAAGTCCGCTACAAGCAAGCGGCATTCGGCGCGGCCTGGGCGATCATCCAGCCGCTGTTTACGATGTTCATCTTCACATTTTTCTTTGGCCGTATGGCCAACATTCCCAGCGGCGGTGTTCCGTACCCGCTATTTTTTTATACGACGCTGGTTGCGTGGACCTATTTCGCCAGCACGCTTGGTCAAGCCGGAAACAGCCTGGTGACCAATGCACCGTTGATCACAAAAATTTACTTTCCGCGGATTCTGCTGCCCGCTTCCTCGGCGCTCAGCAGCTTGCTGGACTTCGGCGTGGGTTCCTCCTTTCTGATCGTGATGATGCTGTATTACCGGATCGTGCCGACCTGGAAAATATTGTTGTGGCCGGTTGCGGTCCTAAACATGCTGATTGCTACAGTGGGGGTCAGCATGTGGTTGGCGGCGCTCAACGTACGATACCGCGACATCAAACATGTCATTCCCTTCATGATCCAGCTCGGGTTGTGGGTCAGCCCGGTTCTGTATCCGCTCAGCTATCTTTCCCCGCGATGGCGGCCTTTGCTGGCTCTCAATCCCCTTACCGCCGTCATGGAAGGATTCCGCGTCTGCCTTTTCCCCGACCGGCAAGTGGACTGGGGTTACATGGCGATTTCGTTCGGGACGTCATTGGTGTTCTTTACGATTGGCGCACTTTACTTCCGCAAAGCCGAAAAAACGTTTGCGGACATTATTTAGTTGAATTTGAGGAAGAAACTCACGCGATGATGATGCAACGCACACAGAGCACAAGGGAACGAAGCGAGCTGGGATGCGCCCCTGCGAGAATGAGGAAGGGACGCGCATGAGCGATTCGATCCGCGTGGAACATCTTTCGAAGCAGTACCTGCTGGGGAAATCCAACGAGCAGACGATGCTGCGCGAGCGTTTGACGAATTTCCTCAAAAATCCATTTGCGAAGGAAACTTCAGTCACCGATACGCTTTGGGCCTTGCGTGATATTTCTTTTGGCATCCAGCAAGGAGAGGTCGTCGGCATCATCGGCCGCAACGGCGCCGGCAAAAGCACTTTGTTAAAAATACTTTCGAAAATTACCAGTCCGACTTCGGGCCGAGTCAAGGTTCGCGGCCGGGTCGCTTCGCTGCTGGAAGTCGGGACGGGATTTCACGAGGAGCTCACCGGAAGAGAAAACATCTTTTTGAACGGCTCGATTCTCGGGATGAAGCGCCGAGAGGTCGAGGGCAAGCTTGACCAGATTATCGAATTCGCGGGAGTCGAGCGGTTCATTGACACGCCGATCAAGCGATATTCGTCGGGTATGAGGCTGCGTCTTGGTTTCGCGGTGGCGGCGCATTTGGATCCGGATGTTTTAATCGTGGATGAAGTGCTTGCCGTAGGCGATGCGGGTTTTCAAAAAAAATGTCTCAGCGTGATGGAAGATTTACGGAAAGGCGGCCGGACGGTCTTGTTTGTTTCTCACAACATGGCGGCCGTGGAAAATCTGTGCTCGAGGGGAATCTGGATTGACAGCGGACGGGTCCGGCAAGATGGAGCGACTCATGAAGTCATCCAGTCGTACCTATCGTCCTTCGCGGAAACTCAGGATTCTGCATCGGACTTAACCAACGTCGAAACACGTCACGGCAACGGAGATATTCGCTATACGGGCATGGCATATCTCACGCTCGATGGTGAACCTAAATTGGTGACGCGCAGCGGCGACAGCATCCGGCTGAGGTTTTACTACCACGCCAAAAAGGCTATTCCTTACCCAAGTTTCGGATTCCGGCTTTTGACAGAAATGGGAACACTGGTGACGGATACCAGCACGTGGCATCACAGCCTGGACATTCCAGAAATTGCTCCCGGCGACGGTCAACTGGATCTGGAGATTGATTTCTTGAATCTGCTTCCGGGGCGCTACGATTTTTCCCTGTGGATCACCGGCCTCAGCCAGATTGTTTATGACGGGGTCGAACATTGCGCCAAGCTGGACGTGGAAATGGCGAACTTCTATCGCTCCGGCAAGCCGATTGATTCTCGCTGGGGCATCGTCTACTTCCCGCAGAGGTGGGATTTGCGTGGGCTGCAATCGGAGAAAATTTCCCGCGCCGAGGAGCCGGGAGCAACTGAACGCGAAAAGTGGGGCGCGTACCGGACGCCACTGTGAGCCAGGAAAAGATATTTTCGTCGAATCCGCCGTCTTCGTACCGCGTTTCGGATTTCTATGCGCAGCTGCTAAGCCCCCAGGAGCAGCCCCTCGTCAGCGTTATCACGCCCGTTTTCAACGGAGAAGATTACCTCGTTGATTGCATCGAGAGCGTGCTCGGGCAGACGTACGAGAATTGGGACTACACGATCGTAAACAACCGCAGCACGGATCGCACGCTGGAAATCGCCCAGAGTTACGCCGCCAGGGATCCCCGAATCCGCATTCATAACAATCGCGATTTCCTGCCGATATTGCCAAATCACAACCACGCCATCCGCCAGATTTCACCGGAAAGCAAGTATTGCAAAGTAGTGCTTGCCGATGACTGGATCCATCCCGAGTGTCTGATGAAAATGGTAGCGCTAGCCGAGGCCAATGCGTCTGTGGGTGTCGTGGGTGCATACGGTTTGCTGGGCAACGGGACGCATGTAATCTGGCGGGGCATACCTTTTCCGCGGCATGTCGTTTCCGGACGGGAAGTCTGCCGGCTTCGTTTGCTCACCAGTACATACGTTTGTGGCGCGCCTACGGCAACGCTTATTCGCTCTGATTTCATTCGCAAAGTCGAGAAATTCTACGACGAGTCGAATCTTCACGCCGACGCCATGGCCTGTTTCCGGGTCCTGGAAGAATCTGATTTCGGGTTTGTGCACCAGATATTGACGTTCACAAGAACCCAGAATGAATCCCACTCCACTTTTGCCGACAGAATGAACACCCTTCATCTTTCGTTCCTCACCGAGCTTCTGGTGTACGGCCCGAAGTATTTGGATCAAGGGGAGTATGAGCGGCGGTTCAATCTTCGCCTCAAAGAGTACTACCAAGCTCTGGCAGAGGGTCTTCTTCAGTTGCGTGGCAAAACGTATTGGGAACACCATCAGAAACGGCTCCGTGCGCTGGGCATTCCGTTCAGTTGGCTCGGACTGTTCAAGGGTTTCTGCATGGCCATCTGGAATGGTTTGTCGCACCCATCGTTGGCGGCGAAAAGCCTGGCGCGTTGGTGGCCACAAGCCCGGCCCCAGCCTCGGGAATTGAGCAAACAGGCAAAAGGATAGGTGAGAGAAATGGACCTGAGCGTAATCGTCTGCACCTACAACCGCTCCAAGATGCTGGCAGAGTTTCTGACCAGCCTGCAGGGGTGCGTGGTTCCCGCCGAGATCGAATGGGAAATCCTGATCGTGGATAACAATTCGAAGGACGACACGCGCGCGGTCGTGGAGTCTTTCGCAAAAAAGTTTGACGGGAGATTACAGTACGTGTTCGAGGAACGGCAAGGGCAGTCCATAGCCGCGAATACCGGAACCGAGCGTGCGCGCGGAAGAATCCTGGCTTTTACGGACGACGACCTGACCTTGCATGTGGATTGGGTGGCGCAGATTTATAAGGCGTGCCAGGAATTTGATTGCGCCGGAGTTGGCGGTAGGATCATACCGGTCTGGACCTGCAAGCAGCCGGATTGGATTGACCTTGATGGACCATTTCGTCACGAAGGATTCGGCGGAATCGTTCGCTTCGAACAGGGTGACGTTCCCAAGCAATTGACGATCACGGCCACCGGCGCGAACATGGCTTTCAAGAAGGGGGTTTTCGAGAAGTACGGAGGATTCCGCACCGATTTGATGAGGTTAAAGGACCTGCTCGGCGGGCAAGACACGGAATTGTGCCGCAGGCTCATGAATGTAGGCGAGCGCCTATACTATGCGCCCGAGGCTATCGTTTACCATCCTGTCGAAGAATTCCGAACTACCCGGAAATATTGCAAGGACTTCGCATTTCACTATGGCAGATGGACCGTCCGAACCGGCGGGATGCCTGAAGGCGTAAGCCTTCTTTTTGGCGTTCCCCGATACCTGTTTCCTGTCGCCCTGAAGTTTTTCCTGAAGTGGATGTTATCCTCCGGCATCAAACGCCGATTCTTCTACCGCCTGGAACTCTCGAAAACGTTTGGACAAATGGTGGAAGGCAAACGATGGCTGCAGAACCGAGCCGTTCAGCAGCCGGTCCAGGGACTCGACCCCGCGAAATAGCGGCAGGTAGCCGGAGTATTTTAATTCAACGTGTGGATTTTCCCGGAATTTGTATGAAGCTCAGCATCATCATCGCCAGCTACAATCGCGCCGAGAGCCTGCTCCAGTTTCTGCGGGAGTTGTCGCACCAAATCGTGCCGGAAGGCGTGGAATGGGAAGCCGTGATCGTGGACAACAATTCCACCGACGGAACGAAGAGCGCGCTTGCGCCGCTCGTCGAACAGAACCCGCAGCGCTACAAGTACCTGCTGGAAAGCCAGCAGGGGAAGTCCATCGCGCTGAATTCGGGGCTTCGCACCGCCACCGGTGAAATTTTCGTTTTCACGGATGACGACTGCATCCCTGATCCGAGCTGGCTGGCTACGATCGCAAAGGAGTTTGCATCCGACCCTGCTCTGGGAGTGCTCGGAGGACGTGTCGAACTCTATGACAAGCAGGATCGGCCTGTCACCATCCGGAATTTCCCTGAGCGGACACTCATCGAATCGCGCGATCAGCTCTTCTTGTTTTTGATTGGCGCGAACATGTCCATCCGTCGCAAAGTGCTCGATGCGGTTGGAGAGTTTGATCCTTTCCTCGGCCCAGGCTCCAGGATCGGCGCGGTAATGGAAGATCTCGATCTTCTCTATCGAGTGTTCCGCGAAAAATTCAAGATCGTTTATTCACCGGATGTACTCGTTTACCACAATCATGGCCGGACCACCGATGCGCAAATTCAGGCCTTGAATCACCGGTATGTCGTGGGGCGGGGCGCTTTCTACTGCAAGCACATTCTGGGAGGCGACCGGAATGTCCTGAAGATGGCTTACTGGGAATTCTCCTCCCTGACGAAGGGGACGATCAAAGATTTATTTGCAGGGAAGAAGTCTCAGGAGCCGGGGCGGCTGCTTTGGGCGCTATTGGTTGGCGCTATTGGGAGGCTTGCTTGGAACCCCCGGATTCGCAAGGTTTAAGCGCTGACAGCGGCAGATTTGGACTGATTGAATAGGGACCACGAGATTAGATGAGTATGGCGAGTCGCAGCATAGCGGGAGAAAACAAGACGTCAGATCAGCCTGTGCTGAATGATGTAGGAATTCTTGCGCTCGTTCCGGATCAATGGAGCTCTCGTTGGATGGTGCGCCATCACATCATGGCGCGCCTGGGCAGATACTTCCACATGGTATGGGTGAACCCCGCTCACCACTGGCGCGATTCCTTCAAGGCCGCGGCTGTGCCGCAACCCTCGGATGCGGATCAATACCCCGGATTTACGGAATATACGCCGGAGCGATGGCTTCCGGATTTCTACCGGCCAGCATGGCTCGCGAAATTCTTGTTGCGGCAGCGATTGTTGAATGCAATCCAGGTGCTGCGAGATCGTGGATGCACCAAGATTATCTTGTATCTCTGGCGGCCGGAGTTCGAGCCCGTGCTGCGAATGGTCCCGTTTGATCTCAGTTGCTACCATCTCGAAGACGAGTATTCCTTCTCGCGCGTCGAGCGGCCTACGGATCCTGTCGAAGCGAAATTGCTTTCCGAAGTGGACCGCGTATTCATCCTTTCCCCGGCGCTTTACGAGAAAAAAGGAAAGCTCAATCCGCATACACACTATCTTCCGGGTGCGGTGGATTTTGCGGCGTACTCGCAATCCCTTCCGGAACCGAAAGACCTCGCTCCGATTCCACACCCCAGGATTGGCTACGTCGGATCGCTGAAATGGCAAATCGATTGGAATTTGCTGCTGAAATTATCGAGCGAGCATCCCGAATGGTCGTTTGTGCTGGTTGGGCCTCCGAGTCCACATCCGGAGATTGATGCGGCGCTCAACGAAATGAAAAGGCGCTCCAACGTTAATTTTCTGGGCGGAAAGCCTTCCACGGAAATGATGGTCTACCCACAGCATTTCGATGTTTGCATCATGCCTTACGGCGACAACGACTACACGAAATACATCTACCCGCTGAAATTGCACGAATATCTGGCGGGGGGCAAACCGCTCGTCGGGACGCCCATTGCCACGCTCGCACCGCTGGGAGATGTGGTGCTCCTGCCAAAGACGGCGGAAGAATGGTCGCCAGCAATCCAGAAGGCGCTCAGCGCTGCGGAAAATACTGCTGAGCGCCGCTCCGCCCGCCAGAATTTTGCCAAACAGCATGACTGGTGGGTGTTGGTGCAAAACATTTCGGAGACTCTTGCGCAACAACTTGGTTCGGAGTATGCCGATCGCCTGGCGCGGCATTTTCAGGAGAAGCAGAGAGCGGCTACGCCTGCCGAAACGGTCGCTTTGTAAAACAAGCTTGTTAGGTCGATTTCAAATTCAGCATGTGCGAAGAATCTTGATTTAAGGAAAGAGAGACCACTAGAAATGGGATCGGGCCCCACCCAGCCACTGAATCTTCAAGCGGGAGAACTCGTTGAAGTTCGCTCCGTAGACGAAATTCTAGCGACGCTCGATGAAAAGGGCAGGCTGAATGCCATGCCGTTCATGCCGGAGATGCTGCAATATTGCGGCAAACGGTTTCGCGTCCACAAGGTAGCGCACAAGACTTGCGACAATATCCAACCCTGGAACATGCGCACAGTTAAAGATGCGGTGCACCTTACCGGGCTGCGTTGCGACGGGCAGGCTCACGGAGGATGCGACGCCGGATGCCTGATCTTCTGGCATGAGGCTTGGCTAAAGCGGGCAGAAGAAGCGATTGTGAAGGACTCCCAGATCGCGGACTGTGGCTTGGCTATACCGATAAGCCCCGTGCCATCTGAAAGCATTAGTGGCATCCCGGTTCCGGAGTTGCTGCAGCGCGCCAGCATAGAAGGGAAGGATCCATCGACGGGAGAAGATATCTATTCCTGTCAAGCAACGGACCTGCGGGAATTTACCTCACATCTTTCTTCCTGGAACCTCTGGCAATATGTTCGCGATATCCGATCTCGGAATCTGGACCGTGGGCTCGGCGATTCCAAGGGAGAGAGGTTCCTTGAACTCCTTTTGGGGATCATCGACGTATTTCGCATTTTGCTCATCGAGGTATTCAACAAGCTTCAATCGGCGCGAAGCGGAGTTCAGTATCCCCACGTCAGGGCCTTGCCGGCTGCCGCGCTTTCGGGTGAGCTAAGCCTCAAGCCCGGGGAATTTGTCCAGGTTAAGTCCAGGCAGGAGATCTTCGCGACACTAGACAAAAGGAACCGCAATCGAGGCCTGCTGTTCGACGCCGAAATGCTCAAGTATTGCGGGGGCACGTTTCGAGTCCTAAAGCGCGTAAATCAAATTGTGGACGAGAAGAACGGCAAGATGCTGCGGATGAAGTCCTCCTGCATCATTTTGGATGGTTCGGCGTGTGCGGCGGACTACCACAAGCTCTGCCCAAGGGCGATTTATCACTATTGGCGCGAAGGGTGGCTGCGGCGCGTGGGATGAGCTGGTAGTCGCGCTCCCTCCAGAGGCCGCTCGGGACCTTCAGCTGACGTCAGCGACCGCCGTGCAGGCCCTTTGGAAAAGTAGTGCATCAATTTACCACTCTGCTTCACACCTTTTCCCGTTCTCAAAGATGAATGTACAGTTAAAGGCATTAGTTTCAGGGGCTTAGGGGATGAGTCGGTTTGGCCGACAGGTTGCACCTATGTAGGCGTGCAAATGATACTTACATCCCTATCAAATCTTCCTGAGACCATGGGCCTCTTCCTTGTCGGGCTTGTCCTCATCATTTCGGGCGTAGTGCTCCGTCGTGTATTCCTGACTTTGGGAACCGTTGTTCCTGCTCCGGGACAGAACCCAGAGTCAAAAGAGCATCCCCTGAAATAAGGCAATTCAGCCCTTCACGCCCCCTACTCGCAGGAGAATACTTCCGACAGAGTAATTTGGGGGAATTGTTCATGCATTTTGTTCAGAGAGATGCCGGCGATCACGTGCGTTTCATCGGTTGGCGAATCTCATTTCGCTTGGGATCGGCACGCTTGCAATAAAAGGCACTACCTCGTGGTTATTACGTGAGTGGAAGCAGTCTGCACAATGATGTCCCAACGCTTCTCGTCATATTAGACTGTCAACCACAAATCTTAGATAAATCACGATGAATCAATAAGTTGGATTGCAAGAATTTGGCAGGCGGAGTGCTCCGCTTCAAGTAAATGCCCAGCCGTATTAGTTTGTCGAGACTGCGTGAAATCGCATCGAGAACTGTAACTGCATGGCAGGGCAGATGTTGATGGCGCGCAGCGAGTGGGGCCGCCAGATCGTAGAAATTGGCTCCAAGCAATTTAGCAAGGCTCGCGATGCAGCGTATCCCCATGCGCGCGAGGTGAGAGTGCGGCTTGCCACGATCAAGTCGTCCCGCAAAACGCTATCTTTGTTGGTTGTACAGCGGCAGCATTGTCTGTCGAACAAATTCCAAGCCCTGGTTCCCTCGGAGGATGCTTCATGTTGATTTGCGCGCGTCGTGGTAACGGATCGACGCTTCAGGCTCGATTTGGGAGATCACTCGCGCTGCTCGCTCTCCTGTTGACGGCGATCTCTGGAAAGGTGCTTGCCGCCCCCATTTCCTTTGTGCAGACCAACTCAGCGACTCCAGCTAGCGGGCAGACGGTGACGGTTACCTATACGCAGGCGCAGACCGCAGGAAACCTGAACGTGGTGGTCGTAGGTTGGAACGATTCAACATCCACCATCAGCACGGTGTCGGACTCGCTCGGAAATACATATGCAGTGGCGGCCGCTCGCATCGCCCAAACGGGCACGGCTTCACAAGCAATCTACTACGCAAAAAACATCGCATCGGCGGGCGCGGGCGCAAACACTGTAACGGTCACATTTAATGTAGCTGCAAACGCTGTCGACATTCGCATCGCAGAGTACGGCGGCCTTGATACCGTGAATCCCCTCGACGTGTCTGTTGGCGCTCAGGGAAACTCCGCAACAAGCAACAGCGGATCCGTCACTACGACCAGCGCGAACGACCTGCTGGTCGGTGCAAACCTTGTGCAATCCGTGACGACCGGTGCAGGCGCCGGTTACACCAGCCGCATCATTACTGTAGACTGCGACATTCTGGAAGACCGGGTCGTTTCTGCCACGGGAAGCTACAGCGCAACTGCCGCCCTGGATAAAGTTCAACCGTGGATCATGCAAATGGTGGCTTTTCGCGCCGCTGGCACCGTAGTCGTGCCGACGATTAGCAGCCTGAATCCCATCTCAGGGCTTGTCGGTACCTCCGTAACCATTACGGGGTCAAATTTCGGGGCGACGCAAGGTACCAGCACGGTCACTTTTAACGGCACGGCAGCTTCACCAACGGCATGGAGCGCCAGCAGCATCACAGCTCCGGTTCCTACGGGTGCAACGACCGGCAACGTTGTGGTCACGGTCGGCGGTCAGGCGAGCAACGGGGTGAACTTCACCGTTGGAACCGTTTCCTCCATCCTTTTCGTGCAAACCAATTCTGTAAGCCCCCAAGCTACGCAGACTCCAGTGACGGTCACTTACACGGGCGCGCAGACGGCGGGCAACTTGAACGTTGTGATCGTTAGTTGGAACGACTCAACGGCGACCATCAGTTCCGTCACGGACTTGATTGGCAATAGCTATTCCGTGGCAGCGGCTCCGGTTGTGCAAAGCGGAACGGCTTCGCAGGCCATCTATTATGCGAAGAATATCGCTGCGGCTGCCGCCGGCGCGAATACGGTTACGATTAATTTCAATGTTGCGGCGCGGCATCCTGATATTCGCATCGCGGAATATAGTGGCGTCGACCAGCTCAATGCCCTGGACACTTCGGTCGGCGCTCAAGGCAACACCGCGACGAGCGATAGCGGCCCTGTTACGACTCTGAATGCAAACGACATTCTAATCGGCGCGAACGTCGTGCAATCGACCACGACGGGTCCAGGAACCGGATTCACCAGCCGCGGAATCACTCCTGACGGGGACATTCTCGAAGACCGCGTTGTCTCCGCGACGGGCAGCTACAACGCCACCGCTGCTCTGGACAAAGTTCAGCAGTGGATTATGCAGATGGCAGCCTTCCGCGCCGCCGTCAGTGGTGGCGGCACGGTGCCAAACATTGCAGGTTTGAACCCCACTACGGGACCGGTGGGTACTTCTGTCACAATTACGGGCTCCAACTTTGGCGCGACGCAGGGGACGAGCAGTGTTAAATTCAACGGAACTACTGGTACACCTTCCAGTTGGACAGCGAACAGTATTGTGGTTCCCGTCCCTGCAGGCGCAACGACCGGAAGTGTGGTTGTCACCATCGCTGGCGTTGCCAGTAATGGCGTGACCTTTACAGTTCTTCCCACACCTACGATTTCCAATTTGAATCCGACTTCTGGACCAATCGGTGCGTCGGTAACGATTACTGGAACAAACTTTGGCGCCAGTCAGGGAACGAGCACGGTAACCTTTAACGGGACTGCGGCCTCTCCGACGGGCTGGTCGGCAACCAGCATCGCGGTGCCTGTGCCGACGGGCGCGACGACAGGCAATGTAGTCGTTACCGTTAACGGTGTCGCCAGCGTTGGAGTCAGCTTCACCGTCCTCCCAACTCCTACCATCTCCAGCCTCAACCCAACTTCTGGCCCGATTGCAACTCCCGTGACGATCACGGGCACGAACTTTGGCGCCAGCCAGGGGACGAGCACGGTAACGTTTAACGGAATCGCTGCTACGCCCACGAGTTGGAGCGCGACAAGTATTGGCGTGCCAGTGCCAAACGGCGCGACAACGGGCAATGTGGTTGTCACCGTAAACGGAGTAGCGAGCACCGGTGTCCTCTTTACGGTAACCTCGACTGCTCCCAGCATCGGCAACTTGAATCCAGTTTCCGGTCAGGTGGGAACACCGGTAACGATCACTGGCGTGAATTTCGGCGCAAGTCAGGGCACAAGCACGGTAACGTTCAATGGAACAGCGGCGACACCTTCTAGTTGGACGGCGACTAGTATTGCTGTGCCTGTGCCGACAGGAGCAACGACTGGGAACGTAGTCGTGACGGTTGGCGGTCAGGCCAGCAACGGCGTCAATTTCACAGTGACGCCGCCTCCTCCGAGCATCACTAGCCTCAATCCCACATCGGGTGTTGTAGGCACCTCGGTGACGATTGCGGGCGCGAACTTTGGAGCGAGCCAGGGCACGAGCACAGTTACATTCAACGGAACGGCGGGAACTCCATCGGCATGGGGTGCCGGCAGCATTACCATTCCTGTGCCCGCAGGCTCAACAACTGGCAACGTGGTGGTGACCGTCGGTGGCCAGGCCAGCAATGGGATCAGCTTTGCCGTCACACCCAATATCGCCAGCCTCAATCCTACTTCGGGTATCGTAGGAACTTCCGTTACGGTGTCCGGCTCGGGCTTCGGCGCAACTCAGGGCAGCAGCACGGTTACATTTAATGGGACGACTGGAACGCCGACAGCGTGGACTACCACCAGTATCTTTGTTCCCGTACCCGCGGGCGCTACGAGCGGCAACGTGGTGGTTACCGTCGGCGGTCAGGTTAGCAATGGCATCAGCTTCTCGGTCATACCCAATATCACCGCCCTCAATCCTACCTCGGGAGTCGTGGGGACTTCCGTTACGATTGCGGGCGCAAGCTTTGGCCCAACTCAGGGCACCAGCACGGTTACATTTAATGGAACGACTGGAACGCCGACGGCGTGGACCGCCACCAGCATCACCGTCCCGGTACCCGCCGGGGCCACTACCGGCAACGTCGTAGTCACCGTCGGCGGACAGGCCAGCAACGGATTGAACTTTACGGTCGTGGTGCCTCCGAGCATTACGGGTCTTAATCTGACGGCCGGACCGATTGGTACTCCGGTGACAATCTCGGGAGCAAATTTCGGCGCTACACAAGGAACAAGCACAGTTTCGTTCAACGGCATTGCCGCGACGCCCAGCAGTTGGAACGCAACAACCATAGTCTTGGCTGTTCCTGTAGGTGCGACTACAGGCAACGTAGTTGTGACGGTTGGCGGCCAGGCCAGTAATGGGTCGAATTTCACCGTCACCATTCCCACCGGCATCAGCCTAGTACAGCATACGAGTAAGGATGCCGGCGTGACTGCATCATCGACTCTGGCATTTAGCTCCAACAATACCGCCGGTAACTGGATCGCGGTGTGCATCCGTGCAGGACACGCCAGTCAAGTCCTCACGGTCACGGATTCCCTTGGCAACACATACCATCAGGCAGTTCTGTTCAACATGACTGTGGATACTCCCAATGGTGAGACGCTTGGAGTCTTCTACGCTGAGAACATTGCGGGAGGGGCCAACACCGTAACAGTCAGGGAAAGCATTACCAACAACACGCTGCGATTCGCCACTCTGGAATATTCCGGAGTGGCTTTGGCAAACTCGTTGGACGCCACAGCAACCTCGCAAGGGGTCAGTAACGCCGCGAGCAGCGGGACGCCTGTCACAGCTTTGGGCGGTGATCTGTTACTCGGCTTGATCACCACCTCCAATCCGGCAGTGTTTACGGCAGGAACCGGATACACCATCAGAGACGCCGTACCCGGAACCTCCAACGCGAAGCTCATCACCGAAGACCAGATTCAAGCGGCTACGGGAACTGCTTCGACGACTGCCTCGCTGAGCGTGTCCGACCAGTGGGGCGCTGCTTTGGCTGCGTTCAAGGCTGCCAGCGGCGGGACAAGCGGACCGTCGATTTCCAGTTTGAATCCGACTTCTGGACTCGTTGGCACGTCCGTAACGATTACAGGCTCAAACTTTGGCGCGACTCAGGGCACGAGTACGGTGACGTTCAACGGCACTACAGGGACGCCCACGAGTTGGAGCGCGACCAGCATCGTGGTCCCTGTTCCAACAGGCGCAACCAGCGGCAACGTGGTTGCGACCGTCGGCGGCACGGCCAGCAACGGAGTGACATTCACCGTTACTGTGCCTCCGCCGAACATCTCCGGCCTTAATCCGACGTCCGGACTTGTCGGTGCTTCCGTTACTATGACCGGCACAAATTTTGGAGCCTCCCAGGGCACTAGCACGGTAAAATTCAACGGGACGAGTGCCGCGCCGACGGCTTGGAGTGCAACCAGCATTACCGCGCCCGTACCGGCCGGAGCAACGACTGGCAACGTCGTCGTGACGGTCGGCGGAGTCGCGAGCAACGGCGTGAGCTTTACGGTCCTCATCCCCCCGAGTATCACCAGCCTGACTCCCAATTCCGGAACGGTGGGTACGTCAATAGCGATTGCTGGGGCTAACTTCGGAGCGTCGCAAGGGACAAGCACGGTCACATTTAACGGAACCGCAGCAACTCCGACGAGTTGGACCGCGGCGAGCATCGCAGTACCGGTGCCAACTGGAGCAACAACTGGCAATGTGGTTGTCACGGTTGGCGGTCTGGCAAGCAATAGCGTGAACTTCACGGTCGTTATTGCACCTAACATCAGCAGCTTGACTCCGAATTCGGGAACTGTCGGCACGTCTGTGGTGATTGCCGGCGCGAACTTCGGCGCATCTCAGGGCAGCAGCACAGTCACTTTTAATGGCTTAACGTCAACTCCCACAAGCTGGGGTGTCGGGAGCATCACCGCCCCAGTTCCGAACGGCGCAACCTCCGGCAACGTCGTGGTGACGGTCAGCGGCGTAGCCAGTAACGGCGTAACGTTTACGGTAAATTCGCCAGGTCCGAGCCTGACTTCTCTTGGTTTGACGCAAGGTCCGGTCGGCGCTGTCGTGACCATCGTCGGCGCGAACTTTGGCGCAACTCAGGGAACCAGCACAGTCACATTCAATGGGACCTTGGCAACTCCGACAAGTTGGTCCACCACGAGCATTGACGCACCCGTTCCCGCTGGCGCAACGACTGGAAACGTAGTCGTTAGCGTTGGCGGAATCGCCAGCAATGGCCTGCCTTTCGCGGTTACGCCGCCACCGAATGTCACCAGCATCAGTCCGGTATCTGGGCCGATCGGAGCCGTAGTCACGATCAACGGCGCAAACTTTGGCCCCACGGTCGGCACTCGAGTCAGTGGCGTGACATTTAACGGTGTTTCCGCCAGAACGACCAGTTGGAGCGACACCCAGATCATCCTTCCTGTGCCCGTGGGGGCGACAACCGGGAACGTCGTCGTATCTGTCGGCGGAGTCCCCAGCAACGGCGTCCTCTTCACAGTGACGGCTCCGCCAGCCATCACCACGGTGAACCCGACAGGAGGGCCAGTCGGCACATCCGTTACGATCAGTGGCAGCGCCTTCGGTGCGACCCAGAGCACCAGCACGGTCACATTCAACGGCACTTCTGCGACGCCGACAGGTTGGAGCGACACGAGTATCGTTGCTCCGGTTCCTGCGGGGGCAACCACGGGCAACGTCGTCGTATCGGTCGGAGGGGTCGCCAGCAACGGTGTAGCCTTCACCGTGACTGCTGGATCAGGCAGCATCAAGCTCGTTCAGCACACTGGCAAGGACGCTGGCACGAGCAGCTCGTCTTCACTGGCGTTCCCGTCGAGTAACACGGCAGGAAATTGGATCGCGGTCGTCATCCGCGCCGGGAAATCAGGCCAGATCCTGAGCGTCTCGGATTCTCATTCCAACACTTACAAGCAAGCCGTGCTCTTCAACATGACCCTGGATGGGGAGACGAACGCGATCTACTACGCAGAAAACATTGCGGGAGGCGCGAATACCGTAACTGTTTCCGACAATCTGACCGGCGGATCGCTACGATTCTCGATTATGGAATATTCCGGAGTAGCGCTCAGCAACTCTCTCGACATTGCCACCGTGGGGGAAGGCACAGGTACAGCGGCGGCTTCGCCAACCGTGCCCACGGCATGGGGCGGCGATTTGCTTCTGAGCGAAATCACCAGCGCCAACATCGCTACGTTTACGCCAGGTTCCGGCTACAAAATCGAAGACTTCGTCCCTGCGGAGCCGAACACCAAGCTGATCGGTGAAGATCAAATCCAGATGGTTGCCGGAAACGCCGCGGCTACCGGGACTTTGAGTGGTTCCGATAGTTGGAGCGCGCTTTTTGCAGCTTTCAAGTCCGCCAACGGAATTCCGCCTTTGCCCATTACCGTAAACGTTTCGCCCGGCAGCGCCAGTGTTGCAGCGGCCTTCGGAACGCAAGGCTTTACCGCCTCGCTGACGAATGATGTTCAGGGCAGGGGCGTAACCTGGACACTCTCCGGGGCCGGCTGCAGTGGCAACACTTGCGGCACGCTGACAAACGTGACGTCCACCTCGGTTACTTACAACGGACCGTCCGCGATTCCCTCTCCGGCTACTGTGACGCTCACGGCCACCGCTGTTGCGGACAACACGAAATTCAACACCGCGACGATCACCGTCATTCAGGGGCCACTCGCCGTGTTTGTCAGCCCGAAGCGCGGCTCGATCACTACTTCGCAGACTCAACAATTCACCCCGACCGTCTTCAACGATCCGAACAATGCTGGTGTGACTTGGCAGGTGGACGGCAGCACTGGCGGGAATAGCACAACCGGTACCATCAGCACGACCGGTCTTTTCACGCCGGGCACGCAACCAGGAGTGCATACCATCACTGCGGTGAGCGTGACGAACGCTTCCGTGACGGCCTCCGTGACTTTTGCCGTCAGCGACATTGCCGGTGTGTTCATGCACCACAATGATCCTGCCCGCACCGGTCAAAACTTGAAGGAGTACGCGTTGACGACGGCGAACGTGAATTCGATCACCTTCGCGCAACTCTTCTCTTGCCCGGTGGACGGACAGCTCTACGCTCAACCACTGTACATGGCGAATCTTTTGGTTGGCGGCACCACACACAACGTGGTCTTCCTCGCCACGGAGCACGACAGCGTTTATGCCTTTGACGCGGATTCGCCTTCCTGCGTGCAGCTCTGGAAGACTAGCTTCCTCAGTGCCAACGTTACCTCCATGGCATGGACTGACACTGCCAATCCAAATATTGGAGGAGGCGGGTCAACTAACGACATCTTCCCCGAGATCGGCATTACCGGCACGCCCGTCATTGATCCGGCGACGAACACGATTTATGTCGAAGCCAAGACCAAGGAAACCGTCGGATCCGGTTGCAGCACCAACAACCCGTGCTTCGTCCATCGTTTGCATGCCCTGAATGTCACGACGGGAGCGGAAAAGACTGGCAGCCCCGTGGCAATCACGGCTGCCAATTTCGTCCCGCAGCGCCACTTCAACCGGCCTGCGTTATTGCTAGCCAACGGCACAGTCTATGTAGCCATGGGTTCACATGGGGACATACCCAACTGGCAGGGCTGGGTTTGGGGTTACAATGCGTCAACGTTGGCGCAGACTTTTGTGTTCTCCACATCGGATCCCAGGAGCGGAAGCAACGGCGCTTCCGTCTGGGATGGCGGCGCGGGCCCCGCGGCAGATGCCAGCGGCAATATCTATGTGACCACCGGCAATGGTTCCTATGACGGGACGAAGAATTTCTCCGAGACCGTCTTGAAGCTGAGCCCCACAGGCACGCTGCTCGATTGGTTCACGCCATTCAATTTCAGCGTCCTGGATGCCAATGACATCGACATGGGCTCGACCGGCGTTATGGTTTTGCCCGATGCCGTGGGTTCCGCGGCACATCCGCATCTGCTCATCGGGACGGGCAAGATTGCCATCCTTTACTTGCTCGATCAGACCAACATGGGCAGGCTCCATAGCGGGAGCAACTTGGACGTCCAGGAAGTCATCCCCGTGCCACCACCTAATACTACCCAGTTGGATGGCGGTAACTACGGAGTGCCGGCCTACTGGAACGGCAACATCTATACGACGGGACAGAACTTCCCGTTGAGCCAATTCACGGTTGCGAATGGCGTTATAGCCACACCGCAATCCGCCAATTCGGTTAACACCTTCCCGCCGCGCGGCGCGATTCCCACGGTTTCCGCCAGCGGCACAACCAACGGAATCGTGTGGGTCCTGGATTTGAGCGCTTGGGCGTCCAACGGCCCGGCGATCCTAGATGCCTACGATGCGACGAATGTTGGCAACATGCTCTTCAGTAGTCCCGCGAGCGGGGCCGGCGCTGCCGGAGCCGCCGTCAAGTTCACGTTGCCGACGGTGGCGAACGGTAAAGTGTATGTCGGTGGTCAGGCCTCCTTCTGCGTATACGGCCTGCTCCCGAATTGATTCTTGCGACCGAGGACGTGGTTCAAATGAACCGCGTCCTCGGATTTGTTTTGACGTGAAGTCAGGACGAGCGAGAGAGACTACTCCCAGAGGCACTGAACAGCCCAAAGAGCGATTCCCTGTGACGTGAGATTGACGGCGACAGTGGTCGTCTCTAACTACTAACCGCCGCCCCGATTCGGGTACAAACGGAACTCAGCCTTCGCGCTCTTCTCCAACGCTGAAATACGTGCAGTCCGGGTGATGGAAGACCAGCGCACTCACGGTGGCCTCCGGGTCCATCATGAAGCCTTCTGTAAGCTGCACGCCAATCTCTTCCGGCTTCAACAGCTTCCACAGTCCCGCCTGATCCTCAAGATTCGGGCACGCCGGGTAACCGAAGCTATAGCGCTTGCCGCGATAGCGAGAAGTAAATCGCTGGGCCATGGTCATCTCGGGCGGGTCGGGGAATCCCCAATCTTCCCGAATGCGCCGGTGCAGCCATTCCGCGCAGGCTTCCGCCGTCTCGATCGCGAGTGCTTGCAAGCCGTGCGACTTGAAGTAGTAGCCTTCGTTCTTGGCTTTTTCTGCGCGGTCCCGGATTCCTTCGCCTGCCGATACTACGAACAATGCCAGGTGGTCGCGCTTGCCGTTTTTTGCCGGCAAGACATAATCGGCCAGACACAGAAAATCGCCTTGCCGCTGTCGCCCGAATCGAAAAGTGTGCAACGGCGCCGCTGCTCCCGGTTCAAATAGGTGCAGAGAATCGCCCGCGGCTTCGGCTTCGAAGAATTGCCACACCGCGCGAATCTTCATCAACTCCGCGGCTTCCTTCTTTACCTCTTCCATTTCCTCGAATAATTCGACCGCCTTGGGATCGCGTTCCGCCAGACGCTTCTCGAAGTCGCCTCGAAAGCCCATGTGCCGCCCGAATAGCATGAACGGGTTGATGTAGCCCCACACTTCCCGCAGGTCCGGCACCAACCGCACTTTGCGATCTAGAGATTGCACTGGCGGAATGGGAAGGTCCGCGCGCACGCGCGGCGAGCGCGTCACCGCGGGGATCTCCTCTACGGTCACGATTGTGGCCACGCTCACGCCGTTACCACTTGCGGTGTGACTCCGCAGCACGCTGTCGCGCGTCGTCGGATCCATCAGTTCGTTCATCAGTCGCAGCCCGGTCATTGCGTCTTTCGCGTAGCACACCGCTTTGCCGTAGCTCGGCGCGATTTTTGTCTGCGTGAACTTTGCAGAAAGCGCAGCCCCCCCAACCAGCATGGGAATCTCAATTCCCGCATCCTTCAAGTCACTCGCGGTAATCACCATCTGCTGCGCGCTCTTCACCAGCAAGCCGGATAGTCCAATCGCATCAGGCTTGTGCTCCTGGTATGCCTTGATCAGCTCTTCGGGCGGCACTTTAATCCCCAGATTCACCACGTCGTAGCCGTTGTTCTTCAAAATAATTTCGACGAGGTTTTTCCCAATGTCGTGGACGTCGCCTTTCACGGTTGCCAGTACGACTTTTCCGCGCTTGGCGGTGTCTGCCTTTTCCATGAACTGCTCGAGGTGGCTCACGGCAGCCTTCATGGCCTCGGCGGATTGCAACACTTCCGCCACTATCAATTCATTCGCATTGAAAAGGCGCCCGACTTCGGCCATGCCTGCCATCAGCGGCCCGTTCACGATATCCAGCGGCGGGACGCCTTCCCCGCGTTTTCTCTCCAAGTCGATGATCAGGCCGTCGCGAGTGCCTTCGATGATGTAGTTTGCTAGCCGCTCGTCCAGCGGCAAATCTGCGGCGCGGATTTTCTCTTTTTTCTTTGCAGTCCGGAAATGTTCGGCGATCGAGGCGATGTAATATTGGTTTACCGCGGCGCGCTGCTCCTTGGTCTGCTTGCGCCAATCGGCTGGGACGTCCCGCAACAGGGCGGCATTCGCCTGGTCGGCGGGCACGTCCTTCGGTGGATGCGAGAACAGAAGATTTTCCGCCAGTTCGCGTTCGTGCGGCGGGATAGACGCGAATCGTTCCAGCTTCTCGGTATTGACAATTGCGAGATCCAGCCCTGCTTTCGTGCAGTAATAGAGGAAAACAGAATTGACAACTTCGCGCGCTCCTGGAGGCAGCCCGAAGGACACATTGGAAATTCCCAGGATCGTGCGAACGTCGGGCAGCGCCTGCTTGATCAGGCGGATGCCTTCCATGGTTTCGACCGCGCCGCCGATATAGTTTTCATCGCCAGTCGCGCAAGGGAAAACCAGCGGATCGAAAATAATGTCTTCCGGTCCCAACCCGTATTTTTCCGTCAGCAGTTTGTAGGAACGCTCGGCAATCGCCAGCTTCCGCTCGCGCGTAAAGGCTTGCGCCTGCAATTTGTCCTCATCGATGCAGCCGACCACGACCGCCGCGCCAAACTCATGCGCGATCGGCACAACGCGCTCGAATTTTTCTTCGCCGTCTTCCAGGTTGATCGAATTGAGGATCGCCTTCCCCTGGCAGTACGTCAGTGCCAGCTCAATCGCCGTTGCATCGGTGGTATCGATCATCACCGGCGCTTTTACTTTGCGAATCAGTTTTTCGTAAAACGGCGGGATATCTTTCTTCTCGTCGCGCTCCGTGCTTTGCAGGCAAACATCGACGATATGCGCGCCGCCTCGCACCTGCCGTCGAGCAATCTCGCTCGCTTCTTCCCACTTTTCTTCCGCAACCAGGTTTTTGAACAAGCGCGAACCAATCACGTTGGTGCGTTCGCCCACGAGCAGCGGCCGCGTACTGTCTTCCGCCTCAATCGTCTCAATCCCCGAATAAACGGCCCGGTGCGCCTCAGCGGGCCGCTGCCGCGGCCTCTTGCCCTCCACCATCTGCCCAATCGCCTGAATATGCTTTTCAGTTGTTCCGCAGCATCCCCCCACTATGTTCAACCATCCATTACTGATGAATCTTTCGACTTGCGTCGTAAATGCTGTCGGAGTCGTGTGGTACTGGCCATCTTCCGGATCCGGCATCCCAGCGTTTGGATAGCAAGAAACATACTCGCTGCTTAGTTGGCTAAGCGTTCGAATATGGTCCGTCATGAGTTCCGGACCCGTCGCACAGTTCATTCCAAACGCCAGAGGTTTCGCGTGCCTAAGCGATGCCCACATGGCTTCGATGGTTTGACCCGCTAACATCGTACCCATGGACTCGATAGTGACAGAAACAATGAATGGCACTTCGGCGCCGATTTCTCTCGATAGCCTATGGATGGCGAGAATCGCCGCCTTGATATTGCGAGTGTCTTGGCACGTTTCAATCATCAGAAGATCAGCGCCGCCTTCTATCAGCGGTTTCGCCAGATCATAGTAGTCCTGACTCAAGTGATCGAAACTGATGCCGCCCGTGACCGTTATTGTCTTGCGCGTCGGCCCCATCGCTCCCGCAACGAATCTGGGTTTGGCAGGGGTCGAGTATTCATCCGCTGCCTGTCTTGCCAGTTGCGCAGCCTTGAACATGAGTTCGTACGATTGGTCCGCCAGCCCATAGTCGATCAGGTCGCTCTTCGTCCCATTAAACGAATTTGTTTCAACGATGTCTGATCCCGCCTCAAAGTACTTCCTGTGAATATCCAGAACCACATCCGGCCGGGTTCGCACCAGATTTTCATTGCATCCTTCAAGGGCAGCTCCGCCAAAGTCCGCAGCATTCAGGTTCCGTTGCTGCAACATCGTCCCCATCGCGCCGTCCAGCACGAGGATCCGCTGTCCCAACAGTTCTCGTAGGGCCTTGGCCGATTCGTTCAGGTTACGCATCCGATCGAAGGCGTTTCTCCTTGCTGTTTCGCCGCTCGAAAAAGCTGCAACTACCAAAGAAATCTGGCGTTTCCAGACACATCTATTTTACCCAGGTTCCCCGTGGATACCTACTTCCGCGCATTAAACTAGTGTTTTTTAGGTCCGAACGGTAGATTAGCAGCGTCGAACGGCAAATTCCCGGATGCTATACTGGCTGTGGAAACCGAAGACAAACGCTCCATGACCCAGCGTCTGAAAATCCTGAATATCGTCGGGGCGCGCCCCAATCTCCCCAAAATTGCTCCGCTTATGCATGAAATGCAGCGTCATCCGGAGATCGAAGCCATCCTTGTCCACACCGGCCAACACTACGACGAAAAATTGTCCGACATTTTTTTCCGCCAGATGGGCATTCCGTCGCCGCACGTCAACTTGGAAGTCGGCTCCGGATCGCACGCCTCGCAAACCGCTGAGATCCTGAAGCGCATCGAGCCGGTTTTGATCGAGCGCAAACCGGACCTAGTTCTCGTCGTCGGTGACGTCAATTCCACGATCGCGGTTTCTCTTGCCGCCTCGAAACTCGGCATCCGCGTAGCCCACGTCGAAGCCGGACTCCGCAGCTTTGACCGTACCATGCCTGAAGAGATTAATCGCATTCTGACCGACGCGCTTGCCGATTATCTGTTCGTTACGGAAGAAGACGCCATCACTCACCTCCTGAAAGAAGGCCGGCCCCGGGAAAGCATCTTCATGGTAGGCAACGTGATGATCGATTCCTTGCGTCACTTTTTGCCCATCGCCCAGCAATCTGGGATTGGCGACGAGCTTGGATTGAAGAACGGCCCTGGCTGGCAACGTTTTGCCGTCCTGACTCTCCATCGTCCTTCCAATGTTGATTCCACCGAAAAGCTCAGCCAGCTTCTCGGAGCGATCGATACCGTTGCGGCCGAAATGCCCGTCATCTTTCCGGTGCATCCTCGCACCCAGCAGCGCTTGACCCAAGACGGCATTCAGCACCACTCTCAATTGCGACTCATTCCGCCAGTCGGGTATCTCGATTTTCTATGCCTCCTGAGCAAAGCCAAACTCGTCCTCACCGACTCCGGCGGCATCCAGGAAGAGACCACGGCCCTCGGAGTCCCCTGCCTCACCCTGCGAGAGAACACCGAGCGCCCCATCACTATTTCCGAAGGCACGAACTTGCTGGTTGGCACCGATCCGGGCAAGATTGTTGCTGCCGCCCGTGATACGCTGGCTGGCAAGGGCAAGGCCGGCCGCATTCCTCCTCTCTGGGATGGCCATGCCGCCAAGCGCATAGTTGATATTTTGTTGAAGGAAGTACCCCGGGGAAATGCATCGTAGCAGTCAGTAACAGTTCGTGAACAGCACTAGCAAAGGGCTTGCCCCTTTGACCAGTTTTCAATACTCTGTCGAACAGTGACTACGAAACGAGCCTCCACGAAATTGAGCGTTTGCATCCTCTCGCCGCACCCCCTGGTGCTGAGCGAGTTCGAGCGCATTTTGGCGAAATCCCAGTTCAAAGTGATTATCAAGCAACTGGAATCCACGCTGGCGCCGGACCTGCGCACCCTGGAACCGCCCAAAGCCCAGGTTTACGTTATTGACGCGCATGCCGCAAAGCCTGCCACTGGCGCGCTTTTGGCCAATCTTCTCGAACGCTTTCCGGAGTCGCGCCTCATCGTCGTCGGCGAGCAGCACAATGAAGCCAACAGTTTTTCGCTCTTGCGTCTCGGCGTTAAGGGTCTCCTCACTTATGTCGAAGCCCGGGAACAATTGATCCGTGCTCTTCCCCTCGTGGCCAGCGGGGGCTTCTGGGTTCCCCGGCAGCTTCTCTCTGGATTCGTCGATTCCATTCTCACTGGGCAGGGCCGCCGCCTTAAGACCGACTCCGTGACGAATCTCAGCCGCCGCGAGCAGGAAGTCCTCGATTCGCTGCTGGAGAATCTTTCCAACAAGGAAATCGCCAGCAAGCTCAATATTGCGGAACGCACAGTAAAGTTTCACGTTTCCAACCTGCTCAACAAATTTGGCGTGCGCCGCCGTGCCGACCTCATCCTGCTTACCTTCCAGCGCCGCCTGTCGCAGGCTTAATCTTTGTTGAATGAATTTCCATGCGGCCAGAGCCACTTTGCTGCGGCTCGTGCTGATGTATCGGGTAACATGACCGCGTTCCATTCTGGGTTTCCTATTCGACTCGAGGAGAACGACAGGTGAATATTCTCGTTACAGGCGCGGCAGGCTACATCGGAAGTATTTGCTCCGAGGTGCTCGTTTCGCGGGGCATGTCCGTGATTGCCTTGGATAGCTTGCTGGAGGGCCATCGAGCCGCGGTGCCCCCCAGTGCCGTCTTTTGCCAAGTGGATCTCGGGAATCGCTCCGCCTTGGAAGCTGTCTTCAATCAACACCAGATCGACGCCGTGATGCACTTCGCCGCCGAGGCCCTTGTCGCCAAATCCGTCAGCGAGCCCAGTATTTTCTACGCTACCAACGTGGCATGCGGAGTGAATCTTCTCGATGCAGTCACCCGGCACGGTGTGAAAAAATTCATTTTCTCCTCCACTGCCGCGACCTATGGCGAGCCCGAAATCGTTCCCATCCCCGAAGACCATCGAAAAGCTCCCATCAATCCTTATGGAAAATCCAAACTTACTTTCGAAGGGATTCTGGCGGACTACAAAGCTTATACTGGACTCAACTACGCGACTCTCCGCTACTTCAATGCCGCCGGAGCTTCCAAGGAGCGAGGAGAGCATCATCGCGTGGAAACGCATCTCATTCCCCGAGTTCTGGATGCCGCCAGTGGCGGAATCCCACACGTGGACGTTTTCGGCACGGACTACCCTACGCCTGACGGAACCTGCGTCCGCGACTACATCCATGTACTCGACATTGCCGATTCTCACTTTCGCGCGCTAATGGAAATCGAGAGGGTTTCCGGCGAAGCGTTCAACGTCGGAAACAGCCGCGGCTTTTCAATTTTAGAAGTGATCGATGCGGCGGAGCGCGTCACTGGCCGGAAAATCCCACGCAAACTAGGTCCACGCCGTCCCGGTGATCCCGCGGTTCTGGTCGCGAGCAAGGAAAAATTGAAGAGCGCCCTCGGGTGGGAAGCATCCCATTCCTCGCTTGAGGAAATTATTCAATCAGCGTGGGCCTGGAAAGAAAAGAATCCGCGGGGGTATGCTTCCGGGGTAACTGCTTAGCTTCAATCTCCCAAACTGTACCGGATAATGCACCACAACGCCTGGATGCCGTCCTTCCAAGTAATCTTTTTGCCTTCTTCGTAAGTGCGCCCGGCATAGGTAATCGGCACTTCGTAAATCCGCCACTTGTGCTTCGCGATCTTTGCCGTAATCTCAGGTTCAAATCCAAATCGGTCCGACTTTAGTTGAATCCCCGCCAGAACTTCTTTCCTGAACACCTTGTAACAAGTTTCCATGTCTGTCAGTTTCAGGTTGGTAAAAATATCAGAGAGCAGCGTCAGCATGCGGTTCGCAACGTAGTGCCAGAAGTAGTGCACGCGCTGCGGTCCGCCGAGAAATCGGGAACCATACACCACGTCGGCGCGTCCATCGGTGATTGGTTCGAGCAACACTGCATAGTCCCGCGGGTCGTATTCCAGGTCCGCATCCTGCACCAGCACGACGTCCCCGGTCACTTCCGAAAAGCCGCGCCGCAAAGCCGCTCCTTTGCCTTGGTTGGGCGCCTGGAAGAAAAACCGCAAATCCCGCAATTCGATCTGGTCGCTTCCATCTTGCGCCGGCGCAAGAGCATCTCCATTTGCCTGCCGGGCCGCCATATTTTCCAGGATCTGGCGAGTTCCGTCGGTCGAGCAATCATCCACGATGATCACTTCCTTGCGCACGGCAGTGTCGAGCACGCGCCGCAGGATTTCATCAATCGTCGATTTCTCGTTGTAAACGGGGATTACAATCGAAACCTTTGGATCGTGAAGCGCGGAAGCGTTGTATCGTCGATGAGCCATAAATGTCCAAAGATTGTAGCGGCGCACACTCCACTGAGTAAAGGCGATTCCCCCTTCGGCCTACCGCGCTCGGCCTCTATCGATCTTTTCGCGCGGCGTTAATACCGCTATGATTGGATTGTGTCGGCTGGGGTGATTTCTCTTCTGTGTGACCTCGGAGACTCTGTGATGGGAAACACCGAAAGCAACTCCCAGACTTAGATGAACAGCTTCTTCATCCAACAGTTCGGATGCCGTGCGACTCAAGCGGACGGTGCCGCCATCGAGCGTCAGTTGCTCGACAGCGGTTGTGTCTCCGCTTCGAGTCCGGCTTCCGCGGACATCGTCGTCCTCAACACTTGCACCGTCACTGCGTCCGCTGATGCCCAGGCCCGCGAAGCCATTCGAAAACTGCACGCCGCCAATCCCGCCGTCCGCCTCATCGTGACCGGTTGCTATGCGCAACGCGCTCCGGAAGAATTGGCTGCCCTCCCCGGCGTCTCCTGGGTCGTCGGCAATTCTCACAAACCACAAATCCCCCTGCTGATCGATTCGCTCTCGACCGACGCGCCTCGTTCATCCACGGAATCCCCAAACGATTTTTTCCCTGCAGCTGCCCTCAATTCAGACTCGACTGCATCGTATTATTCTTTTGTAGGAGCGCCCGTCGCCGCCCGCGCCCCTTCTGTCGGCACCATCCTCACCGGGGACATCTTCTCTCGCACCGAATTTCTCTCCGCCCCCGTCCTGGGAGGAGAAGGGAATCATACCCGCCCCACCCTAAAAATCCAGGACGGTTGCGACTCCCGCTGCTCCTACTGCGTGATTCCTTTCGTCCGTGGCAAGAGCCGCAGCCTGCCGCCCGGCACGGTCATCCACGAAATTCAGCGCCTCTCCGAATCGGGCTACCGAGAAATCGTCCTTAGCGGCATCAACCTCGGCACCTACGGCCGCGATCTTTCCCCCCGCGTCGAATTCAAAGACCTTCTCCGGCGCATCCTCGACGAAACCGCCGTCGAGCGCCTCCGCATCAGCTCAATCGAACCGCTCGACGTCACGCAAGACCTTGTCGAACTCTTCGTGTCCACCGGCCGCATCGCCCAGCACTTCCACATGCCTTTGCAGTCCGCCTCCGACCGCATCCTCGCCGCCATGCACCGCTGGTACCGTGCTGAGCACTACGCCCGCCGCGTCGAACTCATCCACGAACGCCTCCCCCACGCTGCTATCGGTGCCGACGTCATCACCGGTTTCCCCGGCGAAGCCGAAGACGACCACGCCGCAACTATGGCCTTCATCGAGCGACAGCCGTTTACCTATCTCCACGTTTTTTCTTTCTCGAAGCGCCCCGGCACCAAAGCCGCCGCGCTTTCCAACGAAGTCCCCGGCGGCACCATCAAGCGCCGCGCCCGCGAACTCCGCGCCTTCGGCGAAGCCAAAGCCGCCGCCTTTCGCAAATCTCAAATCGGACGCACCCTCCGCGTCCTCACCCTCCGCCCTGACGAAGATTCTCATTCGAGCACAGCTCCAGCCCTCTCCAGCAATTACCTGAAGGTCCGCGTGAACGGTGACCATCCAGCCAACAATTTCCTGGATGTATTAATTTCATCTGAAACTGGAGCTACTCTGGAAGGTGAACTTATCCTCTCGGGGTCCGCGTTCTCTGCGTCTGTGCGTTAAGCTATTCTACTCTTTTATCCCTCAAAAATAACTTGCGCCAGCGCCTGACTTTCCGTATGCGTGATGCTGAGCGCCACACTCTTCACCCCGAGTTGTTGCGCGATTTTTGCCGCCTCACCCGTGATCGCCAGCGTCGGCCGCCCGCTCGTCTCCCGCACCACTTCCAAGTCCACCCACCTTACCCCGAGCCGCCAACCTGTCCCCAGCGCCTTCATCGCCGCTTCTTTCGCCGCAAACCGTCCCGCATACCGCTCATACTTATTTTTGAACCGCTCGCAATATTCTCGTTCTCTCGTCGTATAAATCCGCCTCAGAAACACTTCCCCATGCCGCTCAATCGCCTCTCGAATCCGCCCTACCTCCGCGATGTCCACCCCCATCCCAACGATCAATGTCCCCCCTTCGGAGTGCGGCTGCTTGCTGCCGCTTTTCCGCCAGCCCCAAACTCCAAATCAGCGTGCCAATCATACTGTGTCCCACACTCCGTGAAAACGAGTCTTCCTCTTCGGTCTATAATTAGAAGATGGCCGCTCCCACGAAAACACTGAAGCCCAGGCGGAAGCTTCGCAAAGTAGGACAGACATTCCTGTCTGTCTCTTCCACTCCATCCAAACCAAAGTGGGCAGAACACAAATCCAACGGCATCCGAATCTTACAGATTCCCGCCTTATCTAGACTCCGTTGGCTAATCCATGGCTTCGGCACCAAACCCGGTGGTGTCTCCAATCAAGACGGGCAAAAGGTCCTAAATCTTGGCTTCACCGAGTGGGA
Source organism: Candidatus Acidiferrum sp. (assembly GCA_035279725.1). Taxonomy (GTDB): domain Bacteria; phylum Acidobacteriota; class Terriglobia; order Acidiferrales; family UBA7541; genus Acidiferrum. The sequence goes on from DATEHF010000040.1 coordinate 78,633, forward strand.
CGCCAAGGAAAACGTCCTCGAAAACCGCCGACTCTTCCAATCCGCCATGGGCGCCTCCAACATGAAACTCATTTCTCTGAAACAAATCCATTCCGACGTCATTCATCTGTTCAACTCTGCTCCGGCGGAGCCTTGCCATGGAGATGCGTCCATGACCAACCGCCCCGGCCTTCTCCTCGGTGTGCAAACTGCCGACTGCGTCCCCATCCTCCTAGTCGACCCGAAAAAACGAGTAGTAGCTGCCGTCCACGCCGGCTGGCGTGGCACTCTTGCGCGAATCGTGGTCAAAGCCATCGGCCAAATGCAGATGCAATTCAAAACCAACCCCGCCGATCTGCTCGCCGCCATTGGGCCTTCCATTGGCGGCTGCTGCTACGAAGTAGGCACCGAAGTCGCCACTCAGTTCCTCTCTCAGTTCCCCGAAGCCCCGGAATGGTTCGACGAATTCCGAACCGGCGACGAGCCAAATCCCATCCAGTGGCTCAATATGATGCCTCCTGGCCATCAGCCCCCGCCCAAGAACGTTCTGCTCGATCTCCGTAAAGCCAATCGCGCCGAACTCTTGGGCGCTGGCCTCCGCGACACGAATATCTTCGTCATCGATCTTTGCACTGCGTGCCGACGCGACTTCTTCTTCAGCTACCGCAAAGAGGGCGCCCAGGGCGGCCGTCTCATGTCCGTAATCGGCATCCTGCGGGAATAGCTGTGTTGCAGCTTAGTTTGCGAGGTAGCTCAGAATCCCGGCTGGACTCCTGCCTCAATCGCCCTTGAGGTAGTCTGAATCCCTCTCCCACGGTGGAGGAACTTTGACCCAGGCCATACCTGCAGCCTTCGCGGCCTGAATGCCCATCTCCGTGTCTTCAAAGACCAGACAATTCTGCGGAGCAACGCCCAGTTTGGTGGCAGCGAGCAGGAAGGCTTCTGGATCGGGCTTGCCCTTTTGATAATCACCGGCACAGACAAAGGCGTCGAAGCGATCGAGCAGCTTCAGCGTGGAGAGAGAAGCCGTCACGGAATCCCTGGTGCTTCCGGACACTACCGCAAACGGGATGCGCCCCTGTTGACTCTCGATATGCTCCAAGACTTCGGGAACGGGCTTGAGTTGTGGCAGTAGTTCGTAGTAAAGACTTTCCTTACGATGCGCCACGGTCTCCACCGGCATGCTCAGTCCACGTCTTCGGTTGAGCGTGGATATAATCTCGGCGATCGGCATGCCGCCCCACTCATAGAAGAGCCTCTCATCAAATTCGCAATTCCATTCGCCAAGCACCTTCTTCCACGCAACGTAGTGCAGTGGCATCGAATCGGCGATGGTGCCATCGCAGTCAAACAAATACGCTTCGAATGAGCCGGGTGGGAGTTTCAGTTTCATGCCGTGAGGGGATTTCCAACTGACATTTGTGCTCCGTCGATTTGCAGCAGAGCGAGCTGGCCGCACGCAGCCATGACGTCGCGGCCACGCGAGTAGCGCACGAAAGCCGGTACGCCGCGGTCCACCAGAATCCGTCGGAACTCTTCAATTCGCTCTTCCGGCGATTCGTGGTAGGGAAGTTCTCCGGGATTCCAGGGAATCAAGTTCACTTTGACACTCTTCAAGGGGGCCAGCAGACGCACGACGCGCCGCGCGTCTTCGGCGGCATCATTTATTCCGCCGAGCATCACGTATTCGAACGTCAGGTGCTCCCAGGTTCGCAGCGGATATTCCTTGCACGCCTTAATCAGGGTGGAGAGCGGATATTTCTTGTTGATGGGCATCAGAACATCGCGCTGTTCGTCGCTCGATGCGTTCAAAGAAATCGCCATCTTCGGCCGCACTTTCTCGTGGGCCAGCCGCTCGATTCCCGGCACAATCCCGCTCGTCGAAAGCGTCACGTGCTTCGGGGAAATGCCCAGCCCTGCCGGGTCAAGCATGATGCGCACCGCCGCCATCACCGGCTCGAAATTCAATAACGGCTCGCCCTGGCCCATCAGCACAATGTTCGTCTGAGGCGCGAGCCGTGCTTTATGTTCTTCGAGCGGCACCAATACTTGCGCCAGGATCTCTCCAGCGGTTAGGTTACGGATTAGCCCTAATTGTGCGGTAAGGCAAAAATGGCAATCCACCGCGCAGCCCGCTTGCGTGGAAATGCAGATCGTCTGACGACCTTCACTCGGCATGAAGACGGCTTCCACCGAGGCAGGCTTTTGCAGGCAGTTTGGCTGTTCCTTTCCGCTCTTCTCTGCGGGCTCTGTGTCCTCCGCATTAGATGTTTTGCCTTTTTCCGCTTCTCCCAAACCAAACAAATACCGCACTGAGCCATCCGACGAAGCGAAGCGCTGTGTTACCAATGGCAGAGTGATGCGTGCTTCCTTAGCCAGACGCTCGCGCAACGCCAAAGGAAGATTTGTAATTTGTCCCACATCGAAGTTTCTCTCTGAGTACAAAGCGTGATAAATCTGCGCTCCCCGAAATGCCGGCTCACCCAGCGCCGCGCAATATCCGCGTAGCTCTTCCATGGATTTGCCCAGCAATTCGATTTTGTTGTGGTTACTGTTCATTCGTTTCTCGCGGCGCCCACCTCAAACTACAGATTACCTCTTTCCTCGCCTCTTTACTGCCTTGCCTCCTCAATTCCCCTCGGAATCGCGCTATAATTCTTTGGCAATCCCCGCTTCCGCAGGATTGTTTTTGCGCCCCAATTGGGGCGCGTGTGCACCGGAGGCTTTCATGGAAAGCAACATAGCAACCGAGCAACTTACGATCGCCGAGTGGGTCAAGGGGCTGGCCGCAATTCCTATTCGTGATTTTACTCTCCAAGGTGTTCAAGATTATGTCGTCCGCCGTGCCGTCCTGGCGGACACTCTCGACAAGTATTGTTATTTTTCAAAAGGCAGCTACACGCGCAACCTGATTTTCAAGAATGAACTTTTCGAGTGCATGACCGTCTGCTGGGAAGTCGGTCAGCACAGCCGCATCCACAATCATCGAGATCAGAATTGCTGGATGTCGGCGCCGATTGGCCGGCTTCGTGTTCAGAATTATCGGGTGGATCGCCGCGATGCGGCTCACGGCACGTGCAAAATACTTCCGACGGATACCTACGATCTCGACGCCACGCATCCGGCTTACGTGAATCCCATCGAGCCGGTTCACGAAGTCATGAACCTGGCGGAATTCGGCCAACGTGCGGTCAGCATCCATATTTATTCCAAGCCTTTCGATAGTTGCGAAGTCTATCTCCGCGACCAAGGCACCTATTCCGACGTTCCGCTGTTCTACACCAGCGAATACGGCAAACTCAACGTAGCGGAAAAGCTCTTGTAGCGCCGGCCTCCAGGCGGCATCTTTCGCAACTTGACGCAAAAGCTCGGATTTCGCATACGGTCGCTTCCGTTTCTCCTTTCTGCCCCGCCTGTGTCACAATATTTAAATGGCCACTGAAACGCGCGATATTCAGAAGCACGTTTTGTCCAACGGCCTCGTGGTCATCACCGAGACCATGCCCCACGTGCGTTCCGTTTCCGTAGGCGTGTGGGTTCGCAACGGCTCGCGCCGCGAGATTCCCGAAGAAAACGGCCTCGCTCACTTCATGGAGCACATGGTCTTCAAAGGCACGGAGCGCCGCTCGGCTGAAGCCATCGCGCGCGAAATGGATTCCGTCGGCGGTATGCTCGACGCGTTTACCTCCAAGGAACAGATTTGTTTCAACGCAAAAATTCTTGATGAGCACTTGCCCATCGCCTTCGACGTCATCGCCGACCTCGTGCTGCGCCCAAAATTCGACTCCGAAGATGTGAAGAAGGAACGCCAGGTCGTCCTCGAAGAAATCAAAATGGATCTGGACAATCCTGAATATCTACTGCACGAAATTTTCACGAGCGGTTTCTGGCCACGACATTCGCTTGGCCGTCCGATTCTGGGTACGCCGGAAACGGTCAGAGGATTTAACCGTGATTCCCTGTTTGCTCGTTTCCGGGACTGGTTCGCGCCGGATCATTTGGTCGTGACTGCAGCCGGCAATGTCACGCATGAGCAAGTAATGCAATTAGTTCAGCGCGAATTTGGCCACATGAGTCCAACTGGTCCCGCAGAGAGCGACGGTGCTCCCCGAACGGAAGCGCCCATCCATCTCGAAACCAAGCGCGATCTCGAGCAGGTGCATCTCTGCATTGGAGTACCGTCGGCTCCGCTCGGACACGAAGATCGCTTCGCGGTTGCCGTGCTCAATAATCTTCTCGGCGGCGGCATGTCCTCGCGGCTTTTCCAGAATATTCGCGAAAAGCAGGGCCTTGCATATGCGGTCTTCAGCGAACTCACGCCCTATTCCGACGCCGGAATGATGACCGTTTACGCGGGGACTGCGGTGGAGACGGTTGGGCAGGTTATCGATTTGACGATTCAGGAGTTTCGCGCGTTGAAGGAATCGCCAGTCAGTGAGGAAGAGTTGCGCCGTTCGAAGAATCACCTGAAGGGATCGCTGATGCTTTCTCTCGAATCTACCAGCTCGCGCATGTCCAATCTCGCGCGCCAGGAATTGTATTTCGGACGCTTTTATTCGCTCGATGAAATCCTCGCCGGTATTGAAGCCGTTACGAACGGAGAACTCCAGTCTCTTGCGCAGCGTTATTTCCAGGCCAATCAAATCGCCGTTACTGTCCTCGGCCCGCTCAACGGTTTCTCTCTCGACCGCTCGCGCTTGGCCTGCTAGAATTCCCGCACTTCTCTCTCTCACATTTCTTATGAAATGTAAGCAGTGTTCGAAAATTATTCCTGACGGTTTCACGGACTGCCCGTGGTGCGGAGCAACGTACAGCCCTCTTCCGACCTCGCGAGCGCAGGCTCTTCCTCCTCCACCACCGCCCACGCCGGTGCGCCCGCAGGCGCCTGCTGGCCTCAATGTTGTGCTCGCATGGATCAGTTCGGTGCTTTCGGTTTCGCTCGTGGCGTTTGCCGCGTACGCGGCCACGCTGAAAAGATTTGGAACCGTTACGCTGGAGAATTCCGGTTTCACGATTGGAGGATTCGTTGGCCCGTATCTGATTTCCGCGATTATCGTCTTCGCGTTTTTTTGGATTCGCAAGAGCAAGCCGGACTATTCCTCAAAACTTCTCGGTGTAGCTTGTGGAGCGTCTTTGTTTGCGATTCTTTCCCTGATCGGCAGCATGTCCTCGCCTGCCGGAATCGACTCGCGCGCTACGGGCACCGTTGCCAATCCGCTTCGCCGCTCCATGCATCCCGTGGCGCGTTCCGTCCCCGCCTCAAAGTGGGATCCTGCAATTCGCTCGTTTTTTGCGGACTTGCACGCATTCGATGAACAGTATCTTTTGGAAGTGGGGGAGTTCGACAATTCTAGCCTGCCGGTCTATACCCCGGAATCGTTTCGCGACGCTGCCACCATCCAGCAAATTCTCTCGCAATTGCGCGCGCGGATGGCAGTCGCCGAAAAATTCAATTCGATCGAGCCGCTCCTCAGCAAAATGCCGAACCACGTGACGTCAATCGAAGCAAGCGACGAGGAGAAGCGGGCATTCCTGGAGCATTTCGACGCCTCTACGCGCAAAGATCTGGGCGCCCGCAAAGTGGTGACAGATATCGAGCGCGACTGGCTCACCGCCTCGATCGGCGTCTATGAGTTCACGCTGTCCAAACAAGCCGGATATGTGTTGCGCGACGGCAACCTGATTTTCAAATCCAACGCCATTGCCGGAGAATTCAATCACAAAGCGCAAAACGCCCAGCGGCTGCGAGCCCAGTTTTACCGCGCGTACCACGCAGGGCAAAATCAACTAGCGACGGTAATGGCTCAGTACGGCTTGCAAGCCTCCGATTTTGAACCGTCCCCGCGGCGGTAATTCGCGCTGCTTCGCCGTCCACTGATTTTCTCAACTAGTGCAACTCAGGCGATGGCAAGTTCCATTCCAGCCGCGATTCTCGCAGCGGCCGCGAATTCGATATGCAACACTCGCCTTAGTGCCGAGGAAACGGACTTACATGAAGCGTGCACGATCAGTGGCCGCATAGCCAGTACCCCTCCTGCGGGAACCAGACATTCAACCGCTGCGATCTGTGCAGAGAGTTCGTGAAGGCTCTCATCGGTCAGAACGCCAAGTGTGTGCGTCCCCGGCAAGACGCGCAAAGGTCCGTTCTCGGAGGTCGAATCATCAAGATGGAGACGAAGCGCCAGCACTTGACTTAACGCGCTGGCCGGAGCGTGTGCATAAGGCAGGCCATCTTTTATCGACCACGGCCCCCAGCCGGGCGCCTCGTGTCTTCTCTGCAAGGGCAGTGCCGTATCTTGGTGCCATACGACAAGCCAGTTCGCCGTTGACGATTTCTCGAACAGCGTGGCTCTGAACGGAAAAGCATCTTTGCCGAGAACAGCTTGCGCCATCGCCATCAGCCGCTCGCTTCGGGCGATTCCGGAGACGGCGGGAAGCTTCATCGCATGACGAATGCCAGCTCTTGTGCGAGGCAACGCTACACCGTCTAGTTCCGCAAGCAACGCAGCAATTGCGCTCTGCTCCACCATTGCGGGAAGAATGGCGTAACCCTTCTGCTGAATCAGTTCCATACAATGCAAAGGCTTTCTCCTAGAGAATCGAATGGGAACCCGTTGGTGGAAATTTAGAGGACAAACCTCAGGGTTGGGCGGTGTGGTCGGCGTTGACGGCGGCGCCGACGACGCCGATCTCGTCGGAAGTTGGAACGACTTCGAAGTGCGTGCCTTGCAGCGGACTCATTTTCACCATTTCGAGCAACAGGCGGTCCAACAGCCCGGCGTCGATGAATCGCACTTCGGGGCCGGTAACAAAAAACGTTCCTGGACCTTCCATGTGGACGCTTGTGGCCGTAGCCGCGGCCAGAGCGCGGTGGCAGAGCGTGACAAATTCCTTGCAGCGAGCGTCACCGGCACGCGCATTTTCAAAAACTTCCTCTGGTTCGAGATCCAGGAAGCGCAAACGCATGGAGCGGCGTCCGAGAATTCCTTCAAGGTGACCTTTGCCGCCGCAGCCGCAGAAATTCTCCTTGGGATCCAGCGTGACGACAGAATGCCCGCCTTCCCAGATTCCGTCACGGGAAGGGAAGCGGCCGAAGCCGATGCCGTTGCCGATGGTCCAAACACGGAACAGTTTGTTCAGTTTACCTCGCGTGGCGGCAATTCCCGCGGCCATCACGTCGGCATCGTTGAAGATATGTACGGGCGTCCCGGCCAGTTTGCCACTCAAAGCGGAAGATAACGCTGACTGCAGCCCGAATCCCTTGGCTTGCTGAAAGTTGGGAGAATCCTCGATGACACCATTTCGAATGATGCCCGGAAAGCCGATGCCGATGGCTTCGATCTTCGCTCCGTTGGCCACTTTCTCGATTTGTTGGCGGATGCAATCGACGATCCCCTCGGCGGGCATGGATTGCAGCGGGTCGAGGGATTGCGGTTTCTCTGGAAACACGCTTAACGCGCCAAGCACCTTGTGAGCCTCGACGAGGCCAACGGCGATATGTTCCATCACCAGCACACCCGCTGTCTTGCGCATCTCGCTCCTGCCAATCTTAAGTCGTCGAAAAGCCGGGCATTCGACTCCTTACCGGGCGTGTCTATGCCCGTGCCAGTTTATTCAAACCGTTGAACGCCGCCGCCTTGTAGCATTCGGCAAGCGTCGGGTAATTGAAAACCGTGTCCACAAAATATTCCACTGTGCCCTTCAGTGCGAAAACCGCTTGCCCGATGTGCAGAAGTTCGGAAGCGCCTTCGCCGATGATGTGCACGCCGAGCAATTGCTTGGAAGTGGGATCGAAAATGAGCTTCAAGCGACCGGTGGTGTCGCCGCGAATCTGGCCGCGGGCGATTTCCCGGAAGAAAGCCATGCCGACCTCGTACGGGACGCCTTCGTCGGTGAGCTGTTCCTCAGTTTTTCCGATGAAGGAAATCTCCGGAATGGTGTAAATCCCGTAGGGATAATTGGCGCGATTGGAATTGGTGTGCATGCCGAAAGCCCGGGCAGCGGCGATGCGGCCCTGTTCCATGGAGACTGAGCCCAGACTGGGGAAGCCGATGACGTCGCCGACCGCGAAAATGTGCGGCTGTTTGGTGCGGTAGTCTTCATCTACGGTAATGCGGCCGCGCGAGTCAGCTTCCAGGCCGGCGGCGGCGAGATTCAACTCCTCGACGTTGCCCTGGCGGCCAACGGCATAAAGAAGCGCGTCACCAGAAACTTTTTTCTTGCTTTTGAGGTTGGCGACGACGCTGTGGTCGGGAGTCTCTTCGACGCTTTCGACTTCCTCGTTCAGTCGCAGAGTGACGCGGCGGTCGCGCAAGTGGTAGCAAAGCGCTTCGACCATCTCGGCGTCGGCAAACTCCAGCAAACGCGGGCGCTTTTCGATCAACGTGACACGCACGCCCAGCGTGGCGAACATGCAAACGTATTCGACGCCGATCACACCACCGCCGACCACAATCATGGATTTGGGAATCTCTGGCATGCGAAGGATTTGATCGCTATTGATGATGGTCTTGTCGTTGAACGGGACGAGAGGAGAGACGGCAGGTTTCGTGCCGGTGGCGATAACGATGTGATCCGCTTCCAATTCGGATTGTCCGCGAGAATTGGTGACTTGTATGCGGTGAGGATCCACAAAGCTGGCCATTCCAGTATGGACCTCGATGCCGTTGCGAGAAAGCTGTGCGCGAATGACATCGATTTCGGTTTTGATGACGTTGAGAGCGCGGAAGGAAAGATCGGCCATGGTGATCGGCTCTTTGACGCGATAGTTGACCCCGTAGATGCTTTGGTATTGATAGCCGGAAAGATGAAGAACGGCTTCGCGGATGGTTTTACTGGGGATGGTGCCGGTGTTGATGGCGGTGCCGCCGATGACTTCCAGTTTTTCGATAAGAGCGGCGCGCTTTCCGAATTTAGCCGCCTGAATGGCCGCGCGCTGGCCGCCGGGCCCGGAACCAACCACGATGAGATCGTACTTCTCCATGGTTTGCGGCGGGAGTATATCACTGTTGGAATCAGGGAGTCCTTATTGACGCGCGCCTGGCGCTCTGCCATCATTCTGAAAATTCGTTTTGTTGTGCTCAGGCCTTGAGGCCTGAGGTTTTTTTCAGACGAGGAGTGAGCGATCGGCCTGCGGGTATCCATTCTGGCGTCGGGTAGCTCGGGCAACATTACATTGCTCGAGACCGAGCGGACCCGCCTCCTCATTGACGCCGGATTAGGGAAGCGCGAAACGCTGGCGCGGCTTGCGAGAGTCGAAAGATCTGTCGACCATATCGACGGCATTCTCATCACCCACGAACACATCGACCACTGCAATGGACTTCCACAGATGCTGGGGCTATCGAAGGCGCCGCTTTATGTGACTGGACCCACCATGGATGCGCTGCGACGAGTCCTGCCAGAAACCTTCGGCAAGCGACTTAAGGGCGTCGAAACGATTCGCAGTGGTCAGAATTTCACAATCGGGGATATTGAAGTACGTGCGTTTGACATATCGCACGACGCCGTAGATCCCATCGCCTTTACGTTTCGCACAAACGGCGTGAAGTTGGCTTTCGTCACCGATCTCGGTTGCATGTCCAATCTTGTCAAAAGACATCTTCGCGACTCTGATTGCGTCGTCTTGGAATCAAATCACGAACCTGACACGCTTAAAGCGGGCCCATATCCTTGGATGGTCAAACAGCGAATCATGAGCAACAAGGGGCACCTCTCCAACCGCACAGTCAGCGAGTTCTTAGGCGACACAGACGAGACGACAGGTTTTGACGCTCGAGCCCGGTACCTTGTTCTTGCGCACCTCTCCGAGGAGAATAACAATCCCCACACGGCGAGAATTTCTGCCGAAGAGGCCCTTAACCGCCGTCCTGGCGAGTTCGCCTTCACTGGGGAGTTGCTCGTTGCCTCCCAGCACGAGCCGCTTAAGCCTCTCGAGCTTTAGCAATTCATTCGATTTGGTCCATTCAACATTTCATTCGCTTTTTCCCTACGATTCTCTTAAACTCAAATTGTTCTTGGTAGAGGTGCGGAAGCCATGAGTAGCGGGGCCGGCCATTCCGATCAGCTTCGGAGGCTCGCGCGAAAGGGGCAAATTGAGTTGTAGCTGTTATCCGCCGAAATTGCTGCGGTAGCTCGAACCGCGGTGGTTGGGGATCAGGTCCAAGGCCTGTTCACTGTCGTCCGATGTATTCGGATGAAGCGCTATCGAGAGGCAGAGCAGCCTCGATTTGTATCCTCGCGGTTCCTTCCTTTCGTTTCGTTCATCCAGAAAAGCTGATTCGAATGCACGTTTTCAAACTGACGCGCGCGCTGGTCGACATTGAGTCGACCACCAACCACGAGAAAAATGTCGGCGACTACGTGTTCGCGCATTTGTCGGCACTGACCTTGGGTTACGGCGGACACATCGAGCGCATCCCTGTTGAGCCTAACCGCGACAACATATTTGCCTGTTGGGGAGAGCCAGTCGTCACCCTCTCCACGCATATGGACACGGTGCCGCCGTTCTTTGGCTCTCGTGAGGATGACGAATTCATCTGGGGACGCGGCTCGTGCGATGCAAAGGGCATTATCGCGGCGATGATTGCTGCAGCAGAAAAGCTGCTCGCAATGAATACCCGTAATTTCGGGATGCTCTTTGTCGTCGGGGAAGAACGCAACAGCGCCGGGGCAATCGCCGCCGCAGCGACTCCGCGAGGATCACGATTTCTTATCAATGGCGAGCCGACAGAAAACCGGTTAGCGCTCGGCTCAAAAGGCGCGCTGCGGTATGAAGTCACCGCTCATGGCAAGCTCGCACATTCGGCTTATCCAGAGCTAGGACATTCCGCCATTCACACACTGCTCGACGTTCTCAACGACATTCGGCAAATTTCACTGCCACACGATACGTTGCTCGGACAGAGCACCCTGAATATCGGAACGATTGATGGTGGGCGCGCGCCGAACGTGGTTGCTGATTTGGCTGAAGCGGAAATCATGTTTCGCACGGTGGGTGATCCGGCAAAGACTCGGGAAGCGGTCTTGGCAGCTGCCGCGGGACGTGCAGAGGCGCGCGAGGTTTTTTACACGCCAGCCTTGCAATTGGCCAAGCTCGATAGTTTGCCTACCACAGTCGTGGCTTTCACAACGGATATTCCTAGTTTCGAAGGGACCTGGGGGCAACCCTTTCTCATTGGTCCGGGTAGTATTCTAGTAGCTCATACCGCAGAGGAGCACATCCCGAAGAAAGAATTGTCCGAAGCAGTGGAAATCTACGCGCGTATGGCGGCGCAGCTCCTTGTGTCTGGCGGGAGTACCGCATGAGCCTGGGCCTCGCCATCATTGGTTACGGGAAAATGGGCAAGCTCATCGAACGGCTGGCGCCGGAACATGGATTTGAAGTGCGCGCGAAGTTCCATGGCGGTACCAACATGCATGCCCAAGCGCTTTCGCACGAAACGTTGCGCGGAGTGGACGTGGCCATCGAATTCACGGCGCCGCAGGCGGCGCTGGAAAATATCCAGCGCCTTGCAGTGCTGGGCGTGAACACCGTTGTTGGCACCACCGGCTGGCTCGATCAGCTTCCAGGCGCACGGGAGGCCGTGGAGCAAGGCAAGACGGGATTGGTTTGGGCGCCGAATTTTTCCGTGGGAGTAAATCTATTTTTCGAAGCTGCCAGGCACGCGGCTACCCTTTTTGCCAAACATTCCGACTATGAAGCCTGGGGATGGGAGATTCATCATTCGTCAAAAAAAGACGCGCCTTCGGGGACGCTCAAGAAAATTGCCGAAGAAATGCGCGGAGCGGGTTACGGCCGGGAGATAACGCTGACCGCCAACCGTGCCGGCGCGCATCCAGGCACGCACGAAATTGGATTCGATTCCGTTGCGGATACGATCACGCTGCGGCACACGGCACGAAGCCGCGAAGGATTCGCTCACGGTGCGCTGCAGGCGGCGCGGTGGGTTACGGGCAAAAAAGGATTCTTTGAGTTCAAGAATATTTTAAGCGAACTGGATTGAGACGCCTCGGATGGCGGAGCTTGCAGAGACAATTTTAGATTTGGCGCTAAGACACCAGAAATAGAAGGAGAAAGACCATGTTTACGGGCACTGGAACAGCACTAGTAACTCCGTTTCACAGCGATGGATCTTTAGATGAAGCCACCTTGCGGGTTTTGATCAAGCGGCAAATCGAAGCAGGCATCGATTTTCTTGTGCCATGTGGCACTACGGGAGAGAGTCCCACGCTTACACACGAGGAGCATCTTCGCGTGGTTGAGATTACCGTTGAGCTTTCCAAAGGGCGCGTACCAGTGCTGGCCGGTGCAGGTGGATACAATACCGCGGAAGTGATTGCGCTCACCCGCGAACTCGCCGCGATTGGCGCGGATGGTATCCTCTCGGTCACGCCTTATTACAACAAGCCGACGCAAGAGGGGCTTTTCCAGCACTATCGCGCAATTGCCGGAGCGACGCCAGTGCCCATCATTCTTTATAGCGTGCAGGGGCGCACCGGAGTGAACATCGAGCCTGGCACGGTGAAGCGCCTTGCGGAAATTGAAAATATTGTGGGGATCAAGGAAGCTTCCGGCAACGTATCGCAGATGGCCGCTATTCTGAATGCTGTGCCGGATGACTTTATCGTGCTTTCCGGGGACGACGCGATCACACTTCCGGTTATTTCGCTGGGTGGACGAGGCGTGATTTCCGTGGTTTCCAACGAAATCCCGGCGGAGATGGCGCAATTGACGCGGCTCGCGGTCAACGGGGATTTCGCCGGTGCGCGCGCGATTCACCGGCGCTTTCATTCGTTGATGGAAGTAAATTTCGTCGAATCAAATCCCATTCCGGTGAAGGCGGCGATGGCGGAGATGGGGTTGCTCGAAGCGGTGTGGCGCTTGCCGCTCGTGGCGCCAAGAGCGGAGAATCAGGCACGCGTCCGGGCCGTGCTCGAAGCGCTCGATCTAGTTAAGCAAATTCCCCGAGCACGCTCTGCCGAGAGGGCTCATGCTGCCATCGCGAGTTGAGCAGCTGTTTGACGAAGCGCCAGCGCATTACGAAGAAGAGCATCAATGGCTGTTCCGTGATTTTAAGGCAGCGCTGAATCGCGGGGAGATCCGCGCTGCCGAGCCCGATGCTTCCACGAAATCCGGATGGCGAGCGAACGCCTGGGTGAAAAAGGGAATTTTACTCGGGTTTCGAATGGGCGCTATCGCTGACATGTCGATCGATGCGGCGAAGCAGCCCTTCTTCGATAAAGCCACTTACCCTGTGCGGGCGTTCACATGTTCAGACGGAGTCCGCATCGTGCCGGGCGGCTCCAGCATTCGCGATGGCAGTTACATCGGACGCGGCGTGATCTGTATGCCACCGATGTTCGTGAATGTAGGCGCTTACGTTGGCGAAGGCACGATGATCGATTCGCATGCACTGGTAGGGAGCTGCGCGCAGATCGGACGCAACTGCCACATCTCCGCCGGCGCACAAATTGGCGGAGTCCTCGAACCTGTGGGCGCGTTGCCGGTGATTGTCGAAGACGAAGTCTTGGTCGGGGGAAACTCGGGCGTATATGAGGGAACCGTGGTTAAACGCCGCGCCGTTCTTGGCACGGGCACGATTCTGAATCGCTCGATTCCCGTTTACGATCTCATTCGGGACAAGGTTTATACGGCTACGGAGGCCGAACCGTTGGTTATTCCCGAGGAAGCGATCGTGGTGCCAGGCTCCCGCGCTGTCTCGCATCCCTCGGGCGAAAAATGGAGGCTTTCGCTCCAAGCCGCCGTCATCGTCAAATATCGAGACTCGAAGACGGATACCCGCATCCAGCTCGAAGATCTGTTGCGCTAGCGTCCATTTCTCAGCAAACGAATAGGAAGCGTTGTCGCGCGCCGGCCCCGCAAGTTGTTTATTGTGTCAAGATCTTTTCAAAGAATTGGAGTGCGCGCGGATCGTTGGATTGCCCTAGCCAGAACATTGCTTGCTTGCGCACTTCCGCGTTGTGGTTCGTCTGCGCGACTTCGATCAGTTTCGGCACGCCTTCGTCTTTCGGCAACTGGCTTAGCGCAAAGACTGCTTTTTTCTTTACATCTGTGTCGGGATCATTCTCAATTGCCCCGGTGATTGTGCCCACGGCTTTCTTTCCTGCTTTTTGGGCCAGCCAGAAAAGGGCCTGCCCGCGCACGTGAGAACTTGCATCGGCGTGGGCCATGTGAATCATTTCATCTACAGCCCCTGACTCATGGCTCACCGAAAGCGCGAACGCGACGTGAGCGCGCACATCGGAGGTAGGATCGTTCTTGGCCATGCGACGGAGCGCCTCCAGCCCGGCGTTTCCGCGGGCCACGCCAAGCCAGAATGCCGCCTGGCGGCGCAATCCTTCCGGTTGCTCCGGAGCCACAAAGGATTGCATAGCGCGATCGGCAGACGCGTCCGCGTGCAATGCGATAGCCGACAACGCGCCTTGGCCAATGCCGTGGTCGCCGTGCGATTCGAATGGCGCTCCGTGCACGTAGGTTTCCAGCAGCGCTACACTTTCCGATGCCTGGACTCCGGTCAGCCAAATAAACTGGAGACCTCCCACGTCGAGCGAGCACGACTCGGAGGCCATGCGAATGCGCATTATGTTTTTCGCTTCAAGGCGATAGAGGACAACGATTTTCCTCTCGCCTTCGAGCTTCACAGTGCCGGCCGGTTGATTGCCCTCTCTGGTGGTACCGCCATTCCAGTTGTGGTCGTTTTCCAGACGGCAGGTGCCACAGCGCTCATCGTTCCAGTTGTTGTCGCAACAGACGCCGCGCTCGCCAGCTACTTCATCCACGCTGTAGCCGACCCACTCTGGCTTCTCCGCTTTTTCGAGAATTTCGCGAAAGGCCGATGCAAGGCTTTCTCCCGCCGCTCGCGTCTCGACCCTGGCATTTTCAATCCGCGGCATTTCCGCCCCGGTCTGTGCTGAGACGGTACTGATGCCTTGCCCGGATTGTTTGTGAACGGCGCCGCCTCTGGCCACCTGCGTGATCGCGCAGGAAATTCCTACCGCCAGCATCGCTAAGCGCAGAATGCGCTGTACCATCGAAATACTCTGCTTGCTTTGCATCATCCACCTCACTTTTGCAGCAGTTCCATCAGATAATCGTTCGCTTCTTTGGATCCCATTAGCGAAAGTTTCTCCACCGCTTTCTTTTTCAGCTCATGGTCTTTCTCACTCCTGGCGATGGCCACCAGGCCACTGGCATTTCCGCCGAGGAAGTAGGCGTTCAGGACTTCTTCCTTCACATCACGGTCCGTCTCCTTCTCATAAATCGAACGCAGCTCCGGCTCTTTCCCCCCCATCAAGCCCATGTTTCGAATTGCCGTGCGGCGAAGCTCCGGATTTTTTTCTTCCAACGCGACTTGGGCCAGTTTCTGGGAGTCCCCTGAAAGGAATAATGCTTGCAAGAGTTCTTTCTTTGCTTCAAGTGAGCTCTCACTTTGGTAGAGCTGCTGCAACTCACTCCGGCCGCCCGTCAGGCCTAGATTCCGGATCGCTTCCCTCTTCAAGTCCTCGTTTTTTTCGCTCTTTGCTAGACTGAGGAGATGTTCCCGGTCTCCGGAGATCATAAAACCTCGGATGACGGCCCGTTTTGCACTCGGATCATTGCTGTTCGCGTAAATCTGCGCCAATAAATCTCCAGAGTGCTTTCCGCCAAAGGTGCCCAAATACTCGATCGCCTTCCGCTGCAGATCCGGATTACTCTGCCCGCTTGCAATCCTGCCAAGAACTTCCATCGCTTGGCGTGAACCGCTCTGTGCCAGCACAAACAGCGCCTTCGATTTCTCCTTGGGGGAGCCTGGTCCGTTCAACACTTTCTCCAGCAACGGCATGGCCCGCTCGGGGTCGCTGTTCATCAGTCCTTGGATCGCCAGAATCTTTAACTCTTCCTCGCCCCGGTCTGCAGGTCTTACGGGTTGCCCGCTCAACTGCCGCACCTCAATTTCCAGCGCTCCGGCATCTTTCTGCCACCGGCTCTGCGGAAACCGCTTTTTGAGGTCGGCGATCGTCGCCAGCGACGCGTCGCGCTTTCCCGATCGGTTTTCCGCGTAGGCTTCCCAGTAAAGTGCCGCGTCGGTTTGTGGACCGTTCAGGTTCGCCAGCTCTTTGAATTTTGACTGTGCTTCGTCATAGCGGTCTTCATCCAGCGCTTCCCGCCCGTCGTCGTACAATTCCTGGAGGCGGTCGAGCTTTTCCTGCGCGCGGTCACGGGCTTCTTGTTCACGATCGCGTTTCTCCTGCTCCCGGTCGCGTGCCTCCTGTTCGCGATCGCGCTTCTCCTGATCTTTGTCCTGGGCCTCTTGCGGATCCTGAAGAGAAACCGCAGATGCAGGCATTGCCTTGGGCAAACGCGCGTGCGTGACCGCGGGCACCAGCAACAGCGCGCCAATTGCGAACCAGGCCACGCCTGTCTTTCCGATTGGATTACCGGCGGTCATACTTTGTCCCTCTCTCTCTTTGTGGAATCGCTCTGCGCCGGGGCGGGAGCTGTGCTCTCCTGCCGCTGCTGCAATTCTTTGTTGACCACGCGAACCTTGAACAGAATTCCGCGCGCTTCGATCTTTTTCTGGATGGCTTCAAGCTGCGCCGGCGTTACTTGGTCTGGGCTATGGGCCACATCCAACAATACGCGCTCGAGTTCGTCCAGTACGCTGGCGAGGCCAGCGTCGCCCTCTTGCAGTGCGGTTTGCCGGTACAACCTATTCTCTTGCACCAAATCTTCAGCGCGGCGTTGCTCGGCGGAAATGTTGACTTCTTTCTGTTTTGAATCGCTGGGCACTTCATTGGAAAGCTCCACCAGCATCCGTTCCGAATGTCCCAGGTGCTCGCCGACAGCCACGACCAGAATCCGCTCGCGTACTTGCTTTCTTGTTGCGGCGGTTTCTCCAGGTACGATGTTGCCCGGACGCGTCCAACGGCCTAACACAAACGCCGTCACAATCACCACCGTCAGGGCGCCCGCCACCGCTAGCCGCCGCGGTTCGAGCCATGCTTGCCACCACCGCGCCGGTTTCTCCGCCAGCCGCGGCGCAATTTCTTTCCAGACTTTTCGCCCGTAATCAACGCCAGGATCCGGCACCGGCAGCGTATCAAGCGCCGCGAGTACCGCTTCGATTCGCTCTAACTCCGCACGACATTCTTCGCAAGCCGCGAGATGCTCCATGATCGCCAATCGTTGTTCGGCGACTCCTTCGCGATATGCAATCAACTCTTCTTCCGTCATGTGCTTCATGATTCCGTTCCCATGGCGCGCGCCTGAGCCCGTGTTTCTACGAAAGGCTGGAGCGCTTGCCGAAGTTTCTGCACGGCTCGAAAAACGGTGTTCTTCGTGGCATTTGAACTGGATTTCAAAACCGCCGCAATTTCTTCAATCCCGCAGCCTTCCCAATGCCGCATCACGAAGGCTGTTCGCTCCGCTTCCGAGAGAGCTGCCAGTGCTTGCTCCATCTGTTTTCGCAGTTCAACACTCTGGGTCAACCGTTCTGGTGTCGGCGCTTCATCCTTGACGCGAGACAATGGATCGTTTTCCATCCCGTCCTGGTCCTCCGCTCTCGGCGCTTCCCGCCGCGCGTCTTCCTTTTGCTTTTGGCGCATGCGGTCGATCGCATAGTTCGCCGCGATGCGATAAACCCACGTCCCGAAATTCGACCGCGCCGCGAACTGCCCCAGTTTCTGGTACCCGCGCAGGAACGCCTCCTGAACGACCTCTTCCGCATCGTGCCGGTTTCCGGTCATGCGGTAGGCCAGCCGGAAAACATTGTGGCTGTGCCGTTCCACCAGAACGCGATAGGCATCCCGATCGCCCGCGAGCGTGCGTTCGACGGCGACGGCGTCGCTTTCGGCGATGGCCTGGGTGCTATCGACGTTCTGTTGCATCCGATTCATTAGACAGGAATTGATGCTTGCGGTTAGGTTAAGCTTAACCCTTATCCGTCAACAAGATAGTGCCTTTGATGGCGAGGGAACATACTAGTGCAGAGGGAGGTGCTACTTGGTTTCGTCTATTCACTCGTATCGCAGCGCGACGATTGGATCGACTTGCATCGCTCTCCGCGCCGGCACGAGACACGCCGCCAACGCTACGCCCGCCAAAACAATTCCCACACCGGCAAATGTCAGCGGATCCGTCGCGCTTACTCCAAAGAGCAGATTGGCCATCAGCCGCGTAAGCCCCAAAGAAGCCAAGAATCCGATTAAGATTCCAGCAAGCGTCATTTTCATGCTTTCACCTAACACTTGGCGGAGCACTTCGCCCTGTCTTGCACCGAGGGCCATGCGGATACCGATCTCACGCGTTCGCTGGGCAACCAGGTAAGAGATCACGCCATAGATTCCCATGCTGGCAAGTCCCAGCGCCAGCGCCGCAAACACGCAAAGAACGATCATGGAGACGCGGCGGGCCGCCAAGGTATCGGAAATGATTTCTTCCATGGTTTGTACACTGACCATTAGGTGTTCGTTGCTGATTTCTTTCAATGCTTTGCGAATGGCTCCAGCTGCCGCTTCTTTATTCCCCTCTATGCGCACCAGGGCTCCGGTGCCACTGGAAGATAGCTTCATAATTTCGTCAGGGGCCTGCAAGTAGGAGGAATAAAGCTCTGCCCGGAGTGCTTGCTTGTCGTCCGAATCGAGCCCCCACTGTTTTACATGTCCGACGACGCCAACGATTTCTGCAGCTCCTCCCAAGGAAGTTAGATTCAAGCGCTTCCCTATAGGATCATGATCGCCGAAGAACTTTTGCGCAAAAACATCGTCAATGACGATTACGTGGTGCGAGCGCTCGTGGTCTTGGGGCGTGAAAAAACGCCCGCGCTTAAGTGGAATTCCCAATACTCTCAAATAGTCCTCTTGAACGACGTAGCTGATGGCCCAACTCATGTCGCTCTCGCTCGCTGGTTTTGGCTGGCCTTCCATCCAGAAGAGTTCCTCGTCGTCGCTCGAAAGTGGCACGGCCGCCCACGAAAGAGACACGGCCTGCACTCCGGGAGCTGCGCTCACTTTGCTCTGTACTTCTCGCAAGGCCGCGCGAATCGCGTCAGGGTTGGCATCTCTCATGGACGTTGGGAGGGAAACTCCAAACGCCAGCACGTTGTGTGAATCGAAGCCGGGATTCACGCTCCAAAGAGCGTTCAGGCTGCGGATCATTAAGCCCGCCGCTATCAACAACACCAAGGCCATGGCCATCTCCGCGACGACGAAAGCTCCTTGCGCGCGCTGTTTTCCGCCGCCTGATCCGCGGCCGCCTTCTTTCAGCGTATCCTGCAAGTTCGGCTTCGAAATTCGCAGCGCGGGCACCAAGCCAAACAAAATTCCACACAGCAGCACAATCGCCGCCGTGAACAACAAGACTTTCCAGTCCATTCCGACTTCACTCGCGCGAGGCAGTCCGGAGGGCAGGTGTTGCAGCGCTATCTTTGTTCCCCATGTTGCCAGCATCAACCCGAGTCCACCGCCGGCAAGTGCGAGCAACAGGCTCTCTGTAAGAAGTTGCCGGATGATCCTTCCTCGACCTGCGCCCAGTGCGGCGCGAACAGCAAATTCCCGATCGCGTCCCAATGAGCGAGCCATCATCAGATTGGCCACATTGACGCACGCGATCAGCAGCACGAAACCCACGGCCGCGAGCAATACCAGCAGCAGGCGCCGTACGTCGCCGACCATTTGTTCCTTCATTGGAAATAGCGTTGCGCCGATGCCCTTGTCTGCTTCCGGATAGGCCTCCGCAAGATGCCCTGTCACTCGTGCCATATCGGCTCGTGCCTGCTGAATCGTGACGCTTGGCTTCAGGCGGCCAATGCCATGGATCCCCAGGCCCGCCATCCGGAGGTGCAATGCTGAATTCGTCCACTGCCCGATCGGCACATAGAACTCGCGGGCGCGAAAATCCGCGACCTGCAAGTTAAAGCTTGCCGGCACCACGCCCACGATGGTGTAGCCTCGCCCGTCCAGGGTGAGTCCTTTTCCAATCACATCCTGCGCGGAGCCGAACTTTCTGCTCCAAAATCCCGCGCTGATAATCACGATGGGGGGGCGGCCGAAATCGTCTTCACCTTCCTCGAACAAACGCCCAAGAACTGGCTTCACTCCCAGCATGGGAAGAAAATCCGTCGAAACAAGTTGCGCCTGCACCTGTTCGGGGTCGCCTGCACCCGTCAGACTGAATGAATAGCCTCGCGAAATGCCCATCATGGAAAACGTTGTGTTTTGCTTGCGCCAGTCCTGAAAGTTTGGGAACGAAATCGATCCGGCCTCAAAGTTCGGTTTGCTTTCGTGCAGAGTGACCAGTTGCTCCGAGTCCGGATAGGGCAAGGGATTGAACAGTACACCGTTCACCACAGAGAACAGCGCCGTGTTCGCGCCAATACCCAGCGCCAGCGTTAAGATTGCCACTGCCGTGAACCCCGGCGACTTCGCAAGCATCCGCGCGCCAAATCGCAGATCCTGCATCAACCGGTCTAAAGATCCAAATCCCCACGTGTCGCGCGTCACTTCTTGAACCAGTCCTACATTTCCAAACTCGCGCTTTGCCGCACGCCCTGCCTCCATCGCGGTTTCACCCCTCTCGACGCGATCCTGCGACGCCATTTTCAAATGGCTTTGCAGTTCCTCCGCCAATTCGTCTTCGCGTTCTCGTTTTCCGAATAGCCGGCGAACCCAGCTCATCGCGGCACCTCGTCCTTGAATTCCCAATTTCTGTTTTCCATTTTCCAATTCCTATTCGTATCTCAGCGCCACCATCGGATCTACCCTCATCGCTCTGCGTGCAGGCATATAGCAAGCGGCCAAAGCCACGACGGCAACAAGGATTGCCACGCTACAAAAGGTAAAAGGGTCCATCGAACTCACTCCGTACAATTCGCCTGACAAGATTCGCATTACGGCAAAAGCGCCCGCCATTCCCAGCGCAATCCCCGCCAAAGTTAATTTCGCACCTTCCCCGATCACGGACCGGAGCACGTCACTTCTTTGGGCTCCCAGCGCCATACGAATGCCAATCTCTCGCGTGCGATTCGAGACCAGAAAAGAGAGAACACCGTATATGCCGATTGTTCCCAAAACCAACGCCAAAGCGGCGAAAACCACCATCAGGGCCGTCGTGGACGCCGGCGTCGATACAGCTTCCGACACCACAGCATTCATGGTCTTCACTTCACTAACCGGCACTTCGTGATTCAAAGTCCCAACGGAATTGCGAAGCATCGTACCGATTTGAGAGTCATCCGACGTGGTTCGGATGGCTATGGTCATCTCAGTTGGGATTCGCCGATCTTCGAGGGTGGCCGTCGAATTGTACGGCACATAAGCAGTGCCGCCGATCCAGTCGGGCGTGTTTCTCTGAAGATCGTACGCGCGAACACTCGGAATGACCCCCACGATAGTGCGCCAGTCTCTATCGTCGAGTAGCCGTATATGTTTCCCGACAGCGCTTTGATTGGGCCAGAAACGGTGCGCAGTCTCCTCGGTGACAATCGCAACCGGAGCTCCGGAGAGATCGGAATCAACAAACGATCTGCCCGACAGGAGAGGGATGCCCATCACGCGAAAGTATTCGGGCGTTACGACATTTAGCCAGAAGAGAGGCACGTCCTCACCGGCGGGAACGACATACCCCTCGACATCGAGAGAGCGCTTGCTCACTCTTCCTCCTAGAGGAAGGGTGTTTACGAGTGCGGCTCCACTAGTGCCGGGAAAGGCTTGAACCTGTTCCTGGACGCTGCGATAGAAAGTCAGGCAGCGTTTCTCATCGCTGCAGAACGATTCATTCGGCGTGATACGCGCGGTCAGGATGTGCTCGGGCCGAAAGCCTGGATTCACATGCGAGATCGCCCAGAAGCTGCGAATCATCAGTCCGGCTGCCGTCACCAACAGCACAGCAAAGGCAACTTCAGCGACCACTAATCCGCCGCGGAGGCGCCGCGACACGGATACCGAAGTGCCGCGTCCGGCAGAGTTCAGCGAGTCCGTCAGCCCCGTGCCTGCGGAGTGAAGCGCGGGTGCGAGTCCGAACAAGACGCCTGTCAACGTTGCGAGCGCGCCCGTAAACGCCAGCACATGCCAATCAATGTGCGCCTCCGCCAGACGAGGCGTGTCCACGGGAAGCACCGTTTTGAGCAGAGTCAACCCCTCACTTGCAAAAGCCAATCCGAGCAATCCGCCTAGGAAGGCTTGCAACACGCTTTCGGTCAGAAGCTGCCGTGTAATTCGATGCCGTCCGGCGCCCAGCGCGGAGCGAATGCCGATTTCTTTCTCTCGCGTTGCCGCCCGTGAAAGCGTCAGGTTCGCGACGTTGGAGCAAGCGATCAACAGCACGAGGCCAACGGCTCCGAGCAGAATCAAGAGCCGTGCGCGGACGTTAGCAACTATTCCGTTCCGCAGCGGCACTACGGTAGTGTTTGCGTTCCAGCTGGCGGGCATCGGCCAGGGAAATAGCGCTCCGACATGCGACTGAAACATTCTGATCTCGGTTTGCGCCTGCTGGATCGTCGAACCCGGACGTAGCCGACCGATTTCCGGCATAAAGTCGCCCGCCCAGAAGTTCACCGTGTTGCGCGGATCATTGTGCAAGGGAATCCACACTTGCGTTTTTGTGGATGGAAAACGAAAGTCGGCGGGCATCACCCCAATCACTTGACGGCTCATCCCACCAAGCTCGATCAACTTCCCAAGAATGCTCGCATCGCCTTCAAATCGCTGCTGCCAAAGGGCGTGGCTCAAAATCACGAAGTTATCCTGGCCCGGAATGTCTTCACCGGGATAAAACGTTCTGCCAATTTCCGACCTCGCGCCGAGGATGGAAAATAGTTCGGCCGATACAGGAGTTCCAGTCAATCGAACGGGCTCACCAAAACCAGTCAGGTTCAGATCATAGCCTTCAACGTATGCGCCTACGTCCAGTGTCTGCATCTGCTGGCGCATCGCGACAAATGCGCCTTTCGGATAGGTACCTGTTACGCTCACGAGCCGTTCCGGATTGGGATAGGGCAGGGAAGAGAGCAGAATTCCGTTCACCAGGCTGAAGATGGCGGTGTTAGCGCCGATACCCAGCGCCAGCGTGAGTACAGCAATTGCAGTGAACCCAGGAGACTTACGCATTCTTCTCAGTCCATACCGGGCATCCTCAATGAACTCTTCCACCCAGCGCCATCCCCACTGGTCCCGCGTTACTTCCTTCACTAAGCCCGAGTTTCCAAACTCTCGCCGCGCCTCGCGTTCGGCTTCCCCAGGTTCTGCGCCTCGATCTGTCACTTCCCGCGCCGCCATCTCCAGATGGCTCCGTACCTCTTCTTCAAGTTCCTGCTCTCGTTTCCCCCTGCCAGAAAGCGCATTCAACCAGCTCATTGCGACTCCCCTTCCAATCTCCGTTTTCTAATTCCAGTTCCTAATTTCTACTCGTACCTCAGCGCTACCACGGGATCTATCGAAGACGCTCTAAGCGCAGGCAGAAAACATGACAAGGCAGCCGTCGCGACCATGAGCAAGATCACGCCCAGAAGAATCAGCACGTCGAGTGAACTGTCTTGAATCCATCGGGCAAGGACGCGGTTTAGCGTGATAGTCAGAACTAATCCAGTCAGGACGCCGCAAACCACACTCGCTGCCGCCGAGCGAAAGACCATCAGCAAAACATCCCGGCGGGCCGCTCCCAGCGCCATGCGTATGCCGAATTCGCCTGTACGCTGACTGACCGCATACGAAATCACGCTGTATAGTCCCGTGGCCGCCAGCGCCAGGGCCAGGATTGCAAATCCGCCAAACAGGCTTGCCACTAGGTGTCCCTGTTCCCATTCTGGCTGCGTGGTAATCCATCCGTCGAGGTCGCGGACATTTCTAGCTGCTTGCTGGTCTGGATCCACGGAGTGAATCTGTTCGCGGACTGCGCGCAGTATCTTGAGCGGGGGAACCACGGTCCGTACGAGGATCTGCGTATACTGCGGCATCATGATTGTGTACGGCACGAACAGAGAGGGTTTGATGGGATTGCGCAGGCCATCATCGCGAGCGTCGCCCACGATGCCAATAATCTGAAACCAGCCGTCGCTCCCCGCGACCGCCAGGTTAAAGGGAGGCTCGCCCTTCAGCGCTGGAACGCGAATCTCGCTGCCAACGGCGTCGCCATTCGGAAAATATTGCCGCGCCAGCGTCTGGTTGATCACCGCGAGCTTGGATCCGTGCATCATCTCGCTTTCATCCCACAGTCTTCCTTGCAACAGCGGAATGTGGAGCACTGTGAAATACTCGGCACTAATCACGTTAAACCGCCCCAGTTGTTGCTCCGCCATCGGTTTTCCGGAGATCTCGAAGCGTTGTTCCCATCCGTTGCTTGGCGGTGTAGCGTTTGTCGAAATCCCGGCAGAAATAACGTCCGGCATCGCACTTACTTTCTGAAGGAGCTGACGGAAGTACGCTCTCCGCGCATCCCATGTGGTGTAGGAGTTGTCGTGCACGGGAATTCCGACCGACATGACGTTGTGCGGATCGTATCCAAGGTTTACGTTCATCATGCGCACGAAGCCGCGCATGGCCACGCCGGCTCCCGCCAGCAACAGAAGCGTCAAGGCAATCTGGCCCGCGATCAGGATGGTGTGAGCCCGCCGGCTATGAACTCCAGCGGTAATCTTGCGCGTATTTGCTTGCATCACTTGTGCGACATCCGGACGCGCGGATTGGAGAGCCGGCGAAATGCCGAAGACGATGCCCGTCAGGAGAGCAAGGCCGACGCTGAAAAACAGCACCGGCAAATTGATGCTGATGGTCGCCTCATGCGGAAAGGAAGACCGCGGCAGCCAGTTTACGATGAGCTTCAACAAGCTGTTAGCCAGCGCCACCCCGAACAGCGCCCCAGCAAAAGAAAGCATCAGCGCTTCCGTGAGCAGCTGTCGCAACAGCCGTGAGCGCCCGGCACCGATTGCCGACCGGACTGCCAGCTCATGCTGCCGGGCCGTACCTCGGGCCAACAAAAGAATCGAAACGTTTCCGCACCCGATGAGCAGCAACAAGGCCACGGCACCGAGAAGCAAGGACAACGTCCCCCCGATGTCATCCACGAAGTGGTCGTTCAATCCTTCGACTGCTACCCGGAAATGCTCGGGGAAATGTGTGGGAGTTTCCTTCGCGAATTGCTCCACGAGTGACTGAAACTCCGCATTCGCTGCCGCGCGCGTAACCCGCGGCTTAAGCCGAATCATCGGGAAGTATGTGCGCACCGCGTCGGCGGTCATCTTGAGCGGCAAATAAACCTCGCCGTCTCCCCAGGTAAACCGCTGCCGCACCACTCCCACAATCAAGTAGCTCTTATGGACTAGCTGAATGTTCTTGCCGACGATGTCGGGATCACCACCGTAGTGCCTTTGCCAGAACTGATAGCCCAGCACGGCCACGCTCTCGGGATCCTGGCCCTCGGGCGCGTCCGATGGCAGCAACCCGCGCCCGAGCAGAGCCGGCACGCCAAAATGGACAAAAGAATTGGGAGTGAGATACACGACATCAACGTTTTCAGGAAGATCGCCTTCTGTTGTGGTGAGTTGCCACTCATCCATAGCGGCAGAGCTCTCGACCGATGCGGCCTGCCGAAGCTGCTGCAACTGCGGCCCGTCGAGGTTTACATAACGGCGGTTGCCTCCAGCGTCGCGGACCACTAGGTGCACCATGCGGTCTGAATTGGCGTATGGATACGGATTCACCATGACACCATAAATCACACTGAACATTGCTGTCGTCGCGCCGATCCCCAATGCCAGCGAAAGAATAGCAACAATCGCGAAGCCCGGACTCTTCAGCAGCATCCGCATTCCGTATCGCGCATCGTCGGCGACGTCTCTCAGCCATCGCCATCCCCAGACGTCCCGAGTAAACTCTTTCACCAGCCCCACGTTCCCAAACTCGCGCCGCGCCGCATGCTCCGCCTCTTCCTTGTTCTCACCTCGCTCCGCGCGTTCCCGCGCCGCCATTTGAAGATGGCTTCGCACTTCCTCTTCCAGTGCTTTCTCCCGCTTCCGTTTGCCAAAGAGTCCACTCAACCAGTTCATAGTGGCCTCACTTTTTCCAATTTCGAGTTTCCGAATTCCATTTTCTAATTCCTATTCGTACCGCAGTGCAACCATCGGATCGACCTTCAACGCCCGCCGCGCGGGAACCCATGCCGCAAGAAGTGCACACGCAGCGAGAATCGCGGAAGCCAAACCTAGGATCATGGGGTCATAACTTTTTACGCCATAGAGCTGGCCCGCCAGCACGCGGCCTCCCGCAAGCGCCGCTGGTATGCCGATGACCAAGCCCAAGGCGAGTTGGGCGAACGCGGCCAACAATACTAAGCTGAGTACGTCCCTACGGTCGGCACCGAGCGCCATGCGTATCCCGATCTCGTTGGTTCGTCGCGCTACACTATAGGCTGTTACGCCGTACAGCCCGACGCAGGCCAGGATGAGCGCCAGTACGCCGAACAGTTCTGTGAGCCGCGCGATGAGGCGTTCTTGATTAAAGTTGCGCGCCACCTGCTCGCCAAAACTCATCGTATTTAGAACGGGGAGGTTCGGATCGACATCGGCAACTGCCTTGCGGACAGACGACTCGATATTCTCCGGCTTACCGGCAACGTGCAGCTCGATGGCGCCGACCCATCCACGGAAAGGGTCTCCAGGTGCCGCTTGGAGTAGTGGCAGAAAGAAAGTGGCATAGGCAGGGCCACGCGTGTCCTGGTATTTTGCATCCTCGACAATGCCGACGATTTCGTAATCGCCGCTGTGACTCGCATCCCACATCCCAAGGTGCTGGCCGATTGGATTCTCGTTCGGGAAAAATCTGAGCGCGAACGTTTCGTTGATGACGGCAACGTTTTGGGCACCAGGAATGTCGCGCTCGTCGATGACGCGTCCTCGCAGCAAGTGGGTGCCGATCGTGTCGAAATAATGAGGACCAACCCGGTCCCAGGAGGGCGCGGTCCAACGATAATCCGGCGTTTTCCCCTCGATGTATACGCGTTCGTTTGCGTTGTTACCCGCCAACGGGCTGTACCAGGAGAGGCTTGAACTCAGGACGCCGGGTATCTGCGGCAGCGACTCCTCAAGCCTCTGATAAAGTCCCCCAAGTTTGTCTGGCGTGTAGCCGGACAGTCCCGGAGCGATATTCACGATCAGCCGTCCCTCCGTCACAAACCCAAAATGCTGGTATTCGAGATTGCGCAGGCTTTGCGTGACCAGACCGGCTGCGATCAGCAGCACAATCGAGAATGCAACTTGCGCGATGACCAAAGGTTTCTGTAGCACCGAAGATCGATCGCTCCTAGAACGGCCTGCTCCGCGGAGCGCACCGAGGGGATCAGATTTCGACGCTGTCCAGGCAGGTAAAATCCCGAACACGATCCCTGTCAACAGCGTTAGAAGGATAGAGAAACCGAGCACAGGCAGGGATGGCCGAGCGTCAATAGGAACATAGCTGGCCCCGCGAAAGGCAAGGAGCAGGATGGCATGCGTCCCGCTATAGGCTATGTATAGTCCCGCCGCTCCGCCTGCCATCGCTAGCAGAACACTTTCGGTGAGCATCTGTCGAATCAGCCTGCTTCGTGGCGCTCCCAGGGCCAACCGCACGGCCACCTGCGAACGGTTGGCCGACCCGCGCGCCAGCAACAAATTGGCGATGTTCGCGCAGGCGATCAGCAGGAGCAATGCAGAGAGTGTCACCAACAAGCGCAGGCCTGTTTCATAGTCAGTCTGTAATTTCTCGACTCCATGGCCTGCAGGTACTAGGTGGACGTGTTGTTGAGTAATGTCTTTCCGATCTCGCTCGGGAATCACCTCGCGGTGACTGTTGAGCCACTCCTGTAATTCGACGGTGAGCCGCGCTTGCACGGGCTCCGGCGCAAACCCGGACTTTAGTCGTCCAACAAGATACAGCCACTCGACTGCAGGGTTAGGGAGGCGCCATTTTTCCGGGTCGGCGGCCAAGGGCAGCCAGAAGTCCGGAGGATCGCTGCGGAGAGTATCGCCATAGAATCCCGGCGGAGTCACACCTGCAATCGCGCAAGGAACGCCATTGATACTTAGTGTTGAGCCGATCACAGAGGGATCTAGCCCGAAGCGCCGCTGCCAGGTGTGATAATTCATCACTGCAACGCAAGGCGCGCTTGCCGAGTCATCGGACGGCGCGAGGAGTCGGCCGGCGAAGGCGCGAATGCCCAACGCATTGAAGTAATTTGCCGAGACGACCTCCCCCTGATAGGGCTCAGTGGCAGAGCCGCTACGGCGAACGCTTAAATCCAATGTACGGGGCGCAAAAGCGGCGAGCTCGCTAAACTCAGGTGTGTGGTCGCGAAGGTTCTCGTACAGCGCAAAAGAATAGAGAACAAAACTGCCGCCGTTCTGAGTGCCTGACATCACGCAGCAATTATTGTTGTCGCCGAGCCGATAAAGCTGCTTAGGATTTGCTACCGGCAGCGACCTCAGCATTACCGCATCAATGAGTGTGAAGATTGCGGTGGTTGCACCTATACCCAGCGCTAGGGTCAGCACGACGACCGCCGTGAACCCGGGAGATTTGCGCAGCGTACGTATCCCGTATCGCGCATCATCAGCAAGGTCCCTCATCCACCTCCAGCCCCATACATCCCGCGTAACTTCCTTCACCAATTCCACATTCCCAAACTCCCGCCGTGCTGCACGCTCTGCCTCTCTTGCTTCAGCCCCTCGATCCACACGTTCACGAACCGCCATTTGCAGGTGGCTCTGTACTTCTACGTCAAGCTCCTCCTCGCGCTTCTTACGCCGCCAAAAACTCAAGGGGCACCTCCCAAAGCTACGTACATCCCGTATTTCTACTTCTCAGAGTGATTGCTTGGTGCTGCGCGACTCACCCTATTCCTCGGGCTGCAATACCCCTGCGATCGCGTCTGAAAGTTGCGACCACTTCGAGCGCTCCCGCGTGAGTTGCTTCTTGCCAGTAGCCGTTAGCTGGTAATACTTTGCCCGCTGCTTGTTCTCCGAAATCCGCCATTCCGCCTTGATCCATTTCTGTCTCTCTAGGCGGTGCAGCGCCGGGTAGAGCGAACCCGTATCTACCTGTAACAAGTCGCCCGAGCGATTCCGAATCGCCAAGCTAATTCCGTAGCCATGCTGCGAGCCCCATTGCAGGGTCTGCAAAATCAGCAAGTCCAGCGTCCCCTGTAAAATCTCAATCCGGTTCTGGTACCGCTCCCTTTTTTCTCCCATCATGCCTTCCTTCGATTAGGCTTCTCTGACTGAATTGAGTTCCTTAAGCGCTTCTGCCACTCCATTCGTCCTCTTCGTTCCTAGCTATTGACGATTGAACTGGGCACTTTGTTCCCTCCAGGGAGTCGACATTCTACTCCCAGGCTGTAGATGCTCTACACCCTTGCCCCGTGCAACTCTCTTGCCTCTCCGAATTGCCCGCAAATCCTTTCTGGCCAAGGTTTTATCCAACTGGCAACCTCCCGTGGCCCTTCGCGGGTGCTCAGTTCCGTGATTAGCCATCCCAATTTCGGACAGTCCGGCGGGCAGGACTGTCCAGCCCAACCGCTTTCTACCTGCGGTATCATGGGAGGAGGAAACTGTACAAAGCGATTCCTCTATTCGTTGTTCCGCGGTCAGGAGAAACAATTGATTCCACGTTACACGCGCCAGGAAATGGGCCACGTTTGGAGCGACGCGAACAAATTCGCAAAGTGGCTGGAAGTCGAACTCGCCGCCACTGAAACCCTTGCCGAAGCGGGCCAGGTCCCGAAGGATGCTGCAGCAGCGATTCGTGCGCGCGCCAAGATCGACGTGGCGCAAATCCACCAGATTGAAGCTCGCGTAAAGCACGATGTCATCGCTTTCACTATGGCCGTCGGCGAGTCCATTGGCGATCCCGCCGCTGCCCGATGGCTGCACTACGGCATGACCTCAAATGACGTCGTGGACACGGCCCAAGCTCTCCAGATTCGCGACGCTTCAAAATTGATCGAGCGCGGCTTGGTTATGTTTGGAGAAATCCTCGATCTGCGCGCGCACGAATTCCGCCAGACGCCCCAAATTGGGCGCACCCATGGCATTCATGCCGAGCCCATCACCTTTGGACTGAAGATTGCCAATTGGTTTGCGGAGAATCAGCGCAACATCGAGCGCTTTCGCGGCGCCGCTGCGCAAATGGCTGTTGGGAAGGTCTCTGGCGCTGTCGGCAATGCTTCGCATCTTGGCCCGGAAATGGAAGAGCGCATATGTAAACGCCTGGGGCTCAGCGTCGCTCCCGTGGCTTCCCAGGTGATTCAGCGCGACCGTCACGCGCAATTTCTCAGCGCGCTCGCACTCATCGCGGCCACCTTGGAAAAAATCGCCCTTGAAATTCGCCACCTCCAGCGCACGGAAGTCCGGGAAGTCGAAGAGCCTTTTAGCGGTGAGCAGCGCGGCAGCTCCGCGATGCCTCACAAGCGAAATCCCGTCACGTGCGAACAGATTTGCGGCCTCGCTCGCCTCGTGCGTTCCAATATGCTCGCCGCCTTCGAGAACGTCGCCCTCTGGCACGAACGCGACATTTCCCACAGTTCCGTGGAACGCATCATCCTTCCCGATTCCACCATTCTCGTGGACTACATGCTCTCGAAAATGACCATGATCATCGGCCAGATGCGCGTCTTCCCCGAGCGCATGATGCGCAACCTTGAATCCACCCACGGTCTCATTTACTCGGGTCAATTGCTGCAGGATTTGGTGGAGAAGGGCATGCCGCGCGACGACGCCTACAAGGCAGTGCAAGAGAATGCCATGGCGGCCTGGGAGACAGACTCCAGTTTTCAGGAACGTGTCTCGAATGACCCACGCATCGCCAAGTATCTCGACGCGAACGCGACGGCGCACACTTTCGATCTACAACGCCAACTTCGCTCTGTGGATGCCATTTTCGACAGAGTGTTTGGGGCTCATCCGCAGGGCGAGTCCGCCGCAGGCGCGGCAGGGAAGCACTGAGGGAAAAACAAAGGCGTCCCGGTACAAACCGAGACGCCGTTCTGCCTCTTCTAATTCCGGCTTGCGCTGAAATTAGCTGCGGAGGCGGAAAATCGCATGGCCATCATCTACCAGCCGCGAACAAAAAAGAAAGACTAAAATTTACTCGACGCGCTGGACGTAGCGCGCTTCCGACGTGTCCACCTTGATTCTGTCGCCCTCGTTCACAAACGGCGGAACTTGGACAACCAAGCCGGTTTCGAGGGTTGCGGGCTTCATCACCGCGCTGGCGGTGGCTTTTTGCAGCGTCGGCTCCGTCTGGATCACTTTCATGTCCATGGTGTCGGGGAGGTCCACGCCGATGGCTTTTTCTTCGAAGAATTCCACTTTCACGAGCGTGCTTGGAATCAAGTAGTAGACCGACTCTCCCAGTTCCTCGCGGCTCATCTGCATTTGCTCGTAGTTTTTCGTGTTCATGAAGTGGAAATCGTCGCCCTCGTTGTAGAGGTATTCGAATTCGACTTCATCGAGGATGGCGCGGTCCACAAATTCTTCGGCGCGGAACCGGTAATCAATGATCGCCCCGGTGCGGAGGTTTCGCATGCGCGTCTGCATCGAACCGCGCTTGTTGCCCGGCGTGCGGTGATCGACGCTGAAAATGGTATAAAGCTGGCCCTCGTGCTGGATGACCATGCCGGGGCGGAGTTGTGTTGCTTTAACGCTGCTCATTGTTTTTTGCGGCCGCAAGGCGGCCGACTGCTCCCTAGATAGATGAACGATTTCGGAAATTCCTGCAGGCAGCCCGCTCTGCGATGCGGTGCACGCGGAATAACTCGAGGCACACTGGGGCAAACTTCATGACCAGTGCGAATTATCAGTATAGAGGGCCTCATTCAAGATGGTCAATCGGTCTTCCTTATCCGCCCTGAACTAGCTGTCACAGGTATTGCTCTTAGGCTTAGAAGCCCTGGCGCTCTGCGGTCGCCGGCATGCCAGAATAGTGGACATGAACCAAGCGCCAGCGGCCTTGCATTTTCTGGTAAAGCTGCGTTTCCCGGCCGTGAGTTGTGATCGGCGAGCCATCTTTTCGGAATTTCGCGTTGAAATCCCAATAGAACTCGGCCAAGGCCGATTCTTCGAACACACGGATGGAAACGTCGTGAACGCTTAAGTTGCGCTCGGAAAAGGTTTCGCCCATCAGGTGCGTGTATACGTTTTGCTTGATTTGTTCAAAGCCATGCTCGTGGCCCAGCGGGTGAATAAAAGAGGCACTCGGGGAATCCCACCAGACTTCAGAAGCCAAAGTGGTGTCCGCCGCGTCAACCGATTTCGTATATTTCTCAATCAGGCCGCGGATTGCATCGCTCTCGGAGGTGTTTTTTTCGGACGAAACGCTTCCACGGGCTTCGACCTTTTCGCCATTTGCGTCTGCCATGATTTTTTCGATTTCGGCTGGATCGCGGGGGAGGCGTTCGCTCAGCAGTTTGTAACCGAATTCGGTGATGAGCACATCATCTTCGATGCGCACACCAAGATTCTCTTCGGGGATGTAAATTCCCGGTTCAATGGTAATGACCATACCGGGCTGGAAAGGGGTGCAGTGATCGCCTGCGTCATGGACGTTCAGTCCGATGTGATGGCCGAGCCCATGAATGAAATAGGCGCCGAGTGCTTTGCCATGGAGGTCTTTTCCATGGGAGTTGATGTAGTTGTAGGCGATTTTGTGGACGTTTTTGTCACCCTTGCCGCAAAAATCCATGCCGGGCTTTAGCGCGGCAAGCGCGGCGTTTTGTGCGCCAAGAACGATCTCGTAAATCTCGCGCTGGCGCGGTGTGAATTTACCGTTCGCTGGAACAGTGCGAGTAATGTCAGCGGAATAGCCCGAGTATTGCGCGGCGACGTCCATTACGACAATATCGCCGTCCTCGATTTTGCGCGACAGCTTATCGTAATGCAGCGCGGTGGAGTTCGGGCCCGCGCCGACGATCGGTGCATAGCCTTCGGCTTCTGACCCGCCCCAGGCATGGACTTCGACCATTTTTGCCGCCACTTGGTATTCGTAGATGCCCGGACGCATCAACCTCATGGCTTCGAGGTGCGAATCCAGCGTCAAGCCAATGGCTTCTAACAAAAAAGTGAGTTCGCCGGGCGACTTGATTTGCCGTGCCGCAGCGATCTGCCCGCGGATATCTTTCAATTTGGCTTGCGGCGCAACGAGCCCCAGCCAGTCGATAACTGCTTTTTCATGCGGATAACCGCCGAGCTCTTTTTGATAAGGAAGAATCGTATAAAGGCTTGGAAATGCCTTCGCTAGATTCTCGATGGTTGAGCGGAAATCGCTCTCGAAGGATTTTACCGCCGGAAATCCGGTGCGCGCCTCGATGCCCGGATCCACAGGTGACATGCGGACGCCGTTCCATTTTTCTTTTTGTGGATTCTTTGCAGGGAGAAAAAGAATCTCCCGGGAAACGTCCGCCACTGCGCCCTTAGGCCCCGCTGGAAGAATAATCAGCCCGGCGCCTTCTTCGTTGTGGCCTGTAAGGTAGTAAAAATTATCCTCTTGCTCAAAAATGTAGTTCTGCGAGACCTCTTCCCGGCCCGTATAGCCCCAAAGCACAATCGGTCCGTCGACTTGCCCCGCCAGCTTGGCGCGGCGTTCTGCGTAGACGCTATTAGGCTCGCGGTCGCGGCGTTCCTGGGCGCGCGCGCTGGTGGCCAGGCAGGCCAGGCAGAAGGCCCCCCAGAAAAGCCGTGTCGCAGCATTTAGCAAACCACGCAAACACACCGAAGACAGGCGACCGCTCATTCATACACCTCGAAACCATCCTATTTTTGTTGCGCCCACAGGGCATGTGGATTTCCGATTATACCCTTGCATGCGCGCTTCGATGATCGACCTGAAGAAACCGAGCGCAAGGTTGTAAACGGTGGAGTCCCAAAGCAAGCAGATAACATTTTGGCGACTCGGTGAATCTAATCTAGTATGCGAAAACGAGCCGGAATCATCGCGTTTGTGACTGTCATCCAGTCTATTTTGTTCCTGACGCACTTTTTAATTTACAAGACGTGGACGTTTGCGCCAGCCGGAAACGAAATCTCCGGAAGATGGCTCAAGGTGGCACTGGAAGTACTGTCAGTCAGCTTTTTGGCTACATCGCTTTTAGCGTTTCGCTACACAAATCCAGGTGTGCGAACCCTTTATCGAATTGCCGCGGTGTGGCTAGGGATCGTGAGCTTCCTGTTTTTTGCGGCTTGTGCATCCTGGGTGATTTTTGGTGTGACTCGGATCGTTGGCATCGACGTGAATTTCCACTTGATTGCCGACTTTCTTTACGCGGCCGCGGTGCTAAGCGGATTCGCTGGAGTGCTGAACGCCCGGTGGACACGCATCCGGCGCATTACGGTGCGACTGGAAAATTTGCCGGAAACGTGGCGGGGACGGAAGGCGGCGTTGATCAGCGACTTGCATTTGGGGCACGTGCGAAATGGAGGGTTTCTGCGCCGAATCGTAGCGAAGGTGATGAGAGAGAATCCCGATGCTGTTTTCCTGGCTGGGGATTTGTACGACGGAACGGCCATCGACGCGGTGAAGGCTGCGGAACCGTTGCGAGCTTTGCGGGCTCCGCACGGCACCTATTTTGTCGCGGGGAATCACGAACAGTTCGGCGACGATTCTCGATACCTCAGGGCTGTCAGCAGCGCGGGAGTGCGCGTGTTGCACAATGAGAAAGTCGAAGCGGACCAATTGCAGATTGTCGGCGTGCCCTACAATCATGCCTCGCATGACGAGCACTTCCAGAACGTGCTGCGGCAAATCGGCGTAGACCGGAACCGGGCTAGCATTTTGCTGACTCACGCACCGGACCGGCCGCACATTGCAGAGCAGGAGGGGATTTCGCTCCAGGTATCAGGTCACACGCACGTCGGACAGTTTTTCCCCTGGACCTGGATGGCGCGGCGAATCTACCGCCAGTTTGTGTATGGGCTCAGCCGAATTGGAAAGATGCTGGTCTACACCAGCAGCGGCGCGGGAACCTGGGGACCGCCACTGCGTTTGGGCTCCAGCCCGGAGATTGTGCTCCTTCAATTTGAATGAGAGCTGCGAGACTTGCCCGACATGGGCCAGCTACGTCGACGGTCAACCGCGGAAAAAATCAATCAAAAATTCAGAAACGCCGGCTGGTTCTTCATGCTGGAGCCAATGGGTCGCATTGGCAAACGTGAAGAGTTCGGCGTTCGTGCAGTAGCGCAGACTTTCGTGCGCCATTTCAGCGAGGAGAAAGGCGTCGCGCTCTCCCCAGAGGATGCGGGTGGGCACGCGGACGGTCTTGTCCGGGAATTTGATGCGGGCGCGGAAGAGCGCCCGGTACCAGTTGATCATGGAAGTGAGGACGCGAGGCTGGGACCACGCGGCGCGGTACTGGGCGAGATCTTCCTCGGAGAATGTGCCCCGACGGCTGGAGCGGAGAAGCGCTCGCGCACCAATGCGGAAATTAAGAGCAGAGAAAAACGCTTCCGGCAACCACGGGAGTTGGAAGAAAAACATGTACCAGCTGCGGAGAAGTTGGCGCGGCCGCGTGCTGAGGAACTTGCGCATCACGGAAGGGTGCGGGACGTTGAGGACAACAAGTTTGGCAATGCGCTGCGGATGCAGCAGGGCGGCGCTCCAGGCGACGGCGGCTCCCCAGTCATGTCCGGCGAGAAAGATTGTTTTCTGGCTGAGTTGGTCGGCGATCGCGATGACGTCGGAAACGAGTTCAGGGATGGAGTAAGCTGCTACTCCCAACGGCGTGCTGCTGAGGTTGTAGCCACGCTGGTCGGGCACGATGACGCGAAATCCTGCCGCGGCCAGCGGCTCGATCTGCCTGCGCCAGCCATACCAGAATTCCGGAAAGCCGTGGAGGAGAATGACAACGGGGCCGTCCTCGGGGCCGGCAGCGACGGCATGTAGGCGGATTCCGCGAATTCGAAAAGTAACTGTGTCGAGCGGAATTCCCAGCCTCAAACCTTGCTGCTTCCGCGTTGACAACTCAGAAACCTGGCGCACCCGATGTCGCGGGGCGCATTTCAGGGGCGTTCACCCCGAAGCGAAGGCGTGCGAAGTAAGTCTGGCCAAGTGACATGCATCCGGTATATAGGTAGCCCCATACAAATAGCAGGAGAAACGGGACGGTGGCGTAGTTTTCGTTGGATATGGCGTAGAGAACGGTTAGTGAAAAATATAGGCCGAGCAAGACTTCTGCGTAGGGCATCCAGCCGGCCTTGTTCTTATATGATTTTTTTGCGAAGGTGCCTTGTTTGCCTTCGATATTGAATTTCGGCGTGCGGGCAAACTCGCTTTTCTTGCCGACGATCGCTTCAATCACTGCTTGGGCGTTGCGAACGGCAATCCCGATGCCCGTGGCCATCACAAAAGGCAAATACAGAAACGTCCGCCACCAGGTCTTGGGCCGCAATTCCTTTTGTGCCACCAGATAGAAACTGGAGATGGAACAAGTGGACGCGAGGAACAGCGGCAGGTCGATCACCAGCATCTGAAACCAGCCCTGATAGAAGCGCACGATCATCGCTGGCAGCAACATCGTGGACAGCAAGATCATCAGCGGATAGCTGATGTTGCCGGTAAGGTGGAAGAATGCCTCGGCTTTGACGTGCCATGGGGCATTCGAGTTCAAAACCTTGGGTAGGATTTTCTTCGCTGTCTGCATCAGCCCTTTGGCCCATCGCGCCTGCTGGGCTTTGAAGGCATTCATGTCCACAGGAAGCTCGGAAGCGCACTCAATATCCGGAAGGTACAGAAATTTCCAGCCTTTGAGCTGCGAGCGATAGGAAAGATCTGTGTCTTCTGTGAGGGTGTCGTGCTCCCATCCGCCGGCGTCGTCAATCGCTTTGCGCCGCCAAACACCGGCCGTACCGTTGAAATTGAAAAACGTGCCGCGGCGGGAACGCGCGCCATGCTCGACGATGAAATGGCCGTCGAGAAGAATCGTTTCCACATTAGTTAGCAAAGAGTAGTCGCTGTTTAGGTAGGTCCAGCGCGTTTGCACCATTCCGATCTTGTCCCCACCCTCGGGATTCATAAAATAGGGAATGGTGCGGCGAAGAAAATCAGGCTCAGGGAGAAAATCGGCGTCAAAGATGGCGATGAATTCGCCTTTGGAGGTTTTCAACCCGTTTTCGAGCGCGCCCGCTTTGTAACCTTCTCGGTTGCTGCGGTGGATGTAGACGATGGGCATGCCTTGCGCCGCGTGCCGCTCGACGCAAGCGTGGGCAACTTCGCACGTTTCGTCGGTGGAGTCGTCCAGCACCTGAACGTCCAGTAGTTCGGCGGGGTAGTTGAAGCGCGAGACCGCATCGACAAGCCGCTCAATGACATACCGTTCGTTGAAGATAGGCAACTGCACGGTGACGCGAGGCCAGTTTGTCACTGGAGGCGGAGCCGTGGGAACATTTTTCGAGTACGCAAAATAATCGTAAACCAGCCAATAGCGATGCAAGCCGTAAACCGCCAAAACGAAAAGCACGATGAAGTAGGGAATCATCATCGCCAGGTCGAAAGCGTTGGCGTGGTAGATGCCCGTGAAGGACGGGTCGGTGATTTTGTGCCAATAACGGCTTAGGGGTCCTTGTGCCGCGAGACCGACCGAGAGTAAGAAGGCGATGTGCACGATAGGCGTTGTTCCGGCGTTCGCAGGGATTTCCCTGCGGCGACCTTCGGAAGCATAGATTATACGGCATGATTACGTTCCTTATGAACGTAGATCGATAAGAATCGCGAAATTAGTTTTCAGCGGTACTAAGGAGTTCCGTCGAAACACTAGGGAACGAGGACGATTTTTCCGGCGGCTCCCGGCTCGAGGATTTCTTTGTGGGCGCGCGCGGCTTCGGCGAGAGGCATCTCCTTGCCGACCACCGGGCGAAGGGTGCCGTTTTCGAGGCCGGCGAAAACACCGCCGTGAATTTCAGCCTCTTCCGAGGGCGTGATCGCCCACAGCGTGAATCCCCGTGCGGATGCGCGGCGCAGCATCAAGTCCCGCGGGTTGATGGTAATCTCGCCGCGATTGCCGATGATGATCACCCGCCCGTTGGTTGCAAGCATCTTCAAATCCGCCGAGAGGTTTACGTTAGCGAGCATTTCAAGAATGATGTCCACGCCGCGTCCGCCGCTCGCATTCATAATTTCTTCCTGGTAACTCGCCCTGCTGTGATCAATGACCTGATGCGCGCCCTCGCGCCTGACGAGGTCGACGCCCTTCTGCGTTCCCGCTGTGCCAATCACCGTGAGGCCCATAGCGCGAGCCATCTGCACGGCTGCGCTACCGACTCCTCCGCTCGCGCCGTGCACCAGGATTGTTTCGGAAGCCTTCGCTTCCGCGGAGTGATGCAGCGCGTGATACGCGGTCCCGTAGGGAACCCACACGCCCGCGCCCTGGCCAAAACTGATTTTGTCAGGCAGCCGATGTACTTGCTCCTCCAGCGCGAGAGCATATTCCGCGTAAGCGCCCGTAACGGTTTTGGCCGTGTAGACCCGGTCGCCATGCTTTACTTTCTTGACGCCATCCCCAATCGCTTCGATCACTCCCGCGGCATCTGAACCGGGAGTGTACGGGAGCGGAGGTTTGACAGCGTAGGTGCCCGCGCGCATGTAAGTGTCGTAAGGATTCACGCCCACGGCATGAATTCGGACAAGAACTTGCCCAACGGATGGCTTCGGCGTGGGGATCTCTTCCAGCCTTAGGACTTCGGGACCTCCAAATTCACGAACAAGGATGGCCTTCATTGTTTTTCTCCAGTGAAAAAAATCAGCCAACGTCCCTTCGAAGCGCAGGGCAAGCCGCCGCACTCCCTAAAAAAAGCTAGAACTAGAAGTGGTCATCGGCGACCACCGTGGCCACTTTTTTGTCGATAAGCCCGGCGGCCTGCGCCCAGGCGGTCGTCTGCCAATTGTCTTTGCCTTTTTTCAGGGGGATCCACGGCGGCAGGGTTTGGTTGAGATAAGCGGCCAGCGCATGGATATAAGGCTCGTACATCCTGCGAAACTCTAAGAGCTTCCGGTCGGCTTCTTCTCCGTCATGGAGCTTCATTCCGTGCTGCGCGAGGATGTCGCGCATATGGCGCAAATCCTGCGCCGGTAAGCGGTCGTGCGGCAGGGCCTTGGGCGCCGTGCCGAAGACTTGCGAAAGGTCCACCACGGCGTGCCGCGCGATCGCAAAAGTAAGCTCCGCTTGTTTTTCGCAAGCGCCCTCGATGCCCACCATAACCAGCGCGCAAGTATCCAGAATCGCCGTGAGCGAAGCGATCCACGATTGGTTGTCGTGCTGCGAGCGAAAATACGCCAGCACCGGATACGAGAGATGGCTCTCCATCAGCTCCGCACACCACAGTTCCCAATCCTTCAGTAGAACGCAGAGAGCCTCCTGGCCATTCGCGTAGCTGTGCCGGCGCAGCAGCTCACCCGCAGTAGGCGGTGTGCCAGCGCGTGAATCGAGCAGGGAAATATTCACTTCGCGCCTGGAGAACGATCCGTAAATGAACGGCAAGTAGCCGATGACCGCGGCAAGAAATCCGAATCCAAAGCCGGCTTCGGTGACGACCAGTGCACGCGCCAATCCGGAACGCGGAATCACGTCGCCCAGGCCCAGCGTGAAAAACGTCGTTCCGCTGAGATAGATGTCCGTCAGAAAACTAGGGGGGCCGCTCGTTATTACTACCGCGGACCCGGCGCCAAACTGCATCAGGCCAAAACCCAGCACCAGGCCAACGGCCCAAACCCCGACGAGAATAAGGAGCGACAGCGGGCCATAGAAGCCCAACATGGCTTCCCGGGTCTTGGGCTTCGAGATGGAACACATCACGAACTTCCACACGCTCCAGGTGGAGCGATAAAAAAGACGCGCGAGCCGGAACTTCCGCGTGACGCGGCGGGGCAAGATGATGGCCTCGAACGCGTCCCACACGACGATCAGAAAAATCGCGACACCTGCAGCGAACGCGCCCGGAGCTGGAATCATGTGCGGCATTGTACCTGTTTGGCCTTTTGAATGAGAATTTCCCGCGAAATCGCCCAGTTTTCTAAGATTCTAGACGCGCGCTGACGCTGATTTCTGCTTTGAAAAGCTTCGAAACCGGGCAACCGGTTTCCGCAGCCTTTACGGCCGCGTCAAATTTGGCTTTGTCCGCGCCGGGAATTTTCGCGACGAGATCCAGATGGCTTTTCGTAATGGCGAAGCTATCCCCGACTTTTTCGAGCGAAACGGTTGCCGTTGTCTCCAGCCTGCTTGCAGTCATTCCCGCGCCGCCCAACTGGGCGGAAAGAGCCATCGTAAATCAACCGGCGTGCGCGGCTGCGAGGAGCTCCTCGGGATTCGTTCCGATACCATTTTCAAAGCGCGTGCTGTAGGAGTATTGCGTCTGCTTCAAGACGCCGCTGTCTGTCGAAATCGAGCCTTTTCCATCTTTCAGACCGCCCTGCCAAACCGCCGATGCTTTGCGCTGCATGATTTCTCTCCTTTCAACCCCTTCGTTCTATTTGAATCCAGAGAATTCGATTCTCGGGCTTGCTGCAAGGGTATATTCAGAAAATGAGCTTGTCGAGAAAGCTTTGTAATCGCCAATGAACGCGATTCTGCGGGAGGTTGCGCACCGGCCCTGGCCTCTTCCCGTTGGGCCGTGGGTGATGGCCCAAAGCTGGCACGACCTGCTCTTTGCTCATTGGCCGGTTGACGCCGCCGTCTTGCGCCCGCTAATTCCTCAGCAGTTGCTGATCGACACGTTTGCAGGACAGGCCTGGCTCGCCGTAGTCCCATTTCGCATGACCGGAGTGCGTCTGCGTGGGGCACCGGCTGTCCCTTGGTTCTCGGCATTCCCGGAACTAAATGTCCGGACCTATGTAACGTGCGACGGCAAGCCCGGCGTGTGGTTTTTTAGCCTGGACGCGGGTAACTTGCTCGCTGTGGCTATTGCTCGCGCCTGGTTCCACTTGCCGTATTTTCGCGCGCGCATGCACTGCAAAGACCACGACGGCTGGATTCATTACCATAGCGAGCGGACGCATCGCGGAGCCCCAGCGGGATTGCTGAAGGGCCAGTATCGCCCTGTCGGAGAGGCATGTGCTCCCTCTACTGGGACGCTCGAACATTTCTTGGTAGAACGCTATTGCCTGTACACAGCCGACGCGAGTGGACGAATTATCTGCGGAGAGATCCACCATACGCCATGGCCTTTGCAGTTGGCGGAGGCGGAGTTCGTGGGAAATACAATGGCGGAAGGGGCGGGAGTCACTTTGCCCCAACGAAAACCATTGTTCCATTTTTCCCGCAGACAAGACGTGCTTGTCTGGCGCCCGGAGAAGATTACTTGATGGAAGGACTCGCAGGCCCGTAAACGCTTAATGCCGGAGCGATTACACGTTTAGAGTTAGACTCACGAGGTCCGGACGCGTCGGCGCGGGAAGTGGCGGCATCTTCGAGCGATCCACTGGATGGTAGAGGGTATCACGCTCGAGGGGGACGCGACCGGCAGCCCGGATCAGTCGCTCGAGCTCGTTTCGCGGGGTAAACTCAGACGTTTTCGCGCCTGCATCGTGATAAATCTTTTCTTCGACAACCGTGCCGTCGAGATCGTTCGCGCCAAAGCGCAGTGCGATCTGTGCGATACTCGGCGACAGCATAATCCAATAAGCCTTGATGTGCTCGAAATTGTCCAGCATCAATCGCGATACGGCGATGTTGCGCAAGTCCGCATAACCTGTCGGCTTGGGAATATGCGAAAGCGCCGTGTTATCCGGGTGAAACGCCAGCGGAATAAACGCCACGAAGCCGTGCGTTTCGTCTTGTAGTTCGCGAAGCTTCACAAGGTGGTCGACGCGTTCTTCTTCCGTTTCCACGTGCCCATAAAGCATCGTGGCATTCGAACGCAACCCAATCTCATGTGCCTGCCGCGCAATATTGAGCCACATTTGCCCGCTGACCTTGTGATCGCAGATGATCCTGCGCACCCGCGGATGAAAAATCTCCGCTCCGCCTCCGGGAAGTGAATCGACGCCCGCTTCCTTCAACTTGATCAGCGTTTCTTTGGTCGACAGCTTCGCGATGCGCGCAAAGTAGCCCACCTCCACCATCGTGAATGCTTTGAGGTGCACGCCCGGGCAGCGTTGCTTGAGCCCGCGAATCATCTCCAGGAAATACTCAAACGGCAAATCCGGGTGCAGGCCGCCCACAATGTGGAATTCCAGCGCGCCCTCGCGCGCTCCCTGCTCGGCGCGAGCGTATATCTCTTCCAAAGAAAAGTTGTAAGCCCCGGGAGCGTTAGGATCGCGGCCAAACGCACACAGCTTACAATGAGCCACACAAATGTTGGTCGGATTAATGTGCCGGTTGACGTTAAAATACGTCACGTTCCCGTGCCGTTTCTCGCGCACATGATTCGCCAGCCAGCCCACCGCCAGCAAGTCCGGCGAACGGTATAGAGTGATGCCCTCATCGACGGTCAGGCGCTCGCCTGCTAGCACTTTTTCCGATATCGGTTTCAACGGCTGGTGGGTAATCGTCAGTTCGTTCATTTTGAATCCGTCAAGAGTTTCAAATGCGCCAAACTGCGGCCGCAGCGCCCCAGAACAGCAGGAACAACAAACTAATATAGCCGTTCACGGTGAAAAACGCAGCGTCCAGCTTGCTCAAATCGTCTGCCTTGACAAGAGAATGTTCGTACGACAGCAGGCAAGCAACAACCGCAATGCCTGCCCACGCCGGCCACGGCAATCCAAAACTGAACGCCAGCCATCCAAGCAGCGCGATTACCCCGATGTGCATCGTTCGTGCGATCAGCAGCGCCTTGGCGACGCCGAATTTTTTGGGCACGGAAAACAGTCCCGCGCTTCGATCGTACTCAATGTCCTGGCACGCGTAGAGCACATCAAAGCCACCCACCCACAACGTAACCGCCGCGCACAGGATAAGCATGCGCTGGTCGAGTCCGCCGGTGATAGCAATCCAGGCCGCAGCCGGCGAAATGCCCAGCGCAAATCCCAGAAAGAGATGCGACCAGTTCGTGAAACGCTTAGTCAAGGAATAGAAAAACAGAATACCGATAGCCAGCGGCGCCAGTTTCAGCGCCAGCGGATTCAATTGCCACGCCGCGATGAAAAACACTGCCACCGCGACACCCGTGAAAAACCAGGCAAACCGTAACGAAAGCGCCCCGGTGGCCAGTGCGCGCTGTTTCGTCCTTGGATTTTCACGGTCGTACCGAACATCCACGATGCGGTTTATGGTCATCGCCGCGGACCGGGCGGATACCATCGCTACCACAATCCACAGAATTTGACGCAGCGAAGGCCATCCGTGACGCGTCGCTCTCGCCGCAAGCAGTGCGCCCGTCAGCGCAAAAGGCAGTGCAAACACGGAATGCTCAAACTTGATCATCTCGAGCACGGTTTTGATTCGGCTTGCCATTATTGTTGTGCGGACTGACTCACGCCTCCGCTTTTTTTGCCGCGAGGGTGCCCATCCAGCGATACATCTTTTCCTGCGAAAGCCCAATCTGCGCCAGGACGCGGCAAACGTATTGCGTAACGAGGTCATCGATCGTCTTCGGCTGGTGATAAAACGCGGGGACCACGGGCATGATCACTGCTCCCGCTTGTTGCGCCCGCAGCATATTTTCGAGGTGCACGCGGCTAAATGGCGTATCGCGCACGCAAAGAACCAGCTTCCGCCCTTCCTTCAGCATCACATCAGCTGCGCGCGAAACCAAATCATCGCTGATCCCGTTGGCAATCGCGCCGAGCGTTCCGATCGAACACGGAATGATCACCATCCCATCCACTGCATAGCTGCCCGAGGCGATGGACGCGCCCACATCTTTGTTTGGCAAAATGTCAATCTTCCCGGCCGGATGGCCTAGAAGTCGGCTAGGGAGCTGCTTCAAATCGCCGGAAGTCATGCCCAGCTCTTCCGCAAAAAGACGCTGCCCGGCCTCCGTTACCACCAGGTGAACCTGCGCGACTCGCGGGTCCTCTTCGAGCAATGCAAGCGTCTTTTGCGCCAGAATTGCTCCGCTGGCCCCGGTCACACCTACGTTGACGATCAGTTTTTGTGTGTCGGCCATGTTTTTGCGCGGGTAGAATCAGTCTCGCAGTGGCGTTCAGCCAAGTCAAGCTAAGGCGCGAATCGAGAGGGATGATAGAATTCGCTGCGGCCGGAGCATATGAATCAATCTGAATTGCTGAAAATTCTGGAATCCGTGAAATCTGGCGATCTCGCGCCTGAGAACGCCATCGAACGCCTGAAGCATCTGCCGTTTGAAGATCTCGGTTTCGCAAAGGTCGATCATCACCGCGCGCTTCGCCAGGGTTTTGCCGAAGTCATTCTCGGCAAAGGCAAAGCCCCGCAGCAAGTGGCGGAAATTGTGCGCGCCATGTTGCGCAAGAAAGACTCGCACCACAACATTTTGATAACTCGCGCCGACAAGAAGGTCTTTGCCGCAGTCAAACGCGCTGGCGGAAGAGACGCCCGACACGCGAAATTTCACGAATTGTCCGGCGC
Source organism: Candidatus Acidiferrum sp. (assembly GCA_035279725.1). Taxonomy (GTDB): domain Bacteria; phylum Acidobacteriota; class Terriglobia; order Acidiferrales; family UBA7541; genus Acidiferrum. The sequence goes on from DATEHF010000040.1 coordinate 123,100, forward strand.
CATCACCATCGAACGCAACTCGGAAATCACCGGCAAAGGAACGATCCTGGTAGTCTCCGCAGGTACCAGCGACATCCCCGTCGCGGAAGAAGCCCTTCTCACAGCGCGCACGATGGGTAACCGCGCCGAGCATCTCTACGACGTCGGCGTCGCCGGCATTCACCGCCTGCTCGAGCACCGAGAAAAGTTGACGCAAGCCCGCGTGATCATTTGTGTCGCTGGAATGGAAGGCGCGCTTCCCAGCGTCGTTGGCGGCCTTGTCTCACTGCCGGTCATCGCTGTGCCCACTAGTGTCGGCTACGGCGCTAGCTTCGGTGGAGTTGCCGCGCTTCTAGGTATGCTGAATTCCTGCGCCTCCAACGTCACCGTGGTCAACATCGATAACGGTTTCGGCGCCGCGTGCGTCGCCTCCTGCATCAACAGGCTCTGAGTAAGGGTCTGGCCACTACCAGCGTCCATCGTGTGAAATTAAAATCCGGATCTTTCCGCCGTCGCACAGCCATTGATAGCCACTTGGACTCGTTTTCGAGAAAGGCCGAAGCAATCCCGAAACACTTAGCCAGCCGCTCGGGGTCAGGACCCAGGCAAACTCGAAGGGCCCGATTTCATTCACACCTCGATCCTCGCCTCCTCGACTGAGTGTGAGTTGGCACCCACTGATCGCTTGAAGTCCGTGCTCTTTGTGGAGACGTACTGAGGCGGTCCGGCCTTTGGCCAATTGAAGGGCGATTCGGCGCAAAGACTGTGCTTCGCTCGGCTTGAATTCGTAGAGCCGGATTAAAGGACAGTCGGGCGAGCCGCTTTCTAAGAACTCCATCTTCATCCGAGACATCTTAATACTGCGCGGAAGACTTTCTTAGGATTTTAGAAGAACTTTCATTACTGCAGGCTGCTGCGCGAAGGCGATGGCTTTTTGCGCATCGCCAAGTGCAAACGATCGCGTAATGAGCCGTGTCGGATCGATCTTGCCGGAGCGAAGAAGAGCCATGGCTTTGCCAAACGGTCCGCAGCGTGACCCCACGACAGTGATTTCTTTTACCACGATGGGCCAGGTTTCGACTGGCGCCGCGCCATGGAATGTGGATTTCACGACCAGCGTGCCTCGCGGCTCGGTCACTTGCATCGCGAACGCCAGTCCCGTAAGGGAGCCCGTGGCTTCAACTACCATCCGATATTGTTCAAAAACCCGCTTCAAATCGCTTGCGTCCCCGCGCACTTTCTTTATCGCGACCCCGGCGCGGCGAGCGAGGGCCAGCTTCCTCTCATGCTTGCCGTACATCACCACCCGCGGAATCGCCGTGCGCAGCACCAGCGCAATCAGTTGAGCCAGCTTCCCATCCCCCAGCACCGCTGCTTCCCGAATCTTCCTGGCGTCCACCTGCTCGAGTATTTCGCAAGCTGCCGCCAGCGGCTCGACAAACACCGCCTGCTCATCACTGATGCTATCCGGCACCGCGTGGAGGTTTTCAATCGGCAGCGTCAAATACTCCGCATAAGCCCCCGGATGGCCGATGATGCCCAGCACGGTACGATGCGCGCAATGCGTCTTCAGTCCGCGCCGACAGAAGCCGCAGATGGGCCTCCGCCCCAGAGCCCTGCAAGAAATGTTGATTTCCCCACAGACACGCCGCCCTAGCCATTTCTCTTTCTCGTCGACCGAAACGCCGCTCAACTCTTCGACCGTCCCGACGAATTCATGTCCCGGAACGCCCCGAAAATTGTAATAACCATGCAACAGCTCCACATCAGTATTGCAAATTCCCACCAGCCGCACGCGTACCAGCGCCCATCCCCGCCGCAGTTTTGGCAATGGAATCGACGTTGCTTTCAGTTTTCGATTTTCAATTCGAAACGACAGCACGACGGCATTGTACCGCCTACTGGGTAGTTGGCGGAGCACACCACGAGAAGAACTACCTTTTCCTGAAAATTGTTTGCGCCTGAGATTTATTCGTAACGCAACGCCACAATCGGATCGACCCGCATCGCGCGTCGCGCGGGAATGTAGGAAGCTCCCATAGCCACCGCGATCAACAATGTCGCCACGCCCAGAAACGTCATCGGGTCGTACATACCAACCCCGAAAAGCAGACTCGCTAGGAATCGCGCCACGATAAAAGCCCCTGCAAGCCCGATCCCCACTCCCACAAGGGTCAAACGGAGTGTCTGCCCCAGAATCATGCTCCGCACGGAAGCCAACTGCGCACCTAGCGCCATCCGCACTCCTATTTCTTGTGTTCGCCGGCTCACCGTGTAGCTCATCACTCCATATATCCCGATGGCCGCGAGCAGCAGCGCCAATCCCGCAAAGATAGCCACCAGCACCGACGAGAACCGCCGCGGTGAAACGGAATCTGAAATCAGCCGATCGAGTGTCATCACATGAGTTACCGGCAAATTCGCATCGAGCCTATGCACCACCTCAGTTACAGCAGCGGCCATAGTTAGCGGATCGGAAGCCGTACGCACCAGGAAAAACGGCGTCCATCCTCCTACAAAGTAAACGTCGTACGTTGGCTCGTGGTCGAGCCCATACTGGTGCACGTTCCCGGCGATTCCGACAATCGTCGTCCAACAAGGTTTGGGGTCCAGCGAACAAAGATTGATGCGTTTCCCGACTGCATCGCCTCGCGGCCAGAATCGTCGCGCCATGGTCTCGTTGATGATTGTCGTGTTCTGCTGCTTGAAATCGTCTTCCGTGAAGAGCCTTCCCGCGCGCAACGGAATCCCCAGCGAAGCAAAATAGCTGGGGCTCACCGTTCGAAACTCCGCGATCGGCCGCGCGCCGCCGGCCGGTATTGGCTGCCCCTCGATGATGAATCTGGTCGCCTGGCGCAGTTCCGTCCCCAGCGGCAAATCGTCGATCCCCCCGACTTCCTTGACGCCCGGCAGCGTCCGGATCTGCGCGGCAATCTCCTCGAATCGACGCGCTTGCTTCAGCCCGTAGTCCGTCTGCTCCTCCTGCGAAAGCTTGTTGAATTGAGCGAAAGAAATCCCGGGCTGCTGGATTTCCATCGCCAATACGTGGTCTGGCCGGAACCCGGGATCGACTTCCAGCAAGTGTTGGAAACTCCGCAGCAACAATCCCGCTCCAATGAGCGGCACCAGCGCCATCGCGATTTCCGAAACGACCAGCACGTTGTGTGTGCGGTGATGCCCCGAAGCGCTTGCGCCTTTGCTCCCTTGCTTGAGCACGCCAGCCAGATTGTTTTTCAGCATTCGCATGGCTGGTAACAATCCACACGCGAGCCCGGTGGTCAGGCAAACCGCAACCGTAAATCCCAGCACCCAGCCGTTCAAACCCGCTTCCTGCAACACGGAAAGCTCGGCCGGAACGAACGCCAGCAACATCTTCAGCCCGCCAAACGCGAAGAGCAGGCCTAGCGTTCCTCCGAGCAGCGAAAGCAAGGTACTCTCCGTGAGCAACTGTCGAATCAATCGCCACGGGCTTGCACCCAGCGCAGTTCGCACCGCTACTTCTCGTTCCCGCGCCGCATTCCGCACCAGCAGCAGGTTCACAATATTCGCGCAAGCAATCAGCAGCACCAGCCCCACGGCTCCAAACAACACCAGCAAAGTCGTGCGCAATTGTGCCGCCGAGGCGTCTTCAATCGGCTCCACCACGACTCCAAAGTTCTTATGTGCGTCCGGGAATGCGATCGCCTCCTGCTGGTTTAGCCTTCCAACCTCATCCCGCGCTTGCGCAAGGCTTGCGCCAGGCTTCAGGCGCGCAACCGCTACGAATTGATGATGGACGTGCTCCGTCAAATCGTCATTGAATTGGCCAAGTGGCATCCACAAATCGGCGGATCGCGAGAGCTGTACTCTAGCGGGCAGGACGCCAACAACCGTATATCGCTGGTTGTCGAGAGAAATGCTTCGCGCGACCACCTGCCGATCCCCGCCAAAACTGCTTTGCCACAATCGGTGGCCAAGGATCACCACCGGCGCACTCCCTGCTCGGTCTTCTTCTGGCAAGAACAATCGTCCTGCGGCCGGGTGAACCCCGAGCATCGGGAAAAGCCCGGAGTCGGCATACGCCGCTTGGATGCGTTGCGGCTCTCCTTCACCGGTTAGGTTAAACCCTTGCAGGATTTTCGCGTACGTACCCATTTCCGAAAAGCTCGCGTTTTGCTTTCGCCAGTCCGCATAATCACCTGGAGACAAACCAGCCTTGGGAATCTGTGGCAGATAAGTGTTCGCGATCTCGACCAAACGCTCGGGCTGTGGATACGGCAGGGGACGCAACAGCAAGTTCTCCACCACACTGAAAATCGCCGTGTTCGCGCCGATTCCCAGCGCCAGCGTCAGGACCGCAATGACAGTGAATCCGGGATTTTTTCCCAGCGTGCGAACTCCGTAGCGGATGTCCTGCAAGAGGCGTTCCATTGGGCGATTCCTTCACAGCGAGAGTTGGGCCCCCGTTTCAAGCCATTTCAACACGCGGCTGCGTTGACCTATTCGACGTACCGTTTGCCCGGAAGGTATCCTGGAATTTGCACCAACTAATGGAGGGCGCCGGCCAGAGTTTTTATCAACAGCGGCTCTTGTTCGGGGAAGACCGTCCGCAAGTCGAGGATCAGGCGCTCATCCTCGACTCGTGCTATCACGGACACACCGCGTGGTGCGCGACGCAGGCGCTGCTCTAGTTTCGTCGCAGAGTAGCGCGCGCTCGCAATTCGAATGATCTTCGTCGGAAGCGATTGCGACGGAGTCGAGCCGCCGCCCGCCAGGGAAGAGCCATCCGCCGTTTCGATTTCCACTTCATCAAGCGGTAATTCGGGCCGTAGTTCGCGAATGAAGTTTTCCGCCCGCCGCTTCAGCTCTTGTGGCGTCATACGAATCATACGCATTGTTGGAATTTCGTCCCATGCCGCGCGAAGATAGGCCCCGAGCGTAGCTTCCAAAGCCGCGATAGTGAGTTTGTCCACCCGCAGCGCCCGAAACAGCGGGTACCGCCGCACGCGCGCGATGATTTCTTTCTTTCCGGCGATGATACCTGCTTGAGGCCCCCCCAGAAGCTTGTCCCCGCTGAACATCACCACGGAAAGGCCCGCTTCCACGCTCTGCTTCACCGTAGGTTCGCTGACGCCGTGCTCGGAAAGATCAACCAGGCAGCCTGAGCCCAGGTCTTCCACCAGTGGCAGGCCGCTGCGCTGGCTCAGCGCCACAAGTTCCTCGAGGGAAGGCTTATCCGTAAAGCCAGTGACCTTAAAATTGGAAGGATGTACACGCAGCAGCACTCGCGTTTTTTCATTGATGGCGTTTTCGTAGTCCGCAAGATGCGTCCGGTTCGTGGTACCGACTTCGCGCAGGATCGCTCCGCTCTGCTCCATGATCTCCGGGATCCGAAACCCGTCGCCGATCTCGATGAGTTCCCCTCGCGAGACGATTACTTCCCCTCCGCCTGCCAGCGCCGCCAGCGTCACCAAAACGGCGGCCGCGCAATTGTTCACTACAATCGCCGCTTCCGCCCCCGTCAAGCGTGTCAACAATTCGCCAGTGTGCACATCCCGCTTTCCACGCGCACCCGCCTCAAGATCGTATTCAAGGTTGCTGTACTGCGTGGCGCTCCGCCGGAACTCGTCCACCACGCTTTCCGGCAGCGGCGCGCGTCCCAGATTCGTGTGTAGAATCACTCCCGTCGCATTGATCACTGGCTGCAGCGACCTCGAAAGAATCTTCTCCACCTGCGCGGAAATGAGTTCCCCCACGGACGCCCCGTCGAGGCTGATCGCCGTCCAATTCGCCTCTTCCGCGATCCGCCCGCGCAAATCCGCCAGCACTGCCCGCGCAACTTCCACCACTAGGTTGCGGTCCACCCGTTTCGATAGCGCCGCAAGGCGCGGCTGGGCGAGCAATTCATCCACCGACGGAATCTGCCGCAGCAATTCCGCCTGCTCCGCCGAAATCGCTCTTTTCCCGCGCATTTCCATGCGGACATTTCAGCACACTGCGCTGCGGCGGGCAATGCCAGTGACGTCTCGGAAAGGAACCGGCTTAGCCGCGAACCGCGCGTGGTGCTAGATTCGAATCGCCGCTCATTCCTCCGGTTGACGGTTTTGCTCGATACACCTAGCATGGAGGGTCGAAGGTTCTTCCACTCATGGCCACGATTGACGAAGAGTTGGGCACACTCGAACGGGATATCCGTCAGCTCAAGATCGAATACGACCAGTATTTCGGCGGCGGCCGTAAGCGTCCGCCAACTGAAATCGAATGGCGTATCGATCAGATGGTCAAGCGTTATGCCGAACGCGGCGGCGAATTGAAATTTGCACAGCGTTTTCGTTTCAACAATCTTTCTCAGACCTACGCAAAGTACAAAGATATCTTCCGGAAAAAGGTCGCTCAGAAAGAGGAAGGAAAAATCCAGCGCCACTTTGGCGCCGCCGCCAAAGAAATCGAATCCGGGCGCCACAAAAAAGAAGCGGCAGAGCGCGCCGCAGCCGCTGCTGCGGCAGACGGCAAGGCTTTTCGCATGACCTGTTCCGAGCCGGAGCGCGAAACCGAGAAGGTCGATCAACTGTATCAGGCGTTTCTGCAAGCCAAGCAGACCGCCGGGGAAGAAACGGGAAAGCTATCACGCTCAAACTTCAACGAATTCGTACTGAAGAAAACAAAAGAGCTGCAAAAGCAGAAGAATTGCCGCGATGTCGAATATGTCGTGGAAGTCGTCGAAGGCCAGGTAAAGCTCAAAGCCCTCGTGAAATCGTAAGCCTCATTCCAGAGATTCCCACAGCGTTGCTACTTTCCCTAATCGCGCGCGCCGCTTACACTATTCTGCTTTTCTCTTTGCGGAGGAATACATGGCCGTGGAGCGCGCGCTCATCAGTGTGTTTGACAAAACCGGAATCGTGGAATTTGCCAGGCGGCTCGCCGCGCTGAAGATCGAAATCCTCTCCACCGGCGGCACTGCCAAGCTCTTGCGCGAATCGGGAATCGCCGTCCGCGACGTTTCCGATTTCACCGGCTGGCCCGAAATGCTCGGTGGACGCGTGAAGACCCTCCACCCGAAAGTCCACGGCGGCCTCCTTTTTCGCCGCGGCCACGCCGAAGACCAGAAGCAAGCCGCCGAACATGGCATAGCCCCAATCGATCTGGTGGTCGTAAATCTGTATCCGTTTGAAGCGACGGCCGCGAAACTAGGATTGACGGCCGAAGAGCTCATCGAAAACATTGATATCGGCGGCCCGACCATGCTGCGTTCGGCGGCGAAAAATTTCGAAAGTGTGACCGTAGTTGTGGACTCGGCGGATTTTATGCGCGTCGCCACTGAAATCGAAAGCGCTGGCGAAACGAACCTCGCCACACGCCTGGAGCTGGCGCGCAAAGTCTTCGCCACGACTTCCCGATACGACGGCTTGATCACCACGGAATTGGAGCGGCTTTCTGCTTCCTCGGGACATGTCGCGCTGGAAGCTAGGCCAATGCTTCCTGAACGCGTCCATCTCGCTCTGCGGCGTCAGCAGGAATTGCGTTACGGCGAGAATCCTCATCAAGCCGCGGCCCTTTATGTTCCCGCCGGCCACACTCCGGAGGGTTTAGCAGCGGCCAAACAACTCCAAGGCAAGGAACTTTCCTACAACAATCTTGTGGACCTAGAAGCGGCACGCAGCCTCGCCGCCGAATTCAAAGATCCCGCGGCCGTCATCATCAAGCACAACAACCCCTGCGGCACGGCGGAACAGAAATCGCTGCTGGATGCTTACTTGAAAGCGCTGGCCTGCGATCCTGTCTCAGCGTTCGGAGGTGTCCTGGCGTTCAACCGCACGGTGGATGCAGCGACCGCGGAAGAAGTCGCTAAACTGTTTGTGGAATGCATCGCCGCGCCCGCCTTCGCAGACCGCGCCAAAGAAATCTTCGCCGCGAAGAAAAATTTGCGCCTGCTGGAACTCCCCGCGGGCGGCCTGGAGCCGGAACGCGAATTGCAACTCAAGCGCGTCCTCGGCGGCATGCTTGTCCAACAGCCCGATCTCGGAGAACTCAAGGATGAGGAACTACGCACCGTAACGAAGCGCATCACCACCGCCGAAGAAATGCACACCATGCGCTTCGCCTGGAAGGTGGCTAAACACGTGAAATCCAACGCCATCGTCTTCGCGAAAGACGGCGCAACCCTAGGCGTTGGCGCCGGCCAGATGAGCCGCGTCGATTCCGTGAAACTCGCCGTAATGAAAGCGCAATCCTCGTTGGCCGGCACTGTCGTCGCATCCGACGCGTTCTTCCCCTTCCCCGATGGAGTCGAAGAAGCCGCCAAAGCCGGCGCGACCGCGGTGATCCAGCCCGGTGGCTCAGTCCGAGACCCCGACGTCATAGCCGCCGCCGACCGCCTCGGCCTGGCCATGGTCTTCACGGGCATGCGTCATTTCCTGCACTAAGAATTACGTAATGGTCTGTAGGTAGCGCGAATGTACCGGGTCAACGGCCTTTCGCCCGAAGTTCCTGCCCCAACCATGGTGTCCGGTTACAAACCGCGCGCCTTCTTTACGCGGGACAAAATCTGCAATCGCGTCTCCTCCCAACTTCCTTTGAGCCGCTGCGTGCGCAGCAGTCTAAGCGTCCCCGCAACATCCGACAGCACCGTTCCCGCCCCAACACGCGACGCTGCGGCCGCTCCGGCAGCGTTGGCAACCAGGGCCGCCTCGCGCGTAGACCAACCGCGCAAGCGAGCCTGCAGAAATGCCGCCGTGAACGCGTCACCCGCACCCGTGGAATCCACTACGCGGACAGCGAACGAAGGCACCTCGCGCAGAATTCTTCCCTCCGAAATCAAGCAGCCGCGCTTTCCGATTTTTATGACGATCTCTCTCGCGCCCGCTCTCTCGAATTGCAGAAAGGACTCGCGCGGGTTGCTCCTCCCTGTGAGGATGGCGGCTTCTTCGCTGCTGACAAAGAGAAGATCCAACTGAGGCAACAAACTGAGAATTTTCTTTGGAATTCGCTTGCACGGCTCCATTCCAACGTCGAGGGAAACCATTTTGCCGTGCGCATGAAACTGTCGCAAGATTAGCCGCGCCATCTTTTCAGGTCCCGGATTGAGAAAGCTGTAGCCCACAAGATGTGCAGCGGCAGGTCCAAGGAGCCAGCTGGCAGAAACATGTGGCGGTCCCATAAACTGATTGGCCCCGCGGCTGCCGAAAAACGTGCGTTGGCCGTCGCGTGTGACGTTGATGTAGAGAATACCCGTCAGCGAGCGAGCGCTTCGCTGCACGCCGCCAATTTCCACCCCGGTTTTTCTCAGTGTTTCGATCAGAACATCGCCAAAACGGTCCTGGCCCACGCATCCCAGTAATCGCACCTTGATCCCCCAGGGAGCGATGGCCAGCGCACAATTTGCCCCAACGCCGCCGCAATGCAGTTCCAGTTGCGGGCAAAGACATTCACCGCCAGGGCTCGGCCACGCATCCACCCGGCCAATCATGTCTATATTGAGATCGCCAAAGGCGAGAAGGCTCGATGCGGAATCTTTTTTGCGGCCCATGGCGGCGGCATCTTATCATTACCTGCCGGGAGGAACTGATTGGAGAAATTTCTCGCCGTTCGTGAAGACGTAGCCACTGCGATTGCCGCAGGGCAACCGGTCGTAGCGCTGGAGTCCACCGTAATTGCGCACGGCTTGCCGCGCCCGCTGAATCTGCAAACCGCTCACGCAATGGAAGTTGCCGTGCGAGAAGCGGGAGCGACACCGGCCACCGTCGGTGTCTTGAATGGCCGGCTTGTTGTTGGACTCACCCCGGAACAGATTGCATTTCTTTCAGAAGCGGAAAGCGTAGCGAAAGTAAGCCGCGCCGATTTGGCCGCAGTCCTTGCATCTGGCAGGCCGGGCGCAACGACGGTCGCCGGAACCATGATCGCCGCGGACATGGCAGGAATACGCGTTTTCGCCACGGGAGGAATAGGCGGCGTCCATCGCGGTGGCGAAAATTCTATGGATATTTCCGCGGACCTGACGGAACTCGCGCGCACCCCCGTGGCCGTGGTTTGTGCGGGCGCGAAGGCCATCCTCGACCTGCCGCGGACGCTCGAAGTGCTTGAGACTCTCGGCGTGCCGGTGGTTGGTTACGCGACGAAAGAGTTTCCCGCATTTTATTCAAGAGAAAGCGGCTTGCCCCTCGTTCATTGCGTGAAGACGCCCGATGAAGCGGCCAAGGTAATGAGGGCTCAGTGGGGATCCAGTAGGCGCGGCACTGGCGAAGGCGCGAAAACGGGCGTCGTGTTTGCCAATCCCGCCCCCAGGGAAAGCGCCCTCTCCCGCGCTGAAATCGAAGCATTCATCGCCGCCGCGCTCCGAGCTGCCGAGATCGCTGGAGTGCGCGGAAAAAACGTGACCCCGTTCTTGCTGCAAGAAGTGGCAAGATTGAGCGGCGGAAAAACGTTGAAGGCTAACATCGGCCTCCTTGTCGCCAACGCCACTTTGGCTGCTCAAATTGCCGTTGCCTACAGTATCCTTCGTTAGAAACACAGCCGGTCGCCCAACCTCCTCTTTTTATCCCACCTTTTGGCAGCCATCCTGCATCCTATGGGAGGGGGCACCCAAGCTCTAGAAACGTCTTGCATTTGGCTTTTGACCGCGTTTCGGCCGCATGGGATAATTTACGTTTCTGGGGCTACGATGAACCTTCGACTATTCAGTCTTGCCTTAGTTTTGACGGGCAGTTCCGCTATAGCTGCCAGGGGGCAGGCCCCCCAAGAGCCGCTTCTCGACCCGAAAACCGCTCCCGCCTCCAAAGACTCCCCGCGCGCGGACGCCTATTACAACTTCACGATGGGCCACATCTACGAGCAGCAGTACGAAGCCACCAGCAGCGCCGAATACGCCACCAAAGCCATCGAGTGCTACAAGAAAGCCTATGCGATTGACCCGAAGTCTCAGGTCATCGGCGAGCGCCTCGCCGAAATGTACTGGAAGGCCCAGCGGATTCACGACGCCGTCACCGAAGCCCAGGAAATCCTGAAGCGTGACCCCGACAACGTGCAATCTCGCCGTTTGCTCGGGCGAATTTATCTTAGGAGCCTTGGCGATGTAAGCGCGGGCAACGCCCAATCGGAAACCGTCGGTAAGGCCATCGAGCAGTTCCGCGAAATCAACCGGCTCGATCCCTCGGACACCGAATCAGCCCTTTGGCTGGCGCGCCTCTACCGCCTAAAAAACGAGCACGACAAGGCCGAACAGGTCTTGAAAGCCATCCTGAAGGCCGATCCGGAAAACGAACCCGCCGTCGAGCAGTTGACCCAGTTGCTGATGGATGAGGGCAAGTCCGCCGAAGCCGTCACTCTGCTGGAAGGCGTCACCTCACATTCCTCCTCGCCGGTCCTCCTGGATCTTCTGGGCGATGCCCACACCCAGGCCCATGACCTGACGAAAGCGGAAGATGCTTATCGAAAGGCTGCGGATCTCGATCCTTCCGAGCCCAGCCACCAGCGCGGCCTCGGGCAGACCTTGCTTGCCGAGGAAAAGTACCTCGAAGCCTTGAAGGTCTACGAAAAACTTTCCGATTTGATGCCCGACGATTCCGATGTCTATCTCCGAATCGCACAAATTTACCGGGAACTTCACCAGCTCGATAAAGCCGAACAGAATCTCGTGAAAGCCCGCCAGTACGCCCCCGGCAGCCTGGAAGTCATGTACAACGAAGCCATGTTGTACCAGGCCCAGGGACGCTACGAGGACGCCATTCGTGTTTTGTCCAACGCGGTGACGGATATCAAGGGACAACCGCCGGCTGTTTCTTCACGGCGCAGGTCCTTGTCCATTCTCTACCAGCAACTCGGCCAACTCTATCGCGATACGCAGAATTATCAGGCCGCTATCTACACCTTCGAGGAATTGGGCCATCTCGGTGAGGAAGAAGATCGCCGCGCGCGCATGATGATCATGGACACTTACCGCGCCGCGAAAGATTTGCCGAAAGCGCTCCAGACCGGCAAGGAAGCGCTGGCGAAATATCCGGCTGATCCAGCCATTCGAACGAACCACGCCCTGCTGCTCGGTGAAAGCGGTCAAACGGATGAAGCCGTCAAAATCCTGAAAGCGCAACTCCATGGCGAGGCAGGAGACCGCGAAACTTACCTGAATATCGCCCAAGTCTATGAGCGCGGCCGACATTATCAGCAAGCTGAAGAAGCAGCCCACGCTGCCGAAGTTCTCCCTGGCCAGGCCCGCGAAAACGAAATGGTTTGGTTTCTGCTCGGTGCGATTTACGAACGGCAAAAGTTTTTCGACAAGGCCGAGGAGCAATTCAAGAAAGTCCTTTCGGTGAATCCGAAAAACGCGCCGGTACTCAATTATTACGGTTACATGCTGGGCGACCTGGGCATTCGGCTGGATGAAGCGGAAACTCTCGTCCAGCAGGCGTTGAAGGAAGATCCATACAATGGAGCGTACCTCGACAGCCTTGGCTGGATTTATTTCAAGGAAAACAAGCTAAGCGCCTCCGAAATCACTCTACGCAAAGCCGTCGAGCGCGAACGCCACGACGCCACAATTCATTCGCATCTCGGCGACCTCTACGCCAAAACCGGCCGGGGCGATTTGGCTGCCGCCGAGTGGGAAAAGTCCTTGGCGGAATGGCGCCGCTCCTTGCCCGCCGACATGGAAACCGACAAAGTAGCCGAACTCGAAAAGAAGCTCTCCTCCCAATCGAAGCACCGCGTGGCGCAGAAGTCCTCTGCTAACGAAGCGAAACCCTGATCCAGCGCATGCCCGAAGTTCGCATTCCCGCGTTCGCAAAAATCAATCTCCGCCTGGATATACTCGGCAAACGCGCCGATGGCTTTCATGAATTGCGAACTATTTTTCAGACCATCTCGTTGCACGACGAACTGACTTTGCGCTCCTCGCGCTTCCCGGCAATTGCGCTCAGCGTCAAGGGGAACCAGCCGCTCTCGGCCGAGCCGCCCGAGAAAAATCTAGTCTATCGCGCGGTCAACGCTCTTCGCCGCGAGTTAAAAATCCGTACTGGCGTCGAAATCGAGTTAAAGAAAACGATTCCTGCTGGCCGTGGCCTGGGCGGAGGCTCGAGCGATGCCGCAGCAGCTCTGTTAGGCTACCTGCAGCTCACAAAGAAGAGACTGGCCCCCGCACGGTTGTTGGAAATTGCCTCGTCCTTGGGCGCGGACGTTCCGTTCTTTCTCCGCGGTGGCCGCGCGCTGGGCGTAAACAAAGGCAATGAAATATATCCTTTGCCGGACATTCCCAAGCAGCACGTCCTGGTGGTCTCTCCACAAGAAATCCATGTCCCGACGCCCGACGCCTATCGCTGGCTGAAGGCCAAGCCGTTCGAATTGACAAAGTCCGCTATAACCTCTAAACTCTTTGAGTTCTGTACTCTATGCTGGAGCGCGCAGGGAAGCGGCCTTTCGAACGATTTCGAGGAACCCGTTTTCCGGCGTCATCCTCGCCTTGCCAAAATCAAGCGCGAGTTGCTCCAACGAGGAGCTGCAGAAGCCTCGCTGGCGGGTAGCGGTTCGGCGGTGTTTGGAGTTTTCCCGAGCCCAGCGATGGCGCGCCGAGCCGCTGTTGGGTTTCCGCACGATCAGACCTTCGCTTGCGAGACGCTCTCGCGGGAGAGGTATGCTCGTTTGATGCGCATCGCAGACTAGTCTGCTCGCATCTCGTGGATTCTGCCTCAGCGTCTCTCCGTGTCATCTTTGGCTTTAATGATCTTCCCGGTTCCCTTGGATGCAAGTTGGTGTGGCTGCTGAGCGGTCACACGGAGCGCCAGCGTCTTGAACGACGACCGATTTAAGATTTTCTCTGGGACCGCGAATCCGGTCTTGGCGGAAAGCATCTGCAAGCACTTGGATGTTCCGCTGGGCAAGGCGCTGCTCGGGCGTTTTAGCGACGGCGAAATTTATTTCCAGATATTGGAAAACGTTCGCGGAGCAGATGTGTTCGTCGTTCAGCCGTGCCATGCTCCGGTGGACTGCCACCTTTTGGAATTGTTGCTGATGATTGACGCGTTCAAGCGTGCGTCGGCGTGGCGCATTACCGCGGTGCTGCCGTACTACTGTTACGCGCGGCAGGATCGCAAAGACAAACCGCGAGTCCCGATCTCAGCCAAGTTGGTGGCGGATTTGCTGGAAACCGCGGGCGCAAGCCGGGCGCTAACATTGGACCTGCACGCACCGCAGATTCAGGGCTATTTCGACGTGCCCGTGGATCACTTGTATGGTTCGCCGGTCCTGGTCGAACATTTTCGGCAGTTGAATTTGCCGAACTTGACAGTGGTTTCGCCCGATGCCGGTGGCGTCGAGCGCGCGAGGTTTTTCGCGAAAAGACTGGATGCGCCGCTGGCTATCGTGGACAAACGCCGTGTGGATGTGGACGTGAGCGAAGTGATGAACCTGATCGGCGACGTGCGCGGGCGCAGTACGCTGATTGTGGACGACATTATCGATACCGCGGGAACGCTGGTGAAGACTGCGGACGCGCTGCTTCGCGAAGGCGCCACACAGGTTTACGCGGCGTGCACGCACGCGGTGCTCTCTGGGCCGGCTATCGAGCGCATTGAGAAGTCCAGGATCACCGAGATTGTGGCCACGGACTCTGTTCCCCTAACCGAAGCCGCAAAAAAAATGGGGAAGATTAAAGTGTTGAGCGTAGCCGATTTGCTGGCGCGTGGTATTCGCTCGATTCATGAAGAGACGTCGATCAGCGAGCTCTTCATTTGAGCCTACAATTGATTCGTAGAGGCGCAGCTTGCTGCGCCTCTGAAAGTCTTAGTTTCAGGGAAGGAAGAAGGACATGGCAGACAAGATTGTAGTCGAAGGCGCGCCGCGGAAGACGCGGGGCAAAAATGAGGCCCGGCGGCTCCGGCAGTCCGGCAAATTGCCGGCCGTGCTGTACGGTGGCAAAGGCGAAGCGATCACGCTTTCGGTGAACGCCAAGCAAGTCGGCGCGATTCTCCGCTCCGAGAGCGGACACAACACACTTTTTCAAGTTGACCTTGGCGGCAAGCACGAACCCGCGATCCTGAAGGACTGGCTGGTCGATCCCGTTACCGGCAACTTGCTTCACGTGGATCTTCTGCGCGTCGCCATGGACGTTCGCATGAAAGTGAAGGTTCCGGTGCATACATTCGGCGAACCTTCGGGCGTAAAGGTCCAGGGCGGCGTATTTGAAGTCGTTACCCGCGAAGTCGAAATCGAATGTCTGCCCGCGGACATTCCCACGGAATTCCGCGCTGACGTCAGCGGCTTGGCGCTGAACGCGCAATTGCGCGCCAGCGATTTGGCGATTGACAAGGCCAAGATGAAGTTGCTCACCGAACCGGACCGCGTTCTGGCCCACGTCGTAACTCTAAAGGTCGAGGAAGAAAAGCCCGCGGAGGTTGTGGCGACGGAAACTGCAACGCCAGCCGAACCGGAAGTCATCAAGAAGGGCAAGAAAGAAGTGGAAGGCGAAGAAGGCGCCGAGGCAGAAGCCAAGCCCAAGGCGGAGAAGAGCGACAAGGGCGACAAGGGCGAGAAAAAGAAGTAACGCTCTTCGCTCCAATCGTGCGCGGCTGGAAAAAGGTCTATGCGGCTCATTGTCGGACTTGGGAATCCCGATCCGGAGTATCAGTGGACGCCGCATAACCTGGGTTTCATGGCGGTGGATGAACTCGCGAATCGTGGCGGGATTCGCGTGGAGCGGCCCGAAGGCAAAGCGCTCTTGGGCCGCGGAAAAATCGCCGGAGAAGAAGTGCTCCTGGCGAAACCGCAGACGTACATGAATCTCAGCGGCATCTCGGTACGCGAGTTGCTGGGCAAGTACGAGCTGGATGTCAGCGGCCTGCTGGTGATGTGGGATGAAGCCCAACTGCCGATGGGCACGATTCGGATTCATCCCGATGGCAGCGCGGGTAGCCACAACGGCGCGAAGTCGGTGATCAGTTCGCTCGGGACGCAAGAATTTGCGAGGCTGCGGCTCGGTTGCGGGCCGGATCATCCGTTGAGCAGCCGTAGAGAATACGTCTTGCGGCCGATGAAGAAGGCGGAGCTGGAAGTCGCCGCGGAAATGATTGGCGAAGCTGGAGACGCCGTCGAGATGATTCTCACGCACGGTCTCGACGCGGCGATGACGAAGTACAATCGGCGGAAACCAGCGGAGCCGGAAGAGCCGCAAGAAAAGTAAGAAAGATTTTAGCGGGCTACGTGCCCGGAGAAAAGTTTGAAGTGGCGCCGGCTCGTGCGGCGTCAAAGAAAAAGAGGTCATCATGGAAGAGCGTTATTACGATTTGGTTTTCATCGTGCGGCCGGCGACTCCGGAAGACGAAATCAAAAAAGTGCTCACGGTCATCGAGCATACCGTCGCGGAAAAGGGCGGCAAGATCGAGAAGACCGAGCACTGGGGCACGCGCAAGCTGGCGTACCGCGTTGCCAAGCACCGCGAAGGGATTTACGTGCACCAGGAGATCCGTACCACGCACGGCGAATTGATTGCCGAGTTGGAGCGCCGCCTGCGCGTTCAAGACAACGTCATCAAGTATCAGACCGTGCGCCTCGACGAAGATTTGAAGCGCCAGAAGAAGCTTTCGCAGAAGCGCGAAAAGCGCGCCGCGCGGCGTCCACGCCGCACGCCGGCTCCCGCTCCAGCGGCGCCAGCACCGGAGCAGGCCGCGGCCGCGAGCTAGTTCCGCGTGCGTCAGAGTTTTTTTGAATTCAGAAGGAGTGATTCCGGCTTGGCCGGACTCACAAGCAAATTGATCCCGATCCGATCGGGGCGATGAGTGAAAGGGTGGAAGGTATGGCAGAGGATCCGAAACAAGCATCAGCGCCTAGCGGAGCACCGCGGCGTGAAGGCGGCGGTGGCCATGGTGGCCACGGACCGGGCGGCGGGCACGGTGGCCCCCGGCGCGAAGGCGGACCGGGTGGCGGTGGTCCGGGCGGACCTGGCGGTCCAGGCGGACGGCCACGGGGCAAGCGCCAGTATTTCCGCAAGAAGAAAGTTTGCAAGTTCTGCGTCGAGAAGATGGACTTCATCGACTACAAGCGCGCGGACATCCTCTCGCAGTTCGTGCAGGAGCGCGGCAAGATTCTGCCTCGCCGGATGACCGGCGTTTGCGCTCGTCACCAGCGCTGGCTGGGGGTGGCCATCAAGCGGGCGCGCAACATCGCTCTGCTGCCGTTTGCGGGTAGCGCAGCGGGCACCCAAGCACCGCGCGTCGTCGTGCCCGGAGCGCCGGTTCATGCCGCGCCCGCGCATCCGACACCACCGCCAGCACCAGCGGCACCGGCCGCCGAAGCGCCAAAAGCTTGAGTCGTTAGTCTTTCGTTTTTGGCTGTTAGGAGCAAAGAATGAGAAAGGCTCTTAAACGGCCACAGTGACATTCGAGCTGTAACTCAGGCCTTTAGGCCTGAGGCAGTCTGTTTCTGGTGCTTGAAAAGTAGAGCATCAAGAGATCGATGAGTTGAGAAGAAGAGCGAGAAAAACAAGGCGTCCTCATTGCTCAGTTTCTTTGACTTGGGACTAAGAACTTATAACTTAAGACTTTTGCGGGAGAGATAAAATGCAGATCATTCTTCAGGAAGACGTAGAAAAGCTGGGCCACCGCGGTGACGTTGTCACCGTGAAGCCGGGCTACGCGCGCAATTTTCTTTTGCCGCAGAAGCTGGCCGTCGAGGCCACTGCAGGCAACTTGAAAGCCATCGAGCGCATTCGCACTTCGCTGGCCAAGAAAACCGCCACGGAACTGGAAGCCGCGCAGAAGCAGGCCGAGTTACTCAATGGCGTTTCGCTGAAGTTCACCCGCAAGACCGGCGAGAATGATCAGATGTTCGGCTCAGTTACGTCCGCCGATATCGCGGAAGGACTGGCGGCACAAGGCTTCAAAATCGACAAGCGCCAGGCGCAACTCGCTGAGCCGCTCAAGACCATCGGCGAATTTCCCGTGACCATCAAAGTGTTCCGCGACGTCACCGCCCAAATTAAAGTGGCGGTCGAGAAGGAAGCATAGTTTTCGCATTCTTTGGCGGTTGATTCCAGGGCGTCCCGACCAATTCGGCGCGCTTTCCCTACTGCAGAGGGGTTGGACCCCGCGGCATGGTAGAATAACAATCATGTCCCACATTGTGTACAAGGTGGAAACAGAGCGCGAAGCGGACGGACGCTGGATCGCCGAAATTGTGGAAGTCCCCGGGGTGCTGGCATACGGAGCCACGGAAAATGAAGCCGTAGCGTCCGCACAGGCTTTGGCCCTCCGCATCCTTGCCGACCGAATCGAAACCCAGAAAGAACCCACCGATACTGTTACTGTCTCCATTGAAGCGGTTTGAAAGTGAGCCGCTGGCCCAGCACCAAGGCTGCACGAGTGTTCCGGGCCCTCGTAAAATCGGCTACACGGTTAAATCGCAAAGAGGTTCTCACCTCATCTTGAACCATCCGGATAGAGGCGACTACGTTTAGGCATTCCACGATGGCGTAGAGATCGGGCCGAAGATGCTCGCGCGTATCGCCAAGCACGCCGGATTGCAGCCAGAAGATTTGTAGAACATCTTGTCTCCGACTATAGGGAACTCATCGTTCGGTTACATGGTGAGGACGACGCGGAATTCGGCTTTGCCGCTCATCATGCGGGCGTAGGCCTCGGCGGCTTTTTCCAGGGGAAATTTTTCGATCATGGGGCGCACGCCGGCCATTTCGGCGAAGCGCAGGGTGTCTTCCGAATCGGTGGGAATCCCGCCGGGCCAGCCCTGGACTCTTCTTCGCCCCACGATAAGTTGAAGCGGCGTAGCTTCAATCGGGCCCTGGCCCGCGCCGACAACCAGCAGCGTTCCGTTCAAGCCAAGACCGTCGACGAGGTCGGACATGGATTTTGAATCCGTGGCAGTCGCTAGAATCACGCGGGCGCCGCCGAGTTTCTGGAGTTCTTCCGCAGCATTGGCGGCTTTGCTGTCGATGTAGACGTGCGCGCCAAGTTTTTTAGCAAGAGCGGCCTTCTGGGAACCGCGGCCGACGGCGGCGACTCTGTATCCAAATTTATTCGCAAACTGAATTCCAAGATGCCCGAGGCCGCCGATTCCTTGAACGGCAACGAGGTCGGAAGGCAATGCGCCGCTGTGGCGCAGAGCGTTGAAAGTGGTGACTCCGGCGCAAAGGAGCGGCCCGGCTTCCACGGGGTCGAGGCTCTCCGGCATCGCCGCAAGCGCTTCCATGGGAGCGATCATGTATTCTTGATAGCCGCCATCAAAGCTGATTCCACAAATCTTTGCGTTCCGGCAGTTGCCAAAATCTCCGCGGCGGCACGCGATGCAAGTGCCGTCCTGCCCGCCGTGCCAGCCGACGCCGACGCGCTGGCCTTTTTTCCACCCGGTAACGCCGGAACCCACTTCGTCGATCACGCCGGCTACTTCGTGTCCAGGCACGCGCGGATATTGAATGCCGGGCCAGTATCCTTCTTTTACGAGGCTGTCGCTGTGACAGATGCCACAAGCTTGTACGCGAATGCGCACGTGGCCTGCTGGCGGCTGCGGAATTTCACGCTCGACGACTTCAAAATCCGCTCCCGGTTTTGGTACCTGCACGACTTTCATTTTTGCCATTGGGGAGTCTCCATTTTTTTGTGAATTTGCACGAAGAAGCGCACTACATAGTAAGCACGACACGGAATTGGGCGTGGCCGCTCATCATGCGGGCATAAGCCTCGGCGGCTCTTTCCAATGGAAATTTTTCGATCATGGGACGCACACCGCTATACTCCGCGAAACGCAGCGTGTCTTCCGAGTCGATGGAACTTCCTGAATTCCAGCCTTGAATGCTGTTGCGGGCAAAAAGAATTTTTATCGCGGGCACGTCGATGCCTTCCAGGTCCGCTCCCACCACCAGCAGTTTTCCGTTTGGTCCCAACCCCCCGATAACGGACGACATTGCTTTGGAGCTTGGCACCGTGGCCAAGATGGCGCGTGCACCGCCCAGTTTTGTGAGCTCAGCAGCGGCATCTGTGGCGGAACTATCGATATAGATATGAGCGCCTAGTTTTTTTGCCAGCTCGACGTTTTCTTTGCCCCGGCTGATCGCGGCGACATGATAGCCGAACTTATTGGCGAATTGCAGACCCAAGTGGCCGAGGCCCCCAATTCCTAATACCGCGACTAAATCCGCAGGGCGTGCCCCACTGTTGCGCAGAGCATTAAATGTTGTGATTCCGGCGCAGAGGAGCGGGGCGGCATCGATGGGATTGAGCGATTCGGGGATGCGTGCAAGAGCTTCGGCGGGAGCGATCATGTATTCGGCGTAACCGCCATCGTAGGTAACGCCGCTGACTTTTCCGTTGATGCACAACGCAAAATCGCCGCGACGGCAAGAATCGCAAGTTCCGTCGTGTCCGGCATTCCAGCCCACTCCGACGCGCTGGCCTTTTTTCCAGACTGTGACGCCGGTGCCGGTTTGGTCGATGATGCCAGCTACTTCATGGCCAGGAACGCACGGGTAGGCAATGCCGGGAAAGAGGCCGTCTTTTGTGACGCTGTCGCTGTGGCAGATGCCGCAAGCCTGCACGCGAATACGCACTTGACCTGCGCCAGGGTTGGGAATTTCACGCTCGACGATTTCAAAATCCGCGCCTGCTTTCGGTACTTGCACAACTTTCATCTTGGCCATCGAGGCTCTCCGCTTGTTTTCTCTGGATTTACAGCCGCAAGTTGGATGCACTATCCGCGCGATCGGACACATTTTTCAGCGCAACGGGAACAAGCGAGCGAAAAAATTGCTGAGTCAACAGTAAAAAAAAGTTTTGCAACGATTTCCGAAGCGATGCACAGGCACTTGGATTGACGCGCGCAAAACTTGAACGCACAATGCGGCATCGCTTGAAAGATTGTGGTGCGATACGCGAAAAGAAAATTTCTGTGCTTGCCCTCCAGCTGAGGTTGTGCTACAAAAATAGCTAAGGCGAAGAAAAGGCGAAATATTAAACGGACCTCTCATGCCTGTTGATACCACGCTCGAGAAACCTTTACCGAATAACCTGGATGCGGAACGCTCCGTTCTTGGCGCGATTTTGCTGGACAATCACGCGCTGAACCCGGCGATCGAGCATTTGCGGGCAGAAGATTTCTTTCTGGACCAGCACCGGCGCGTTTTCACGCAGATGATTGCGCTGGGGGAGAGCCAGCAGGCCATCGACCTGGTGACGCTAACCGAGGAGTTGAACCGCAAGGGCGAATTGGAAGCTTCCGGAGGCGCGCCGTACCTGGCGTCGCTCGCGGATGGCATGCCGAAGGTTTCCAACATCGAGCACTATGCGCGAATCGTCAAGGAAAAGGCGATCCTGCGCAACCTGATTCACGCCACGCACAATATCCAGCAGCGCGCGTTCGAGGGTGAGGATGGCGCGGACGCCATTCTGGACGGGGCGGAGTCTTCGATTTTTGCTTTGGCCGAAGACCGAGTGCGCGTCGGGTTGCTTCCGATCAAGGACATCGTTCGCGACAATTTCGAGCGCCTGGAAAGAATCTTCAAGGAAGGGAAGAGCATTACCGGAATTCCGACGGGCTACGTGGAGCTCGATAAGCTTACGTCGGGATTGCAGCCTTCCGAGTTGCTGATTCTGGCGGCGCGGCCTTCGCAGGGAAAAACGGCGCTGGCGCTGAACCTGATGGAAAATATCGCGATTCGCGGCGGGCACCCGGTGGCCATGTTCAGCCTGGAAATGTCCAAGGAATCGCTGCTGCAGCGCCTGGTGGCGTCGGTGGCGCAGATTGATGCGCACAAATTCCGCACCGGCCATTTGAGTAAGGAAGACTGGCGGCGGATGACGGAATCGTTGGGCGTCATCTCGTCGGCGCCCTTGTGGATCGATGATGCTGGCTCGATCAGCGTGCTGGAGATCGGTGCAAAGGCGCGGCGGCTGAAGCGCGACAAGGGATTGTCCATGCTGGTGGTGGACTATCTCCAGCTCATTACCGCGCGGGGACGCTTTGGGAACCGCCAGGAAGAAGTCTCCAGCATCTCGCGAGGATTGAAAGGCCTAGCGAAGGAATTGCAGATTCCCGTACTGGTGCTCAGCCAGTTGACGCGCGCGCCGGAGCGAGATGAACGTGGGCCGCAGCTTTCGGATTTGCGCGAATCGGGCGCCATCGAACAGGATGCCGACGTGGTGATGTTTATTTACCGGCCGCATTTCTTCAAGCAAGGGGCGACGCCAGAAGAGAGGGAAGAAACCGAGCTGCGGATCGCCAAGCAGAGGAATGGTCCGACGGACATGGTGAAATTCGTGTTTCGGAGCCGGTTCACGCGGTTTGAAGAGGCCGCGCCGGACGCGTTCTCGCAATTTGCGCCGGATGACATGTAGTTGTTGCCGGCCTCCTCTCGGCAGGCAGCCTGCGGCAGGTCGGCTACAAGCGCGGCAGCTCGCCCACACTTTGTGCGTGTGCGAGCTTAGGATTTGACAATAGTTTGAATTGCCCGAAGAGGGCCACTACCCCCTACCCCCCCAATTTGTATGAATATCAAAGCAAAGGGCTTGCGAAATTTGCAATTTGTAAGTGATTGATTTTAAAGGATGCGAGTTTGGTTGTTTTGAACTTGCAAGAGCTGAAGTGGCTGCCCAAAAGAAAAGCGGCGTCAAGCCGCCGCACTCCAAACGTAGTTTTACACAGCGTTAGGTATACTACAAATTAAGGACTTGTCAAGAGCGATTTGCAGACTCCTGTGGATGGAAGTATTCGTGACCCAGACGAGCCCTCCGATGAGGCAGCCAAGACGCTCAGGTTGAGATGCTTCGCTCCGTTCAGCATGACAATTGTTCGTTTGGGTGGTGGATGGTTGAGATGGGCTTTTGGATTGCTATAAGAGAGGAGCGGCCCACCTCCCCGACCGGGTCGGGGTAAACGGCAGGCGGCACCCGCAAGTGCAAGGGAGAAGAGCGGGCCCCTACAAGAACGGGGTGTTGTCATTCTAGCGGCAGCCAAAGTGGCTGGCGACCGGTGGCTGTGGCGACGATGGCGTAAACTGGTGTTTTCGACGGCGGGGTAAACCCGCCGCTACATTGACGGCACATGGCAAGCATACAGAAGAGTCTCGGCAAAGAAGTGCGACGCCCGGTATGGGCGGAAGTTTCGCTGGGCGCGCTGGCGTTCAACCTGGAGGCGATTCGCAAATACGTGAATCCGCCGCAGGACAAGCGCAAGACGCCGAGGAAAGTCTTGTCCATTGTCAAAGGCAATGGCTATGGGCATGGCGGGCCCGAAGTGGCGAAGGCGCTGGAAAAGGCCGGGTCAGACTGGTTTGGCGTCACGTGCACGGATGAAGGGATTGCGGTTCGCAAAAACGGCGTACGAAAGCCGATCCTGATTCTCACGAGCTTTGTGCCCGGAGAAGAGTCGCGGCTGGTAAAGCACGACCTGACAGCAGTGATTCACCGCTGTGAGCAACTGGCGCTGCTCGACCGGGCGGCGGCGAAGCTTGGCGGCAAGAAGCGCGTACCGTTTCACCTAAAGATTGACACGGGAATGAACCGGCTGGGGATTGCTTCGAGCGACGTGGAATGTTTTGCGCGGCAACTCGGGAAGTGCAAGAACATTGAGTTGACGGGCATCTTTTCGCACTTTGCATCCTCGGGAGTTTTCACGGACACGGCGGTTGGCCAGCAGACTCGCGAACAGGAAGAGCGTTTTTATGCCGCGCTGGAGCGTCTGCGCGCGCTGGGAATCGATCCGGGAATTGTACATCTGGCAAATAGCGCCGCGATCGTGTCGAGGCCGGAAACCTGGGCAGACATGGTGCGGCCCGGTGCGATTCTCTATGGCTACCATCCCGGGTATGAGCCGGTCGAAAAACGCGAGGAGGCGGAAGCACGGCTGCCGCTGAGACCGGTGATGAGCCTGCGATCGAGGATTATCAGCTTGCGCGATGTACCCACGGGCGCGGGAGTGGGATATGACTCTGCGTTTGTGGCGCAGCGGCCTTCGCGCATAGGCGTGCTGGCGGCGGGGTATGGAGACGGGGTCCACCGGTCGCTGGGAAATCGGGGCAACGTGCTGGTGCGGGGGAAGCTCACCCCGATCGTGGGAATTATCTCGATGGACGTGACGATGATTGATGTTACGGATATCGAGGATGCCGTGATTGGCGATGTGGCCACCGTCCACGGAACTGACGGAAAGCACATGCTGCCAGCGAATCGCGTGGCGCGAAGCATCGGGACGGTTACTTCGGATTTGCTTTGCGCCGTGAGCCAGCGCGTGCCACGCCTCTACGTTCGATAATTGAAAAATTCTATCCGCTGCATCCAGCTTTTCCGCTCTTGCCGAATTGACGTCCGCTTGACGCCAAACTATTGAAAGAGTATATAAAACGGCGGTAACGCGAGGCGGCGTTCCACATCCCGCATCGGTCCCTTCCCCTCCGTTCTTGCGGGCTGGCTGTACTGATTTTGCAGTGAAAGCTCGATACTGTGAGGTCGTATGAGCCGGATCATCCCAGAAGGGCAACTTCGTTTGCCTTCCCCGGAATCCCGAATTTCGGCGCAGCGTGAAGGTCAGGGTATTTCCGCGCAGGGTGGATGGGCCGCGCGCGGTGGATGGGATTTCTGGGCGGTGCGCGTGTTTCTGGTGGTGTGCACAGGAGCGGTGAGTTATACGTCGGGGCCGTTTGGGTTACGGGGATTCGCGGCGACTGGCGTGGGATTGCTGATCGCGCTGGTGGTGCTACTGGCGGAATTGCGGCTGCGGCAGATGGTGTTGAGCGGGTTGCTTGGCGGAGCGTTTGGAGCAGTTCTCGGCGTGTTTGCGGCATTGCTGGTGACGCTGGTAATTTCCCGCACGGACGAATCCGAACCTACCAAGTCGTTCCTCGAATTTGCCGCGCTTTTTTCGTTTGGCTATCTCGGGCTGGTGCTTGGGTCGCGGCGCGGCGGGGAAATGAAGGTGGAGGGCCTGGACGGGTTGTTTGGGAAGAAAGCGGCGTTGGCCGAATCCATGAAGCTGCTGGACACCAGCGTGTTGATTGACGGGCGAATCGCGGATATTTGCGATGCGCAGTTCATGGAGGGAGTGCTGGGCGTGCCGCAATTTGTGCTGCACGAGCTGCAAATGGTGGCGGATTCTTCGGATGCGTTGAAGCGGCAGCGGGGGCGGCGCGGTCTGGAAGTGCTGCAACGGATTCAAAAAATGCCGCAGGTGCAAGTGAGGATTCTGGATACGGATTTTCCTCAGGCCGGGGATGTGGATCACAAGCTGGTGGAGTTGGCGCGGCGCACGGGAGCGAAGATTGTCACCAATGATTTCAATTTGAACAAGGTGGCCACGGTGCAGGGATTAGCGGTGCTAAATGTCAACCAACTCGCGCATGCGCTGAAGCCTGCTGTGCTGCCCGGCGAGCCGATGCGCGTTTTGATTTTGCGCGAAGGCAAGGAGCCGAACCAGGGTGTGGCGTATCTGGATGACGGCACGATGGTGGTGGTGGATGGGGCGCGGCGGCTGATCAATAAGAGTGTGGACATTATCGTGACGTCGGTGCATCAGACCACAGCAGGGAAGATGATTTTTGGGCGGCTGGAAGAACGGACGGAGCAAACGGCGCCTCCCTTGCGGCAGGCGGCTGCGGCGGGCCGCGGAGACGTCGGTAGTGGCGCGCGATCCGACGCCACCAACCGAGTGGAGCCGCCCGCGCGTCTTCCGGAACAGGCCTCGCTGGAGCGACAGACACGTCCCATTTTTCCTGAACCTGATGCCAGATAACCGCTAGGATTGTGAGCGTGGAGGTATCGATGATCCGACGTTTCATTGCCGTAGCTCTTTTCGCTGTGGCAACAGTCTCAGGCCAAAGTCCGCCTTCCTTGCCATCTAGCTTTCAAGCAAAAACGATACACAGCCCGGAAGGGGCCGACATCTTTGTCCGTTGGGGAGGAGGCGGCCCCGTGGTGGTGCTAATCCATGGGTACGCAGAAAATAGCGATTCGTGGGCTCCCCTGGCCGCAGATCTTATGAAGGACCATATGGTAGTGGTGCCGGATCTCCGCGGTATCGGGCGCTCCTTCAGGCCCGTCGGCGGCTACGATAAAAAGACTCAGGCCAAGGATATTCGTGCCGTTGTAACCTCGTTAGGATTTGACAAGACATTTGTTGTTGCTCACGACATAGGCAACATGGTGGCATACGCTTACGCCGCGACCTACCCCGATGAGGTTGAGCGGCTGGTTGTTATGGACGCGCGCATTCCGGGGATCGATCCGTGGAACGAGATTCTCCTAAATCCCGGGGTTTGGCACTTTAACTTCCATGGACCAGGTGCGGAAAGCCTGGTGGCAGGACGGGAGCGTATCTACTTTGACAGAATATGGAACGACTTTACCGGCGATCCGAGTAAACCAGACGAGGCCACTAGAGATTTTTTTGCCGCCACTTACGCGCAACCAGGTGGAATGCGGGCCGGGTTCGCGCAGTTCGCCGCCTTCTCTCAGGACGCGAAAGACAACAAGATTTTTGAACAAACGAAGTTGACTATGCCAGTGATGGCGGTGGGTGGAGAAAAGTCCTTCGGCGCACTGCAGGCTGTGATCATGCGTCACGTAGCGATCAACGTGAAGGAAGAGGTCGTCGCAGGTTCCGGACATTGGCTGATGGAAGAACAACCGGCTTACACAGTGGCGCTGATTCGTAAGTTTCTTGATGGACCGCCGCCGGTTGTCCCTACAATTGGTAGCAGTGTTGACAGCGACGCAAACGAAGAACGACTTACTCCTGCAGAATACAAGTTCCCGTAACCGGGACCCACTACCCGACAGACGGTAGTGACTCATTTTGGGCAAACTGCGTCACTACCCGACGACTACTCATTTCACCTCATACCGCTCGTTGAGGTACACTCTGAAGTTTGCGAAGGGCTGCCTTGACGCGTCCGGGCGGAATCGCTCCAAACATGAGCCGAATTGCTGCCATTATTCCCGCTGCCGGGATGGGAACGCGCATGGGCGCGGAAACGCCCAAGCAGTTTCTGGAACTGGACGGGACGCCAATCGTGATCCTGAGCTTGCGGCGGATTGCGGCTTGCGCACAGGTTACGGACATTATTGTGGCGACGCGGGCGGATGAAGTAGGCCGGCTCGAAGAACGGCTTAAGAAAGAAAAATTCAAGCAGACGCTGCGAGTGGTGAAGGGCGGCGACTCGCGGCAGGATTCGGTGGCGGCGGCTTTGCGCGAAGTGGCGAACGAGACGGAGATTGTGCTGGTGCATGACGCGGTGCGGCCGTTCGTGACGCCGGAGCAGATTGCGCGCGTGATTGAAGAGGCGCGGCGGTGCGAGGCGGCGATTTTGGGCATCCCGGCGATGGATACGGTGAAGGAAGTGAAGCGGGCGAGTTTGCCGGAGGATGTGGCGCTGATTACGGGGACGGTGCCGCGGGAACGCGTGGTGCTGGCGCAGACGCCGCAAGCATTCTCGACGAAATTGCTGAAAGAAGCGTTCGCGCGGGCGCAGGCCGATGGCGTGAATGCTTCGGACGAGGCGGGGCTGGTCGAGCGCATGGGGCACGATGTGCACGTGGTGCTCGGGTCCGAGCGGAATATGAAGATTACCAAGCCGGCGGATATGGAATTGGCGCGGTTTTATGTGGAACGCGAGCGGCAGAAAGCTTGAGGATGAATTCCACGTCAACGGCGCGGACTATCCTGTTTTGGATTTCCATCGTATTTCTCGGGACCATGCTGTGGAAACTGGTTTCTACAAACGGAACCTCATCGCGACAAGACGATATTAGCTACAGCGACTTCATGGCTAAGCTGGACACCGACGATATTACGGCCGTCACGCTCTACCTCTCGCCAAACAGTTACGAAGTGTATGGAGAATCTGCGCACCCGACGCGCCGAAAGTTTCGATTGACGGTGCCGAAAGAAGTGGTTCCAGACCTCTTGAAACAACTTCGTGAAAAGAACGTTCCGGTAGAGGTCAAGGAAGTTCGCACTGGGGACTGGACTTTGATTTTGTTAAATGCTGCGCCGCTGATTCTTTTGGTTGGGTTTTGTCTCTTCTTAATGCGCCAAATGCGAGGCAATTCGACGCAGAGGCTCTTATTGCGAGCGGCAACCGCGCGAACTGGGATTGGGTACGATTTGCACCGACTGGAAGAGGGACGGCCGCTCATCGTCGGCGGGATTGAGCTACCGTTCGATAAGGGGCCAGTGGGACATTCGGATGGGGATGTATTGGCGCATGCCCTTTGCGATGCGCTGCTGGGGGCGGCGGGGCTCGGGGATATCGGGACGCATTTTCCAGATACAGATCCGAAGTGGAAGGGCGCGAACAGCATGATTTTTCTGGAACATGCGAGGAAGCTGCTGGATGAGAAGCAGTTCGCGATCGAGCATGTCGATGCGGTAGTGATTACGGAGAAGCCCAAGCTGGGGCCGCATTTTCCGAAGATGCGAGAGGCGCTGGCGAAGGCTCTGAGCGTCAGCGCGGAGAAAATTCATCTCAAAGCAAAGACTAATGAGGGTGTGGACGCAATTGGGCGTGGGGAAGCGATTGCGGCGCATGTGGTGGCGACAATCACGTCTCGGTGAAATTTGAAGTTGCACATGTAGTGGCGCAGCATGGTGCGCCACTACGCTGTAAGCCTCTTGATGCTTTCTAGTGATCATTCAAGTACTCCTGTGGCGACGAATCCGTTTACGGCGGGCGATGTAGCTGCCATTCTGCGGGAGCGCGGGTGGTTGGCTGCGGAGCCTACGGTTGAGCAGGGGGCATGGTGTGAACGAGCGGCTTTGTTGCTTGGGGGGCATGCGGCCGATCGTGCCGCTCTGGCTGATCTGATTAGATTGGTCTTTCAGTACGATGCGCGGGAAATACTGTCTCGCGTGGAGAGCCACGTGGTGATGTCGCGGTACGCGGCACGGGGTGTGCTTCGGCAAGTGGCGTTGCTGCTGCTGGAGGGGGCAGCGCTGACATCGGACAGATTTAAGGAGATTGTTACGGCTTTGAAAGAGGGGATGGAATTGCGCGGGCGGGAGTTGTTTCATCCGATTCGGCTAGCTCTGGCGGGGAGAGCGGGTGAAGGCGAGCTTGATCGAGTGATTCTGTTGCTGGATGAGGCGGCGGGAAGTTCGTTCGCTGTACCGGTGAAATCGGCGCGGGAGAGGATTCTGGAGTTTTGTTCGGCGTTGGACTAACTTCGTGGCGCGAAGGGCGCAGCAGTGCTGCGCCCCTACAAAGAAAGCAGCGACACGGTAGACTCACTACTTCATGGATAAACTGACGGGAATACATGCGGTGAAGGAGGCGCTGGAGGCGCGGCGGCCCATCGATCGCATTGCGATTGCGAAGGGGCGGCAGGACACGCGTGTGGAAGAAATTGTGCAACTTGCGCGCAAACAGGGCGTCCCGGTGCGGTTCGAAGACCGCGGACAGATTGACCGGCTAGCCAATTCGAAAGATCACCAGGGAGTCGTGGCGCTGGCGGCGGCGCGAGCGGCGGCAGACCTGGAAGACATTCTGGCGAATGCCAATGCGAGCGTTGAGCAGAAAGGATTGATCGTATTGCTCGATGGTGTGGAAGACCCGCACAATTTGGGGGCGATCATCCGAACAGCGTTGGCTGCGGGGGCGCATGGCGTGGTGATTCCGGAACGGCGCGCGGCGGGGCTGACCGACACCGTGGCGCGAGCTTCCGCTGGAGCGTTGGCGCATTTGCCGGTGGCGAAAGTGACCAATCTGGTGCGGACGATGGAGGAGTTGAAGGAGGCGGGTTATTGGCTAGTGGGACTGGATGAGCAGGGGGACAAGAATTACACCGAGGTGGACTACACATCGCCGGTGGGAATCGTGCTCGGCAGCGAAGGCCAAGGGCTGCACGAGTTAACGCGCAAGCGGTGCGATTTTGTTGTCGCGCTGCCGACGACAGGGCCGGTGAAGTCTCTTAACGTTTCCGTTGCGGCCGGAGTTGTACTCTTTGAAGCGATTCGGCAACGCCGCCGCAAACAGTGAACTAAACTTCTTCGACGTCAGCCGACCAGGAAACTTCAAAGCCTTTCTTGATGCTTACGTGCACAGGGCAGTGGTCTTCATGGTACGCGAGCGCGCGGTCCGCTTCGGGCCGCTTACCTTTCGGGATTTTCAACTTGTAGCGGAGACTGACAGCGGCGATACGGAAGAATTTGTCGTCGCCTTCGATGCGGCCTTCGACTTCCGTTTCCAGATTGTCTGCTGCAGGGATTCCACGCGCTTCCAGCGCGCCGGCAAGTGTGCCGGTCAGTCAACCGGCGAGCGCCGAGATGACGTGGTCGACGGTAGTCGGAAGCGGGGCAGCGTCTTTCACGCCGTAGTACTTTGCGTATCCGCCGTGCATTCCAAAGTGCAGGGGCTCCGGGAATCCTTCGATGTGCGCATCCCGGAACGGTCTTTTCCTTTGAACCAAGCGGATCCTGGCAGTGTGAACAAGCTCACCCATAGACACCTCTCCAGTTAGCAGATACCGCAGGAGAGGAAAAGTTACAAGCGAGTTTGCAGGAATCTACTTGTCGTATTGGATCAGGGAGAAGACGTCGAGGCCGTTTAGTTTTTTGCGGCCGTTGAGAAAGGTGAGCTCGACGGCAAAGGCGCCGCCTTCGACGGTACCGCCTAGTTGCTGGATGAGTTTGGCGGTGGCGGCAGCGGTGCCGCCTGTGGCGAGCAGATCATCGCAAATGATTACGCGCTGGCCGGGCTTGATGGCGTCTTCGTGGATTTCGAGGGAGTCGGTGCCGTATTCCAGAGCGTAAGAGATGCAGGCGGTTTTGGCTGGGAGCTTCTTTGGTTTTCTGACAGGAACGAAACCGGCGTTGAGGCGGTAGGCCAGGGCGGGAGCAAAAATGAAGCCGCGGGCTTCGATGCCTGCAACGACGTCGATGGTGTGACCGGTATAATGGTCGCAGAGGCGATCGATCAACGTGTGAAAACCCTGCTTGTCTTTCAGCAATGTGGTCAAGTCGTAGAAAAGAATGCCCGGTTTCGGGTAGTCCGGCACTTCGCGGATCAGCTTCTTCAAATCGTTCATTCGAAAGGCTCCTGTTCTATTCCCCGTGCTCGACTAGCAAGCGAGTCTACCGTACCTCCGAAAAAAGCAGATCCCTCCCTACGCCTGCCTACGGCAGGCAGGCTCGGGATGACAATTTTCGGGCATTTTCGCCAGCTAGATTAGTTCGTTCAAGCGCAGCATCTCAAATCATCCTTCAAGCGGTTGGACTGATGACGAATCCGCCTTCGTACTGCGGATCCGGCGTGGCGGACTCTTCCTGAACTGCACTAATACTGGAAAAACGTGGGCCGCGCTCCAGTATGGCGCGAAACTCCTGGTGCTGGTGTGGTGCGCCCATGGCAAACACTTCCACGCGACCGTCATGGAGGTTTCGCACGAAGCCGCTGACGCGCAGTTTTTCCGCGGCAGCCTGCGTGAAATAACGAAAGCCCACGCCCTGAACCATTCCGGACACGAAATAACGTTTGGCTATTTTAGTGTCGCTCACGAATCGTCAAAAAGGTACGAGAGAGTTTAGCGCGATTTCGGAGGTTGAGGAAAGGGAGGGGAAGGGAATGGTGACTGGTGATTTTGGTGACTAGTGACTGGCGCAAAAGGCTTGCAGTCGTTTGGACTGGCTATAGCTAGGGCTGCGTGAAGGGAGTGCGCTAGACTCTAGGTTCCGCCGTGCGGGGCGAGGCGGCTTAGTGCCCTGTGCAGGCATCCAATCACTATGAGCAAGGCGAGACTGATTCGGCGCGAAAACAAATTCACCTTGATTGCGGGAATTGCTATTTTTCTGGCGGTGTGCGCCATTCAGGGACCGCCGGTGATGGCCCAGGCTGGCCAGCAGGGGCCGATTACTCCGCCGCCGGACCATCACGTCACGCGCATTATAACCGGGCCGGAACCAGAAGCGCCGCCAGACCTCCCCGAAGCTGAAATCACCAAGCGGTTTTCCTTGAAGGAAGACGAATATATTCTCTCGCGCACCCGATACACGTACCGGAAAACAATCCGGATCCAGGAGTTCGGGCAGGATGGGCAGCCTGTCGGCGAATTTGTGCTGGTGACGCAGCCGGCGCGGGACGTGGATGGCAAGATGTTCGAAAAAGTTGTCGAAAAACCTCAATCGACTCTTCAACGCCTGTTTCTCCGCTCGGAGGATCTCGAAGGGCTGCAACGCATCCCGGCATTTCCGCTGACTTCGAGCCAGCTTGCGAAATACGACCTGAAATACGTGGGCAAGGAACAAGTGGACGAGGTTGATTGCTACCTTTTTCAGGTGAAACCGAAAATGGTCGAACGCGCCAAGGCCTATTTCGACGGGGTTGTGTGGGTGGATGCAAAATACCTGGAGGTGGTGAAGACATATGGGAAGTGGGTGAACGATCAGGGAACGGTCCTAGCGGTGAAGGATCTGCCCTTCAGCTTGTTTGAAACCTATCGCGAAAATGTGGACGGAAAATACTGGTTTCCGAACTATTCGCGGTCGGATGCGACGCTGAATTTGAAGGGAGGAGACGAGATTCCCGTTCGAGTCGTGATTAAGTGGACGGACTTCAAGGCCACTTCCGGCGCGCCATCAGCGGCCGCGTCGTCCCCGGCAACTTCTGCTGCTTCACCCAAACCCTGATCAAGTCGCTTAAATAGCGTCCGAGGGCTAATCGGGTTGAAGGGTTGAAATTTGAGATTCTTCGGTCATCCTTGTCGGATGACCTCAGAATGACAATTCTTGCTGGCGGACGGTTTAGGGGGCGCGGCCCCCACGAGAGCGCCGAGACATCAGCGGAGCAGCTTGTTCAGGGCGTTCGGCAATTCTTCCAGTGAGTCCAACACGATTTCCGGTTTCGCGGCGCGCAATCGTTTCTCGGTAGGGAAAGGGCCGAGAACGCCTATGGCGCGGACGCCAGCGCGGCGGGCCATTTCCACATCTTGCGGAGAATCGCCGACATAAACGCAGGCAGAGGGATCCAGATTCATTTTGCGCAAAGCTAGGCGAAGAGGCTCGGGATGCGGCTTCTTGCGCAGAGTATCTCCGCTGCAAACCCGTGCGGCGAAGAGCGTTGTTAAGCGAAACTCGCGCAATTGACATGTGACGCGGTCGCGGTCGCCGCTGGTGACGAGGCCCAGCCTATGAGCGCTTGCTACTTTTGCCAGGATCCCGCGGACGCCGACAATTAGCTTCGGCCGGTGCTTTGCATAGTGGCTGCGCCAAGCGCGGTCCGCAGCTTCCCAGTGAGTCCGTGGCAGTCTCGCGGCGCGATAAACCTCATACCAATTTGGTGAGTAGTGCTTCTCCAGTTCATCGATTCCCCAACCGATGCCCATTTCCTTGAACATGGCCAGATACGCGGAAGTGTCCGCGTGGTAGGAATCGATGAGCGTGCCATCCCAGTCGAAGAGAACGCCTTCAATGTTTTGATTGCGCTTCAGGGGCATGCTTCCACAGGGTAGCAGAACCCTAGCGCGTATCGAATTCGGATAGATCTAAAAGAGATGGGATGAAAAGGTGGGACAGTGAGTTCAAGAGAGAATCAGAACAGCGACTATGGCTTTAGAAAGCGAGACGGGATGCGGTCGTCGCGATCAAACTGGACATCATCAAACGCCGCGGCGATGCCATGCCAGCCGGGCATAGCTGTGGGCTCGATGCGACAGACATGCGCCATGGTGGCCATAACCACGTTACCAAGGCCGAGAGGTTTGCTGACCAGGACGATTTCAAGTTCGATGGAAGTGCCGACTGCCAATTGCCGAGGGCAGAGAAAGTAGACGCCGGTGGAACTGATGTCACGAGTGACGAGGGTCACCGGAGATTCTTCCGGGACTCCGCCGGAACCGCGAAGGCGCAACGGGAGGTTCAAAGCCGCCCGGGGATATTCCCTGTGTTCGGGATGTACGCCAACGGCATGTGTGGGCACGCGGACAAAGCGACGAGGTTGCGTTGGACCGAGCAAAGGAGAAACGCGAAGGGCAGGAACGCGCGGTAGATCGGGCACCGCCAAAGGACCCGGCATCGGTTGGCGAAGTTCGACGACTGGTTTGGCTGGCCAAGATTCGAGTGGAGTTATGCGTTTCGTCGCGCTCATGTCGCCCTCAGAGACGGCACTTCCGGTCGCTGGCAATGGCCCAACAAGATTTACTAGCAAACAGACTTTCTGGATTTGCCGCGTCCCCGTAACGCAGCGTGGAGCGCTAAGATGTCATTTGTCGGGTGTTCGCGTCAATCTGTGGAAAACGGAGGAAGTGTCTTAACCTCAAACACTTAGTAATAGTACCGGAACCGACCCACAATATTCTGTGGATTACTGACGCAGAGGCTCTACCAATATGGTGCTCGACAGCTAGCGGATTCGCCGCTATTGATTAGAAGGCAGGTCAGAAAAAAGAAAATGTCCACGCCGGAGCTTGACACTCGGAACGCCTCGGGAAGTTCCGTATCGGTGCCCCCACACCTCGCGCGAACCACGACATTGGTTCTCGTGGCGTTTGCGGCTGTTTACGTAGTCTGGGGGTCGACCTACCTGGCGATTCGCATTGGGATCGAATCATTTCCGCCGCTTATCCTGGCAGGGCTCCGGCACATTACGGTTGGCCTATTCCTGTACCCCGTCCTAAGAGCGAAGACGGGAATCAAACCTACGGTCGCGAACTGGCGGACTGCCATTGTCGCTGGGGCTCTGCTGCTGTGTGTAGGTAATGGCGGGGTCAGTTGGGCGGAACAGACTGTGCCGTCTGGCGTTACGGCGCTGCTGGTGGCCACGGTGTCGCTCTGGCTGGTGATTGTGGACTGGCTGAGACCCGGCGGGGTGAGGCCCGTGCCGCGGGTCGTGATGGGGTTACTGATGGGATTCGCGGGGCTTGCGCTGTTGGTTGGGCCACGGGACCTGGGAGGTTCGGAGCGCGTGAACCCCTTGGGTGCGGCAGTGCTGGTCATCGCTTCACTGGCATGGGCGTGTGGATCGCTTTATTCAAAGCACGGAGAAATGCCCAGTTCGCCGATGCTCGGCGTGGCGATGCAGAGCTTTGCGGGAGGAGTGATTCTCCTGATCGCGGGGCTGCTTGCCGGAGAATTCCACGAACTTCATTTTTGGGCGATTTTGCCGCGGTCGTGGCTGGCGCTTGGCTACCTCATTGTGTTTGGGTCGGGCATCGGGTTCAGCGCGTACATTTACATCCTGCAGAAGAGCACGGCGGCACGCGTAGCGACATATGCGTTTGTGAATCCCGTCGTGGCGTTGTTCCTTGGATGGCTTATTGCGAGCGAGACCATTACTTTGCGGACCATCCTTGCTGCCGCGGTCATCCTAATGGCGGTCATTCTGGTGATCACCGCGCCTCATCGCGCGCCGGCGCCAGTGACGGCACCCGTTCCTGCCCCGGGCGAAGCCTAAATCGTTTCGTCGATTCACCCGTTCTGCGTTCGTGCCTTTGCCGGGTGTTCCTGGCAGAGTGGTGGCGCATCCCTATAAGGAGCCAGTGAAGTCGCAGCGAGGCCAAAATTCGGCCTACCTTCGACTTGCCTAAACTGATTTGCTGTTTCTTTGCGGATAGATTTGGTTCTCGGCTTGCGCTACTTTTAGCTTGGGAACATGAGAGACACACAAAACAAATTCGTGCAAGACATCTCAGCGCACGCGGCGGCGCGGTACTGGCGGGCTACACTGGCACGGGATTCCCGGGCTGATGGTAGTTTCGTGTTGGCCGTACGCTCGACACATATCTATTGCCGGCCATCGTGTCCGGCGCGAAGGCCGCTACGGCGGAACGTCACGTTTTTCCGCACGCGGGAAGAAGCGGAGAGACAAGGCTATCGGGCTTGCTTGCGTTGTCGACCGAATGAAATTGCGGCTCCGGTGGCACTGGTGCAGCGGGCCGTCGGCTATCTTGCGGAATCGAATGAAGAAAGCGTTCGTTTGGGAGCTTTGGCTCAGAAGCTCGGAACCACGCAGGCGACGCTACGTCGCGCGTTTCTGCAAGTGACAGGACTGAAGCCGCGCGAACTTGCGGAAACACTGCGCATCAAGAAGTTCAAGGCGATGCTCCGGGCGGGCAAAACGATTGTCAACGCGTTGTACGAAACGGGATATGGCTCATCCAGCCGTGTGTATGAACGCAGCAACGCGCAACTGGGGATGACGCCGGCGACTTATCAAAAAGGGGGAAAGGGTATGAAGATCGGATACAGCATTGCGAAATCGCCACTGGGGAAGGTTCTAGTTGCAGCCACGGATCGCGGGGTTTCGGCGGTCTACCTCGGCGATGCGGAGAATGCGCTGGTCGCCGAACTGCGGCAGGAATATCCGCGCGCAGAGATTGCGCCGGCGGCGGATTCGTTTCAGCGCTGGGTGCGGGAAATCGTGCAACGCACGGAAGGCAAAGAGCCTCGCATGGAACTGCCGCTGGACCTCCAGGCAACGGCATTTCAGCGGCGCGTTTGGCAGGAATTGCAGCGGATTCCGCGGGGGCGGACGAGTACGTACTCGCAAGTCGCGCGTTCGCTCGGGCAGCCCAAGGCGGTGCGGGCGGTGGCCAGAGCTTGCGCGACAAACCCAGTGTCTATCGTGGTGCCATGCCATCGGGTGATTCGTGAGGACGGAACGCTGGCTGGCTACCGTTGGGGGCTCTCGCGCAAGGAACGACTATTGGCTCAGGAACGTGCGGCCGGCAATTAACCTGAGTTTCTTTCTACCGGCGGACGGTCTGCAGATGTGTTTCACTCTCAGGATGGAAGAAAAGCGGCGTCGAGCCGCCGCACTCCATAGCGGGCCGGATTGGTGCTCGAACGTTTTTACAGTCTGGCGAAGATGAGAGAATCAGGCAGCTGCCGGAGTTTAGAAATTATCCTCGGGGCTTCTCGACTCTTACACCCTTGGGCCAATCGGGTTTGAACTTGCTGTCGCCGATCTTGAGGTTTTTCATTACGTGGGTGTAATGGGACATGAAGTAATCGTCGGAGCCTGTCTCAAAGAATTTCTGCTGCACAGGCAGCCAGGATGCTTCGTCAATCCACATGCGAATTCTGGAGATCTGGCTACGTGCCTGGTCGGACTTGGGTGTCAACTCCAAGACGATGGTCTTACGGTTGTCGAATTCTTCTTCGCCGATAAGTGTCAGCACGTAATTCTTCTTGAGCGTGTCGCCTTTCGTTCCGAACCCCAGGGCCAGATATTGATCAGCAAAGGAACGGTGCTTCCCAATGTTGTATTCCTCGACGCGATTGATCTTGGGTGTGAAAACGAAGATCGAATCGCCGGTGCGGAGGATGGTCCGCGGATCGGGCTTCACAAAGTCAATGCGCATTTTGTCGTCGCGGCGCACGAAAATCTGGCCCGTTTCGGTCGAGGTGTCTTTCACAACCGCAGTGTATTTGACGTGCTCGATATCGGCCGTGAGGGTATGAAAATCCTGCGCCGAGTGATCCAACATGGCGACAACACCGTCAAGGGTCCAAGTTTGGGCGGCGTGTGCGGTTGGTAGTTGACGCCAAACGGCGGCGCAACAAAGACCTGCCATCCCTAAAATCACCAATAGTCTACGTCTCAAACGTGACCCCAATCCGGCGAAGATGCGGCGCGTGTAAGCCTTCGGAATCCTAACATATACAAAGAGATGCGCGAACCAGCCTGGATGTTACTCAAGAGAAAACACCGCCGCCTGATGAAAGTCGCGGCTAATGGTGGACTTCAACCTGATAGGCAATCACCGTTCCCTGTTCATCGCGTAGCGGCTCGATATTGGAGATGGAGAAATTCCCTTTGCGCAGTTCGGGCAGCGCTTCTTGTAAAGCGGTGTGCAGGTCGTTCTGAAGGGCGAGCTTGGTCGGGGGAGCCAGGATGCGAGCATCGACGCGATACTTCAGATGATTTCCTTCTTGCGAAATCAGTTGGACCTGGCCCGGAGTGACCGGCGCACCGCTTTGCGGTTTGTCGCGGAACCAGCCTCGAGGTGTGAGAAGGACGAAGACGAGTATCAGAATAACCGCCAGGTCATACTGCCACATACCGCGCTCGTAGGACCAAAAGAACGTCCGGCTAAGAATTTGGCCAAGGCTCGCCATCTTAGTCCGCAGGCACGCCATCAACGATGACGCCATCGCGCATGTGAACTACGCGGTCGAAATACGTGGTGGCTTCCGGGTTGTGGGTGATCATGACGATAGTCTGCCCCAAATTCTTATTCAGTTGCCGGAGCATTTGGAGAACGATTTCGGAATTTTTGGAATCGAGATTGCCCGTGGGCTCATCGGCAAGAA
Source organism: Candidatus Acidiferrum sp. (assembly GCA_035279725.1). Taxonomy (GTDB): domain Bacteria; phylum Acidobacteriota; class Terriglobia; order Acidiferrales; family UBA7541; genus Acidiferrum. Next base: position 161,275 of record DATEHF010000040.1, read on the forward strand.
GGATTTTCGGTTCATTGATGATCGCGCGCGCTATGGCAACGCGCTGCTGCTCGCCGCCGGAGAGCTCGGAAGGCTTGTGGTGAAGGCGTCCCGCGAGGCCGAGCAACTGAGTGACGACGTCGAAGCGATGCGGGTCGAAGCCATCGCCGTGAATAAACTGAGCGATAGCAATATTGCCTTTGGCGGTCAGCGTAGGGAGCAGATTGAAACGTTGAAAGACGAAGCCGATCTTGCTGCGGCGCAACTTGGTGCGTGCGGCGTCGCTCAGTTCGGAGAGGTCGTTTCCGTCGACGAGCACTTTGCCGCGGGATGCTTGTGCCAACCCACCTATCACGTAGAGCAGGGAAGATTTGCCGCAACCCGATGGGCCCATAACCGCGACTGATTCTCCAGGCTGGACCTCGAAATTCACGCCACGCAAAGCCGGGACGTCAACTTTACCAGCACGGTAGAGCTTCCACAAATTTTCGGTTCTGAGTATCGGCTCCAAGCTCTTTTTTTCCTGGAAAATCAGCCCTTCGGAGGGTTCAGGTATTGTAGCTGCGATTCCCATTCGTGCCTAGCCATCCCGCCTGCTTCGCGGCCCTTTCATCAGTTTAATCATTTCCGCTGCACTCGTGGAGCGTTTCGCGTCTGATTCTTGAACCCTAGTCGTAAGACAACGCCTCCACTGGATCTTTGCGGCTCGCCAGCCATGCGGGGTAGCTTGTGCCGAACAGTGCGCCTAGAAGCGCAATGCCAGCCGCACGTAGAATCCATCCGGAAGTGATGAGGATAGTTAGGCTCGGAAACTTCCAAATAAATCCGGCCCGCACCACATAGCTCAATCCAACGCCGGCTCCAATTCCGAGCACGCAGAGCGCCACGGATTCGGATAATAGCGCCCGGACGACAAACCATTGGTTAGCGCCAAGGGATTTCAGTACGCCAATGTCCCTGGTGCGCTCGATCACCGTTGTGTACATGGTAAGAAAAATGACCAGCAGGCCGATGATGACGGCCAGAAAAATCATGGCGTTGATGAAGGACTCCAAGCCTGGGATATTCGTTGAGGTCATAAGGGATAGGTAGGCTTTCAGTGGCCGGACGGTATAATTCGGCAGGAGGTGGCGCATATTTTCCATGACGTCCTCGGTATGCTCGGGGCGCGTGCACTTCACAAAGAAAATGGTGGCCTTATCCCGCGCGCCCACCAATTCCTGGAGCGTCGTCCGAGCGACAAAGAGCCGCGAACCCTTGCCGTGCTCAACAATCCCTGCAACATGCCAGTCGTGCTCGAAGATACGAAAGGTCTCTCCCTGCTTTACCTTTTTCACTTTCGCCGCAATATCGTCCACAAGAATGTCGTCCGGACCTTCCAAGTCGTGTCCCTGAAGGAATACAAATCCGCCAGAGACGGCTTGGAAGCTTTCTCGATCAATCCCCAAGACAACCTCAACTCCTGAGGTATTGAACGAGGTGAGCGCGGGAGCCACGGACTGAACGTACTTTAACTCGGCAAGCTTTTCGCCAATCTTGATGGGCATAGGGGCACTGCCAAGAGCCCATAAGTAAGATGCGTTAGGCGCCTGGAGCATGATATCGGCGCCGACGCCTTCAATGCGCTTGGCCGTTTCGGTCAGAAGGCCGCTAGTGAGTCCTACGATCAGGACAACTAGGGCGACCTCCACGGCGATTCCTATGGCGCCAATCAGGGTGCGCAGCGGGCGGTGCAGTAAATTGCGAGCGATCAACTCACTCATCATGGCTGTTTCTTCTCCGGAGTTTCGCCTACGGGCACCATTTCCGAACCTGCTGGTCGCTCGAGTTTGAAGCGCTCGGAGGGAATCACGTCGTTCAAGCTCACCTTCGCGACCTGCAAATCGAGCTTGTAATCATCGTGAGGTCGCTCAATTCGAATCTGTCGCGGAAACGAGGGCGCGACACTGGAAGGCGCGGCTGAACCATTTTGTGCAAGCACAACGTCAGAGGGTTGCCAGTCTGCCAGGCGAACATCTGACAGCAGAAGACCTTTGGGCCCGAAAGTCTGCATGCGCTTGACTTGCAAATCGGATCGTTCAAACCAGATTTCCCTCAGAACTTCCACTTGATAGCCGCCGCGCAGGACCGTCAGGACATAATACCTGGCGTTTTCATCGTTGAACTCGCGGAGGGTCACAGATTCTTCCTTGCGGATTTCCGGCCAGAGGAGCGCATCGAGCAGGTGCTGCGGGCGCAAATTTTCGATGGGCTTACTGCTAGTGCGCTCGGCGGCAACCGATCCGACGAGGAATTTCTTCTTCGAAGGAATGGATACTTGAAAGGTGTCGCCGTCGCTGGCCATATCAAATACCGTGGTTCCGACCACCGGGGCCTGCCCGATCACACGAATCTCCGCGGGGCGCGCCGCGAGGAGGAAGGCCTTCACTTCGTGGTATTCGTCGATGACGCCGCTATATTTCGATCCCGCAGTGGGCTTGAGCTCCACGGTGGCGTTCAGCGTTTTGGTATTCCGCGCCATCGCATTGTAGGTCTCGAGCAGCTCCTCGCGCGTGGCATCCTTAGCCACGGGCCTCTGCGCGGGCGGGAAATCCCTGTGGCCCGAGATGGCCGTCCCGTGGCAGCCGCAGGAAATAGCTGCCAGTGTCGCCAGGAGCAGGCATGTTTTCACACGTCGCATCAATGAGTTCCGTCCTCACGCCTACAAATAAAGCAATCTAACAACCACTTCGATGCCGGTTAAACAGCACAGGTCGCAGCCTGGTTGGCATTTAGTTGGGCCGCGCGATGTAAATGTCAAATGGCTGGACAGCCGGCCGCACCCTGCGGATGACTTCGCTGGCCCATAGCGATTCGCTCAAAAGCGTTACCCATCCGTCCTCAGGCTCGCAAATGGCGCAAAACGCGTAGCGGGCATAAGCAGATTGGTAGGCGTCCAGGCCACGTTTTGAAAGGTCGCCTTCGAGAGCGGCATCGGCCGATTGCGCGGCGATGCCGGCTCTAAAACCGAAGGTCTCGCCTTCGAAGCGCTCGAATAACTGACGCAACTGCTCTTGATTTGGTTGCGGCAAAACGACGCAACGCTCCGCCGCTTCGCGCAAGGCAATATCGCGCATCTTGCAAAACTCGCGCACTCGGTCGATGTGGCTGAAAAAATCCACCGCGTACGATTCGTTTCCTGCCAGGGCAGGGAAGATTGGCGACCAAATCTGTGCAGCGTCCTTGCCGCGAACGGGCTCACGATTCTCGGTTTCGACCAGTTCGAGGCCTACCGCTTTTACGTTGCCGCCAAGATCCATCGCCTGCACATCGAGGGAAAAGGGCGGAAGTTCCAGCGCGCTCCCGGGTGCGACAGTTCCCGGGGCGTTCATTCTTCTGTCTCCAACCGTGGGAACTTTTCCTTGAAGTCCGGAGCTTGCTTGCGAACTTCCAGCCAGTCGAAGAAAGCGTCCGGCGTTTCCAGCCAGATGCGGAACCATCCGGCGATCTCTTCTTTTTCGACGCGCTTGTTGGCTTCCACTTTGTGATTGCGCGAGATCATTTCGGCGCGGCGTTTGCCGAGTCGGGCGACGTTTAGAACGCGTTCCACGGCCGCATTCTCGGCCTTGGAGAGGAACTTGCGCATCAATTCATCCAGGCGCATGATGCTGACCTCGGCATCTTCCAGCGTCTTGAAGTGCAGCAAGTCCTCGAATTCTTCTTCGTACTGCTCCTCGGCTTCTTCCTGCTGGTTGAGCGTTACTTTCTGGCCGGCGTCTTGCAGCACGTCGGCAATGTAGTCGGACCCGGCTTTACCAGCTTCGCCATGCTCGGCCAGGAGCCGGCGGCGCAGTTGATCGATCTCTGCCGGGGTCCATTGCTGGACCTTGATTTCGCGGGCGGTTTCCAGGATCAGCGCCTTTTTCGTTTTCAAATCATCGGTCATCGGGCTTTGCCTCGGTGTTGCTTGCTTTGTTGTTTAGCAGGTTTCTTTTTGGGGCTAGGCGGAGGCGGCGGTGGATCGGCCGGTAGGCCCGCTAGCAACCGGCGATACTTCACCACATTCTTGTTGTGTTCCGCCAGAGTGGCGCTGAAAAAGTGTCCGCCCTGGGTGTTGGCCACAAAATAGAGATAGTTCGTTTGCGCCGGCTGGAGCGCGGCGCGCAGGGAAGCTTCCCCGGGATTACCAATCGGCCCGGGAGGCAGGCCGCCGTGCTCATACGTATTGTAGGGCGAATCGAACTTGAGGTCTTTCCCCGTCAGTGTCCCGTCGTATTTTCCAAGCCGCTCCATGCCATAGATGACTGTGGGGTCGCACTGCAAGCGCATGCTTTTGCGCAACCGGTTTTCAAATGCGCCGGCTACGAGCGGCCGCTCTTCCGGCCTGGGTGTTTCTCTTTCGACGAGCGATGCGAGGGTGACGACGCGGTTCACGGCCAGGTGGCCGTTCTCGTCGGTCGGCGCACGTGCCGCGGGTGGCGCGATGTGCTTCCACTCTTCCTTGAACTTGTGCACCATCTCCGTGGCCAATTCGCTGGCCGCCGGGTGCCGAGGAAGCTCATACGTAGCAGGAAAGAGGAATCCTTCGAGCGTCTGAGCATCTGGAGCGATATCGCGGACAGCCGACGGGTCACCTGCGGCAAAGAGAAAATCGCCTGCACGCAGGAACTTCCCCGCTTCAAGTTCGCGGGCAATATCGAACATCGTTTCGCCTTCGCGCACGGTGAAGGGTTGCTGGTAGACCTGGCCATTGGCGAGTTTCCAGAAGACTTCGCGCCCAGTCATGGCATGGTCGAAGAAGTATTCGCCGGCCTGTAGCGTGCGCTTGGGATGCCGCCTTGCATAAATCTCAAACGCCAGAGCGCTACGAACCACGCCGCCGGCTTTCAGCAGATTGGCTACATGGCGGCTGGAAGCTCCGTGGGGCACCTCGACAAACGTACCTTCCACCGCGAAACTCCGGTATGGCTTCGCAATGCCATACCAGATCCAGGCTGCCGCGCATCCCGCAACCAGCGCGATCAAGAGCAATATTGCCAGAAAATACTTCAATTCATCCTCACCGATTCACTTTTATAGTTTGCTTAGGCCTCACCGGCTGTCTGCCCCTGGCGATCCAGGTATTCTTTCAGAATGACGGCAGCGGCCACGGAGTCCACGGTCATTTTGGCCTGCACACTCTTTGACTTCTTGCCGCCGGTCAGCTTTTCGTCACGGATTAATCTTCCCTGAATCTCTTCCATCAAGCGTTCGGCTTCCCAGCTAGTCAGGCGTTCGTCCACCATTTCTACCGGCAGGCCAATCTGTTTCCGTACGCGTTGCGCAAAGCGCTCCACCTCTTCGGCCATTTCGCCGCGAGAGCCGTCCAGCCGAAGTGGCAATCCCACAATGATCTGCTTTACGCCGTGCTCGCGCACCAGTTCGCGCAGGCGCCGCATGTCCTCGTTGCGGTTGACTCGTTCCAGCGTGCTCAGCGGTTGCGGCATTCGCGTTTCCGCGTCCGCCAGGGCGAGCCCGATCCTCACGCGGCCATAGTCGACTGCCAGAATGGACTGGCGCTCAACGCGGTTCAGAGCACTCTTCGCGTTTGTCACACTTCCAGTATACCGGGAAGGCTCTCTCCATATATGCGATGCATCCTAAGAGGTGCCTGTCACCTGGATGTGCGGCAAGCAGCAGGGTTTGAAGCTAAGGCTTGCGGCCGCGGGCGCCGCTCTGCCAGGCATCCCAATAGCCCAACGATTTGAGCTGCTGGTCGAGACCAGTTTCTTTTACGAGGGCATCGAGTTCAGCGCGGGAAAGGCGCTTGCCGAGCGGCTCGGGGCGGTCGGCGATTCCCCAAGCCGTTAGCGCGGCAATGACCGTATGCAGTTTCAGTTCGCGCATGTCGACCTTGTCCAGGGTGTCTGAAGCCGCGTGATAGTTCGGCAGGTAGTTGGCTTCTTCCTGATTGGCCACAAGCGTGGGCACGCCTTCGAGCATAAAATCAAAATTGTCTGTGCCGAAGGAAGCGTCATAGGTGTGATTGTTCACGCCCCAGGATTCCAGCGGCCGCAGGACTTCGCGCACACCTGCATCGATGTCGCGGCGGCCACCGAGCGAATATCCCGTGACGCGGCCGATGCCAGAGTCAAAGGTAATCATCGCGCGGATTTTGTCGAGTTCCGCGCGGTGCGCTTTCACATATTCGTAGGAACCGATCGTGCCTTGCTCCTCGCCGCTGAAGAGCACGAAGCGGATGGTGCGCCGGGGCAAAAGCCCCGTGGCCTTGATGGCGCGAGCCGCTTCGATAACCAGTGCCGCGTTGCAACCGTTATCGAGAGCGCCCGTGCCGAGTTCCCACGAATCCAGATGTGCGCCGAGGATGACGACTTCATCCGGCTTCTCGTAGCCGCGAATTTCACCGACGACGTTTTGCTGCTCGGTGGGCCCGCCAATTTTGTTAGGCATCCTCAGAGCAGCGCGTACCTGGCCTGGATAAGCGCCTACTGTGCGTGCAAGACGCATCGCATCTTCGCGCGCCAGGACAGCCTGCGGAATCTTGTCGATCTCGCCGGCTAGAGAATTCGTGTGGCGATAGAGCAGGAGCCTTTCCCGCGCACCCATCCATAGAATGGCCTTCGCGCCACCCTTGACTGAGTGCTCGATAATCAACGGAGGTCGCAGGTATTCGTTAAAGAGATCTGCCCATGTGATGCCTATATCGCTATGAACCAGTAGAATCGCGCCTTTGACTGAGGTACCTGCTTTTGCGAAGTCGTCCTCGTTGCCGTACCCCACATCGACGACGTTTGCCTCGATACCTCCTGGCGGCGTTGCCGGTGACCAGCCCGTGGCCTTGAGCCGCACTACAAATTTCACTCGGCCCAGCAGATCGAGGTGCGTGTCTCCTTCGGTCCACGTTACCGGCAGGGTGTAATTTTCCGTGTGAACATCCACGCCTGCTGCGCGAAATGCGCCCACGGCCCACTCGACCGCTTTCGCTATTTCCGGCGACCCGGTCACGCGGCCGCCGATTTCATCCGTCAGACGCCGCAGACTTTCTTCCATCGGCGACGGACCCATCACGATTGGCAGAAGCTTTGCAGCAACTTGCGCGCAGGAAGAGGCTGCCGTTGTCGAGCAACCCGTCTGTCCTTGACCGCCCTGAGTTGGCACGAGGGGATCCTTTGTGGCCGCTGGAAGCTGAGCCATCACTGGGGAGCAGACGGAGAGATCGCAAAGAAGCAAGACAGCGAACGCCGAAATAAAGAGCGGTTTCAAAAGACACCTCGGTAATGGTATGTCGACCTAAAAATGGCGATCCGCGAATTGCCGCGTGAATTATAGGCTAAAGAGCTCGCCAAGAGTTTACTGGCGCGGTAGGGAAGTGACCAACCGGTGTTGCTTACCATTTGAAGAACCTGCTATCGTCTCACGCAATCATAAGATCCCGTGTTGTGAAAGGCTCCAGGCCATGAACGTTGCGCAGAGTTTCCTGAAATCCCAATCGACTTATGCCTTGCGCCAAGCCCTGCGGCAAGTGGCGGCGGAATGGAAGCTGGCTCGCCGCCATCTGTCCGGCCTGAAGAAGACTCCTGGATTTCTGAATGCTTTACCGCTGAAGTTGAATCTCGGCTGCGGACCGAACATAAAGCCTGGGTGGATCAACATCGATCTGTTTGACGAATCAGCCAACCTGCAATTGGACTTGCGCGAGCCGTGGCCCTTTCCGGATGGTGGCGTATCCCATATTTACAGCGAACACGTTTTCGAGCACTTCGAGTTTCATAGCGAGGTGCCGCATTTCCTCTCGGAGTCGTTGCGGCTTCTCCAGCCGGGTGGAATATTCGATGTTGGAGTGCCGGATACCGAATGGCCTCTGCGCTGCTATGGCGATCGGGGAAAGGACTACTGGACCTTTGCGTACGGGGGAATCCATCCCAAATGGTGCGAGACGCAACTCGATCACATTAACTATCATTTCCGGCAAGGCACAGAGCACAAGTTCGCGTGGGATGAGGAAACACTGGCGAGGACGCTGAAGAAAGCTGGATTTGGGTCGGTAGCCCGTCGGGAATTCGATGCTTCCTTGGATACTCCATCCCGCAAAACCGGAACGCTTTACATGCGGGCCATCAAATCGCGAGTGTGAACGAGGAAGAATCGCCAGGCACCAATTTATTCAAATCTCCTTGATTGATCACTTTCTCGAGATTCTGAGCAAGTCCGCAACGCGCGCCACCTGCACCATTTCGGCAACGTCGTGAACGCGCACAATGTGCGCGCCGTTCAAGACGCTGGCAGTGACCGTCGCGGCCGTTCCCCAGATTCGTTCTTCCGGCGGCGCGGGTTCTCCGTCGCGCTCCAGTGCAGCGCCGAGAAAACCTTTTCTCGAAGTACCCACCATCAGCGGATAGCTTAACTTTGCTAATTGCGGAAGCTTTTGCAGCAACTCGTAATTTTGCGCGAAGCTTTTACCGAAGCCGATGCCCGGATCGAGGATGATCTGTGATTTCGCAACGCCGGCTTTTCTCGCGATGGCGACGGATCGGCGCAGGCCCTGCAGCACATCTTTCATCACATCGCGTGCGAATGGTCCCGCCTGCATCGTCCGCGGCTCTCCACGCATGTGCATGACGATGAGCGGAACGGCCTGCTGTGCCGCGACTTCGGCAATCCGCGGGTCGTGCTTCAATCCCGAAATATCGTTGATGATTCCTGCGCCGGCGCGCAGCGCCAACTCGGCCACGGCAGCTCGGCGAGTATCCACGGAAATAGGAATCTCGTAGCGGCCTTGCAGAGCTTGAAGTACCGGCAGAATGCGGTCCAATTCTTCCGCGGCAGAAATTTCCCGGGAACCTGGCCGCGTTGATTCGCCGCCCACATCGAGAAGATCGGCTCCGGCCTTCGCCATGGCAAAGGCCTGTTCCACTGCGGCTTCGGGTTCGAGGAATTTACCGCCGTCGGAAAAGCTGTCTGGCGTGACATTGAGCACGCCCATCACGAGCGTACGCTCGCCGAGGGCCAGCGTCTTGGAGCCCAATTTTAGGTGGAAGCGTTTGCGAGCAATCATTGGCTAAGGGAAGTCTAACGCGAGTCTGAAAGATAAGGATAACGCAGAGACGCAGAGGGTACAGAGTCAGCGCAGAGAAGAAGATTCAAAGAAAAGGCGCGAGTAGAGTTGAACTAATCCAAATCAAAATCGCGGATCGGTTTGCCTGCCGGAGCGTCCTTGGCTTTTTTCATGGCTTCTTCAAATTTCTTCGTCAGGATGTCTTCCTTGTGTGTTTCCTGGAAGAAGGAATCCGCGAATTTGTCTTCGCGCTGGCGCTGTTGTTCGGCAAGAATCTTTTGTGCGTCGCTCAAGTCCACGTTTGGGCCAGCCTTGACCGGGGCTTCGTGCGAAAGCACCGCGCCGAAGATCGGATCAACGGTCAGCTTTGCCTGGCAGCAGGGGCACGTGACGTTGAGGTTTTCACCAGAACGATTTCCCATAATGCGTATTGTACTCCTTCGGGCAAAAAAACAGGGGCACTCGCTTATGGCGGGTGCCCCCGGGTTGCCAGTTCTAAGTTTGAGTTACGCTTTTGCCGGGTTTTCGCCGCGGGTGAAGCCCGGTGCGGGGCGAAGCTCAGGGCGCACCAGCTTAGGGTCCGCGGAGGGCGCAGCCTGCGGCGGAATCGTGGGCGGCGTGCGCGGCTTCTCCGGAAGAGGCTTTCCTTCCATCAACAGTTTCACTTCGTTGGCGTCGATTACTTCTCTTTCGAGAAGGGCCTGCGCGATGCGCTCCAAGGTATCGCGATTGTTCGAGAGGAGCTTCTTCGCTTTCTCATAGCCGCCGTTCACGATGCGCTTCACTTCCTTATCGATCTGTATGGCGGTGTCTTCTGAGTAGTCGCGATGTTGCGCGATTTCTCGGCCGAGAAAGATAGCCTCGTCCTTCTTGCCGTAAGCCAGCGGCCCCAGCTCGCTCATGCCCCACTCGCAAACCATGTTGCGGGCAATGTCCGTGGCGCGCTCGATATCGTTGCCAGCGCCGGTGGTAATGTGGCCGAGGAAAATCTCTTCGGCTGACCGACCGCCCATCAGCACGGCGAGCATGGCTTCCAGATATCCGCGGGTGTAGGTGTGCTTGTCGTCTTCGGGCAGTTGCATCGTCAAGCCGAGAGCCATGCCGCGCGGGATGATCGTTACTTTATGGACCGGGTCGGCGCCGGGCGTCATCGCTGCAACCAGTGCGTGGCCGGCTTCGTGATACGCCGTGTTCTTTTTCTCTTCGTCCGACAAAATCATCGACCGGCGCTCGACGCCCATCATGACTTTGTCTTTGGACATCTCAAAGTCAACCATCATGACGAACTTGCGGTTCTGGCGCGCGGCCCACAAAGCCGCTTCGTTCACCAGGTTCGCGAGGTCCGCGCCAGAAAAGCCCGGCGTGCCGCGCGCGATGATGGACAGGTCCACATCATCGCCGATGGGAACCTTGCGAGTATGCACGCGGAGGATTTCTTCGCGGCCCTTGACGTCAGGACGCGCCACAACAACACGACGGTCGAAGCGGCCCGGCCGCAACAGTGCCGGATCCAAGACGTCCGGCCGGTTTGTGGCGGCTATCAGAATTACGCCTTCGTTCGACTCGAAACCGTCCATTTCGACGAGCAGAGCGTTCAAGGTTTGCTCGCGCTCGTCGTGTCCGCCGCCGAGTCCCGCGCCGCGATGGCGCCCGACCGCGTCAATTTCGTCGATGAAAATAATGCATGGTGCATTCTTCTTGCCCTGCTCGAAGAGATCGCGCACGCGGCTCGCACCCACCCCGACGAACATTTCCACGAAGTCCGAACCGGAAATGGAGAAGAAGGGGACATTGGCTTCGCCGGCAATCGCGCGCGCCAGCAAAGTTTTGCCCGTACCTGGAGGCCCGACGAGCAATACGCCCTTGGGAATTCGCCCGCCCAGCTTCTGGAATTTTTGCGGGTCTTTGAGGAACTCAATGATTTCCTGCAGCTCTTCCTTGGCTTCGTCCGTTCCTGCGACGTCTTTGAAAGTAGCCTTTTTCTGCTGCGCGGAGAGCAACCGTGCACGCGACTTCCCGAAGCTCAATGCCTTGTTGCCGCCGGATTGCATCTGCCGCATCAGGAACAAGCAAAAACCAACCAGCAAAATGAGCGGCGCGGCATTCAAAAGGATCAACACCCAATCACCGCTGCGGACTTCCTGTACCTTTACCTGAACGGCTTTGTCGCGCAGCGCCTTGGTCACTTCAGGCGCATTTTCCTTGGCGATGATGGCGCGGAATTTCTGGTTCGCGGGCTTGGAGTATTCGCCCTTGAGCTCGTAGCTGTTGGGCGAGAGGTACATGGTGACTTCCTTGATCTCGCCCTGATCGATCTTGGCCATCAGCATGCTGTAGCTGGGTTCGTCTTCGCGCGCCTGTGACGCGTTCGTGGACACCAGCTTCCAGAGCATCACGCCCAGAAAGACGATGGAGATCCAAAACAGAATTGTTTTTGCCGTGGAACTAGAATTCACGTTGTCCTCACTAATCTTGCAACTCGCCGGAAAACATCAAGGTCCGCTTATTTCTTCCGCCCCTTGCTACTCTTTCTGGGCGCCCCATTCGTTCCCGAAGAAAGGTGCCGGAGATTGCGCCCCGTCCCGTTGGGTGCTGCCAACCCATAGCCAACCCATACTTCATTAGATGCTGTCCGGAAGCCAAAGTAATCGGGCTCCAGGGCCACTCGCCGCTTCGCCGGCTTGTCTAACATAACTGCCAGCCGGATCGAGCGCGGCTTGCTTTCGCCGAGCCGCCGCAGCAAAAACTCCTGCGTCACACCACTTTCCAGCACTGCGTCAACCACCAGAACATCGCGACCCTTTAACTCAGGTCCCGCGTCAAAAAAAACTTCGCGCCGCGCATGCCCGCCGTGTTCGACGTCCCGCACTTCCTCTCGAACAAAGTGGCAAACCACCGGAGCGTCGATGTACCGCAAAAGGTCCGCCGCAAAAACAAAGCCGCGATCCAACGTTACCACCACATCGACCCGGCGTCCCTGGTACTCTCGCGAAACTTCTCTCCCCAGCGCCGCCACGCGTGCCGCAATGCGCGACGCCGAGTACGCCGCTCCCTTGCCGCCACTCAAATCTTTTCCTCGACGATCACGATTCCGGCTCGAGTCCCTTCGTTCGCTGCAAATTCAGCGGCGACAGAAAAGCCGCGGGCCCAAACCACAAAGCCATCGCTCGTCAGCACCGGCCATCCGTCACGTTCCCACCGGCTGATGTGCTTCTCGTTCAGCAAGCGCTTCAGTTTGTGAGCGCTGCGATGACCCTGGGGACGCAATCGATCTCCCGGACGCCAATTGCGCAGCACCATAGGGAAACGCAATCGGTTGCAGTCCAGAACGACTCCATCTCTACTAGTTTCCCCTCTCTTGAGAGGCCAGTCAATCACCCTGAGGCGGAATACGCACCCCAGTTCCGCAATCTTCACCTCCGTGTTCCCGTTTGCAAAATCGATCTTGTATTCGTATTCGCAAGACTTGTTAGAGGAGGTTCGCGCTGCCGTGTTTTCAATTGCGTGAAATACGAGCGCGTCTCGTTCTTTGCGCACCTCAACTCCGCCTGGCAGTGCGAGAGAGCTTCCAGCTTTTCCGCAACGCGCCAGTTCGAGTACCGCCCCCACATGGTCGGCGCCCAACTGGCCTGCGCGCGGCTTCGAGCTTTCCACAATCCGGCGCACCATCCGTGTGCTAAGTGCTTCACTCCTCTCTGCCCTCTCTGAGTCCTCCCTGTGCTCTGTGTTAAATTCCCCCGTCTTCCAGGGCAAGATCAAATCGTCCACCGCGATTCGCGCACCTTCCTTCGTTGTTTTAACGAGCGCATGCAATCGCTCTTCCGCCAGAGCGTCCAAAAAAGCCTCGTCCTCCCGCGCAAGTCCCGCTAGTGTCGCTAAGTGTTCAACGACGGCTGGCTGAAATTGTTTCTCAAGCACGGGTACAAGTTTTTTCCGGATCCTCGCGCGCATCCTTCTCGTGTCACGGTTAGTGGCGTCTTCCCGCCAGGTTTGTCTGCGGGAACGCAGATACTGCCGCAGCTCGCTCCGCCGAATGTTCAGCAATGGGCGGATGATCGGACCAGCGACGGGATGGATTCCGCCAAGCCCGGCGAGTCCCGTCCCGCGCAGAAGATGCGCGAGCACGGTTTCCGCCTGATCGTCCGCCGTGTGCGCCACTGCGATTTTCGTGCAAGTTCCTGATTCCACCAGCGCACGGAAATAGTCGTAACGCGCCCGCCGCGCCGCGTCCTCAAGATTGGCCCGCTCGTCTTTCGCTTTTTTCGCCACGTAAACAGAAGCCCAGTGAAACTCCAGCCTATGTTTCGACGCCAGCTTGGCGACAAATGCCTCATCCGCATCGGAAGCCTTCCCCCGCAATTTGTGATTGAAGTGGACCAAACTGAGTACGACGCCCAGGTTCTTTCGCAACTCCAGCATCAGCATCAGTAGTGCCACCGAATCCGCTCCGCCAGACACCGCCACGCCCACGCGGTCGCCCGGCCTCATCATTACCTGTTTCTTCAGAGAGGAGAAAAGGCGCTGCTCAAGAAGCGCAGATTCCCGTTTGCCTGCAAGCGGCTTTTTTCTTGCGCCAGTCACCAGTCACCAAGTCACGGATTTGCCGCATCCTATCACGGCGCAAGCACTTAGAGCCCCGCTGCGACGGCCTGTGGAAATCGTTAATCTGATGTTGACATATTCAGCGCTTCGTCGTATTCTCCTTGGGCTGTGGATGTGCCTTTCTGCTGGACAGGGGGGCTTCGCTCTTTGACAACCGATACGATGTGCCAGAATCTGTTCGAAACTATTGGAGCTTTTCGAGCGCCAATAGTCTGAGTGAATTTCGAGCGATTACAACAATTCGCTTGGCAGGCTGCCTGGGATGCAAATCCCGGGATTTTTTTTCGCCAAGCAACCAGATTCAAACGAGAGTTTGATCCTGGCTCAGAACGAACGCTGGCGGCGTGCTTAACACATGCAAGTCGAGTGCGCGTCTGTAGCAATACAGATGGCGCACGGCGCACGGGTGCGTAACACGTGGGCAATCTGCCCTCCGATGGGGAATAACTCGCCGAAAGGCGAGCTAATTCCGCATAACATTCCTTGGACTTCGGTTCGAGGACTCAAAGCCGTAAGGCGTCGGAGGAGGAGCCCGCGCCCGATTAGCTAGTTGGTGGGGTAATGGCCCACCAAGGCAATGATCGGTAGCTGGTCTGAGAGGATGGCCAGCCACACTGGAACTGAGACACGGTCCAGACTCCTACGGGAGGCAGCAGTGGGGAATCTTGCACAATGGGCGAAAGCCTGATGCAGCGACGCCGCGTGGGGGATGAAGCATCTCGGTGTGTAAACCCCTTTCGACCCGGAAGAATGCCTCGCAAGAGGACTGACGGTACGGGTATAAGAAGCCCCGGCTAACTACGTGCCAGCAGCCGCGGTAAGACGTAGGGGGCCAGCGTTGTTCGGAATTACTGGGTGTAAAGGGTTCGTAGGCGGTGCGGCAAGTTGGGAGTGAAATCTCTGGGCTCAACCCAGAGGCTGCTTCCAAAACTGCTGTGCTTGAGTGTGGGAGAGGCGCGTGGAATTGCAGGTGTAGCGGTGAAATGCGTAGATATCTGCAGGAACACCCGTGGCGAAAGCGGCGCGCTGGACCACTACTGACGCTGAGGAACGAAAGCTAGGGGAGCA
>DATEHF010000041.1:0-166494 GCA_035279725.1 Candidatus Acidiferrum sp.
TTGATACTTTGAGTAGATGGAAACATCTTCGTTGATCTGCTGATTCTCCTCATCCTTGGTGTAGACCACGCTGCGAACCAGGAAATGCTTGGAACGGTCAACAGCGAGGCGAAACTTGCGCTGTTCGCCGTCGGTGATTTCAACCCAATCCACTTGTTTAAGGTCCACAGTGTCGTTGCCGCCGAAGCGGATGGAAATTCCCGGCTCATTGAGCCGCAACCGCAAAAGATTGTCGATGTTGCGCTTGACTGATTCCTGAAAGTCGCTGATGGAAGCGGCGGGCATTTCGTTGACCCCGCTGCGATCGAAACTCCACCCATGATTATCGTTGTAGAGTGTGACGACGATGCCGCCGTGCGCGAGATCCAAACCGTCGATGCCGATCATGTAAGAGAGGATGTTGTGGTGGCTCTTGCCGATGTATTCGGTGCGAACTTTGTCGGGATAGCGGCGCAATTCCGCGAACCCGATATCGCCGACAACATCACCACTGTGACCAAAAAGAACGCGGCGTCCCGAGCACTCGCTTTCGCGCACCTCCGCGTAGCCCGCTCCACCGAAAGCGTTGATGAGATCGCTGAGAATCTGTTTGCCCTTGGCGATGCTCTGCTCGGGCATCAGAGTGTCCGGATTCTGAGCAGAAGCACGGGGAACGAAGAGCGCACCAGCAACAAGCACGGCTACGGCAAAAGAGACGAACTTTACCCGCACAAGACCGAACCTCCATTTACATTGATGACTTCGCCGGTCATGAAGTTGGCCAGGTCGGAAGCGACAAAGAGGATTGGGCCAGCGATTTCTTCAGCGGTGCCAGCACGGCCGAGGGGAATGACGGAGGAAGCCATCTTTTGGCCCGCTTTCGTGTCCAGCACGGGATTGGACATGTCGGTGGCGACCCAGCCAGGCGCGACGGAGTTCACAAGAATGTTATGGCGCGCGAGTTCGGTGGCAAGCCCCTTGGTGAGGCTGATGATGCCTCCTTTGGAAGCCCCGTAGTGAGTATGCAACGATTCGCCACGCTGTCCCGCTGTGGAGCTGATGGGAATGATCTTGCCGGACTTCTGCTTGATCATCTGCGGAACGGCGAAGTGGATGATGGAGTACACGCTCTTGAGGTTGATGCGAATCATGTCGTCCCACTGCTTTTCCGTCATTTTCTCAATAGGAGCATCTTCGAGGTTCCAGACGCCGGCGTTAGCGACGAGAATGTCCAGGCGGCCGAGCCTCGTGATAGTGTGCTCGACGAGTTTCTGGTTGTCGGCGTGCTTGCCGACGTCGGCTTTGAAAGCTTCCACCCGGGTTCCGTGCTTGGCGGCTTCCTGCTGGACCTGGAGCGCGGCGTCCTTGGCCTTGACGTAGTTGAAAACCACGTCGGCGCCGGCCTGCGCGAACAGCTTGACGGCCGCCGCGCCGATACCGCGTGAACCGCCGGTGATGAGTGCCGCCTTGCCTGCGAGAGAAATCATCAAGCCCCCAAGAGTAGAAACTCGAAAATCGAAATTAGAAAATATAGACAGCGCAATCCTAAGTCTTGTGCGCGACGGCTTCCCGGGACCGCGCAGCAGCGACGAACTGCTCGAAAAGGCGCTGCGCAAAAGCATCCTCCGGCATGCGCTCCGGATGCCACTGCACTCCCACGACCCAGTTGGAATCGCCGGTCCACTCCACGCCTTCAATGGTGCCATCCGGGGCGCAAGCGGTGACGCGGAGCTTTTCGGCGGGCCGATCGATGGCCTGGTGATGGCTGCTGTTGATCCACGCATCGGTAGCGCCGGCAAGACGCACCAGCAGGCTTCCAGAAGCCAGGGCAACTCCATGATGTTGATCGCCGGTGGTGGCACCGGCGGCAAGATCCGTCGTGCCATGGGGAACAGGATGGGGACGATCGGGTTGAACGGCGGGGATGTCCTGGATCAGGGAACCTCCTAGCTGAACGTTGAGAATCTGGCAGCCGTAGCAGATAGCCAGCACGGGCTTCGACGTGCGAAAGGCGTGGGAGAGGATGGCTTCGTCGGTGGCATCGCGATTGGGGTCCAAAGTCACGGTCTTGGGGTGCTGCGCCGCGCCATAGCGGCGGGGAATAACGTCCGCCGGGCTGCCGGGGAGAACAAAGGCGTCCAGGCTTTCCAGTTGTCGCGCTAACTGTTCCGGCGATTGGACGAGAGACACTTCCAACGGTTCGGCGTCGGCTTTCCGGACGGCGTCGAAATACAAATCGAGCTTGTCCCGCGTTCCGCCTCGTTGCTCCTGGGTGGTGCGGCAGGGGATGCCCACACGGGGGCGGTGGGCGCTGCTCAGTTGGGGATTAGCAGGGGTCATGGAACACCAAATCGTAGCACTCGGGAAGGGAGCGCGGCAACCAAGGGTTCCCAGTTCGTTTGTCGCCTACTGGAAGGTATGTTAGTGGGGACACCCCTGGCGTTTTGTATGAATATAAAAACAAAAGAATTACAGGAACCTGCATTGCAGCTCAGGTTGAAGAAGAGGGAAAACTTAACCCAGAGTTCGCAAAGACACTGACGACACACCGAAGCCACGGAGGTGAGCGAAGGCTTTCACCAGGTGAGGCGGACCAGGGACAGGCCTTGCCTCGGTAGAGCGAAATGCAATAGTGCACTGCCGTGCTCAACCGGAATCCAAGAAGGCGACGTAAGGAGCTGCAACTGTCCGGCGCTTTGCAATTGCTCGGATTGCTCTGGGGAAGGAGATTTCGGGGAACCCATTTGCTTCCAAGCCGTAAACGAATTGCTGTGATTCGCGTCAATGCGAAAATGCTCGACAAGTGCAAGGTGTATGGAACCGGGCAGTCCCGTGATCGATACGTCCATCGGAGTAGCGGGGGCATCCAGGTCAGTGTCGTGATAATTCCAGACCATGATTTCAATTTCGTGATTCCTGCGCGTAGCAATAGTGCCGATGTCAGGTTGCTGCCGCACTCCCGCGGCTACAACCTGCTCGATCAGAAGCGCGCCGCTGCTTGAGACTCTTACGCGGTCGGTGCCCAACAACCCGAACATCCGAAAAGTATTGAGTACGGGCTTGTCCACTCCGTTGGTGGCGAGCTCGCGAAATCCTTCGAAGTAGGGTTGGTCTTCAAACTCGAAGGACCAACTCACAGAACCTGCTAGATGAACTTGCTCGCTGGCGGCCAGCGCATAAGTGGCGTTGAGCGCCTCCGCCGTATAGACGGCATACAAGGCGCCGTTGCGGTATCCATTCTGGGGATTGCCCCGTGCCGAGCACGCCGCGCAACCTTCCGGGTCGGATTCTCCTAGAATGATCGGCGTGTCACGCCATTCGGAAAAGGATTTCACGATTTTGAAACCCGCCTCAATGGAGGCGAGTTGGCGCGCAATCCCCATCACCACGTGATCGCCCTCCCAGATCGGTGAGCCCTTGGGATGAAAAGCGATGAAATCGAGCTGCGATCCGGTTTTTCCGGTCACATAGTTTCGCTGGTGAGCACAGTGATCGAGAAAATTGCGCAGGAATTCCGCAGCCTTGGGATTAGCAGGGCCGGTGGAATCCGGCCCGCCAACGCGAGCTTCAGGAAGCGCGCGCAGTACGGCATCTGCGGAGTAGTCGTAGAGCTTGAAGAATTCCTCGGGCGTTCCTTGCCAATACCCGATGTCCGGTTCATTCCAGACTTCCCACAGCCAAGTTTTGACTTCCGACTCGCCGTAGCGTTCGCGAAGATGGCAAACAAATTGAAAGACCAACTCGGACCATTTCTGATAATCCTTTGGCGGGTAGGCCCAGCCAGTAAAAACGGAGCCTTGCGGAAAAGTGTGCCGGTACGGCTGCGCATGCGTGGAAAGCGCTTCCGGCATGAAGCCGATTTCGACCAGGGGTTTGATGTCGGCTGCCTGAAACGTATCGAAAATGCGATCCAGAATTGTCCAGCTATAGACTGGTTTCCCTGAGGCGTCTTCCGTGTAGACATTGGTGGAGCCCCATTTCAAAGACGCCGAGCCGTCACCGGTGGTCAGAAGATTGTGTACACGGACATAGATAGGTGCAGGGCTGAGGGCCGCAAGTTCGCCGAGCAATTTGCTGCCGTTTGGCGCGTACGTGTAATTGGGTTCGTCGTAGCCGAAATAATTCCAGATGGGGATCATAGGGCCGTCCGGCTGGTCGACGTGTACCTCGACGAGTATCTTGGGCGAAGTGGCTTGCGAAGGGCAGGAGCAAGGTGTGAACAATAGAAGCATAGACGCTGCAGCCAGCAGGCGCAGCGGATTCCTTCGCGAGAATGACTTAGGTGGATTCAAGGCGCTGAGTATATGGTTCGATCCGCGCTCAGGCAAGGGATGTAGCGTGGACTCACGGAGGCGGTCGCCACAGCAGCAGTGAGAAAAGAATTGGTCTAAAAGACCCGCCACTACAAAAGTGAGCTTGCGCCAAATCAGGCGCGAACGGAGGCGGAGGGTGCGAGGGCGGCGTCGAGGCAGAAGTCGGGACGGTGGAAGAAGGCGGGGAGTTCGGAGAGGCGGAGAGCGAGGCGTTCGGGCGAGGCGGCGCGCAGAGTGACGTGGCCGAGTTTGCGGCCGGGGCGGGGGGATTTTCCGTAGAGGTGGAGATGGGCGTCAGGGACGGCTAGGACTTCTGACGATTCGGGGAGGTCGCCGATGAGATTGAGCATGGCGCAATGGCCGGCGGGTCCCGTGGATCCCAGAGGGAGGCCGAGGACGGCGCGGAGGTGGTTTTCGAACTGGCTGGTGACGGAGCCTTCAATGGTCCAATGGCCGGAATTGTGGACGCGAGGAGCCATTTCGTTGGCTAGGAGTTCGCCCTGGTGCTCGAAAAACTCTATTGCGAGGGCGCCGACGTATTTGAGGGATTCGAGAAGACGATGAGCCGCGCGTTCGGCGGCTCGCTGGATATCGGCCTCGAGGCGCGGGGCGGGGGCGAGGGACAAGCGAAGAATGCCACTACGGTGGTGGTTTTCCACAAGCGGGTAGGTGGCGGATTCTCCGGTGCGCGAGCGGACGGCGAGGACGGAGAGTTCTCGGGTGAAGGTGACGAAGCGCTCTAGGATCAGGGAGACATCTGGCATTTCGGACTTGGCTTTGCTGACGTCCTCGGTGGTGCGAAGAATCCATTGACCCTTGCCGTCGTAGCCCATCCGGCAAGTTTTCAGGACGGCGGGCAGGCCGATGGCTTTCACGGCGTCGTCGAGTTCACGGGAATTCGAGACGGGAGCGAATTCGGTGGTGGCAATGCCGAGCTTGCGGAAGAGAGATTTTTCGGCGAGGCGGTCCTGCGCGGCTTCCAGAGCGGCGGGCGGAGGATAGACGGGAACACGCTCGGCCAGAAAGCGCGCGGCCTCGACGGGGACGTTCTCGAATTCGTAGGTGACCAGTTCGAGGCCACTCGAGAATTTTTCGAGCGCGGCTTCATCGGTGTAATCGGCGGTAACGCGCTGGGCGATGCGGCCGACGGGAGCTTCGGGAGAGGGATCAAGAAAACGGAAATGCAAACCGAGCGGATAGCCCGCGAGCGCTAGCATGTAGCCTAGTTGCCCGCCGCCGAGGATGCCGATGGTCACTTGCGCTTCCCCTTTTTTCGGGCCGGAAAAGGAGCCATGGACGGATCCGGGTTTGCGAGGACGCGGCCTGTTTGCTCCGTACGAAATTTTCGCAATGCTTCGCGGATGGCGGGATATTTTGCTCCGAGGATCGCAGCGGCGAGGAGCGCGGCGTTGATCGCTCCGGCTTTGCCGATGGCGAGTGTGCCGACGGGAATACCACCGGGCATCTGCGCGATGGAGAGGAGGGAGTCGAGGCCTTTGAGGGCTCTGGATTCGACTGGAACGCCGAGGACGGGGAGAACGGTTTTTGAAGCGGTCATGCCGGGCAGATGAGCGGCTCCGCCGGCGCCGGCAATGATGACTTCGATGCCGCGTTTTTCGGCGCTGGAAGCGTAGTCGAAGAGCAAATCGGGGGTCCGATGGGCTGACACGACTTTGGTTTCATGTGGAACGCCGAGGTCGCTGAGCGTTTTCGAGGCGTGCTCCATGGTTTCCCAGTCGGAGATGGAGCCCATGATGATGCCGACCAACGGAAATGTGTCAGGAGCCGGGAGCTTTGGTTTGGCAGTCATGGCGTTTCTTCAACCGTAGGGCACGATATAACGTGCCCCGACTGGGAGACAAGTCCGCAGCTCATATTTTCGGTCATTGGGCGTGCACCTGAGTGCGGCTTTTCCAGTAGTGGCGGAGCTGGCCGACCAGGTAGATAGAACCCGTGATGAAGATGGCGTCTTCGGGCGTGGCACTCGCGAGGGCGTGTTCAAAGGCGCGTTCGGCTTTGGGGATTACGGAAAAATGGGGGGCGTGGTGGCCGGCAATTTCGGCCAATTGCGTAGCGGAAATGGCGCGTGAAGTGTTTGGCGCAGTGAAAATGACTTCCGCGGCGTGGGGGAAGAGCAATCCGGCGACTTCGTCGACGGCTTTGTCGCGAAGTGCGGCGTAGATCAGCAAGACTTTGCGGGCGGAGAAATTCTGCTGCAGGAAATGAGCGAGTTCTCGGGCGGCGCCAGGATTGTGCGCGCCATCGAGATAGACGTCGGGGTGGGATTGCAATTTTTCGAGGCGGCCGGGCCAGACAGTTTCGGCGATGCCGCGAGTGATGGCTTCGTCGGAAATTTGAAAGCCACGGTCTTGGAGTAGGCGCGCGGCAGCGACGGCATTCAGAGCGTTTTGGAACTGGAACCGGCCGGGCAAACCAGGGGCGATCTCGAAGGTTTTTCTGGCCCCCGCGTCGGTTAGGTGTGCGCGCACGCTCCCGTTGTGGATCGATTCCCGATCGACGCTAAACGTCATTGCCGGTTCGATCACGAGGCAGCTGAGAGATTTGGCGCGGGCGAGGATCACCTCGCGCGCCTCGGGGTGCTGCTCGGCAAGAATGACCGGCACTCCGTGTTTCAAGATTCCCGCTTTTTCACCGGCGATTTCTTTCAGGGAGTGGCCGAGGAAATTCTCGTGGTCGAAATCGATGCGGGTGATCACGGTAATGGCCGGAGAAAGAATGTTAGTCGCATCGAGGCGGCCGCCCAGGCCGACCTCGAAGACGGCGAACTCCACGCGCTCACGCGCAAAATATTCGAAAGCCATCGCGGTGACGCATTCGAAATAGGTGGGGTGAGCGCGCAGCTTGCCTGCAGCGAGGAGTTCCTCAATCAAAAGTTGGATGCGCGTGAGCGTTTCGGCAAAGGCGCTGTCGCTGATTTCCTCGCCATTGATGCGGATGCGCTCGTTGATTTTTTCAAGGTGGGGCGACGTGTTCAGCCCTGTGCGAAAGCCGGCGTGGCGAAGGATCGATTCGAGGAACGCGGCGGTAGATCCTTTGCCGTTGGTGCCCGCGATGTGCGCGCTCGCGTACGCGCGCTGCGGATTGCCGAGACGCTCAGCGAGGACGGTGATGTTTTCGAGATCGAATTTTGCGGCAGCGGCCTGTGTCGGCGCGGCCAATTCGCGGCCGAGGGAAAGCAAATAGCGCACCGAGGAGTCGTAATTCATTTCAGGTCAAAAGCAAATCGAGGGAGCTGGCGATAAACGATTTGAGATCTTTGCGGTGGACGACCGCGTCGAGGAAGCCGTGCTCGAGCAGAAATTCGGATCGCTGAAACCCTTCAGGGAGTTTCTGGCGGATGGTTTGTTCGATGACTCGCGGGCCGGCGAAACCAATGAGCGCGCCGGGTTCGCCGATGTTGAGGTCGCCGAGCATGGCGAAGCTCGCAGTGACGCCACCAGTGGTCGGGTCAGTCAGCACGGAGATGTAGGGGAGCTTTTCGTCGTCGAGCCGCGCGAGCGCGGCGGAAACTTTGGCGAGCTGCATGAGGCTGATAGTGCCTTCCATCATGCGCGCGCCGCCGGAGCAGGAGATGGCGATGAAGGGCTGGCGCGTTTCGATGGCGAGCTCAATGCCGCGCGTGACTTTTTCGCCGACCACCGCGCCCATCGAACCGCCGATGAAGCCAAATTCCATGGAGCACATGACCACCGGGCGGCCATTGAGCTGGCCTTCGGCGGTGATTACGGCGTCGTTCATGCCCAGCTTTTTCTTCGCATCGCGCAAACGCGCGGCGTAGGCCTTGGTGTCGACGAACTTAAGCGGGTCAGTGGAGGTCATGCCAGCGTCGTGCTCTGTCCAACGGCCGTCGAGGAGCATCTCCAGGCGCTGCTTGGAATTCATTTTAAAGTGGAACTGGCACTTGGGGCAGACGTAGAGATTTTCTTCCAGGTCCTTGCGGAAGACGATGGTACGGCAGGACTCGCACTTGACCCAAAGGCCTTCGGTGCGCACGCGGCGCTCCTCGGGCGGCGTGGTTTGTTCGATCGATTTTTTGTCGCGCTTGAACCAGGCCATGGAAGAAGGTTTTTAGTCGTTAGTTCTGTGTTCTAAGTTAAAGAAAGAATGGCGCACCAAAAAACGGCGCGGCACGCCAACCTAATAGTCGATCCCCCGCTGAGCCAGTATACCCTTGGTGTAGGGGTGTTTCACCTCGCGCATTTCGGTGACGAGGTCGGCAAGTTCGACGAGCTGGGGATGGGCGTTGCGGCCGGTGCAGATGACGTGGACGCGCTCGGGACGGTTCTTGAGCGCTTCGACAACTTCGTCGGCTTCGAGCATTTTGTAGCTGATGGTGTAGTTGATTTCGTCAAGGACGACGAGATCGTATTTGCCGCTGTAGATGGCGTCGCGTCCGGCTTGCCAGCACTCCTGCGCCAGCTTGATGTCTTCAGGATCGGTTTCGGCGGCGCCGATTTTGACGAAGCCGCGTCCCATGGGGCGAATTTCAAATTTGTCATCGTCCAGCATTTTGGCGGCGTCGAGTTCGCCGTAGTGCCACGAACCCTTGATGAACTGCACCATCAGTACGCGCAAGCCCTGTCCCACGGCGCGAAAAGCGGTACCGAGCGCGCAAGTGGTCTTGCCCTTGCCCGGCCCGGTGTAAACGATCAGCAGTCCTTTTTCTTCTGGCATTGTCTCGCGAACACTCTAAGGTCCGGCGAAAAGATTAGAGTTTGCGGAGTCCTGTTGCAAAGGTCAAGTTGCGAACGGAAGGTCCTACGCGAGTTGCAGGCGCTTTACGAGCTCTTCGGCGATAGCGGAGATGCGCGTTCGTGAATCGGAGGAGAGCTCGCGGCTATTGGGAGAATTCCTGTCGCGAAGGACGATCCACAGGCCGGGGCGGTAGGTTTCGTCGTCGCCGGGACAGATCGCCCCGGTGAATTGGGCGAGTTCGAGGCCAGTGCCGTTCAGGAGTTCAGTGAGAACGCCGCGAGCGTCGTCGACAAGATCGCGAAAGCCTTGCGAGACGAGGATGGCGTCAATGTCGCGCGGAGTGGGCTGTTCGAGTTGATGGAGATCATAATCGGGCAACGGCTTTTCGAGAGGGATTTCAATGGTGGCAGAGGGCTGGTTCTTATCAGGTGCGATTCGCATGAACATGGTCTGTATGGTTTTACACTACGCGAGCTATTTCGGGTAGGGGCTGCCGGAGAGAATCGCAAAGGCGCGGTAGAGTTGTTCGGCGAGCATGACGCGTGCGAGTTCGTGCGAAAACGTCAAGGCGCTGAGAGAGAGCTTATGGTGTGCCCTCTGGCGGAGCGAGTCAGGGAAGCCGTCGGCGTCACCGCACAGGAAAATGACTTTGCGAGTGCCGCGGTCGCGGAGTTCGCCGAGCCATTTGGCGAGAGCGTTCGAGTCGATATTTTTTCCGGCCGCATCCAGGAGCACTGCGGTGGCGGCGCGATCACCGTCGAGTTTCTTCAGCGCGGCTTCTCCATCTCGAACCTCGGTGATTTCGATCGGGCACGATCGGCTGATGCGCTTTACGTAATCGTCGAGGATGGCGCGCATTTCGGAGCGACGGGTCTTGCCGAGCATGAGCAGGCGGAGTTTCACTTTAATCCATACTTCTTGCGCTTCTCGAGCAAAGTCTTGCGGCTGATGCCGAGGGCTTCGGCGGAGCGGCTGATCTGGTAGTGCGTAGCTTCGAGCGTGGCGGCAATGACTTCTCGCTCCACTTCCTCCAGGGAGCGGAGACCAGCTACGGAGCTGGCAGCGCCGGGCGCGGCAGACCGCACACTCTCCGGAAAATGTTCCGGTTCGAGAAGGTCACTCTTGGCGGCCGCCGTGCCGTGGCTGGGATGCGAGAAAACCACCGCGCGCTCGAGCGCGTTGCGAAGTTCTCTGACATTTCCGGGCCAGGCATAGCCTGCAAGCATGCGCAGTGCCGCATCGCTCAGCTGGGCACTTGGCCGTGCGTGAATGGAACGTAGGGTCGCCAGAAGATGATCAGCGAGGGGCAGAATGTCGGCGCGACGCTCGCGCAGCGGTGGAACGGCGAGCGTGAGAACGTTCAGCCGGAAGTAGAGATCCTCGCGGAAGCTCCCGGACTTCACAGCGGCGGGAAGATCAACATTGGTGAGGGCGATCAGGCGCGCTTCGATGCGCAAAGTTTCCGTGCCACCCAGGCGCTCAAACGTGCGCTCCTGCAAAATGCGCAGCAGCTTGCCCTGCGCTCCAGGAGAAATCGCAGCGACCTCATCAAGCACAATGCTGCCATTCCCCCCAAGCTCAAAGCGTCCGAGTTTGCGTTCGACCGCTCCGGTGAACGCGCCGCGCTCGTGGCCGAAGAGTTCGCTCTCCACGAGTTGCGGCGGAAGGCTGGCACAATCGATTTTCAGGAATGGCGCATCGCGGCGCGGGCCGAGTTCATGAACCAGCCGCGCGAGGTGATCCTTGCCGCTGCCGCTTTCCCCGGTAATCAAAAGAGTGGCAGGGGCGATCGCCACTTTTTCTGCAAGTTCAAAGAGACGAAGCGATCCCGGATCGGCGGTGATCCACGGCAATCGCTCCTCGGTCATTGCCGCAAACGGCCGCTCTGCGGCCCGCCGGAAGCGGCTTCGCCGGAAAAGTGTTCATGCCCGAAAGATGAATCAGGGAGGTTTCGTTCGATAGCAGGGCCATCGGGCTGATCGGGAAGATCAAGCTTGGGCGCATGGCGCCAGAGGCGTTCCAGATCGTAGTAGCGGCGAGCCTGCTCGCTGAAAACGTGCACAACAAAGCCGCCGAAATCGAGCAGCGCCCACTCGGCGGAACGATGCCCCTCGCGGTGTTCCGGCGACCGCTTGAGATGCTTGTGAAGCTGATCTTCGACTTCCGTGCAAATGGCCTGCACCTGGGGCGTGCTAAAGCCCGTGCAGACCACAAAATATTCGGTGAAGGCGCCCGCGGCTGTCAGGTCGAGCACAGTGATGCCCGAGGCTTTCTTCTCTTGTGCGGCTTCGACGGCCAAGCGTACGCCCTGGGGCAAGGTTTCTAATTTCAACGGTATAGGCCTTGTTTAAGAATGTATTCCTCGACGCGCGCGGACACAAGCCCGTGAATGGATTGCCCACGCTGCTGGCGGCGCCGCACATCGGTGGCGGAAACTTCGCTCGAGACGTTTTCGAGCAAATAGACGCTCGCCTTGTGAAGTTGCGCGACAACCTGCGAAGGCGGGTCGGATTCCTTTCTTTCATCCGCGCGTGCCATCAAGTCCGGCGGAATCACCAGACGCAAGGCTTCCGTGCGAATGCCCGGACGATTGGCGATGATAAAATCGCAGAGCGTCAGCAGCGTCTCGTATTCCTTCCACATGGGAATGTCCAGAAACGCATCGGCCCCAATCATGAAAAAGAGGCGATCGCCGTGGTAGACGTGGCGGAAATAGCGCACCGTGTCCACGGAATAGTGGAGTTGGGTGCCGCTGAAATCCTCCCCGGCTTCCGCCAGCGAAGGAACGAAGTGCGGATGCTCGGTGCAAGCGAGCGAAACCATCGCAAAACGGTGCGGGAATGGCGCGAGATGCTGCTTCAGCTTGTGTGGCGGCCGGCTTGCCGGAATGAAATGCATCTCGTCGAAATTGAAGCGCCGGTCAGCGGCGCGCGCGACGGAAAGATGTCCGTTGTGGATGGGGTCGAACGAACCACCAAAAATCCCGATGCGGCGAGGATGATGTTTTGCGGCAGTGCGGTGCGCTTGCGCGGTGGTCAATGAGGCTCCCAAGAGAGTGCAGCTGGCCCCGATGGAATCAAGGCCTCGCACGACATATCTAATTCTCTCACGATTCTTCTTCTTTGTTCGTGGCAACGGCCGGGTGGTCAACAGAAGCGGACAACGGATGCTCGTTCTCGCCTTCAGCGTTCTCGGCGTCAATCTCAGAATCGTGCGCCGCGCGAGGAATCCTGTCCAATGCGTCTGCAATCGAACGTACTAGGTCTTTCACACCGTCGCCAGCGACCGCCGAAATGGAGTGAAATTCCAGCTTGCGCTGCTTGCAATAATCGCGAAGAGCTTCGAGGCGCGTGGTATCCGTCGTAGCGTCCAGCTTGGTGGCAACCACGATCATCGGTTTTTCGGTGAGAGACGCACTAAAGGCTTCCAGCTCTCCGTTGATGATTTCGAAGGAATAGATGGGATCGTCAGCGTTGGAGTCGCTCGTATCAATCAAATGAACGAGCAATCGTGTGCGTTCCACATGCCGAAGGAATCGAATACCAAGCCCTGCACCTAAATGTGCGCCTTCGATGAGGCCGGGAAGATCAGCGACGACAAACGTGCGACCTAGCTCAGTTCCGTGCCCGCCGGTGCCGCCGTCTGCATTTACAACGCCCAGATTCGGCTCCAGCGTGGTGAACGGATAATTCGCAATCTTGGGACGCGCCGCAGAAATCACGGAGATCAGAGTGGACTTCCCAGCATTGGGATACCCCACCAGGCCAACATCGGCCAAGAGCTTCAGCTCTAAGCGCAGATGGCGCTCTTCGCCGGGAAATCCGTCTTCGTGTTCGCGCGGAGCCTGGTGCCAGGGTTTGGCAAAGTGTTGATTGCCGCGCCCGCCGTGTCCGCCATGAGCGATCAGTACCCGCTGCCCCGGAGCGGCGAGATCGGCAATTGTCGCGCCCTGGTCGTCGAAGACCAGCGTGCCGACCGGAACCCTCAAAATCATGTCCTCGCCGGAATGGCCGGTGCAGTTTGATCCTTCCCCGTGCCTGCCGCGATCGGCCTTGAATTCGCGATTGTACCGGTAGCGCAGCAGCGTATTGTCGTTCGGATTGGCTTCCAGATAGATGCTGCCGCCACTGCCGCCGTCGCCGCCGGAAGGACCGCCGCGTGGCACGTATTTTTCACGCCGGAAGGCCACGCAGCCGTTGCCGCCGTCGCCGGCCTTCACGAATATTTTTGCTTCATCAACGAACACAGGAATAAAACTCCCTAAAAAGATAACATAAGCAAACTAGCTGGACCCGAAATCCCAGAACGGAGGCGGCCGCACCAATGCTTCGCCTGCTCAAACGTATCGTTCTGCTACTGCTCGCGTTAGGACTGCTGCTCGCTGCCGCCTTATACGTTCTCTTTTTCCGTCGAGCGCCACTGCCGGCCGCAGCATCTCATGCGCGCGCCGTCCCAGCGATTTCCACCATCCCCGGCATTTCCGCTTGCTGGGTCGAAACCGCGAACACATTCAGCAACTTTTCCTTTGGCATGACCGCCGGAAGCGTGCTCGTAAAACATCCCGCGGGCGACTTGCTGATTGACACCGGAAGCTCCGCCCACTACGACCAGGAAATCTCCGGCTATCCGTTCGCAACCTGGTTCAAACTGAAAGCCCTAGCCGGGCAGATCAAGCCGAAAGTGCCGCTTCCCGATGTGCTGCGCCGCGTCGGTGAGGACCCGGGCAAAATTCGCTGGGCCATTCTCTCGCACGTGCACCTCGATCATGCTGGCGGCTTGATGGACCTGCCGCGCTTGCAGGTGCTGCTTACCCGGGAGGAGTTGCAATTCGCAAACGATCCAAGTGTTCAAGCCAAAGGCTACGTGATTGCCGTACACACCCAAAAATTTCCGCCCGTTGCCTCGCCGACTCTACGATTTGATCCCACGCCCTATGAAACGTTTGACGAGAGCGCCGATCTTTACCGGGACGGCTCGGTGATCGTCGTGCCCTTGCGCGGCCATACTCCCGGAAGCTTGGGCATTTTCGTGAACCTCTCTCCCGCGCGGCGGCTGTTTTACGTCGGCGATTCCGTTGATGACGAACGCGGTTTCGAAGAGCGCGTCGGCAAGTCACTCATCCTGCGCGACAGCGACAATGACATGCCTCTCGCAAACCAGGTCGTCGGCAGGCTCAGCGAACTTCACGAAAAAGTCCCGGACCTTGCCATCATTCCCGCGCATGGCCGGAGCGCCTACAAGAAATTTTTCCCCGCCGGACCACTGACCTGTATTTCGGGGCAATAGCTGCGC
The DNA here is from genome assembly GCA_035279725.1 of Candidatus Acidiferrum sp. Taxonomy (GTDB): domain Bacteria; phylum Acidobacteriota; class Terriglobia; order Acidiferrales; family UBA7541; genus Acidiferrum. The sequence continues at coordinate 14,301 of DATEHF010000041.1, forward strand.
TGAAAACAAAAACGCGGTCCAGCGGGGCCGGACCGCGGAATCGGATTTGAGCACAGACTAAAGTCCGTGCCACCAAAAATCACAGCTAGTTCGCGGCAGACTTGGCTTGCTCGGAGGGCTTGACGCTGATGTAGCGACCGTGGCGTCCCCGGTCCTCGAACTTCACAAACCCGGTAACGAGCGCATAAAGCGTGTCGTCCTTGCCTTGGCCGACGTTCTCTCCAGCTTTGTGTTTGGTGCCGCGCTGGCGCACTATGATCGTCCCGGCGTTAATCAACTGCCCGCCGAAGCGCTTGACGCCCAGCCTCTGTCCGTGTGAATCGCGGCCGTTTGTTGAGGAGCCGCCGCCCTTCTTACTTGCCATGACGTAATCCTTTTCGAAAGAAACTGCCGGGCGAGAACCCGGTAAAATGTGAATATGTTACAGCTTGATATCGCTGACCTGCACGGCGGTGTAATTCTGCCGGTGGCCGCGGGAAATCTTGTACTGGTTGCCCTTCTTGAACTTCAGCACGGTGAGCTTTTTGCCGCGTCCCTGTGACACGATCTTGCCGCTCACCGAAGCTTTGCCAGCATCGGCGCCCACAACGACTTTTTTCTCGTCAGTGTGGACGGCCAAAACCGAGCCAAAATTCACTTTTTCCCCTACCTTGCCTTCAACCCGCTCAATGCGGATGGTGTCGCCGGGCGCGACGCGATACTGCTTTCCCCCGGTCTTTATAACGGCGTACATCGGTCCTCCAAGAGCTAAACACAAACCTCAATTATAGAGGCTCCCGGCCCGAGTCGTCAACGCACGAAATAGAGGGCATTGCAGCCAGAAATCGAAGGAGTAAGCTCCCCTGCTGGATCAACGGACTAAGCGCAACTTTTTGCTCGGTTTGGAGTTCTATAGACAGGTGCCGCGGTAATTCCGAGGCACCGGGAAGCGCTCGGGTTCTGACTGATTCGAACGAATTCTCAGAACCTGGCGAGGGCAATCAAATGCGTTATCTAAAGTATGTGGGTTTACTGGCGATTTTCATGTTCGCGGCGGCAGCTCCGTCTCACGCGCAAGTCATTGTAGGCGTGGGAGTTGGCCCCGGGTACATTGGTCCCGCACCGATTTGTGATTACGGCTATTACCCATATTACCCGTATACTTGCGCGCCGAATGGCTATTGGGGCCCTGATTACTTTGTAGGCGGCGTGTTTATCGGCGCTGGCCCGTGGTTCCATGGATTCTATGGTCCCGGCTATGGTCGCGGTTTTTATGGCCGAGGCTACTATGGTCGCGGATACTATGGGCGTGGGTACTACGGGCGCGGCTATTACGGACGCGGATTTGCGGGACATGGTGGTTTTGAGCATGGCGGTTTTGATCGCGGAGGATTCCGCGGTGGTGATCGCGGCTTCCATGGCGGTAATGGATTCCACGGAGGTGGCGGCTTTCACGGCGGCGGAGGTTTCCATGGCGGCGGTGGGTTCCATGGAGGCTCCGGTGGCTTTCATGGAGGCGGGGGCTCCCATGGTGGGGGAGGCGGAGGTTTTCATGGCGATGGAGGCCACGGCGGCGGACACCGGTAATTTCAACTAACCCTGAAATCGAGAATTGCAACGGCTGGTGGCCTCCGCCGCCAGCCGTTTTTTTGTTTCCGAGGGCTTGAGCCGCGGAACCGCGTGTCGTACTGTACGAGACTGTGAGTCCTTTCCTGACCATTCCTGCTTTGCGAGTCTGGACGTTGCCATTTTCCAAGGGACAAAACTAAGTGCCCACACTGGAACTGGCCCGGTCGCCGCATGCTCCCGCAGTCGAGCCTGTCACGATCCACTACCGCGAATTTGGCAGCGGCAAACCGCTCGTCATTCTTCACGGCGGCTGGGGTTACGGGATTTATCCCTTCGATCGGCAGATCGCGGAGTTTGCAAGTCAATTCCACGTTCTCATCCCCGATCGATCCGGCTACGGACATTCCACCCGGGTCACCCGGGAGATGCCACTCGATTTTCATCACCGGGCCGCTCAGGAGACTCTCTCCTTTCTGGACGCGTTGGGAATTAAGAGCGCAGTTCTCTGGGGCCACAGCGACGGTTCGGTGATTGCCGCGATGATGGGACTGCTCGCTCCGGAGCGGTGCGTGGGCGTTATTCTGGAGGCCTTTCACTTCCTGCGAAGGAAGCCTGGATCGCGTGCGTTTTTCGAACGATTCGCAGCGCATCCCGAGGAGTTGGGAGAAGAAACGCGCAAGCTGCTCGCCGAAGATCACGGCGAAACAAACTGGCCAACGCTCTTGCGCCGCAACTGCGGAGTCTGGTTTCGGATCGCAGACAGCGTCAAGCGGCCCGACGAAGATCTCTACGACGGCCGGCTGGGCGAACTTCGTGTGCCGGCGTTATTTCTGCATGGGGGCCTCGATCCGCGCACCGAACCTGGAGAAATGGATCCCGTGCAGCAGGCGCTTCCGCACGCGACGACGCGATTTATCGCCAACGGCAAGCATAGCCCGCACAGCGAAGAAGATGCTTGGCAGGAGAGCAACTCGCATGCGTGCCAGTTTTTTCGAAGCCTCGGTTAAGCGCGGCCTGCTTGAGCATTGAACTTGCAGGCCGGAATCAAATCCTCATGCGACGATGGAAATCATTCCAAGAACCTGCTGACCCAGTTTGCTATCGCCGGTGATTTTTATCTGGCTTAGCGCCGAGTCCCGATCAATGCCCTTTGTGAAAATGCGCCACGCGATTTCCTGAGGAATCGTAGTTTCAGAAACCTTTTCGCCGACGGGCTCCCGTGAGAGCTCCCACGTCTTTTCCATGCGGCACAAATACCAATTTCCACCGCATTCACCGGAGATATTGATTTGTGCATACGTTCCCGGTGGAGCTGAGATGGCACGATAGGTAAACGGCAAGGCGCGCAGAAAACAGTCCAGCACGGGATAGTAGAGTTCGCGAGTCATGATGCCCGGCTTGTTCACCGCAAGCCGAATCTGCTGCTGGTGGTGCCAGCGCTCCGTAAATTCCCGCGCCGTATCAAACCAGTTTGCGGATTTTCCCTCCCCGGCCCAGCTCACCCCATAGGGAGCCATCGCAAACGGATCGCGGGAAGCATGAGATTCCGCCAATGCTTTGGCGGCGACTTCCATCAGTGCAATCAAGATTGTCGGGCTCAACCGGCGGTAGACGCTGACGCCTTCCGCATTCAAACGGTTGATGAATGCCGCCAAATCGGCGGCTGAATGGATGCTTGGAGTCTCCGCTACATAACCGTCGCGACCGATGGAGATTCCACGCAACGCCGTGTCCAGCAAATGCGCCGCAACGTCCTTGACTTTCCACTTCGGAGAAACCGTCCGTTTTTCCCAATCCTCTTGCGCGAGCGAGCGCAGCAATTCGATCAACATTCCGTCGACTTTCGGAAACAAGTGTGCGGTAAGAATCGGTTGCAGCGGTTCGATTTGGTGATTCATGAGCGCTACGCGCAGACGCCTTCGTCCGTAGGTTGAGGAAACTGTTGCGAGAACCAGAAGGAGTACGGAGTCGCGCCATGCGTTTGGTAATGTTCCAGCCGCTCGCGGCCTTCGGCGACGATGGGGATATGGCCGGCGGGAATCCACCACAAGCAATAATGGGGCTTGTCCATCTTCTCAAACCACTTTGCGCGGTCACGGAATACTTTCATGTGATCTGACTTGTAGGCGTAGTCGCGCAACGCTTCCACCGACTCCCAGACCGACATGTTGACGATCATGAAGGGATCATCGCTATAGGCGATGTCCGTGGCGTTGCCCGAGTCCGACTGCAGCCGCCACACAAAACCGGGAGCTTTGTCGGCGACAGCATTGATCGGCGCAAGCTGGGCAACAAATTCCGCGATCCTGGGATCGTCGACGGGGGCGATGAGCCGGCCGACGTTAATCTGTGCGAGATGATAGTTCATGGCGGACCCTGGTAACTCCTTTTTCATGGACGCTTCAGAAATCAAAACGGTAGCCGAGAATCATCTTCGCAATCAAGTGGTCCGTCGCGCGCGTAACGCCCACGCCCAACCCAAAATTCACTTCCCACTTAGGCGAAAGACTCAGGTCAATGGCAGGGAGTATCTGTTGTTGCTGCTGACTGACTGCATCGAAACCCGTAATCGGACCAAGCGAGCCATAGTATTCCAGGCCGCCCGCAATTTTCTTCGTGAAATCGTAGCTGAACTTGAAGTTAGGAGAGAAAACAACTCCTTGATTCACGCCCGGGCCATGAAACGAACGGTCCAGTGTCGGATTGAATGAGAAATACCAGCGCCGGATCTGCTTGTCGACGATTGGGCGAATCTCCCAGGTCCACGTATCCGCCGAGTACCGGCGACTCTGCCAGCCGATTTCATTCGAGAGGCTGACGCCGACAGGCCAATGCCACTTGGGAGGAACACGCACGCGCGGGCGAATGTGGCTGCCAACGTAGCCCCAGCCTTGGCCATTTTTCGCCGAAGTGAAAATGTAAAACCCAGTCTCGAACCAATCGGTAAAGCCGTGGGTGATTTCAATGGTTTCGTGCAACTGATGGTTTGTCGGAAGCGTCCCGTCATCCGTGGATTTGGAGCCTTGAAACGTGAAATTGGAATGGAGTTCCACCATCGTGTGGCCAGGCTCAACGGTTTCATATGGATATACCTGGATTTCGTAGTTGCCCTGCGCCCGTGCGGAAAGCGCCCAAGCCGAGAAGTTGAGCACACAAAGCCCAATCGTTAATGCTGTCCGCCGTTTCATCTTCAAGGTTTGGCAACTCCAGCGTAACCCAGCGTCGCGGTTGAACAAACAGGAATAGATGCACAAATCAGGCGTGCGGGTGCGCCTTGTCGTAGACATCCATTAATTGGCGGATGGAGACGTGGGTGTACCTCTGCGTCGTCGAAAGTGATTGGTGGCCGAGGAGTTCCTGAATGGCGCGAAGATCTGCCCCGTCGGCAAGCAGGTGGGTCGCGAACGCGTGACGCAAAGAGTGCGGGTGCAGGTCCCAATTCACGTTGGCGATGCGCACGTATTTCTTAACAATGCGCCCGACGGAGCGCTGCGTGAGCCGCCGGCCTGAATAATTGAGAAACACCGCCTCCATGTGTGGCCCTCTCCTGCCATTCGTTCCATACGTTTGCTCAAGAAGTTGTTCACGCACCGGCCAGTATTTTTCCAAAGCCTCTTGCGCCTTAGCCCCATAAGGAACGATGCGTTCCTTATTGCCTTTGCCGCGAACGCGCAGGATGCGCTCTTTTTGTTCCATGTCGACAAGATTCAGGCCAGTGAGTTCGCTGACGCGCAACCCTGCTGCATAAAGGAGCTCAAGCAGAGCCCGGTCACGGCAAAGGAGCAAACCTTCTTCAATTCGCGCGCCACGGCCCCGTTTGGCCGATGGACGTGCAGCGGCTTCCTGCGGAAGCATGTGCCCCTTCCCGGAATTCGCTCGTTCGCCCCCTACGGCTTGCCCCATTCCTCCGAGATCATTAAGGAACCCGTTCATTTCTTCCGCCGAGAGCACCGAAGGGATGCGTTTCGGCAACTTCGGTGTGGGCACAAGACGCGCTGGATTCTCCTTTAAATGCCCTTCGCGGACGCAATATTTGAAAAACGAACGCAGCGCCGCCAGCTTCCGCGCAATCGAACTTTTTGCCAGCCCCTGATCGTGCAGATGCGCGACGAATTCCCGAATCAGCCCGTGCGTAACGCCAGTGAGTGCAGGCGGCTGTACCTCCGGCGGAGACAAGAAGACCAGAAACTGGTCGAGGTCCTTGCGGTAGTTCAAAATTGTGTGGGGAGAAGAGTTCTTTACCGACCGAAGGTATTCAAGATACTTCGCAATCGCTTCTTTCATTCGCAGTTACAGCTCCACGGGAGAGGCCCCGCCTACAGTATAGGCGCACGCAATTCCGCTAAGTACAAAATCACGCTGGTGTTTCTTGAGATGCAGCTTGGTTAGGACTTAGCGGCCACGGGGACTGGAGCTTCCTCCGCCTGCGCTTGAGGCTGTGTCTCGGGAACAAGCTTTTCCCAATCGCAACCTTCTTTCAAGCAGGCGTGGACGGTGCCAATCTTGCTGCGCTTCTCAACGATGAACGGTGCGCCGCACTTCGGGCAAGGCTCAGCGATCGGCATGAAGGGCGTCGTGAAATCGCAATCCGGATAGCGCGAGCAGCCGTAGAAAATGCGCGGACGGCCTCGACCGCCTTTGCCGGCGCTGCCGCGACGCACGAATTCGCCCTCGTTGCACTTCGGGCATTTGATGCCCAAAGTGATTGGCCGCGTGTACTTGCACTTCGGGTAGCCCGAGCAGCCGATGAACTCCCCGAAGCGACCATGCTTTTTCACAAGATGATTGCTGCACAGCGTGCAGAGTTCCGCGAGAGGCTCGTCGGGCTGGTGCGCAATGCGCGTGCCCTGGACCAGCCGCCGGGTAGTCTTGCAGTCCGGATAACCCTTGCAAGCGAGGAAGGTGCCGAACATCCCGCGCTTGATGACCATTTCCTTGCCGCAGTTATCGCAATACTCGATTTTCGGCTCGCCCCCCGTGTCTTCGGGAACGGGAGTCAAATCCTGAATGAAATCGCATTCGGGATAGCGGGAACAGCCCAGAAAAAATCCGTGGCGGCTGATACGTTCCAGTAATTCACCCTGGCCGCACTTTTCGCACTTTTTCCCCGTCGGGATGCCGGCCTTGTAGGAAAGCATTTCGTCGTCGGCCTTATCGAGGTCGATGACGAACTTTTCCCAGAATTCCTTGACCGCTTCGCGCCAAGGCAGCTTGCCTTCTTCAATTTCGTCGAGCTCCTCTTCGAGCCGCGCGGTAAAAGTGACGTCGAAGATGTCTTCGAAGCTCTTGACAAGCAGCACGCTGACGCGCTCGCCAAGCATCGTTGGCGAGAAACGTCCCTGATCCTTGGTCACGTATTCGCGCTCGACCAGCGTTGAAATGATCGATGCATAAGTCGAGGGCCGGCCGATGCCGTCTTCTTCCAGTTCTTTCACCAGCGTCGCATCGTTGAACCGCGGCGGCGGCTCAGTAAAATGCTGATCGGGGCGAATTTTGTCCAGCCGCAAGGTCTGCCCTTCCGTAACCTGCGGCAGCGCCTTGCCTTCGCCCTCATCATCCTTCTCGTCGTCTTCGCGGTCCGCGACCGCCGCGGGTATTTGATAGACGCGCAAATAGCCATCGAATTTCTGGACAGTTCCAGTTGCGCGGAAAGTGTAATCACCGGCGGATATATCAATCGTGGTCTGATCGAAAATCGCCGGGAGCATCTGCGACGCCACAAAGCGCTGCCAGATCAACTGGTAGAGTTTAAAAAGGTCCTCGTCCAGATACTTGCGCACGTCTTCCGGGGCACGCATGGCATCCGTGGGACGAACCGCTTCATGAGCTTCCTGCGCGTCCTTCTTCGACTTGTAGTAGTTCGGTTTTTCCGGCAGATAGTTCGAGCCAAAGCGTTCGGGGATCAGCTCACGAACCTGAATCAACGCATCGTTGGAAACGTTCACGGAGTCGGTGCGCATGTACGTAATCAGCGCAACCGAACCTTCGTCGCCGAGTTCCACGCCCTCATAGAGCTTCTGGGCGAGCGACATCGTTCGCTTGGCGGTGTAGCGCAGCCGGTTGTAAGCGGCCTGCTGCAATTTGGAAGTCGTAAACGGCGGCGGCGGATTGCGTTTCTTTTCTTTCTGAGCAACGCTGGCTACTTGCCACTTGGCCTTGCTCACCGCAGAAACAATCTTGTCCGCGGCTTCCTGATTTTTTACCTCAACGTCTTCGCCCTTATGCTTGAACAACTTCGCTTCAAAGAGAGGCGGCTGCCCGGCATCTAGCATTGCGTGAATCGTCCAGTATTCCTGCGGGATGAACGCGCGGATTTGCTGCTCGCGCTCGACAATCAGGCGCAGCGCCACCGTCTGCACGCGCCCGGCGGAGAGCCCGCGGCGGACTTTGTTCCAGAGGAGCGGAGAAACTTTGTAACCTACGATGCGATCGAGCACGCGCCGTGCCTGCTGCGCGTCCACAAGATTGGTGTCTACTTCCCGGGGTTTATCGAACGCCGCGCGAATCGCCTTGGGCGTAATCTCGTTAAAAGTCACGCGGAAAATCTTCTTCGGATCGATGGCCACAACTTCTTTTTTGGGTTCTTCTTCCTTCTTGACCGGCTCTTCCGGAACCGCCGCTTTCTTCTTGAATCTCGAAACGCTGGGTTCCTGCTCGGTGAACTTGGAGGGCTTGGAGAGCACCATGGCAAGGTGCGCCGAAATTGCCTCTCCTTCACGGTCCGGGTCGCCCGCGAGATAAACAGCATCCGCGGTCATCGCGGACTTACGAAGATCGTTGATGACCTTGCCCTTGCCCGCAATGATTTGCAACGTCGGCTCAAAAATCTTGTCGTCATCAATGCTGATCAGCTTCCCGGCCGGTATCTTTGCTTTTTTGCTGCCCTTCTTCGCTTTGCTCTTCTTTTTCTTCTTGCCGCCCTCTTCTTCTCCAGGCAGGCGAATGCCTATCGTTTTCTTGGGCAGGTCCATCACGTGGCCGATGGAGGCTTTGACGGTGTAATTCCGCCCCAGATACTTGTTGATCGTTTTCGCCTTTGCGGGCGATTCGACAATAACCAGCGAACGTGCCATCTTTTCTTTGTAACTCCGTAATGTGTTGCAGAGAGGGCTGAACGCGCGGGGTTGTGTCCTTCTCGCTACCTTAAGCGCTCGGCCCGGATCCCAGCCGGGTCGACACTTTGATGCGGCAATGGCCCTGGCGGATTCTTTTGATGCTGGGATGCCGGTCCCGAGACCGGCACTGCAAACCCCTATGTGCTTCTACGGCAAGACTTTGCTGAACTGTTTGCCCGGCAACTGCCGGACGACGCCTTTCATTTCCAAGGTGAAGAGCGTAGCCAGAACTCCGGAAGAGTTCAAGCCGGACAATTCTACGATGTCGTCAATGTGCACTGTCACATCCGCGCTCAGGAGATCGTAGACTTTCTTCTCCGAGCTATTCAGCGCCGCCGCCGCCAATAAATTTCGCTGCTCGGTCTCCGGCGCTTCGGCCTGGGTCAAGGCGGCGCGGACGGGTGTTGGCAACTCTTCGATCACGTCCGCCGCGCAAGTCACCAGCTTGGCGCCCTGCTTAATCAATTGGTTCGGCGCGAAACTCACCGGCTGGGTCACATTCCCCGGCACTCCGAATACTTCTCTTCCGAACTCCATGGCCAGGCGTGCGGTGATCAGCGACCCGCTGTATTGCGCGCCCTCCACGACCACAACCCCAAGCGGCATCCCGGCCACAATGCGGTTGCGCACCGGGAAATTCTCCGGCGCCGGGTGCGCGCGCAGCGGAAACTCGCTGATAATCGCGCCGCGCTCCAGGACTTTTTCGTACAACTTCTTGTTTTCCTTCGGATAGCAGACGTCGATGCCGGTACCGAGAACTCCGATGGCGCGCTCGTTGGCGTCCATCGCTCCCTGGTGTCCGATGGCATCAATCCCGCGGGCCATCCCGCTGACGACGACCAGTCCGCGCGCGGCAAGTTCCCGCCCGAGCCGCTGAGCCGTCTGAGAACCATACAGAGTTGGCCGCCGCGTGCCCACGATGCTCAAGCTCGGCAGATTCAATACCTGCGGATCACCGCGAACATATAGCAGTACCCGCGGGTCATAGATTTGCAGCAAGGTCTGTGGATATTCCGGGTCGCTCCAATTCACGAGCGAACAGCCCGCAATTTTCTGAATGCCTGCCAGTTCTTTTTCGGCGCGCTTGAAGGCCTCCTTCTTCACAATGGCTTGCGCGACTTGAGCTGGCAGGTGGCAGGATTCCAAATCGGGAAGGCTGGCCCGGAAGACTCCATCCGGCGACTCAAAGCGCCTCAACACCCGCGCGGACAGACGGGAAGCCAGGCCGGGCGTGAGACCCAGGGCGAGCCAGGAGAGGGAGGCGTCCAGCTGCATCGCCAGCGAGCCGACGTGCAGGGTAATCGATTTGTCAAGTAGTTACTCTAGAATGGAGGGATTATCGCTCGCGATCCCCCATAAGGGCCCCGCGATGCTGAAAGGATTTCAGCGGCTCGGTTGCGCCGCGTCTTCCTTCAGAATGGCATCCAGTGTCTTCACAAACAAATCCGCGTCAGCTTCGGAGAATACCAGCGGAGGACGCAGCTTGATGACGTTGTGATGCGGCCCGTCCGTCCCAACAAGGATTCCGCAATCGCGCAGGCGATTGACCACGTAAGAAGCTTGCAGTGGAGCAGCCTCGCGAGTCTCTCGGTCAAGCACCAGGTCAACGCCCAGAAAGAGCCCCGATCCGCGCACGTCGCCAATCAAAGCATGGCGATCCTGCAAAGACTTCAAGCCCTTGATAAAATGTGTGCCAACGCTCAGGGCGTTCTGCTGTGAGTTTTCTTCTTCGAGAACATCCAGCACCGCTAGGCCCGCTGCGCAGGCTACAGGGTTGCCGCCGAACGTGCTGAAGAATTCCATTCCATTGTTGAAGGAGTTGGCGATCTCCGGCGTCGCGACTACCGCCGCCAGAGGAAACGCGTTGCCAATCGGCTTACCCAGCACGACGATATCCGGAACGACGCCTTGGGTCTCGAATCCCCAGAAATGTGTTCCCAGACGCCCGAATCCAACTTGCACTTCATCCGCTATGCATACCGCGCCCGCTCGCCTCACGTACTGATAGACCTCCTCCAGATATCCTGGCGGAAAGACGATCTGGCCGCCAACGCTCGGCAATGTCTCCGCAATGTATGCCGCAACGCTGCGGCCTTCCGCTCTCGTGCGCTCCAAAATCTCGCCAACGTGTCGCGCATACTCTGCGCCGGCTTGCTTGTCGCTCCGCCTGTATGCGCCGCGATAATCGTCCGCGAGCTGCGCAATATGCACCCAGGGTTTCTTGCCGCGGCCCCCCGGACCATCGAACTTGTAAGGGCTGATATCGATGAGCGTATTGGTGTGCCCGTGGTAAGCGTGTTCCAGAACAACAATGTCTTCGCGCCCCGTATGTGTGCGGGCCAATCGCAAAGCCAATTCATTGGCCTCGCTGCCCGAGTTCACAAAAAAACATACGCGCAGCGGCTCAGGGAGCAGTCGCGTCAACCGCTCCGCGTATCGATTGACGCTGTCATGCAAATAGCGCGTGTTGGTGTTCAGCAGGGCAAGTTGTTCTTGCGCCGCCCGAACGACGCGCGGATGGCTGTGCCCTACTAGCGGCACGTTATTGTAAACATCCAGGTACGCGCGGCCGGCGTCGTCATACAAATATTGCATCCACCCGCGGACAATTTTCAGCGGTCGTTGATAGGAAATGCTAAGGCTCTCGCCCAGCAGCGAATGCCGCGCCGCAAGCGTTTCGCTAACAGCAGGCTCTCTTGCGGGAAACTTATCCGGCGGGATTCGCAATAGCAGATTCGGATCCGGTGAGAGGCTCGTCCACACCGCCCGCTGTGAAGCGTAAGCAACTCCCGGAAAATCCGCGCCGAGTTCCAGTAAATCGAGAATCATTTGAAAATGAAGATGCGGCGCCCATCCGCCATTTTCCTCGGTGACTCCCACGCGCGCGAATCTTTCGCCACGCGCAATTTTCTGACCCACCTGCAGTTTCTCTAGCGAGTTTTTCGAAAGGTGCCCGTACAACGTGAAAAATTCCTGGCCGCCCGCCTCGTGTCGCAATATCACCACCGGACCATAGTCTTGCGGCGCAGCATTGTTCGCTGCGGCGTGCACCACGCCCTCCAGTGGCGCCAGCACTTCCGCGCCCGGCTCCACAAAGAAATCCATTCCCAGGTGCACTGTGCGCCGTTCATCCGTCGCGCTGCCGCCTCCCCCGAATAGCGGCGACGTGTAAAGCAGCCGTGCCTCATCGTAGCGCCCAACTCCCAGCGCTGCGCCCCGGGAACCGATCTCGCGAAATACCTTTCTCGTAAGTGCCGGCGTCTCGGATTCTCGCGGGTCCGCCCCGAGCAGCGTGCTGCCCACGCTCAAATCAAGAACCGCTACCGGCGCGGTTCGCAAATCCACTTCCAGAATCGAAGCCGCCGCTCCCGCGCTCGCTCTTAGCCTGGATTTGATTCTCTCTTCTTGGGGCACTGCCGGAAGTCCGCAAGCCGCCCGAAACGTGTAGTGCGCAAAGCGCGTATGTATTTTCGCCAGCCGCTCCAGCGCCGCCCAAGCCGGAACCTCGCTGACCGTGACGTACGCATCATCCGGCTTGAGTGTCTTGCGGTGCGCTGAATTCGTCACGCTGACCGCCAGCCGCGCACCAATCAACGCAAACAGTACCGACAACTCCAGCTCATCCAGCGGAAACGCACGGTGATATCCCCCTACGATTGCCGCGGCCGCCGCGAGGGGGTTTTCCTTCTCGAGAATGCCGTAAGCCGTCGCAATCGCCGCCTCCGACACCGTGATCCCATGATGCATGTCACCAAAATCAATCACGCCCGCGATCTTCCTCGGCTGCGGCCAGGCCTCACTGACCAAAACGTTGTAATCGTTGGCATCGCCGTAAATCACGCTGCGTCGCAACCGCGACAACACCGGAACCACCTCCGCCTCGTACAGCGCGAGAAATTTCTCCACCAAACCGCGCCGATTCGAATCGCCAATCTCCTTGATGTAGTCCTTGATCCATCCCGCCCGCGCGGAATCCCATTTCAGTTCACGCGACGCCGCCGGATGCACAAACGATTGCAGCGCCGCATCCATCTCCCCTAGAAATCTGCCAAGCTCTCCAAGCAGCTCCGGCGAATGCGGCCGCACGTCCGCAAGAACTCTCCCATTCAAAAATGTAAGCAGCCACATCAGCCGCGTCGAGCCGTCCGCAGCAACAATGGAAGCAAAAAATTCACCATGCTGATTGGGAGTAACGCGAGGCAAGGGCAATTGCGGAGCGCGCTGCGCCAGATGCGTCAGCGCCCGGCATTGCAGATCGATGAACGAACGTTCCCGCGCCGGGTGCATTACCTTCAGCACGAACGCGCGCCCGTCGGCACTCGTTAAATGAAAATTGTCGTCGTATTCACCCGGAAGCGCCCGCGCCGAGGCCTCAATCCCGTAAAGCTCGCGCGCCAGGCGCACCCCTTCCGCTTCGGTTGTGGGTTGAGCTACGCGCGCCTCCAGCAGCATGCGCCAAATCTTATCTGTAAGTGCCGGAGCACGTCCATCGTGGATCGCTCAAAGAATTCCAGTCCGACTTCGTCTTATTTAATTTTGGTGTTTGTTAAGCGAACGAATTGAGAAAGGTGTCATTCTGGGGCATCCGACGAGGATGCCCGAAGAACCTCAACTTCAGCCCTCATATTAACTTCATGTCTGGACGTTTTGCGCCGGGAAATGGCAAGTCGCCGTTTCCCCTCAGAGTCTCTCCCTCGAATCCACCACTGACACGGGCCCATTCACTGTCGACAAGTGGATCGTTGCCGGCGAACTCCCATATTCAATTCGCCGGTGCTCATCGTCCCAGGTCTTTCGCGCACTCCCGCAAATGCTTGCCCTGCAGCTCACCGGCCCGTTGTTCGTCGCTTCAACCACGAAGCCCGACTGGTACCCGCTCGGCACCATCAGCGTCAACGGCCCATTCTTCGCATCCGCCGTGAGCCCCGCGCCGCTCCACGCGTTCCCCGCCAGTTCCACCGTGATCGGCCCGTTCTCCGTATGAATCCGCACGCTGCCCTTGCTGCCATCCAGGCTGATCGGACCATTTGTCGCCCTGATCTCCGCGTCGCCCGAAAAATTCCTTAAACTGATTGGTCCATTCTGAGCACGTGCCGTCAGTTTGCCGTCCACGTCGTAGAAGGAAAGCGGACCATTCGCCGTCTCCATATCTACCGTCGCCGATTTCGGCGTGCGCACCAGCAAGTACACGGTCCAATCGTCATCATCGCTCGGGCCTTTCGTCGAGACCCTGCCGCCTTCAATCGACATCGTGATCTGCGAAAGGATTCTCTCCGCATCGCTGGATGCCGCCGCGGCTTTGCAAGCCGTCACCGAATAAGTGTCGTTGTCCCAACCCTCCACTTGCACGCCGCCATTGGTGTGCGGATGTACTTGCAGCACCGCTGCTTCGGCCTTGGTCAAAGTGCGTTGCTCGGAGCGTACCACCGCATCCGTGTCGTCGAACCGGATGCGCAGATCGGAACAATCGATTGCTGGATGTCTATGCCCGTCGGAAATATTGACGGAGTGATGATGCCGGCTTGCTCTCGCGCTCGTAAATCCCAGGGCGAGCAGCGCCGAAAAGGAAATCAGAAAAAAGAAGCTGCGTCGAGGCATGGGGGTCCTCCCTGCAGCTATAGACGACCCACCAGGCCTTTGGTCACGCGCCGGCAACCCGAAATTTTCAGTTCCAGCCGTCCCAATCGTCGTCGGTTCCAATAGGGGGTCCGTCCGGTGGCTCGGCTGGGGGTGTCAGGTCCATTCTCTTCGGATCTTTCTCAAACTGCTCGATTTGCGCGACAGCAAACGCCACATGGGCTTGGTCTAAGCTTGCCGGTTTTCCGCCAATCGGCGCGGTCAGCCAGTCATGCAGGCCATGCAACTCGAGACTCGTGATGGCCCGCACTTCGTCACTGGCACGAGGATTGGACGCCAAGCTCATTAGGTCAAAGAGAACGGCTTCGTCCACGACATTGGCAATTTGTTCGTCGTACCCAGTGCGATGGTACGTCTTCCAAGTGGCAGCCACAATCGCATCCAGCACTTCCTGCAGCCCCGGGTTCTCCGCATTCCGCGCATGAAACTCCACCAACCGCGCCGCCCGTTCCGGAATGAAAAGAAACGACAGCGTATGCTGCGCCGCCGCTTCCGCCGGAGCCAGCGCATCAAACGCCGGGCTCGTCCGAATCTTGAAGTGTTCTCTCCCGCGTTCGTATTCCGGCGGCCGAGGCGGAATCATTTTCAGGAGCGGTTCCGGCAGTGCCAGCACTTCCGGCTTCAGCGTCGCCAGTACCGCCGCCAGCGCCCGCCGCTGCTCCGCAGGCGCGACAATCTGCGTCGGCGTCTGCCCATCGCCTCGCAGCACAAACGTATAATCCATCCCGCCCACCAGTTTGCTCGCCGCCTCCACCTGATATCGGTGCAACAAAAAGAGCGGCACCAGCACATCTTCCAGCGTCGCCAGCGGAGCACCTTCCCGTATATTATTCTCCCCAAAGCGCTTCAGCGCCGCTCCACGAACCTGCATCAGCCGGTTCAATTCATCAACCGCATTGGTCCCCGAATCCCACAAATGCGCCACGCTGCTCGATGCCCCCGCCGGCCGCGCGTCCTGGTCCGTCAAGTAACGCAACCCGCGGCCATAAGCATCGAGAAGGATCTTGTTTAGCGCCGCTTCCTCGTTCGTCCCCGGCGCAAAATCCTGATACCCCCACGCGATCGACACCTTGTCCCACTCCCCGATTCCCTTGGCATACGCATCGGATAAATCCGGCGTCCCATCCGCTCCGAGTTTCACGTACGGTGGCGGATAATCCATCACCGAAGAGCGATTGACCGTGCTCGCCGAATAGTTGTGCATCAAACCCAGCGTGTGCCCCACTTCGTGTGCCGCCAGTTGCCGCAGCCGTGCCAGCGCCATCTCCTGCGCCTTGGCAGCCCCCGGCTTTCCTTTTTCATAAGGTGCCAACAACCCTTCCGCGATCAGGAAGTCCTGCCGCACCCGCAGCGACCCCAGCGTTACGTGCCCCTTGATGATTTCACCCGTCCGCGGATCAATCACCGCCGCCCCGTACGACCATCCTCGCGTCGCGCGATGTACCCACTGGATCACGTTGTAGCGCAGGTCCATGGAGTCTGCGTCTTCCGGCAACAGTTTCACCTGGAACGCATTCTTATAGCCCGTCGCCTCAAACGCCTGGTTCCACCACCGCGCGCCCTCCAACAGCGCCGAGCGAATCGGCTCCGGCGCTCCGCGATCGAGGTAGTACACGATTGGCTGTACCGGCTCGCTCACCGTCGCCTTGGGATCTTTTTTCTCCAGCCGGTGCCGCGCGATGAACCGCTTCACAATCGGTTCGCTAATTGGCGTTGCGTAATCCATGTAGCCGATGCCGAAGAAGCTCCCGCGCGGATCGTAAGCCCGAGGCTTGTACCCCGGCGGCGGAAGCTGCACGAACGAATGGTGCTCGCGCACCGTGATTGACTCCGGCGAAGGTGTCACGTCACGCACCCACCGCCCCGGCTCGTCGCCTGCAAACGTCAGCGTCGCCTCCACTTCTGTGTTGAGCGGAAAATTTTTCGTCAGTGGCAGATAAATGGCGCAGCGCGTGCCGTCCAGGCGATAAGCCCCCTGTTTCGCGCGCCGCAACGCCGCCGGAATTCCATGGGCATCGCGCAGAAAGAAATCCGTCGCATCCACCAATGCGTGATCCTTCTCTCCTACCTTCTCCTCCGCCTCCACCTTGAAGCCCCACAGCGCCGACTCCGCAAATGAATCATGCACCGCGCGCCGTTCGTAGGGATCGTCGCTCACCGCCCGGTATTCCAGGTTCTCCTGGATCAGCAGCACCTTCGGCCCGCTACGCTCAAAGCGCACAATCCCTCGCTCGCCCAGTTGCCCGCGGTCCAGCCCAATGTCATTCGACCCAATCCCCGCCGAAAGCCCGCTCTGATAAAGAAACTCGCTCCCCCACTTGTCAATTTCCAGCCACAGCCTCCCCTGCTTGGCATCCCAATAAAGGTTGAAATACCCAAGCAGCTTCTGCATCTCTGCGGTTTTCTCCGCAATCGTAGCTGTCTTCCCCGCTTCGGCCCCGCCCCAAGCAGCACGCGGCGCAGCTAGCGCAGCCGCCATCAACAAAACGCCCATCCAAGTTTTCGACATGCCCATCCCTCCACTCGCCGAATGGTTTTACAACAGAATGTCCGGGAAGGCGAACCCATGTTAGACCCTTCCGGATTTTAACGGTTCTATTGCTTTGTAGTGGCGCAGCTCGCTGCGCCAACATCACATATCACCTATTCGTCCGTGACAGCCGCGCTTTTCCATCGTCAATACCTTAGCCCTAAGACGACCTTACCGGGTCGTGCCGGGATTCCTCACTTTTGCTTTATTTGGGAACCATCGGCCGGGAACCTCCGTACTCAAGGGGAGAGGTTTTCATGCAAAACCTGCCAGGCACTCTAAAGTACGCTCTTCGCCAATTCCGGCTTTCCCCTGTCTTCACCGCTACTGCCATCCTGACTCTGGCACTCGGAATCGGCGGCACCACCGCCATATTTACCTTAATTCACGCGGTGATGCTCCGTTCCCTGCCCGTTTCTGACCCCGCCAGTCTTTACCGTGTTGGCCAAGGCGACAATTGTTGTGTGCAGGGCGGTCCCCAGGACCAATGGGGAATGTATTCCTTCCCCTTATACGAGCGGCTGAAGGCGGAAGCGCCGGAGTTCGAGGAGACCGCCGCCTTCCAGGCCGGCCGCAGCAGGTTGAGCGTCCGGCGTCAAGGCTCCGACGCTGCCGCCCGGTCTATGCGCTCCGAATATGTCTCGGGCAGCTTTTTCACGACTCTTGGAGTGCAAGCCTTTGGCGGGCGAGTATTTACCGCCGAGGACGACAAACCTTCCGCGCCCCCGGTTGCCGTAATCAGCCACCGCGTTTGGCAAACCACCTACGCTTCCGACCCCGCCGTGGTCGGATCCACTTACTTTGTCGAAGGCCATCCTCTAACTGTGATTGGCGTCGCCCCTGCCGGATTCTTCGGCGAAACTTTGCAAAGCGATCCGCCCGACATTTGGATTCCTCTGGAGGTGGAACCGATCATTGCAGGGGAAGGCAGCCTGTTGCGTCAGTCTCCTTCTGCCTGGTTGCGTATGATTGGCCGTTTGCGGCCCGGTGCTTCCACCGCGGGAATGGCTCCCCGCCTCACAGGAGTGCTCCGGCAGTGGCTCCAAAACGATTCCGGATATCCTTCCAACTGGATGCCAGACGTCATCCAAATGCTTCCAAAGCAAGTGCTCGAGGTGATTCCTGCCGGAGCCGGCGTCGCCGTGATGAAAGAGGAGTATGGCCGTAGCTTGCAAATCCTTCTTTCAGTCTGCGGTCTGGTGTTGCTGATTGCGTGTGCCAATGTGGCCAACCTGCTCCTCGCTCGCGGGGTGGCTCGCCGGGGCCAAACGGCCGTGCGGCTTGCGATCGGAGCTACTCCCCGCCAGATCGTTACCGAAGCCCTTATCGAAAGCGTCCTGCTCGCCATTGGCGGCGGCATTGTCGGCCTGCTAGTGGCCGCGGGTGCGGCGCGATTGTTGCTCGCTCTCGCGTTTCACCGTGCGCATTTTCTTCCTATCAGCGCCGCACCATCGCTCGTTGTCTTGGCGTTTGCTTTCGCTTTGGCGCTTCTTACCGGCATAGTATTCGGCGCTGCGCCTGCCTGGCTTGCCACCCGCACCGACCCAGCCGAAGCTCTGCGCGGAGCCGGTCGCGGTACTCAGGATCGTTCCTCGTTCACTCGCAAAGCCCTGCTCATCGTGCAAGCAACCGTCTCTGTCATCCTCGTTGCTGGCGCCACCATGCTCGCGCGCAGCCTCAACAATCTCGAACATCAGAACTTCGGTTATCAGGTGCCGGGCCGCGTGGAGGTGGACATCATCCATCCCCCGGCGACCTACACTCAGCCCCAGTTGACTGCTCTCTACCGCCGGCTCGAAGACGAACTCAATCGTGTCCCCGGCGTCCGGGGTTCCGGCCTGACGCTCTACAATCCCCTCACTAACAACTGGGGCGAACTCATCATGGTCGCCGGCCATCCCCCTGCCAAAATCCACGAGGAATCCGGTGCTTCGTGGGATCGCGTGAGCGCCAATTATCTCCAGAATTTTGGCATCCCAGTTGTGCGCGGACGAGCTTTTACCGCCGCCGACAACGAAACCACTGCGCCCGTGGCCATCGTCAACGAAGCTTTCGTGAAGCGTTTTTTCAAGGCCGGAGAAGATCCCCTGGACCAGCACTTTGGCTTGGACTTCCCCGAGTATGCAGGCACGTTCCGCATCGTTGGCGTCGTTCGCGATGCCAAGTTTGCCGGCTGGGCGTTGCGCATTCCGGCGCTTCCGATGTTCTATGTCCCGTTGGCCCAGACGATCGACTACCCTGACGCCTTGATGAGGAGAATTGAGCAGAGCTCCCATTATATTGGCGGGATTATGTTGGTGACGGATTTGTCTCCGGGAGCGCTCGAGCCTCAGCTCACCCGCATCCTCGCGGATGTCGATCCCAACCTGACCATCAACAGCATCCGCACCATGCAGCAGCAGATTGCGCTTTCGTTTGATCAGGAGCGCGCCGTGGCCAGCCTCGCCAGCCTGTTCGGCATGGTTGCCCTGGTCTTGGCCGCCATCGGCCTCTATGGCGTCACCGCCTATTCCGTGGCCCAGCGCACTAACGAAATCGGCATTCGCATGGCCCTTGGCGCTGACCGCCCGAATGTACTTGGTCTCGTGTTGCAAGGAGCCTTCAAACGCGTCTTGATTGGCTTAATCCTTGGATTGCCCCTTGCGGTCGGCGCTGGCCGCCTGATAGCCACCCAACTCTACGGCGTCTCTTCCTGGGATCCCATTGCCCTAACCCTGGCCGCGCTGGCCCTCGCGATTTGCTCCTTCTTCGCCGCCATCATCCCCGCCAACCGCGCCGCCTCCATCTCCCCCATGAACGCCCTGCGGATTGAGTGAAGGCAACCCATTCAGCTGCGTTCGCCCCAGACCAGGGCCGATATCTCCAAACTCCTCAAAGCCGAAACCTCTCTTGATAAATTCTTAATCTGTGATACACTGTACTCGTAGATAACTGCGTATGGAGTGCGGGAGCTTGTTTACCCTGAGCCTAGCCGAAGGGCTTCCGCTTTTCTGACGTACTCGCAGCAACTTCAAACAACCAAAAACGCGTCCTTTAGAATCAATGAATTACGAAATGCAAATTTCGTAAGTCTTTTCTTTTGATATTCATCCAAATTGGTGGGGGTGGGGGGCCCATGGCCTATTTTTTCAATCCATTCCAACGTTCCAAAGTGGCCGGACAATTCCTCGCGAAAGAAGCTTGCCGCGCAACAATACCGGCCTTGTTATACTGAAACTTAAACGTGAGCCCTCGACCCGTGACGAAACTTCGCATCTCCATCGTTCAATACTTGAACACCGCGCCGCTCGTTTGGGGCTTCACCAACGGTCCCCTGCGCGGCAAATACGATCTGTCCTTCACCGTCCCGTCCCAGTGCGCCGAGCAGTTGCGCACCGGCCAGGCCGACATCGCCATCATCCCCGCCATCGAATACGCACGCATTCCCGATCTTGAGATTCTTCCGGACCTCTCCATCGCTTCCAAGAAGATCGTGCGCAGCCTACTGCTGGTCTCCAAGGCGCCGATTGGCCAATTCAAGAGCGTCGCTCTGGACGCCAGCTCCCGCAGCACGCAAGCGCTGACACGGATTCTCTGCGCCGAACATTGGAAAATCGCTCCAGAGTTCATCGAGATGCCGCCTGACTTGGAGACCATGCTAAGAAAGGCGGACGCCGCTTTGCTCATCGGTGATCCCGCTCTTCGCCTATCGCTGACCATGGAACCGTACAGCACACGAATCGAGGACCACGGTTCGCAAAACACGCCGCTCAAACCGCCTATCGATGGATGGATGTGGAATGCGGAAAAGGCAGGTATTGCGTCTCCCTCACAGAGGCTTTTCGTTTTCGACATGGTTGAGCAATGGCGCGCGATGACCGCACTTCCCGCGGTCCTAGCTGTCTGGGCCGCACGGAAGGGCGTCGCTACCCCGGAAGTCGTGGCTGATTTCCACGCGTCCCGCGATTTCGGAATGTCACGCATCGCGGAAATCAGTTCCGCCACCGCACGCGAATTGGACTTGCCGGCCGATAGACTCGAGTCGTATTTGCGCGACAACATCGATTTCTCTCTGGATGATGAAAATGGCCGCGGCCTGAACCTGTATTTCGCTCACGCCGCGAAACTTGGCCTGATCCCCGAAGCCAAGCCCATCGAATGGGCCGCAAAGGCGGAGGCCGTGAATTTGTAGGCGCACGGCTTTAGCCGTGCCCGAGAGAAACTGTAGGGGAGGGTTTGTTTACCCTGAGCGAAGCCGAAGGGCCCCGCCCGTCTCGGCGAGATCGCCTTTTCGAGTTTGAATGAGACATTAGTTACAATGGATTTGCAAACGGAATAGGGAAAACTCTTGGGTCTGACCAAACAACAAGCTCTTGAAATGCTCGAATCCGATGACCTCATCGGCCTCGGCATGGAAGCGCACCAACTGCGCCTGAAGAAAAACGATCCTCGCGTCGTCACCTACCAGATCGACCGCAACATCAATTACACCAATTTCTGCACCGAATACTGTTCCTTCTGCGCTTTCTACCGCCCGCTAGGCGCAAAAGATGGCTACATCCTCTCCTTCGAGGACATCTACAATAAAATCGAAGAAATGCTGGAGCTTGGCGGCACCGGCATTTTGCTTCAGGGTGGCCTCCATCCAGACTTGCAAATCGGCTATTACGAGAATTTATTGCGCTCGTTGAAAGCCCGCTACCCGCAAGTCCATTTGCACTGTTTTTCCGCGCCCGAGATTTTGTGCATCGCCGAAGTCAGCGAACTCAGCATCCGCGAAACCATTCAGCGCCTGATGGATGCGGGCCTGCAATCCATCCCCGGCGGCGGCGCCGAAATTCTCGACGATGAAGTCCGCGCGAAAATCGCTCGCTTAAAGTGCACCAGCGACGACTGGGAAGAAATGCACCGCGTGGCGCATTCCCTCGGACTCCGCACCACTGCCACCATGATGTTCGGCTGCGGCGAAGAATTGCGCCACCGCGTCAATCATCTCGAAAGGCTGCGAAGGATTCAGGAAGATACCGGCGGATTTACCGCTTTCATTCCCTGGATGTTTGCCGCCGAAAATACTGCGCTCGGGAAAAAAGTGCCGGAAGCCACCGCGGTCGACTATTTGAAAACGCTGGCCGTCAGCCGCCTCTATCTCGACAACATCGATCACATTCAATCGAGCTGGCTCACGCCAGGAATCAAAGTTTGCCAGGTCGGCCTGCAATTCGGCGCCGACGACGTCGGCAGTATCCTCATCGAAGAAAATGTCGTTTTCGCCGCCGGAGTAAAGAACCGCACTAACGAAGGTGAACTTCGCCGCGTCATCTCCGACGCCGGCTTTATTCCAGCGCAACGCGACACGCTCTATCGCAGTTACGCTTTGAAATGAATTGAGCTGTTGCGATACGACTGATTGGTTGCGGAACCTAGGCTGGCGGTTTCGGCCGCAGGTGAATGGAAACATCAACGACCATGCCGTCGGGCAATTCGACATCTTCCAGAAGATAGAGAACGCCGCCGCGGAAACGCGCTTGAATCTTTCGCGGTTCAGGCTTGGAGCTGCTCGGTTCGGCTTTGGAACCAGCGAGTTCGGACTTAACAGCGGGCGCTGCGGTTTTCTTTGCTGCTGCGGCTCCTGAAGTCTTGCCGTCCGCTTCATCCATCGCTTCGTTGGCAAGCGCGTCGGCTTCGCGATTCTGCTCGCGGTAGACGTGCTCGATGCGGAAAGACTCGAACCCCTTCGACATTTTTAGTGCGCGCTCGAAGAGCGGACGCAGATCTTCGCTCTTCACTTTGTACTGACCGCGCATTTGTTTGACGAGTAGTTCGGAATCGCTCTCGATGCGAATCGCTTTCACGTTGTGCGATTCCGCATAATCCAGCGCGGCGATGAGCCCGTAGTATTCGGCGACGTTGTTGGTCATGCGCCCGATATATTTTTTCAGCTTGGCGATAATCTCGCCGCGTCCATCGCGAATGATCACACCGTAAGCCGCCGGCCCGGGATTGCCGCGCGAGCCTCCGTCAATATTGATGCGATACGCCGCGGCGGCGGCCGGCTTGGTTTCTGCGGGAGCATCAGCGAACAAATCTTTTCCACGAGGTGTTGGCGGGCGTTTCGGCATCAGGAATTGGTCGAAGCTGCCGAAGTTGAATTTGCAGAGCCAGTAGCCGGTGTCGCAATGGGAATCGGTTCCAGCGAATAAAGGATCAGGCCGCAGCTTTCGCAGCGGAAAACTTCTTCGTTGGTTTCCAGGCGCAGTTCCTGAATAATATGCGGCAAGACACGCATGCCGCAGCCGCGGCACTGGCCGTCGCGGGCTTCAGCCATGGCCGTTCCATTGTGGCGTTTGGCGATGCGATCGTAAAGCACGCGCAAATCTTCCGGCACGGGAGTGATGATTTTTTCATGCTCCGCGAGAGCGGCGTCGAGTTGTTTCTTTTTCTCTGTGCCTTGTGCCTGAATTTCTTTTCGTTCGGAGGCGACGGCCTGCTCGGCTTCCTTCAATCTCGACTCAGCGATTTTTACGCGACGCTCGACTTCTTCGGCGGCCATCATCACTTCGAGTTGGCGATCATCGGCTTTGGTGACTTCGGCTTCGGCGGTGGCGATTTCATGTTGCAGCGCCTTATAAGCCTCGTTGGTCTTTACCGCGCCGCTTTGGTCGCGGTATTTGCGCGCGCGATCCTTCCATTGCTGGGCTTCGAATTCAAATTTCTTGCGTTCGGCCACAACCTGGGCTTGGG
The DNA here is from genome assembly GCA_035279725.1 of Candidatus Acidiferrum sp. Taxonomy (GTDB): domain Bacteria; phylum Acidobacteriota; class Terriglobia; order Acidiferrales; family UBA7541; genus Acidiferrum. Next base: position 37,851 of record DATEHF010000041.1, read on the forward strand.
CCCCTTTTGCCACAGCGACCTCAGCACGGGCGCCGCTTAGTTTCGTTTCCGCGTCGCGGATGCGTTTCGGAAAAGCTTCCAGCTCCGCGCGAAGCGCTGCAATCTGGTGGTCAACGCGCTGGAGCTCAATAAGGTGAGGAATCGCCGGATGCATGAGTAAGCAATTCTAGCACAGGGAAGCGGCGAGCTTTGTGGGAACTGCCAGGGCAGATAGAATGCCAGCGGTTTCGACTCTAATTATTAGAGGTCGCTGATTCGAACGGGGAGGGAACAATGCCGCACGTGCAAATCACCTGGGTGGAAGGAAGGACGCCGGAGCAAAAACGCAAAATCGCGGAACGCGTCACAAATGTCTTGATCGAAGATGGTAAAGCCAAGCGCGAAAATATTCACGTATCGTTCCACGATGTACCGTCAACGAATTATGCCGAAGCCGGCGTGTTAGTGGTGGACCAGAAACGCACGCCGTGAGCGAACGTCGTGCTACAAAGACCAAGGCGGGCCGCCTCTCTCATGACTCAGCTAGCCCGCCTCCGCGTAGTTCTTATCCGTTTAGCTCGATGCGTGTGAGTCGCGGCGAATCATGGACCAGTCCACGAAGTAGCCGATGCCGACTGCGAGGGGGATAAGGCCGAACGCGGCAATCGTCCAGATGTCGCGATCTGCCTGGATGCCGGCAATCAATCCGAAAGTGGCGATATAGCCAAGCGCACCGCTGACTAGCAGGATGCCGGAACGGCGGGAATGTCCGGCTTGGTTCAATTCCGGCGCCAGTGGAATGTCAACTCCGCGGGCAATTGCCGCGAGCCGCTCTTCGCTGCGCAGCTTGCGGACCCGGTAATAGGTGTACAACCCGCCGAGGGGAACTCCCATTCCCAGTATCACAGCCACTAATCCAATCAACTCTCCGCCCATGGTGAGCTCCTTGTCTATGTATTTATGCGTCCGTCGCAGCGGGCGCGTCGTATCGGGGGAACCGCTTGCACTAGAAGGTACGCGAAGGCCGGTAAAAAAGTTCCAGCGATTTGAACGCCGCAGAAACATACCGTTTCTAGCGGCTGCTCCTCCTCTGCAGGCTATTCGATTTCGCGGACTTGCAGGTCGGAGCCGATGGAGAGATTGGGATAGCGGATGGAAGAGCCAGCAGGTGCGAGGAGGTGGCGTGCGGTGGCGGTGAAATCCCCGCCGGAGCATTCGATGGAGTAGGTGTAGCCGTCACGCTCGGTGCGGGTCATGGAAATGGAATTAGAGGAGATGAGTTCGTCGAGCGAGGCGCAATGGCCGTTGGTGGCGATGTAGCCGTGTTCCGCGTCGGCAATTTGCAGCAGGTCGGTTCGAACACCTGTCAGGCTGATGGCTTGGGTGGGAGCGGTCCCGCTATCCGTGGCCGGCATGCTCTTCATATAGAAGTGATACACGAGGAAAAGAAGAGCGACACCAACCAAGAGCCCGAGGAGCCCGACAAGAGATTTCACACCGAAATTGTGACGCGGCCTGTCGCGCACTTCAAGCCGGACGCGAGACAAGTTGTGTAAGGAAACAACGCCCCGCATTTTCGCGCTGGATCGCGGCCGCTCTGCTAGAATTCATTCTGCCGCCGAATTTCCCTTTCCGGTGTAACACCCCCCTTTTCGGATTGACGAATGACCACGACTGCTTTGCCGCCGGAACTGCACGCCGTTGAGAAGCTGAGAGAAGAGGAGCTGGAAGAAGCGCGCGCGATTCAGGGAGTGATGCTGCCCGCGGAGTCTTTGCGCGCCGGCGCGGTGATGATCTCGCACGAATTCCAGCCCATTTCCGCGGTGGGCGGCGACTTCCTGGATTACTTCGAATTGGCCGACGAGAGCGTGGGTTTGTACCTGGGCGATGTTTCCGGCAAGGGCTTACCGGCCGCGCTGTATGCTGCGCTGGCTGTGGGAACATTGCGAGGCGTCCACAAGACCGGCACCTCGCCGCACGACGTGCTTGCGACGTTGAACCGGAGGCTTATGCTGCGGGGCATGCCCCGGCGGCACACGGCTATGCAGTATGCGGTCTTCGACCCGATTAGTCAGGAATTGCGAATCGCCAGCGCGGGCATGCCGGGGCCGCTTCACCTTAGCGCAGCCGGCTGCCGCGCGCTGGAACTCACCGGGATTCCTCCCGGGCTGTTCGCCGCGACGAGCTACGAAACGCAGACGGCGCGGCTTCAACCCGGGACTCGATGCTCTTTTGCACGGATGGGATCACCGATGCCTTTGCCCGAGACGGAGAACAATTCGGAATCGAGCGGTTACAAGAACTCTGTGATACGTATCGGCCCGTCTCACCCACCGAACTACTTGGCCGTATTTTCGCGGCTGTCGAAGACTTTTCCCGTGGGAGAGAACAGCACGACGACATGGCGGCGGGCGTGTTTCAGTTTTGCGGTTGAGCGACTCTCCGGAATGTGTGCCTACAAGAGCATGTAGAGAGTGGGCAAAGGCGTCCCGTTTGGCGTTGACACGCGCCGTTACCTCCAGTAACAACGATAGACACGTGTTGTAAAACGAGGAGAGTCCTTGATGAAGACGAAGTCCCCGTGCGCCTTCGGGCTGGCACTGTTGCTGTCCCTTCTAATCGCGATTCCGGCAGACACTTGGGCCGCCCCGCAGGCCGCGGGACAGCGCGCCGGTGAAGTTTCCCGCGTGATTCCGGCGGTCAGCATCGCCCGCAGCGGGAAGACCATTACCGCTTCCGCGAAGACCGCTGTCGATTGGCAAGATCTCGTGAATACCCAAGTGAATGCGCGAGCGCGCATCGCGCTGGACGACGGTTCGGTGTTGAATGTGGGGTCGGAATCGTCCATGAAAGTGGTGAAGCACGACGCGGGTGCGCAGCAGACCGAGCTGGAGTTGACCTACGGCAAGCTGCGGACGCAGGCGCAAAAGATCGCCAAGCCAGACGGCAAATTCGAGGTGCGCACACCGGCCGGCGTGGCCGGCGTGGTGGGAACGGATTTCTTTGTGGCGTTCGACAACTCAACCGGAACGATGAACGTGATTGCTTTTGAAGGACTGGTGAAGGTCTGCAACTTGGCTGGAGTCTGCGTGTTGGTGAAAGCCGGGCAAATGACCAGCGTGCGCAGCGGAGATAATTCCGCGCCGCTGCCGCCGCAGCAGGCGATGCTTGCCCTGCTGGTGGCTTCCGGCAAAGACACGGATCCGGGGGCGCCCACGAGCTTGGCAGGGGCTGGCGCGCACCTAGGGGTTTGGGGAACAGTGGGAATTGTCGCGGGAGCAATCGGAGCCGGATTGGGTTATGGGTTGTCGCGCGGCGGGGGAACCAAGCCACCAGCAGTGGGCAAAGGCGGCTGCTCGCCGAACAATCCAACGGCTTGCTGACATTTCGAACATCAAGAGGAATCACGTTTCCCTGGCCCCGGCGGATCGCAACAGCCGGGGCCTTTGTTTTTTGGAACAGAGCTGGCGTGTGCCAGACGTGCAACCGATGGAGAGAAAAAGCCGTCCAATAGGTGTGACTTGAACGGCGATGACCTGCGCCCGGCGCTTGGTACGCTGCTGCCCGGTGGCGTACACTGAACGTTTAGCGGTCCCGTCTAATTCCGAGTGAGGCACCCTTTGACCACATTGATACGCAGTCGCGTGATTCCTTATCTTTGCGCGCTGGCCCTGTTTTCGAGCTTGGCGCTACCGGCGCCGGCTGCGCCACCGGATGGGCAGGCGAAGCGCTCGCCGCTGCTTGCGGCACTCCAGGCGGAGCTGGACCGCTCCATGAAGACAATGGGCACGCTGGACCCTCCCGCCTATTACATGGGGTATACGGTTACGGAGACGCAGCGCGCGGATGTGTCCGGTTCAAATGGGGCACTGCTCAACAGCAATGAAGACCGCAACCGCTGGCTGGAAGTTTCTGTACGCGTCAACAACTACAATCTCGACAACACCCACAAGGTTGGTGAGCGACAGATGGCCGGCGGCGGACCCGGAGCGTCCGTACCGCTTGACGATGACGCTGAAGTTCTGCGGCGCACGATTTGGCTGGAAACCGACAAGCAGTACCGCGCCGCTTCCGAAGCGCTGATCAAGATCAAGACCGGCAAGGAAGTAAAAGTGGAAACGGCGGAAGGACGCGCGCCGGATTTTTCGCGCGAGGAGCCGCATACCTCTATCGGACCGCAGGCTTCCATCGCGGTGGACCGCAAGCCGTGGGAGGAAAAAGTCCGCGCCTATACAAAAGCGTTTCGCGAATCGCCGGCGATCATCAATTCGATCGTGACGTTCGCGGCGCAAGCACAAAACGTCTTTCAGGTGACGAGCGAGGGGACGCAGCTGCAATTCGGGCAAATTCGCTACCGGCTGGAGCTGTTCATCCAGGGCAAAGCGCCGGACGGAATGGACATCGACCGCTACTACAATTTTGATTGGGTCGACCCCAAGGATGCGCCGGATGACAAAGCGGTTTACGCGGCCGAATCGACCATGCGCAAAGAATTGGAAGGACTGGTCGCAGCACCCATCAACGATCCGACCGTCGGGCCGGCACTGCTGACGGGGCGCGCGGCGGCGGTATTCTTCCACGAAGTCTTTGGACATCGCGCCGAAGGCCACCGGCAAAAAGATGTGACCGAGGGGCAAACGTTTTCGAAAAAGGTGAACGAGCCAATCCTGCCGGAATTTCTGAGCATCACTGACGACACCACGATGAAAAAGCTCGGAAAGCAGGACCTTCTGGGCTACTACCAGTTCGATGATGAAGGGGTGCCGGCGCAGCGCGTGGTGCTGGTGGATCACGGCGTGCTGAGGAATTTTGAGATGTCACGGTCGCCGCTCGTTGGTTTCACTCGGTCGAACGGCCATGGCAGACGGCAGCTCGGAGCAACGCCGGTTTCGCGACAGGGCAACCTGATCGTGCAAAGCAGCAAGACGGTCACTAATACAGAGCTTCGCGCCAAGTTGATTGAATTGATCAAGGCACAGGGCAAGCCGTTCGGTTTGTTGATCGATGACATCGCAGGAGGATTTACGTTCACCGGGCGCGGCCAGCCGCAGGCGTTCCAGGTGCTGCCGCTGGTGGTTTACAAAGTTTTTCCAGACGGGCGGCCCGACGAATTGGTGCGCGGAGTGGACATTGTGGGTACGCCGCTGGCGGCATTGACGAAGATCGTGGCGACGGGGGACACGCCGGAAGTTTTCAACGGTTACTGCGGCGCGGAATCTGGGTCGGTTCCCGTTTCTGCCGCCTCGCCCGCGATTTTGACTTCGGAATTGGAAGTACAGAAGAAAGAGAGTTCCACGGACCGGCCGCCGATCCTGCCGCCGCCCGCGCATGACGTGATCAAAACGGGAGGGCAGCTGTGAGGCGCGCCGAAAGAGTGGCAGGACTGATCTTATTTTTGATGGCGGCGTGTGCCGCTGCCGCCAGAGCCGAACAGGTTCCGCAGGATAACGACCACACACTGCAGGCCATGCGCGACGAAATGGAACGCGCGAAAACGCGCCTGGAATTGAAGATCCCGAACATCGACAAGCCGGTGCGGCCGTACTACGTGGAATATCGATTGCTCGATCTCGACGTTCGCGAAGTCGTCGCCGAATTCGGGACCTTGCTCTCCGGCAAGCATGTGCGCAATCGCTTTATGGATGTGGAAGCGCGCGTGGGCAGTTATAAACTGGACAGCTCCAATTTTGTGGGCGAAGACGCGTTCCGAGGGTTCATTGGGCCGACCGGCTCAGTGGGAATCGATCGCGACTACGATTCACTGCGGCAGGATTTGTGGATTGCGACCGACCAGGCGTTTAAAGAAGCGGTGGAAACTTACTCGAGGAAGCAGGCATATCTGAGCAGCCTGGCGCGGCAATCGGATATCGACGATTTCGCAAAGGTAAAGCCGGTGCAGCTGATCGAGCCGCTGCAGGCGCCAGACTGGACGAGCCGCAACTGGGAGCAGGAGGCGCGCGATACGTCAGGCACGCTGCGGGCGTTTTCCGAAATTCATGAAGCGCGAGTGACGTACTACCTTGTTTATGCGACGGAATATCTGCTGACCAGCGAAGGCACGGAGATTCGGCAGAATCGCCATTTTGCGGCGATCGAAGCCGGCATGGGAACGTTTGCCGACGACGGTGTGCCCCTGAATCATTTTTACGCGACGTACGCGACGCGGCCGGCGGACTTGCCGAGTGTCGATACCGTGCGCAAGGGTTTGAACGTTGCCGGAACGGAACTGATGGCGATGCGAGCCGCGCCTCCGGCACAGGACTATACCGGTCCTGTGCTATTTGAAGCGCGTGCGGCGGCGTCCCTGGTGGCTCAAGTGCTTGGACCGGCGGTGAACGGTGCGCGGCCGCCAATTTCCTTCAGTCCGGTGATGGAGCAGATGCTCGGCAACCTGGGTGGGAAGAGCGATTGGGTCGGGCGAATCGGCGCGCGGGTTTTGCCGACTGGCGTGACTGTTGTGGATGATCCGGGCGCGAAGGAATTCAATGGAACGCCGCTGATCGGCGGCTATGCCGTGGACAATGAGGGCGTGCGCGCGGAGAAGGTAACGCTGGTGGAGAGCGGAAACCTGAAGAGCGAATTAATGTCGCGCCGGCCCGGGTCGGACTTCATGCAATCCAACGGACACGGCCGTGCTGCTTTCCTGAACGATGGCAAGCCGACGATGAGCAACCTGGTCTTCTCTTCCGCGGACGGTGTCTCCGCCGCGGATTTGAGGAAGAAGTTTCTGGATACCTGCCGCGCGGAGAAAGGCTCGGAGCGCGAAAAATATTGCCTGGTCGTGCGTCAGATGGACAATCCCGCGCTGAGCCTGCTGGACCGCGATGATTTCTCCGAGCTCCTGGCCAGCTACGGCGGCGGAGCCGGGACGGGCGATCGGCTGCCGCTAGTGGTCTACCGCATTTATCCGGACACGGGCCGGGAAGAAATGATTCGCGGGGCGCGCATTATCGGATTAAATTCGCGTGCGCTCCGGAACGTCGCCGGAATCGGCAACGACAATTTCGTGTTCAATTATATGCAGAGCCAAATCAATGGATTTTCCGGCACGGCGCTCGGCGCATTTGGCTCGGCGCAAAATGGATTGCCGGCTTCCGTCGTGGCGCCGTCGTTGCTGTTTGAAGAGTTGGAAGTGCGCGGAGCGCGCGGAGAAGCCAAGCGGTTGCCGCTTTTGCCTCCACCGCCGATGAGCCCGGCCAAGTAGATATTCCCTCGGGATAACCACCATGAATGAGATTACGCGACGCGGATTGATTTTTGGCGCGGCGACGGTTGCTGCTTGTGGCGTCCTGGTTGGCGTAGAACGCGTCTGCCTCTCGGCTTTCGCCGATGATACTGATCTGGAAGACGATCCAGGCCCAGTCAAGATCGTGAAATTTACGGATGATGGTACGCGACTTGGGGCTTCTACGGTCGAAAAAGTTCGGAAGAACAAATCAGAATGGAAGAAGCAGCTCACGCCGCTCCAATACGACGTAACGCGGCGAGCGGCGACCGAGTTTGCCTTTTCTGGGGCGCTCTACGATCAGCACGCGCCCGGGTTGTACCGGTGCGTCGATTGCGGCAACGCGCTCTTCGATTCGAAGGCAAAATTCGACTCCGGCACCGGCTGGCCCAGTTTTTGGGAAGCCCTCGCCGCGGAAAATGTGCGCGAAAAAAAAGATCTAAGCATGGGCGTGCTGCGAGCGGAAGTGAAATGCACACTCTGCGACGCACACCTGGGACATGTCTTCAACGACGGCCCCGAACCCACCCGCCTGCGCTACTGCATGAATTCGGCGGCGCTGCGGTTTATCGCCAGACAGGCTAGCACTTCAGAAAAATTCTGAAGATTCCAGTTCCTCACTGCTTTACATCAGCCAACATATCTTCGTAGTAGTTGATGGAGATACGGTCGAGTTTCCCAGGCAGCGTGATATCAATCGGCTCGCTGGGATGCGTTACACCAAGCAGTCCCAGGCGAATCACCTTTTCCCCAACATGTGCATAGAGGGGCACGGCGTCTTTCCAGGTTTCCGGAACACCGGAGCGGGTGATTTCTCCCTTCACGTGCGTTTTGCCATCGGGAGTTGCCTCGACCGAAGCATGAAAGTTGTACTGCGGAATTCCCGTGCCGTAGACGTACTGGTTAAAGAACCAATCCATTTTGTGGTTGCCATCCAGGTCCATGCCGCGAATCATGTGTTTTTCGACGATGGCTTTGAAGTCTTCGGTGGACGCGGGCCTATTGTCGAAGGTCTTGCAGTAGTCCTGCATCATCTCCTTGAAGGCATGGTCGGTGTCGGGATTGCGGGGATCGGAAAGCTGCATTCTCAGCATCTGCAAAACGTAGCCACCCTTCGAATAAATCAGATTCTGATAAGAGCTGCCATTGGTCTCTGAGGAGAAGATGCGCCTCCCCATCCAGATTGGGCCCAGGGAATCGATTTGATGGCTATGAATGTCTCCGGAGTGAAGCAGCTCCTTGTCCCGGCGAAATTGCTCCTGAAATTCCTTCTTGTTTTCCCGGAATTGTACGTAGAGCTTTCCGGAAAATTCCGCAAAGCCTTCTGAAAGCCACTGGTCGTGATAGCTCTTCCAGCCGACGCGATGGCCCCACCACTGGTGGGAGCTTTCATGCCCGCGGAAGAAATCAGTAAGCTGAACCTGATTCCGGATTCCCAGGGCATTGCGCTGCGTGGAATCGAGGAAAGTGAACCAGCCTAGGTACAGCAAGCCGGGCCAGCCTTGGCCGTAACTGCCGATGATGTTTGTGACAACGAGTTGTTTGTAGGGGTAGGGCCCAAAGTAGTTTTGAAAAACACGCAACGTATTCGCGGTTTCGATACTGATGGTTTTGCCAAGCGCGGCCGGGGTGAGATTGCCAATCGCCGCTTGCGGGCCGGTGCCCCCGCCGCTGGCGCCGCCGGGTCCTCGTGCCAGGTCATTCAAAGGATTGTTGAAGGCGGTTTGGATGGACTTGAGCAAATCGTCGGGCTGAATATTGGCGTAGACTTGAATTTCGACATCGCCTACTTTTTCCTTAGTGATTTTGTACTCGCCAAAGACAAACCCGGCTGCAGCAAGCGGCACGTCACTCTTCCAGTTGGTGACCAACTCCTTGCCATCCACCGTTTCGTTGACTTTGTTTCCCGTGGCCACCAGGCTGTACTTTTTTGGATTCCGGAAAGTCAGATCGAAGTCGGAGCGGAACGCGAATTCGTCGACGCCGAGTTCTCCGTTGAACGCGGACGGATACCATCCGAAACTCTGGCAGAAGTAATTGCCGTCGCCGACTTTCCGGACCACGCGCTTCCCGCCATACTCGAAAGTAATCGGTTCTGCTTGAGAAGCCGTGGTGGGAGTGGTGAGTACCGCCGCGACGTAATTGCCGTAAGATTGAAACCGGTCTTTCCGTTCCGCTGGCTGAAAGAATTCCAGACCGTGGCCTTTGCTATCTTTGACGGAGCTTACGCGCAAATTGGAGTCTAGGGAGAAGAGAAGAACATTCTCGCCGGTGTAACGCGGCTGAACGGTGACTTGTGCGGTCGCATGCATTTCTGCGTTGTCCGCCACGGCTGTTGTGATTTTGTAAGCCGGAATCAGGAAGTCCTGCCGTGCCGCGGGATCATCATAAGCATGGCGAGGATTGCGGCCGCCCGCTGGAAAATTCATCCAGACGTCCTGAATTTTCACCGCCCCGCCATCTCCCCAGCGGCCGACACGAATTTCTTCGAGCTGCATGGTGTCGTCGCGAACTTCGACCCAGCCTTTGTCTTTAGTCTTCAGGTCGGCAAGGAAATAGGCGGTGCGTTTTCTGTCACCGGACATGACGCTTTTGAAGAGTCGCGGCAGGTATTCCGCGCCTAGATCCTCGCGTTCTTTTTGGCGTTTGGCGTAGCGATCATCACTTGGAGCGCCAGAACCAGCCCACTTCACTTGTTTTGCAACCTCGTCGAAGAGGCCGTCTGTGAAGCTGAAGGTGGCATCAGTGAAAGTCATGTCCAGCTTGTCCTGTTTTGTGAACAGCCGGAGCTGATGTGCCTCTGCGGGATCCGGTGGATCGACCTGGACGCGTCCATTTCCATGAAAGACCGCTGCGAACACAACGCCGTTCACCGGCTGGGCGAACTGAATCGTGCCGTCAAGAAGGGTGATATGCACACGGTCGCGAACGATCGCCACGTTTTCGGTTTGTGCGGACTTTGTAGGGTCCATCGTGGGGCTGGACAGTGCATTCCATACCCCGGCGACCGGCGACCCAGCGGCAGCTTGTGCGTGACTGAACGAGGCGAAAATTGGTGCAAGAATGATCGCTAAGAAGACGCGGCGAATCATGAATATGCGCTCCTGACATCCGTCGAGAAAGTACATCGTCTTTGCTTTGCAGGCAAGTGCTGACCGATGAAACCAAAGCGAAAAACTGAGATGCGGGTGAGGAGGATGAATAGACACGAGTGCGGGAGAATCAAGAGAGATGAGGTAGTCTAGGCGGGCGATGATAGCCGCCTATCCAATCGAAGAAGGGCGCGAAAAGAAGCGGGCTGCGCTGCTGAGTGTGGGCTCGGCTCTTCTATTGGTGTCTCTCAAGACGTTTCTGGTGGTCCGAACCGGAAGCCTGGGCGTCCTTTCAGAAGCGTTGCACTCGGGCTTGGATCTGCTTGCGGCGATCATCACATTTCTTTCCGTGCGCATGTCCGACCAGCCAGCCGATGAAAAGCATCCCTACGGTCACGGCAAATTTGAAAATTTTTCGGCATTTGTCGAAACCGGGCTGCTCGCACTGACAGCTCTCTACATCGTTTACGAGGCGTTTCAACGGCTCTTTTTCCGCAGCGTTCATATCCAGCCGAGCGTCACTGCGATCTTGGTGCTGCTGTTCGCTTTGACGATTGATCTGACGCGAGCCCGAGCCCTGGGCAATGTCGCGCGAAAATATTCGAGCGACGCTCTGGAGGCCGACGCGCTGCATTTTTCGACCGATGTGTGGAGCACTATCGTGGTGATCGCCGGCATCGGGTTGGTCTGGGCCGGAGAAACGTGGAACTTGCCCTGGCTGAACTATGCCGACGCATTGGCCGGCCTCACGGTGGCGGCCGTCATCCTTTGGGTCGGCGCGCAGCTTGGCAGGCGCACCTTGGATGCGCTGCTGGACGCGGCGCCGCAAGGCCTGCAGCAGGAGATCGCCAAAGCCGTCGCGCGCTTGGATGGCGTGCTGGATGTCGATCGCGTGCGCGTGCGGCGCGCCGGGAACCGCTATTTTGTGGATGCGACCGTAAGCGTGGCGCGCACCGCGAGCCTCGAACAGGTCCACGCTCTGAGTGATGCTATCGAAAAGCGTATCAGCGAAATCGTTCCTTCGGATGTCATGGTCCATGCGGAACCCCGCGCGCCGCAGGGCGAGCACCTGTTTGAAGCGATTCGCGCCGTAGCTCAGAAATTGGGCCTCTCGATTCATGATTTGACAGCCGTGCAGCAGGACGGGCAACTCTTCATTGAATTGCATTTGGAAGTGGATGAAAACCTAAGCCTGGGGCAGGCCCATGCGCAAGCCACGCAATTAGAAGAAAAAATTCGCGAATTGCGCGACGGGCTGGTGGAAGTAAACATTCACATCGAACCTCTGGGGAGGCACATCTCTACACCTGATTCCGGAGCGGGAGAGATGAAGCAACTTTCGCGCGCGATCGAAGACTTTCTGAATCGCTTGCCTCCAGAATTCGATGAACTTGTGAACTGTCACGGCGTGCGCGCCCGGCAGGTCGAACATCATATTCTGGTATCCTGCCATTGCACGATGAAAGGCAATCTGCCGATTACTCAAATCCACGATGTGACCGCGGTCCTGGAAGATCGCGTGAAGGAAAAATTTCCGCAAATCTACCGCGTCACGATTCATCCCGAGCCGTTTGAAGACCGCTGACGCCTATGCCAGCTTCAGACTCCTTCTCCTCATACTTTCTTCCTGCCAGGCCCGCCGCTCCTAAAGCGATCACTGCCGGGAAACATTCCAGCACGTAACGCGGCTCCGGCGTCTCCAGGGTAGTGAGGAAAGCCGTTCGCATCGCAACAAACAAAACAATAATCAGCACTGCCGCTCGCGAGGCCGCGCCCCAGCGCCACAACTTTATGGCGCCGTAGGCGCCCAACCCGACATAAAATATGTTTATCAAAAAAAGCCCGGCGGTCACGGACTGATCTAATTTGTCGTCTTCCCAAGCTTGAGCCAGGGGGAATACTGTTCCGGACACCGGCAATAATTCAATTCTTGGCGCAAACCACATCGTCACGGCGCGCAGAGCCGGTAAAAGCACATAGGTCCGTAAGGGATGCCTGGCGGTTCTCTCCCGCGCCACCTGGGCGAACGCGTCATCTTCCTCCTTTGTCAGCGCAAGTTCCTCGTTGTACCTGTCCAGGATCATTGCCACGCGTTCCTTCTCTTCCGGAGAGTCAAAGGCTCGCGCGGGCAACTGGTCCACCTCAATCGCCTCTCCGTTTAACTTCCAAGGCGCCAGGTAGCAATCTCTCATTCGGAACAGCCAAGTCTTCTCCCAAGCCATGAATCCGCTAGGAACAAGTTCCCCAGGCAAATTCGAGTTTTTTGGCGCCAGAAATTGAATTTCGTGCAATGTCACCGCGTTGCGCGCCGCCCAGGGCAATAGCGGGAGAACACAAGCGAACCCGCTGTAGGCCACGATGCGGATCCAAACCAAGCTCTTTCCGCGGCGGAGCAACTGGAACGCAGTCCCGATCCAGGCCGCTAGCAATAAGAGTGGCGTCTCGGGACGGAATAGCGTTCCGATTCCTACGACGAATCCGAGAGGGGCTGCCCAATGCCAGTATTCATTCTTCGGTTCCCAGGGTTGCCGCTTGGCTGGAAAAAGCAAGTCGTGAATACTTCCGCACAATCCCGTCAGCGTCACCAAGGCAATCGCCGTCAGCGCGACAGCAAACGATTCCGTCAGCGGAACGGCTGTGTAATTCGCCGTGAACGGACAGAGCGCCGCCAGCCACGTCGCGGCAATCAGTGCCCTCATTTGCCGCGCATGTTTATCCCCGAGCAGCAAAAGCAATCCCGCAAGCCAGACAATAAAAAAGATACTTAAGAGGTCCACGAAGACCTGCCCGAGCATCACCCAAAAATAAGCGGCTGCCGCCGTTTTGCTCGTGAGCCAATAGACCAGGACCAGATATGCGGGATAGCCCGGCATGCGCAGATCCACCGGCTGGATCGCGCCATTCACGTCCATAGCGTACACTCCGTGCTTCAGCCAATTCACGGCCATTTGTTCATAGAGCACGGTGTCACCGGAGCTGGCGGGGAACTTCAGCACGAAGAAGAGCCGCAGGCAGAAGCCAGCGGCGAATGCGGCAAGGAGGTGCCAGAAAATTCGCTTCATCAATGCCACGCATCTTACAATAGAGCAGACGGAATCGCGCAGACGGACTCAGCCCCAGCCTGATGTAGTATTGCCTGCCGTGCCGCAGGGTCGAAAGGTGCAATGAAGGAACGCGGACCAATATTCTACGACGCGGAGCGTGTCCGCTGGCGCCGCACGCGGCGCGCGATGGAAATCTCCGGCGTATTGCTGACGCTTCTGCTGGCCTATTTTTTCGTTACCATCGCCATCAGTGTCGAGCTGCCCGCGGGACTTCTGCCCGATAGCAAGCCGGGATATCACCCCCTGAAAATCAAGAAGAAAGTCACTCCGATGCGCGAAGGCCGCCGCAGGCGCGTCCAGAATATCGGTAGCGTGCCGGCCAGCTATGATCCGGTGCGCGCCGCGTTTTACGTTAGTTGGGATCCGATCAGTATCGCTTCGCTCAAGAAACACTACAAAGACATCGACCTTTTGATCCCGGAGCAGCTCCATGCTGTGACGCCCGATGGCGCGATGACAGTCGTGGACTACGACCCTGCTGGACAGAAAATTGTAAAAGCCTCTCCGCCCGAAGCCGTTGCCATCTTGAAGCGGGACAAGCTCCATCAATGGATGAAATCGCTCAATCCGCCGGTGGAACTTCCGATGATGGGACTTTTGAACAATTACGACGGCTCGACCTGGCACATAAAAGAGATGGCGGAAATGTTGGCAAAACCGGCGGCGCGGCACAGCCTGGCGCGCGATGTCGTCGATTTTGCCGTGCAATCCCATGAAGCTGGGATCGTCGTCGATTTTGAGGAAGTCCCCGACGCAAGCCAGTCGCACTTCCAGGAGTTCGTCGAAGAGCTGGCTCCAGCGATGCATTCGGTCGGACTCAAGCTCATGGTGGCGCTCCCAGCTCGCGATGACGCCTACGACTACGAGTTCTTCGGACAACAGTGCGACGCCATCATGTTGATGAATTACGACGAACACTGGCTGACTTCACCGCCGGGCCCCATCGCTTCGCAGGACTGGTATGTAGAAAATCTGAGGCAAGTGATGCAGGACGTCCCCGCGCAGAAAATCATCGCGGCGGTGGGCAGCTATGCTTATGACTGGTCAGAAGCATCGGCCAAGGCAAATGAACCGGCGCAGTCGCTTACCATCCAGGAAGCGCTGTTGCACGCGTACGAATCCGAGACTCAAGTGGAGTTTGACACCGCCTCCCTTAACCCGCATTACTCCTACTACGACGAACACGATCATGTTCATCAGGTGTGGATGCTCGATGCCGTCACGGCATACAACGAAATACGCGCGAGCGAGCGGCTCGGTGTTTATGGTACAGCTCTCTGGCGGCTGGGTTCGGCTGATACCTCGATGTGGCCGATTTGGGACTCCACCCGCCCCGACGACGCGGCGCGGCAAAAAATCGTGGATCTGCCTCCCGGGCCGGATTTGATTTTCGAAGGCGACGGCGACGTTTGGCACTTCATTGATACCCCCAAACACGGCAAACGGGAATTTACGTACGACGCCGCAACCGACCTGCTTACCAGCGAAAAGTATGACTCGTATCCGCTTTCCTACCACATCGATCAGCTTGGAGCGGCTCCAAAAAAACTTGCCCTGACGTTTGATGACGGGCCCGATCCATCGTGGACTCCCAAGATTCTCGACATTCTCAAGCAGAAAAATGTTCCGGCAACATTTTTTGTGATCGGCCTGGACGCCAACAAGTGGCCGCAACTGCTCCGCCGTGAATACGCCGAAGGCCACGAAATCGGAAATCACACTTACACGCATCCTGATTGGGAAGGCCCCAATCTTTCGCCGACGCAGATCCGCTGGGAACTTAATCTGACGGAGCGGCTCATCGAGAGCATTGTAGGCGCCAAGTCCATTTTGTTCCGCCCGCCCTTTGGAATTGACCACGAGCCCGAATACGCCGAAGAAGTGGCGCATCTCCCCACCGCGCAAGACATGGGCTACCTCATCATCGGCCAAAAAGTGGACCCGAATGACTGGAGCCAGGAATCGCCGGGGGTGCCGATCTCGGCGGACAAGATCGTCGAGAATATTTTGCACGAAGCCCCCAAGGGCAACATCGTTCTCCTCCACGACGGTGGCGGCAACCGCAGCCAGACACTCGCCGCTCTTCCGCGGATCATCGACACACTACGCGATCAGGGCTACCAGTTTGTTTCCGTGGCGGATTTGATCGGCAAAACGCGCACCCAAGTAATGTTGCCTCTTTCCCCGGAAGAGCAATTCGAAGCGCGGGCCGACGGCTTCATTTTCGGCATCTATCACTGGTTCTGGGTGATCATCACCACTACATTCATCCTCGGCATCATTCTTGTCAGCGGACGCACGCTCATCATCGGCATTCTCGCGCTGATCGAAAAATTCCGTCCCGATCATGCCGTGATGCCGGGTCCGCCGCCAAGCGTGACGGTGCTCATTCCCGCGCACAACGAAGAAGGCGTCATCGTGCAGACCGTCACTTCCGTGCTGCTATCCGATCTACCGGGCTTGCGGATTATCGTCGTGAATGACGGTTCCACGGACAAGACCGGAGAACTCCTGGACACCAATTTCTCGCACGAACCGCGCGTGCGCATCATTCATCAGGTGAATCGCGGCAAAGCAGCGGCTTTGAATCTGGCGATGTCTCAGGCCGACACCGAAATTGTGGTCACCATCGACGCGGACACGGAAATCGAGTCCGACGCGATCAGCAAACTGGTTCGTCATTTCTCCGACCCGCAACTCGGCGCCGTGGCTGGCAACGTGAAAGTCGGCAACCGTTCCCGCTGGCTCACGCGCTGGCAAGCGCTCGAATACATCACGAGCCAGAACATGGAGAAGCGCGCCTTCCATCTATTGAACTGCATCACGGTGGTTCCCGGAGCCCTCGGTGCTTGGCGCAAGAAAGCCATCGAAGCTGCGGGCGGCATCACCGCGGATACCGTGGCTGAAGACGCCGATCTGACCATCGCGATTCGACGCCTCGGTTGGCGTGTCGGCTACGACGAAGAGGCCATCGCCTGGACGGAGGCTCCCGAAAAAGCCGGGCAGCTGATTCGGCAGCGTTTCCGCTGGACCTTCGGCACACTGCAATCGTTCTGGAAGCACGGTGACACTTTGTTCCGCCCGAAGTTCGGCACACTGGGCTGGGTAGCTTTGCCCAACATTTTTGTATTTCAACTGGCCCTGCCGCTCATTTCTCCCATCATCGACTTGTTGTTTCTTGGCTCCGTCCTGCTCTGGGCTGTAGAGAGATGGCATTTCACCTGGCTGCCCACGGTGCAGTCTTCCAGTGACGACCTGCTCCGTTCGGTCTTTTTCTTCATCGGCTTCCTGTTGATTGACATCCTCACCTGCGTGCTGGCGTTCGCCCTGGAGCGCAAGGAAGACTGGACGCTCCTGATTCCCGTCCTGTTGCAGCGCTTCTACTATCGCCAATTGATGTACGTCGTGCTGTTCCGTTCCGTGAAGGAAGCGGTTAGCGGGCGTCCTGTAGGCTGGCGCGGCGTCGAGCCTGAAGCGCCGCAGCAAGCTCGCGAAGCCCGGCCCAAGCCCGCCCCCGTTGAAGGCAACTGAGCCTGCTCACAGCCGGACCGATAGTGCGTCTGATTCGGTGGGGGCTATCTCTATGTCCACGATCGTTCCGCGCCGCATTTTTCTGAAATCTTCTGCTGCCGCGGGCGCCGCCCTGATCCTGCCTTTCCACTTTTCTCGCAAGCCAGGCCTCCGCTCTGTCCCTGTATCCTCCGCCACCGCTTCTTTTTCACCAAACGCCTGGCTGGAAGTCTTGTCCAGCGGCGATGTGAACATCTGGTGCGGCAAGTCCGAGATTGGACAAGGTGTCCGCACCTCGCTGCCCATGATCGTTGCGGAAGAATTCGGTTGCGATTGGCGACGCGTCCAAGTCATGCAGGCTGACCTCGACCCCAAGTATGGCGAGCAACTTACCGGCGGCAGCCTCAGCGTTCGCACGTCTTACACCAACCTGCGCAAAGCCGGCGCTGCTGCTCGCGAAATGTTGATTTCTGCTGCCGCTGCTCAGTGGCAGGTCCCGCGCTCAGAGTGCCGGGCCGTTAATGGCCTCCTGATTCATGCGCCTACGCAGAGGAAGTTCCGCTTCGAACAACTTCTCGTCGCCGCTTCAGCTTTGCAGCCTCCGGCGGATCCACCATTGAAAAATCCCTCGGAATTCACTCTCATTGGCAAGCCTACGAGGCGTACCGACACAAGACTGAAAATCACCGGTGCCGCCAAGTTCGGTTTGGATACCAGGCTTCCCGGAATGCTCTTTGCTTCCGTCGAACGCTGTCCCGTTTACGGCGGCACTCCCGCGCGCTTCAATGCCGACCAAGTGAAATCCGCTCCCCACGTCCGCGCGGTGCTCGAACTGAAATCCGCCCATCTCACTCATCAGTTCGGCGAAACTTCCGGCCTGGGCAGCCGCAACTACTCCTGCTCTGGCGTTGCCGTTCTCGCCGATTCCACCTGGGCTGCCCTGCAAGCGCGCAGACTTCTCAAAGTCGAATGGAATGAGCCTTCCTCCGCCTCCGAATCCACCGCCAGCTTGCGCGAAAAAATGCACCGCATGGCGTCTGAGCCCGGTGCCGTCATCCGCAGCGATGGCGACTTCGACAAAGCTCACGCCGCAGCGGAAAAGAGAATCGAAGCTGTCTACGAAGTGCCCTATCTCGCGCACGCCACCATGGAGCCGGTCAATTGCACCGCTCATGTTCGCGGCGATACTTGCGAACTCTGGGCGCCCACGCAGATTCCTGGTGCCGCAGCGGAATCGGTTGCCAGCGCTCTCGGCATTCCACGCGACCACGTCAAGGTTCACATCACATTGATCGGTGGCGGCTTCGGCCGTCGCCTCATCCAGGACTACGCTGTCGAAGCCGCGCTCGTCTCTCGCGACGCCGCTGCGCCCGTGCAAGTCGTCTGGTCCCGCGAGGACGACATCCGCCACGATTTCTACCGCCCGGCTGCGTGTCACGTTTTGCAAGCTGGCCTGGACGCGCACGGTCAATTGATTTCCTGGAGGCACCGTGGCTCCTCTCCTTCCATCGATGCGTTTTACAGCGGCACAGGCCTTTCGCCTCAGGAAGCCGCCCAAGTCGACTCTGGCGATTTCCCGGCTTTCTTCGTTCCCAATTTCCGTCTTGAATTCACCGTCGCCGACTCCGTTCTCCCGATTGGCTATTGGCGCTCAGTCAGCGCTTCCGGCAACCAGTTCGTGCTTTCCAGTTTCTTTGACGAAGCTGCGCACGCCGCCGGCCGCGATCCCGTTGAATTTTTGCTCGCTGCGTTTGGTCCTGCACGAAAGATTCCTGCGGGCGGTGGCGAGACGCTTGATGTCGGCCGCCGCCGCACTGTCGTCGAGCTTGCCGCCGAGAAATCCGGTTGGCATACGCCTCTGCCGCCTGGCCGTGGGCGTGGTATTGCCGTCGCGTTTGGTTGGGGCAGCTACGTCGCTCAAGTTGCGGAAGTCACGTGCGACGCAAAGAACGGGACTCTGCGTGTGGATCGCGTCGTCTGCGCCGTCGATTGTGGCACCGCCATCAATCCCCTTGGCGTGAAAGCCCAAATGGAAGGCGCCATCAATTTCGGCCTGGCGCAAGCCTTGAAAAGCGAAATCACCGTTTCCAATGGCCGAGTCGACCAAAGCAACTTCCACGACTATGAAGTTCTGCGCATGAACGATGCTCCACCCATCATCGAAGTCCACATTGTGCCTAGCACCGAGCAACCCGGCGGCTGCGGCGAACCCGGAGTTCCCCCTGCGGCCCCCGCCCTTGCCAACGCCATTTTCGCCGCGACGGGAAAGCGCATCCGCCGTCTGCCGATCCGGGTCGCCGACTTGCGCCCTATCTAGGACGGCTTTCTGCGGATTTTCATCTACGCGGGCATTTGTTGTAGGATATCCATCTGCAAAGGGAGGTCCCCATGGCCATCAGTTTCACCTTAAACGGCAAAGCCACTTCCGTAGACGTCAGCCCGGACATGCCGCTGCTTTGGGTGCTCCGCGACACGCTGAACATGACCGGCACGAAGTTTGGTTGCGGCATGGCGCTTTGCGGCGCTTGTACCGTGCACGTCAACGGCGAAGCCACACGTTCCTGCATCACGACGATTTCCAGCGTCGCCGGGAAAAAAGTCACTACCATCGAAGGTCTCTCCGCCGATGGCAGCCACCCCGTCCAGCAAGCCTGGATGGAAGAAGACGTTCCGCAGTGCGGCTACTGCCAGTCTGGACAAATCATGTCCGCGGTAGCGCTTCTCTCAAAAAAACCTAAGCCCACCGACACCGACATCGACGATGCCATGAGCGGCAACATCTGCCGTTGCGGCACTTACCAGCGCATTCGCAAAGCCATTCACCGCGCCGCGTCCATGCAGGCGGGCAAAGCCTAAACCGCAGTCCGGCCGTCCTAATCACAGTAGTCTGAACTCGTTTCGAGGTGTCCCATGACTATCGCTTCAGTTGTAAACCGTCGTGATTTTCTGAAGACCGGTGCCGCTGGAAGTGTGGCTCTAGTCATCGGCTTCCACCTCTCTCCGCGCGCCTTTGCCGATCAAGCAACGGAGCAGGAAAAGAAAATTCCCAATCCTTTCGACGCTTGGGTCCGCATCACGCCTGACAATCACGCGACGCTGATTCTTGGCAAATCGGAAATGGGCCAGGGCATCATGACCGCGCTTCCCATGATCCTTGCGGAAGAGCTTTGCCTCGACTGGAAGAACGTTAGAGTCGAGCAGGCGCCGACCAATCCGAAAATCTATGATCATGGGACCGGCGGCAGTGGCAGCGTTGCTGGCTCATGGCTGCCCATGCGGCGGGCCGGCGCGGCAGCGCGTGAAATGCTCATCACGGCTGCGGCGGCGCGCTGGAATGTCAGCCGCGACACTTGCAAGGCGCAGGACGGCGGCATCCTCCACGGAGCGCGCAAGAATTTCCTGACCTATGGCGAGCTTGTTCCCGATGCTGCCACACTCCCGATTCCGGACTTCAAGACTGTGCCGCTCAAGAATTCGAGCGAGTTCACCATCGTCGGCCACGACACGCGGCGCTTTGAAGGCCGTGACAAGGCGACGGGAGCCGCGAAATTCGGTCTAGATTCGCGCGTGCCCGGAATGCAGTTCGCGGTGATTGCGCGGTGCCCGGTCTTTGGCGGGAAAGTAAAAACTTTCGACGCCACAAAGGCCAAAGCTGTGCCTGGCGTACGCGACGTATTTGCCATCGATCCCGTTGCGCAGGGCGCTTTCACCGCTGGCGGAGTTGCGGTTCTCGCCGATAATTCCTGGGCCGCCATTCAGGGCCGCAAAGCTCTCCAAATCACCTGGGATGAAGGTCCCGCGGCCTCGGAATCCTCCGCATCTCTCCGCCAGCAGTTTGTAGATAACGCCTCCAAGCCCGGCAAAGTCGTGCGCAATGAAGGCGATGTCGATGCCGCCGTTGTCGGCGCTGCGAAAAAAATCGAGGCCATTTACGAGCTTCCCTTTGCGCCGCACGCCACCATGGAGCCCATGAACTGTACGGTCCACATTCGGCCAGACGGCGCGGAAGCGTGGGTGCCCACACAAGCACCGCAATGGGCACAGGAAGTGATCGCCGGAGTTTCGAAGCTGCCCCTGGAAAAAGTCATCGTCCACACCACTTTGATGGGCGGCGGATTTGGCCGCCGCTATCAAGCGGACTTCGTCATGGAAGCCGCGCAAGTGGCGAAAGTTTCCGGCAAGCCGGTCATGGTTTTTTGGACCCGCGATGACGACATGCAGCACGGCTTTTACCGCCCCGCTTCGTATCATCATTTTTCGGGCGCGCTCGATGGCCAGGGCAACATGGCGGCCTGGAAGCATTTCCAATCCTCCACTTCCATCGACGCCATGTGGAGTCCCAAAGGAAAAGAGACTCCCGAAAACTCGGAATTTGCGACCGCGGCATTTATTCCGTATCGCGCACCGAATTACCGGGTTGAATACACACTTGCCCAATCCTCCGTTCCGCGCGCCTGGTGGCGCTCCGTTGAACACTCCAGCAGTGGCTTCGTGGTCGAATCGTTCGTGGACGAACTTGCGACTGCCGCCGGTGCTGATCCATTGGAATTTCGCCTGCGCCACATCGGCGACGATCGTAAGATACCGGATTTCACCAATCCGAAAGAAAACAAACCGCTCGACACCGCCCGCCTCAAAGGCGTGTTGCGCCTTGCTGCCGAAAAAGCCAGCTGGGGCCAGCCTTTGCCGAAGGGAATTTTTCGAGGCATCGCGGGCTACTACTCGTTCGAAAGTTACACGGCTGCAGTCGCGGAAGTCAGCGTGAAAGGCGGCGCCGTGAAAGTGCACCGCATCGTTTATGCCGTGGATTGCGGCCGACCTGTCAACCCGGAAGGCGTGCGCGCGCAAGTCGAAAGTGCGGCCATCTACGGCCTCTCCGCCGCTTTGCATGACGCTATAACCATCAGCGGCGGCCGCGTCGAACAGTCAAATTTCAACGACTACGAAATGCCTCGCATCAGCGAGACGCCGAAAACCGAAGTTCACGTCATCATGAGCCAGGAAGAGCCCACTGGTATTGGCGAGCCTGGACTGCCCGTCATTGCTCCGGCGATGTGCAACGCAATCTTCGCGGCCACGGGAAAGCGCATTCGCCGGCTGCCTATTCGCAAGGAAGATCTGGCATAGCGTTTCCTTCCCAGCTTATTGCAAAATAGCGCGTGCCCTGGACACCGACTCTTGTCGCCGCAATCCCGTTGGCAATCTGGATCTATCTCTTCCTCGTGCGTGGTAATTTCTGGCAACTGCGCGAAGACGACACCTATCTGCAACCTCTCGCAAATTGGCCTCGCGTCGTCGCCGTCGTTCCCGCGCGTAATGAAGCGGAAACCATCGCCCAAGCCGTCCGGTCTCTCACTGCGCAAGACTATCCCGGCGAATTCTCGATCATCATCGTGGATGACCACAGCGAGGACGCAACCGCGAATCTCGCGCGAAAAGCCGCCGATGGATCTGGCGCTTCGCAGCGCGTGAAAATTCACTCCGCGGCTCCGCTCGCTCCGGGCTGGACGGGGAAACTCTGGGCGTTGAACGAGGGCGCCCAGGTTGCGTCCCAGGACAAGCCTGATTTTCTTTGGTTCACCGATGCAGATATCGAACACGCGCCGGACACCTTGCACCGCCTGGTCTTTCGCGCGGAAAAAGATGCACTTGATCTCGCTTCATTGATGGTGCTGCTCCAAGCCAAAACATTTCCCGAGCGCCTGCTGATTCCGCCATTCCTCTATTTTTTTCTGATGCTTTATCCGCCGCGTTGGATTGCTGACCCGAATGCCAGCACAGCCGGGGCTGCGGGAGGATGTATTCTGCTGCGGCGCAATGTGCTCGCGCCCATCGGCGGGATTGCCTCGATTCGCGGGGAGGTGATTGACGATTGTGCGCTGGCCCGCGCGGTGAAGAAAAATGGCGGAAGAATCTGGATGGGGTTGACCCGGCGGAGCGTTAGTCTCCGCAGCTATTGGAGCTTCGCTGAAATTCTCAACATGATCGCGCGCACTGCTTTTACTCAGCTCCACTATTCCATTCTGTTTCTAATCTTGGCTCTGGCCGGACTGTTTGTTACGTTTCTCTTGCCCTGGTTTTCGTTTCTCTCCGGGGAAGATCCTGCCTGGTTCCTCGCCAGTACGGCCATTTGTCTGATGAGCGTAACGTTCGGCGTCACGGTCCGTTTCTACGGCCTCCCGTGGATGTGGGCAGTCTCGTTGCCCATCGCCGCCGTGTACTACGGTTACGCCACCTGCGTCTCTGCGGTGCGCTATTGGCTCGGCCGCGGCGGCCAATGGAAGGGCCGCGCGCAGGCTGGGCGCAGTTCGTAGCTTGATTCCGAAACATCGGACGCTCTGGCGATTCCAATGACTCGGCCACGCAACTTGAGGAAACGGTCGGCAGTGTGCGCTGCTCAACTCCAGGCAAGCGAGAGTTCGCAATATTCTTTGCCTTCTTCGATGGGCGTTGTGAAATGGAGAACTACGTTCTTTGCTCCGGAGATTTCCAATGCTTTCTTGAAAAATCCGATGATGGCGAACCCCATGATGCGATGCTGTTTCTGAAATCCCATGTACTTGATCGTCGCCTTCCCTTGTCCTTCCAACTTCACCTCAATCGGCACTCCCTGAAAGTAGGTCGCATGAACGGCGGCGATTCGCTTGATCACAAATTCGGGCGAACCTAGTTTCACAAACGCTTTATAGATGCCGCGAAGCTGTCTTTCAATAATCGCTTCGGAGCCGCGCGTAACCATCTCTTCGTTCCCGTCCGCGAGCACCCGAATCTCGATTTCGAGGAAGCGCGTGAAATAGTCTAGCGAGTACCAACTGGAGGAAAATATTTCGCCCTCGCAGACTTTCCGGGTTTCTTCATCCAGAAGTCCGAGGATTTTCTGGAAAGCTTCTTCACCAGCGCGTTTTTTGATCTGGTCGATAGTTTCTCTGATTGCGGATCCCTTGATCTGCACCATGCGGGCTTTCCTCGAAGGCTGATTAAGTGTTGGCCCCAATCTGACGTTACTATGGTTCCCAGTTTCGTGAAGACCCGCTTGCCCTACTTGGAACTGCGTATCGGCGAGAGGCCATCAAGCATCAAAAATTGTGGTGCATCAGATTCGAGTTTGCTATTCTAACCAAGCTTGAGGTACAGGGCCGTATCCTGTTGGCCGCTTGGCGGCCACCTTTCAAACTAAGGTAAAAGGAACGGCACCGGAGGCCAGCATGAGCGTTGTCCCGAATACCGGGAACGGAAAGATTACCGTCCCCGACCTCCTGCAGCGGAAGACCTTTGCTGCGGGCTCACATCCCAACTTACAGAAAATCACTTGCCTGACGGCATATGACTATCCCTCAGCGCGCTTGCTCGATGAAGCCGGCGTGGACGTAATTCTTGTGGGCGATTCGCTCGGCATGGTCGTCCTGGGGCATGAAAACACGCTGGCAGTCACTCTCGAAGAGATGCTCCACCACACGCGCGCGGTGCGCCGCGGAACACGGCGAGCGCTAGTGGTGGCGGACATGCCATACGGCAGCTATCACGCGGATTTGGGCCAGTCGTTGAACAACGCTGTGCGCTTCGTGAAGGAAGCGGGCGCCGAGGCCGTGAAAGTGGAAGGCGGGGAACGCCGCCTGGAACTGATTTCGCGGCTGACAGAAGCAGAGATTCCGGTGATGGGGCACGTGGGCTTGACGCCACAATCTTTGAATGCACTTGGCGGTTACCGCGTGCAGGGAAAGACAGCGGACGCTGCGGAGCAATTGATTCGCGATGCGCGAGCCGTGGAAGCAGCAGGGGCTTTCGCGGTGGTGCTGGAAGCGGTGCCGAGGGAGTTGGCAGCGCAGATTACGCGGGAATTGCGTATTCCGACAATCGGTATCGGAGCCGGGCCGGAGTGCGACGGGCAGATTCTGGTATTGCATGACGTGATCGGGCTTACTTTTGTAGCGCTGCCGAAATTTGCGCGGCGATACGCCAATGTCGGGGAAATGATTTCCAGAACCGTCCGCGAATACTGCGACGACGTGCGAGCGGAAATGTTTCCTTCCGATGCCGAGTCTTATCATGCGGGGCGAGCGGCGAAGGAAGAAAAAGAGGCGCCGGTCAACACGGACGGAGATTGGTAGGATTCGATTCCAGAGGTCAAGATGACACCACAAGAGATGCGCGTGTTGTATGACTATAATGCTTGGGCCAATCACCGGTCGCTGGAGGCGGCTTCAGCGCTTTCGGCGGAAAAGTTTGTGCAGCCGATGGGTTCGAGCTTTGGCTCCGTGCGCGATACGCTGGCGCACATTTACGGCGCTGAATGGATCTGGCTGGAACGCTTTCAAGGGCGCTCGCCCGCATCGCTTCCCGATGCGACGCAATTCAAAGACATGGCCGGCTTGCGTGAGCGCTGGGATGAGCTGGAGGGGCGGCTGCTTGGATTTGTACGCGGACTAACGCAAACGGACCTCGAACGCGTTTTCGAGTACAAGACGCTGAAGTTCGGCGTGTACAGCAATCCTCTTTGCGAATCTTTGCAGCACGTCGTGAATCATGGGACGTATCATCGGGGGCAGGTCACCACGCTGCTACGGCAGCTTGGAGCGCAGCCGATTGCCACAGACTTGATGCACTTCCATCGCGAGCGCGCCACGGCGGCCAAAGCGTAGACTTCTTCAAGTTCGAGATAAGAGAGCCGGCAGGGATGCCCTCGGAAGACTCAGGGCAGACCGGCGACCAGACTGTGGAAACCATCCGAACAATTGCATGGATGAAAGAACAAGCGCGGCAGGCGCGCGCGGAGAACCGCATCGTCGGGCTGGTGCCAACGATGGGGGCGCTGCACGCGGGTCATTTGTCGCTGGTAGAACGGGCGCGGCGAGAATGCTCGCCGGTGATTGCCTCCATTTTTGTGAATCCGAAACAGTTTGGTCCGAACGAGGATTTTTCAAAGTATCCGCGAACATTTGAGAGCGACAGCGAAAAACTTCAGAACGCGGGCGTGGATTTCTTGTTCGCGCCGGAACCGCGCGAGATTTATCCCGATGTATTTGCGACTTACGTCAATGTCGATGGCTTGAGCGATCGGCTCGAAGGACGTTCGCGGCCCGGACACTTTCGCGGCGTTACAACGGTAGTGATGAAATTGCTGCAAATCGTTCAGCCGAACTTTGCCTACTTCGGGCGCAAGGACGCCCAGCAATCGCGGCTGATCACGCAAATGGCGCGCGATTTGAATCTGGACACGGAAATCGTGGTCTGCCCGCCGGTCCGCGAGCCGGATGGCCTCGCGCTTTCTTCGCGGAACGTTTATTTGAATCCGCAAGAGAGGCAAGCAGCAACGGTTTTGCACCGCGCGTTAGATGCCGCGCGGAACGAACTGGCAGCGGGAGTTCGCGATGCGCTGCAACTGCAATCCAGCGTGCAACGGAAGCTCGCGGCCGAGCCGCTGGCACGTGTGGACTACGCGGAGTTCGTTGATGCGGAAACCTTCGAGCCGGTCGTGCGCGTAAGCAAACCCAGCTACGTCGTACTTGCGGTTTTCATCGGCAAGACTAGGCTGATCGACAACCTGTACATCGCGCCAGAGTCCCCCGGCTCGGATGAACTGGTGTTTCACTTCTAGCGCCTTCCTAGTGCGCTTATCCCGCTCTGGCAAGACGTTCTGGTAAACTTTTTCTACAGCCCCTAATTCCATTCTGAGGTGACGGAGATGCATCAACGAATTCGGACAATCGCTGTTTTTCTGGTGCTAGCACTTGTCGTTCCCGTGCTCGCACAGGCCGGCGGCACGGTTCCAGACGGAACAAGGATTTCGGTGGTGACAGACCAAGCCGTGAGCTCCAAGACCGCCAAGCTTGGCCAACCCGTGACAGGCACGGTCTCTCATGATGTGACATCGGGCGGCAAAGTGGTGATTCCCAAAGGCTCGGCAGTGAAACTGACAGTAAGCAGCGTGCAGGCTTCCGGTCGTCTGTCAACACCGGCAAAACTATATTTGCGGTTGCGAACCGTGACCGTCGGCGGCAAGACTTACACAGTTGCCACGAGTTCCGCAGGAAGAACTGAGGGCGGCAAGGGTAAGCGCGATGCCGGGTTCATCGGCGGAGGCGCGGCTGGAGGTGCCGTCATTGGAGCACTGGCTGGCGGCGGCAAGGGTGCAGCGATCGGAGCTGCAGCCGGTGCGGGAGCGGGAACAGCTGGTGCAGCGGCAACCGGAAAGAAGGACATCGACTATCCCGCTGAGACAAGGCTGTCCTTCACAACGCGGGCAGCCGTGGCGATTAATTAGCACGAATTTGTAGCCGACTAGGATGTTGTCTTTGCCTAATCGGCTCCACAATCTTCAAGAGAATGTTCTCCAGGCGTTAAGGTGTGCCTGGTTCACAATACCCCCTACCCCGGGCAATTCGCATGAATATCAGGGCAAAGGACTTACGGAATTTGCATTTCGTAAAGCATTGATCCTAAGAGAGATGCGTTACGTGAATCAAACGTGTCATACCAAGAAGGGGCTTGGAAGAAAGAAGAGCGGGAGCTAGGCTCCCCCTCGAAGCTCGGGGTAAACTCGTACTCCAAACGTAGTTATCTACTAAAATAATTATAATACAAAGTAAGAAATTTTAAAGTACGATTTTGAATTCGCTAAATGATAGGTGGAATGAGAGTTAGGGGAACGGCTTACTGGAGGAGCGAGTCGAGGGACTTTTCGACTTGGTCGTGGAGGTCGGGGGGCGCGCCGTAGAGGACGCGGGAGGCTTTGCCGGAGCGGTCGAAGAGGAAGAGCGTGGGGACGGCGGTGATATCGCCGAAGGATTGGGCGGTAGGGGCGTCGGTGATGGCCCAATGCAGGTCGGGGCTGAGCGAGCTGGTGGTGGAGCGAATCTGGTCTTCCGGGGATTCGACGGCGAGGGCGAGAATGGCAAGTTTGTCGCCATGCTTGCGCTTTAGCTCCCCGAGCCATTCGAGGGTGGAGCGGCAAGGCGGGCACCAGGTGGCCCAGAATTCGACGAGGACAACGCGGCCCACGAGCTGATCGGCCGATAGGGGATGGCCGGAAAGATCCGTCAGCTTGAACTGCGGAAGAGCGGCAATTTCGTGAGAGGTTGTGTCGGTGCCAGAGTGCTCGCGGGTGACGACATCCTTTTTACCTGCCAGAATTAAGTCAATCATGCGAACAAGGTCGGTTTTGAATTTAGCCTGGTTGGCTTCGTTGCGCCAGGGGGCGTACCGCCCCGAGCCTTCGACTTCGCCAAAGTAGCCAAACTCCCGGGGAGCGGCGACGAGAATGTCGTCCACAAAGACGGCGGGATAGCCTTTCACGCCGAAACGGTCGGCAAGTTTGGAAGCGCCAAAATTTTCAGTGACAAACGTAACTCTGCCAGGGTATTGGGAGGCGACTTCCTGGACCAGCAAACTTGCCGGGTCAGAGATATTTCAAGTGTACGGCCAGCGAACCAGGGTGAGGTCGACGGTTTTGCCGGAAGCCTGCTGGAGAGGGGCAGCAGGTTTTTCTGCCGCGCGATAGGCGGGAAGAACCTGGTTAAGGATGACCTGAGCGCTTCTCCATTCGTCGGCAGTAGTGGCGGAGCCATCGGGGTGGACGATTTGCGATGCGGCGCGCTCAAGGAAGAGCTGGGCGATGGAATCGTCTTGTTTGGACGTCGCGACGTTCTTCAGGGCAGCGGCGACGGCTTCCTTCAAAGCGGATTGATGAGCGGCTTCAATCGGAGGTGCATCGAGCATGCCGAAGTGGCGGGTAGCTTCAAGGTATTGATAGAGAGAACCGGCGTAGGATTTTTGTGCGTCAAGCTCTTCGGCAAGCTTCAGAGTGGAATTCAAAGCAATAAATCTGGGATGGAGTTCGATGGAACGGGGCGGTTTAAACGCGGCGTTGGTTTTACTTTGAAGCTTTTGTAGCTCTGGCAAATAAGAGCGCAGCGGGAATGGCGCCGCGGTTCTGGGAAGCGACAGAGCCGAGGAGAATTGCGCGAAAGCTGCTTCGCCCTGCGCTTGACCAAGATAAAAAAGGCCGTCACTGGGCTTGGTGGAAACAGCAAAGCCGCGGCCACCTTCAAGAAGAGGAAGGGAGCGTCCGAGCGCAGTTTCGGATAGCGCGCGAACAGCCGCAGGGGAGACGCCCCAGTCCTTCTTATGCACTTCGCGATCATAGGCGGTGAGGATCTGGCTGACTTTATTCCATTCCGACTCAAACGCAGGCAAGCCGGACTTGACGGCTTCGGCTTTTTCGATAGGAAAACGCGCGCCTTGCAGAAAATCTTCGGCTTGAAGGAGTTGTTCCAAACTTACGTAGAGCTTGCCAGAGTCAAGAGCAGCACCGGCTGCCTGGAGAGATTGGCTAGACATGGAACCAAGGGAAGCGTAATCGGGATGGGTGATCGGTCTTTCTTTCAATGATTGCTGCAAACGTTGGATTTCGGCTTTGATTTGAGACTTCGCGTCTTGCCCCGAAGCAAGCGAGGTGAACGCTCCGAGCACGGTGACAGCGAAGGCGAATTTGTAGAGCCTGGATAAAATGAGCATAACCAAGAACTTAGAGGATGAGACGCAGGAGCGATGAAGAGGTGAGCGCGGGGCTGTGCCGAACCCGTTGCTCAGTCTCCGATTCGATGACAAGCCACCAATGATGCAGCGGAACCGGGGCAAGGAACCCTAGCTAGCGCGGTGTTCCTGCACTGGGGGAGATTCGAGCCATTTATCCTGTGTCAGCCTCAAAAACATTCGTTGTGCAGCGGGCTAGGCGATGGCGGGCCTGCGACGCAGGGGATTGCCTTGAGATATTCGTAGATGGCCCGCAGGTCATGATCTGTTAGGTGACTGAGACCAGGCCAGGGCATGGTCTGGAGAAGGTCTGCGCGGAACGGAGCCGGAATGCAGCTCGCGTTAACGATTCCTGTTGGACAAGCCGGATGGAGGTTATCCAAGTCCACGCCTGTCCTCATGATCTGAACAAACTCCGCAAACGTGTGGCCTCCTACGGGCAGACCGGTTTTATCAGGTGTCAGGTTGCGGGAGATGATGTGCGCCGCGCCTGGTGCTATTGCGCCAAAATCTCTTCCGCCACCAAAGTAGGTTGCCGGGTTGATTACGGCCGGCTGGCCAAAGTATGGATTGCCGCCTGGCAGGAATTGAGTGAGCGCAGGGCCAGCGCCGTGGCACTCATTGCAGGGGACGTGTGCGTTGACGATATAACTACCTAGTCCGACCAGCGCGCGGTTTTTTCCCTCCAGATTCAGAGGGACGGGTGCTATCTCGAGTCCCCGATGAATCCTGGACTCGTTGCGGTCGTCATCATCATCGTCAGTAGCCTTTACGCGGGGGGAACTGCTTAACATTCCCGCCAGAACGATGGCAGCAAATGCCGCAACAGCTGCCGCGGGTTTGACAAATCTCCTCGGAATCATTGTAGTGTCCTTTCTTGATAATTCTTGAATCCTGGGCTCGCATTCGCGAAATCATCTGGCATTTCCGATTTCCAGATCATCTCTGCACAAAACGGCCTGTCCTTCACTGAACTGGCTAAAGATGGGCGAAGCGACGAAGCCAAGCCACCGCGACAGAAAGTCGCTTGTAACGGGATGCTGCGCCCGGCATCAGCCTCGGCGCAACGTGCAAAGAGAGGCAAAGCAAAGCAAAGTGGGGCATTCTTAGCTTTGTCTGATATTCAGGCAGTTGCAGGGGACCAAGGCTGGTGTGATAATCCTGCCACGAAGCAGGAGTAGCTAATATTATGTCAGTTGAGGTGACATCGGGCCCTAAGAGCCAGACTGACTCCCCGGGACGGCGCCTAGAATCCTGGAAGGAGGTCGCAGCTTACCTCGGGCGTGACGTCACGACCGTCCGGCGGTGGGAGAAGCGCGAGGGACTGCCCGTCCACCGCCTCCACCACAGCCGGCAGGGGTCGGTCTACGCGTACACGGCAGAACTCGAGGCATGGCGGAACGAGCGGATTACTGGCGCGACAACCGGGGGGATGACAGCTAACCAAGCCCCCAAAAAAGTCAGGCGCTTCTGGATGCCGATCTCGCTCGCTGCGGTGGCGATTG
Organism: Candidatus Acidiferrum sp.; assembly: GCA_035279725.1. Taxonomy (GTDB): domain Bacteria; phylum Acidobacteriota; class Terriglobia; order Acidiferrales; family UBA7541; genus Acidiferrum. The sequence goes on from DATEHF010000041.1 coordinate 68,797, forward strand.
GCGCAGGCCTCTGGATACAGAGGAAAGAGTACTTCTGGCAAAACCCGATCGATGCCGCGCGATTCCAGACAGTCACGGACTTCGATGGAGTGGAGCAGGCCGCTGCGGTGTCACGCGATGGCCAGTTCGTTGCGTTTCTGTCGGACAGGGAAGGACAGATGGACGTCTGGGTTACGCAGGTCGGTTCGGGTCAATTCCATAACTTGACGCACGGGGCCGCTTCGGAACTCGTCAATCCAGCAGTCCGCAACCTGGGATTCTCGCCCGACGGCGCTTTGGTAACGTTTTGGGCCCGCAAGCAAGACGGCTCGAGCAGCGGCGACATCAGCGTCTGGGCGGTACCAACGTTAGGTGGACAGCCTCGGCCCTACCTTGAAGGGGTAGCCGAGTTCGACCGGTCGCGCGATGGTTCCCGACTCACGTACCACACGCCCGGACCCGGTGACCCGCTGTTTGTATCGGACGGCGGCCGCCGATCGGAGGGCCCGCCAATCTTCACTGCACCCCCCGGGCTTCATAGTCATTTTCCCCTATGGGCAACTGACACAGCGTTTATCTACTTCGTACAGGGGTCCCTTCCGGACAAGTTGGACATCTGGCGCATAAGGCCAAATGGCGGCACACCCGAACGGATCACGTCGCACGAAGGGCGCGTAAGTTATCCGGTCCTCTTGAATCGACGGACGCTACTGTATCTCGCCAGCGATCCCGATGGTTCGGGGCCGTGGGTTTATAGCGTGGACGTCGAGCGCCGCATTCCGCACCGGCTGACTTCTGGGCTTGACCGGTATACCTCGCTAGCGGCCAGCGCGGACGGGCGCCGGCTAGTGGCCACAGTCGCAAGCTCAAAGAGAACGCTGTGGCGAATGCCGATCACAGATTCACAAGCCGAGTTGCCGACTGCAGCTCGAATCCCGGTTACGACAAGCACGGCGTTCTCCCCAAGACTGGGTCCAAATTATCTCCTGTACGTTTCCGGGACAGGGACGAGCGAGAGTATCTGGAAGCTCACCAACGGAACCGACACGGAATTGTGGAGTGGCGTGGAAGCACGAATCTTTGGCCGGCCGGCAGTCTCTCCCGATGGACGAAATATCGCATTTTCGGTGAGGCAACACGGGAAGACGCTCTTGTATATGATGCAGGCGGACGGCTCAAACGCGCGAATCGTGGCCGATGGGCTCGATTTGCAAGGCAGTCCGGCTTGGGCGCTCGATGGCCAATCGGTTACCTCGGCGGTAGCCGATCACGGGGTTCCGCACCTGTACCGTATCCCGGTCGATGGACGGTCCCCCAGTCTATTCGTGGGGGAGTATTCGGTCGACCCAGTGTGGGCTCCGGACGGACGGTTTGCAGTGTATTCGGGACCCGATATCGGCACCACATTTTCAGTGAAAGCGGTTACGGCCGAGGCTGCAGCGCAGTCGTTACCGGTCCTGACGCTTACTCGAGGCGCTCGACACTTGACCTTCCTGGCCGGAGGACGGGCGCTGGTGTTCCTCCGAGGAGAGATTCAACATAAGAATCTCTGGCTCATCGACCTGAAGACGGGAGTCGAGCGGCAGTTGACGAAATTCACCCCCGACTTCGACATTCGCGACTTCGACGTCTCTCCGAGTGGAAATGAAGTTGTACTGGAACGAGCGCAGGAGCAGTCGGATGTGGTGTTGCTGGATCTCCCCCGGCCATAATGCAGGCTGAGTCCTGCGGACTCATTTTTGCGAAATATGAACGAGAACGTCTTTGGCGTGGCCTTTGGCTTTGACGAGTGAGGAAGGAACTGCGGACGAGAGGTACGTCACATAGACTATTTACTCTGTCTGGCCAATCAGTGAGTCTTAGTTTTGATAACGCGCTCAACGCATATACATTGACTTGGAATGGCGATCGCTGACTCCGCATACGAGAATGAGCGGTTCATAGTCCTTAGACGGTATCGGGACATGCCTGACGCATTCCTTTTCAGTAGCGTTCTAGACTCGGTGGGAATTGAGCACTGCCTCGCCGATGAGAACACAATTCGTATGGACTGGTTCTGGTCCAATCTTCTTGGCCGCATCAAACTTTGCGTCAGAAGGGCAGATGCTGATGAGGCTTCCAGTTTGTTAGATGAAGGTGTTCCAGAGAGGTTCGACGTTGGGGGAGCGGGAGAGTACCAGCAGCCGCGTTGTCTCATGTGCCAGTCTCTCGAAGTTTCGTTTCGGGGATTGAACAGAGCAGTGGATTACATCAGTGCGTTCTTAAGAGGGCCTTGGCCGCTTCATCGCAGTCTTTGGGAATGCGATGTCTGTGGTCACCAGTGGCCGGAGTCCGCTGAGAAACCGCCGAACAATTTCCTGATATCGGCCTCTTCTATCCTGCTGAACTTAATGGCACTGGGGAACCTTCCCGGCGTGCTGATAGGGTTGGTCGTAACCCTGGTGACGCCAGATCGCGATGGCGGCGGTCCCAAAACTCAGGCAACAGACTAACTATTCGAGACAACTTTGAGGGCTTCGGTGGCGTGGCCTTTGGCTTTGACGAGGGGCCAGACATTTTCGATTTTGCCGGTTTTGCCGATTAAGAAGGAGCTTCGGACGATGCCCATGAAGGTGCGGCCCATGAATTGTTTTTTCTGCCAGGCGCCGAACTTTTGGATGGTTTTGTGGGTGGGGTCGCTGAGTAAGGGGAAATTGAGATTGTGCTTAGCCTTGAAGGAGGCCTGGGCTTTAACGGGATCGGCGCTCATGCCGAGGATGGCGACGCCGTGTTTGTCGAAATCTTTTTTTGCGTCGCGAAACTCGGACGCTTCGATCGTTCAACCGGAGGTGTTGGCCTTTGGGTAGAAGAAGAGGAGGACGCGCTGGCCGGCGAAGTCTTTTAGGGCGACGGTCTTGTCTTCGTCGGATTTTAGGCGGAAGGCGGGGGCTTTGATGCCGATTTTGAGCATGTGATTTCCTCGAGATGGATATTGGGAGTTTAGCAGGAATTGGGATCGGACGAGGACGAAGGTCCAATCGATCGGTCCGAATCGTTGTGGCAATCGCAAGAGCGGCAGCTAGGCTGCCGCACTCCATAAAAATCAGGAGAGGAGCTTGCGGAGGATGTCGTTGACGGCTTGGGGGTTGGCTTGGCCGCGAGTGGCTTTCATGACTTGGCCAACGAAGAACTTGAAGACACCTTCGTTGCCGGATTTGAATTTGGCGACGTTGTCGGGATTCTTGGCGATGACTTCGAGAGCGGCTTCTTCGATGGCGGAATCGCTGACCTGGGTGCCCAGGCCTTCGGCGGCTACGATTTCGGCGGCGGTGCGGCCGGACTCGAACATGGTGGCAAAGACTTTTTTTGCGACGGTGCCGGTAATTTTGGCGGATTCGACTAGCTTCACTAGTTCGGCCAAGGCTGCGGGCGAAATGGGGCTCGCGGTGATCTCTTTGCCAGAATCTTTGAGGCCGCGAAGGAGTTCGGTTTGCATCCAGTTGGCGGCGGCTTTGCCGGGAGCGCCGGCTTTGACTACGGATTCGAAATAGTCGGCGAGAGCTTGAGTGTTGGTGAGGACTTCGGCGTCGTAGGGCGTAATTCCGTACGTGGAGACGAAGCGAGTGCGCTTGGCTTCGGGGAGTTCGGGGAGGGAGCGCAGGACTTCGTCGCGCCAGGCAGGGCTGACGTGGATGGGAAGCAGGTCTGGCTCGGGGAAATAGCGATAGTCGTGGGCTTTCTCTTTCGAGCGCATCGAGACGGTGTGGCCTTCGGCTTGGTTCCAGAGGCGCGTTTCTTGCGAGATACGTCCGCCGGATTCCAGGACGCTGATGTGGCGCTCGATTTCATGCTCTAGCGCTTTTTGGAGAAAGCGGAAGGAATTTAGATTCTTTACTTCGACTTTGGTGCCGAATTCTTTTGCGCCGCGGAGGCGGACGCTGACGTTGGCGTCGCAGCGGAGCGAACCCTCTTCCATGTTGCAATCGCTGACGCCCGTATAAAGCATGATCTGGCGGAGCGTGGTGAGGTAGGCGTAAGCTTCCTCGGGCGTACGCATGTCCGGGTCGGAGACGATTTCGGCGAGCGGGGTGCCGCCGCGATTGTAGTCGACGTAAGCCTTGGTGGCGGACTGCAAGAAACCTTCATGGATGTTCTTTGCGGCATCGTCTTCGAGGTGGAGACGCGTAATGCCGACGCGTTTTCTTGTCCCACCGGCTTCGATTTCGAGCCAGCCGCCAGTGGCAAGGGGCAATTCGTATTGAGAGATTTGGTAGCCCTTGGGGAGGTCCGGATAGAAATAGTTTTTGCGGGCAAAGCGGGAATGCTCGTGGACGGTACAGTGCAAGGCCAGCGCGGCGCGCATGGCCATTTCGACGGCGCGCTTGTTCAGGACGGGAAGAGTGCCGGGCAAGCCAAGGCAGACCGGGCACACGTCGGTGTTTGGCGGGTCTCCGAAGCGCGTGGAGCAGCCGCAGAATATTTTGGTACGAGTGAGGAGCTGGACGTGGACTTCCAAGCCGATGACGGGCTCGTATTTCGCGAGCACTTCCGGTGCGAGGGCGGGTTCTTCTGGAGTGGATTTCGCCATAGGGAGATAAAGATTATAGCAGAGCGGGGTTTTCAGTTTTTAGTTGTTAGTTCTTAGTGAGAAGGAAAAACTTAATTTTCTAAGGTGCGGTGGATGGAGGAGAGCAGATCCCTTCCGACAAGGCCGGAACCTTCGGTCGCTCTCGCTTCAGGATGACAAACAATGTCCCTTGTCAGCGGGATTGAGCGCGGCGATTGAGTGATTGGGGAAACTGGCGGAAGTAGGCGGCGATGGCGTTGCGGGCGGTCATGGTGAGATTGGGGGGAAGCTGATCCAGAGGGAACCAGCGGACTTCGCGCGTCTTAGTCGGCTCGCAGTTTTTGGCGCGGCCGCTAGTTACGCGGCCGAAATAGGCGGGCGAGACCCAATGCTGGTTCTCTTGCGGCAAGAGATGGTCGGTGACACAAAGAAGGGCTTCGATGGAGACGGTGACACCGACTTCTTCGAGAGCCTCGCGGACAGCGCAGTCGTGAAGAGTTTCGAGATATTCAAGTTTGCCGCCGACGATGCTCCAGGAACCGGCTTCGGGCGGCCGTTTGCGGAGGGTGAGGAGCGCGCGGCTGTGGTGGTCGAGGATGAGGACACCTACGCCGACCCGTGGATGAGCGGTTATTTGGAGCGGATTGTTTTGCGTCATGGCCATAACTAGAAAGGCGGACGGCCTAACCGACAGAGTCGGGGTACACTCCAGGCCGTCCCTACGAGAGAAAAGCACGGGTCTGAAGACCCGCCACTACAAGGAGGCATCATTTTTGGCGTGTCGGCTCTTGAAGGGCAGGGAAGAGTTGTTCGGCAAGAACGAAGCTGCCGAAGAGTAGCGCGGCGTAAAGGGCGTCGCCGGCCAGAGTGTTCCAGAAGAAGGGGATGCCGGCAATGTAGCAGGCGAACAGGCCGGTGGCGGTGTGAGGATAGCCGCCGAGGAATTGCCAGACGGCAAAATTGGTGACCAGGAAAAATTGTGTAGCGCCGAGAAGCGTGGCGATGCTGATGCGAGCAACCGTGCGGCGGTCGCGGAGCCAGAGGCCGATGGCGACGTTGATGAGGAAGCTGACATAGACGATGGGGATGAGTTTGTGGAAGCCGATGAAGATATCTCCCAAGAATAGAGCGAGGAGAGGGAAAAGGAAGGCGAGGCGGCGGTCTTTAATTATTGCGCCGGCGAACAATGCCATGGCGCCGACGGGAGTGAAATTCCATGGATGCGGCGCAACGCGCAGCGCGGCGGCAAGGAGAATCAGGGTGAGCGCGAGCAGGGTGCGGTACAGCAGATTTTCCTTTTGAGAGATTTCGGTGTTCATTTTTTTGTTCCCTCCAATTTGCGGCGAAAGATTACAAACACAAAGAAAGAAAAGCCTCACCCCTCCCAACGAGGTCGGGATAAATTCCGGCGTGAGCTACAGAATTCGGGCAATAGATCGCAAAACACGAAGCCATCGCGGTTGACTACTTCTCCCGTTTGAATGGGAATGGGAGATTGAAAAATGGGGCCATCGAAGACAAAGGTGTGAAATTCGCCATTTTCGCCGCACGGGTCGGCGTGGGGTGGGAGGTCGCGGAAGAAAGATTCGTCGAGTTCGCGGCCAGCGAAGGTGGAATCGAGAATTTTTGAATCGATGCAGGCGGCGATGGCGCGGAAATGTTGCTCGTGGAACTGGCGGATTAGATCGCGCGTATCGCGCTTCCAGATGGGGAAAAGGGCGGTCATGCCAATGCGAGCGATATTTTTTTCGCGGTAGGCGCGGAGGTCTTCGAGGAAGATGTCGCCGAAGGCGACTGTTCGGACGCCCCGGTTGTAGAAAAGGTGGAGGGCTTCTTCCATGCGCGCTTCGTAGATGGAGTTGACGCATTGAGGAGGGATGAAAACTTCGTGAAGCGGGAGACCGATGGATTCGGCCTGGCGTCGCAGGAGTTCGCGGCGGACGCCGTGCATGGCGATACGGTCGTAGGTTTCGGTGACCGTGGTGAGAAGAGACACGATTTGGAATTGCTTCTGCTGGAGCAGCGCGTGCAGAGCCAAGGCGCTGTCTTTGCCGCCGCTCCAGCAGAAGAGGATGGGTTCAGGTGTGTTCAAGAAGATCTCCTAAGACGATACATCTTGCCGAGGTAGGGCGCTGCATGCTGCGCCCCTACAAGAGCGCGATTAATTTCTGCCGCTGAAGTTGTAGTTCATGCCAACGCGCACATCGCGGCCGAGCGCCGGATAGCCGAGCGCGTCCTGATAGGACTTGTCGAAAAGATTGGTGGCCCGAGCATAGACAGAAACCCCGCGCCCGAGATTGTAGCTGGTAGCCAGGTCGAAACGGGCGTAGCCGGGATTGCGCGTGAGATTGAGACCGACAAAGAGAAAATCACTGTCGGTACGGACACCGGTGAAATAGCCGGCAAGATTTACATTGAGACGCCGAAACGCGGCGTTCATGGTGAGAGAGCCTGAATTGGGAGGCCGGCGGATCAGACGATTGCCGGGAATCAGCGCGGGGTCAAACGCGCCTGGAGAAACAAGGACGCGACTATCGTCATGAGTATAGTTGCCGGCGATAGAGAGCCAACGCAAGGGGCGGGCCGTGGCAATAAGATTGACCCCCCGCGCCCGAGCAAGATCCGTGTTGAAAAAAGTGCCGAAGAAACCGCAAGCACTCCCGGGCGGTGGAGCCGCGGATTGGAAACTGACGATGTCATAAAAACGGTTTGAAAAATAATCAGCGGAAAAGATCACACGATCCGAGGCCAACTTCTGCTCGACGCCGACGCTCCAGGTTTTGCTGCGCTCCGGCCGCAGAGACGGGTTGCCTGGAAAACAAGCGTTGCTTCCAAACGTTTGATCGAATCGCGGCTCCTTGATTCCTTGTCCGTAGAAAGCGCGGAGACGCGAGTCGCCAAAGAAGCCCTTGTTGTACCGCAAAGCCAGAGATGCTCCACCGCGGGGCACTACGCGCGTGCCGAAATTGGCATTGGCCTCCGCGCGGAGGCCGAAATTGAGCGATGCGCGCGCGTGAGGGAGATAGCGAAAATCGAGAAAGCCACCCTGGTTATTGCGGCGCTCGTGGCTGAGGTTGAGCGAGCTGACGTAGCCGTTTTCGACTTCGTACTGATAACCGCCGGTTGCGCCAAATGTGGGAAGGACGTAACTCGATTGCGCGAGCAGGCTGCTGCGATTGTATTCATTGGTGCCAACGAAAGGAAAATCACAGGTAATCGCGGGAACCGCTGCGGCGGAGCGCGGCGCGCAAAAGGGATCGCTCGCGTCGAAGAAATCGGCGAGCGCATTGGAGTTGAACTCATGATTGTAGGATTCGGCGCCGCTGATTTGGTGGTGCCAGTGCGGACCGGTCGTAAAATTCCAACGGGCGCTAGAACTGAAAAAGTGCAGCACGCTGCGCTGATCGAGATTTGGCGGCAGCAGCAGCGTTTGGCCGGGAATACCAGCATCGCTGTCGTTATTGCGCAACGTCAGGCGGAACTGATTCGAATCGCTGAAGCTGTAACCGAAATTGCCAGAGAGCGTGCGGTTCAGAAAACGGTCATTCGGCCCTTGGCCATTGGATTGAAAATAGGATCCCGCGGCGGAATAGTCGAATGCGCCCAGCAGGCCGCTGATTTGCCCGCCGCCGCGCCCCGTCGAGAAACTGCCGCCTTCTCCGAAAATATTGAACTCGGGTGTGCGCGTCGTGCCGCGGTGAGTGAAAACCTGGATGACGCCGGCGACCGCGTCAGTTCCATAGATCGCACTTTCAGCGCCCCGCACGACTTCCACCTTGTCAATGTTGTCGAGCGTAAAATTGGAAAAATCGACGGCGTTGCCGGGTTCATTCACGGTCGCGCCATCGACGAGCACCTTGGTATAGCTGGAGTTTCCGCCGTTGAGAAACACAGAGGCAGTGCCTCCCTCCGCGCCGGTGCGGCCGATGGCAATGCCAGGGACAAACAGAAGCAGGTCAGGCAACGCCACAGACTGGCGCGCTTCGATTTCATCGCGGGTGATTACGGTCACGGAGGCGGTCGTCTCTTGCGCCGGGGCCGGCTCAGCTTGAGCGGTAACCACAACGCTCGCGGCAAGACGTTCAAGCTGAAGGTGTAGATCAAGGGTTCGCTGCTGATTGGGCGTGAAGTCCAGCAGGAAGTCGCGCGAAACGAACGGCGAGCGGACAACTCGGATGCGATACCTGCCGGCGGGGAGTGCCAGGGAATATGTGCCATCCGCAATCGAAGTCGCAGCCCAGATACGGGCATTAGCGACACCTTCCAGCTGTGCAGTTACATGCGCGCCGCCAACGCCTGCACTGCTGGGGTCGAGCAATGTCCCTTGGAGTTGCGCATCGGGCGTAGCATCTTGTGCGACGGAAAAACTGCAGAATGCAAACGACAACAGCAAAGATAGGAAAATATTTTGAACAACCGTAGTTTTCATTTTGTCCTCCGCTCCCTCTCGCGCGGGAGTTGAAGGTTGTCCGGTGCGATGGAAGTGAATCGCACGGCTGCGAATTTCGCCGGTCTCCTGGCTTGGCGGTAGCTCCGGACCTTTCGAATCAGGACCGTTGCGGGGCCTTCCCGCGGGTTCGCCCAGCGAAGGGGCGACAGGCCGCAGTGGCCGACGCATAAACTGAATCCGCCTTACAGTCGCGCGGCGGCGACGGCTTAGTTGTTGGAGTTTCCGGCAAAGCAGGAAACTCCGAACCGTCTTCCCGAGCACGAAGTTCGCGGTGAATGTGGTCTGCAGCACGAGGCCGCAGGGTTGGGGTTAACGAGAAAAGCGCCGAACTAAAGTTCGACGCTACGTTCCAGATAAAACGTTGACGCGTGGCCGTCCGTTGGAGCCAAACTCCACGCTGAGCGGCGTCTGGAAAACCTGTTCGAGCAATTCGCGCTGATAAATGCTGGCGGGCGGGCCGACACGCAAACAGCGGCCGCGCTGCATCAAGACGACTTGGTCGGCGTACTCCGCCGCAAGGTTCAATTCGTGAGTCACCACGACAACGGTGTACCGATTTGCCGCCGCGAGCCGGCGCAAAGAATCCAGCAAACCGATTTGCGCAGCGATATCCAAATGCAGAGTAGGTTCATCGAGCAGCAAGAGCAGCGGCTGCTGCGCCAAGGCGCGCGCGAGAATCACGCGCTGTTTTTCGCCGCCGGAGATTTGATCCATCCAGCGGTCGCTGAGATCGTCGGCACCCACCTGAGCGAGGGCATTTTTAGCGATCAAAATGTCGTCTTGCGATTCGAAACGCAACGAGGGGCCATGGGCGTGGCGGCCCTGCAGGACAAATTCCCAGGCGCGAGTGGGAAAAAGCAAAGTGCTCTCCTGCTGCACGACGGCGATGCGTTGCGCGCGAGTGCGCGGGGTGAGCGAGTGAATGACGAATCCGTTGAGCAGGACGCGGCCGGACAGAGGCGCAAGAGCGCCGGAGATCAATTTCAGGAGAGTGGACTTGCCGCTGGCGTTGGGGCCGAGGATGGCGACGATTTCACCGGGCTTGGCTTGAAAACTCGTGGCTTCGAGAGTGAACAGCGGGGCTTGCGACGGATCTGCGGAATGGGCGTAGCTGACCTGCTCAACGCTAAGGCGCGCGTCTGCGGCTGCGCGGGTGGGCTCGTTGGGATTTCGCGCCAGAGCGGAACTGCTGCTCATGCGAGCCTCCTGCGGAGGAGGTAGATGAAGAGCGGTGCGCCGACAACGGCAGTGACGGCGCCGACGGCAAGTTCGCTGGGTGCGACAACGGTGCGCGCCAGTGTGTCCGCGAATACGACGGCAATGGCGCCGCCAATCGCGGCGGTCGGCAGCAAAGTGCGATGGTCTGAGCCAAAGATGAGGCGCATCACATGAGGCACGATCAAGCCGACGTAGCCGATGGCGCCACTGACGGAGACGGCCAACCCGGTAAGAAAAGACGCGGCAATATAAACGACCAAGCGCACGCGCGGCACATCCACGCCAAGATGCATGGCCTCTTTTTCACCAGCGAGAAGCAAATTCAAATCGGAAGCCGTGGTGTAAATCGCGCCAGCAGCCGCGAGAAAGCCAATGCCCAGAAACCAGTAGATACCTCTTTGAAGCGGAGTGGAAAGCTCGCCCATTAGCCAGAAAGAGAGGCCGCGAAGACTGCCGCTAAGAGTACTCATGAGGAACATAATGATGGCGGAGATGAAAGAGCCGGTGATGACGCCACCGAGAAGGAGAGTCGTGCTGTCGATCTGGCCTTCCCGACGACCGAGGAAATAGACCGCAGTGATGGTGGCTGCTGCGCCAAGGAATGCACCAAGCGGGGTCAAGAGGGCGGCGAGCATAGGAGAGAGGTTGAGATGAGGTTCGACAATGAGGGCGAGGATGGCGCCGAGACCGGCACCGCTGGAAACGCCGAGAACGTAGGGGTCGGCCAGCGGGTTGCGAAGCAGTGCTTGAAAGCTGGTACCAGCAACGGAGAGAGAGGCGCCGACGATGATTCCGAGAAGAATGCGCGGGAGGCGAATGTTCTGGATGATCAAGACGTAGTCAGTCGAGATGGCATTGCGCTGGTGGAAGAGGACGCCCCACATATCGCGGCCAAGCGCGTAAAGAGAAACGGGAACGGCGCCGAATTTGATGGCGACGATCACAACGCCGAAGAGAATTACCAACAAAACCGTGCATTGCAGGAAAAGGCGGCGGAGGGTCAGTGGACGCATGCACAGCCTCCGAGAATCGCCGCGTTGTATTGTTGTGCGGAAGAGAGAAGAGAAAGAGATGATGGAGGCGGGGGAACTGGCGCAGGTACCGCCTTTTCGTCTTTGCCCTTTTCTTTCTCAATTTTATCCTTTGTGTTCTTATCGTCGAGCTTTTCTGGTTTTTCAACGAAAGCGTCCGGGTGAAGCTGCCGGGCGAGATCTTCGATTGCGGATACAATCCGCGGGGCCGGGCGGTTAACCGCATCGCTGATCACCGCGAAGCGTCGATTGGTGACCGCATCCACAATGTTCCAACCAGGAAGTGTGGCGAGCGTGTCGACGGTGAGGCCAGCGGAGTCGGAATGAGAGGGCGAGAAAACCAGATAATCGGGTTGAAGCCGTGCGACTTCTTCTAAGCTCATGTGAGGCCAATCTTGTTCGGAATCGACAATGGAGACAGCGCCGGCAAGACGGAGGGCATCAGCGATGAAGGTGTGTTTTCCAACAGAAATAAGCGGCTGGTGCCAGACGACAAAAAGGACACGCTTTGGAGAGACGGCACCGAGGTGGTGCTGCAAATCGTCGAGGCGCCGTTGCATCTCTTCAGTAACAGAGACTCCTGCAGCGGGTGCGCCCAGAACATCAGCTAATTTTCTTGATGAACTCATGATTTCATTGACGGTATGAGGATCGGTACCATAAGTCGGTATCCCGAGGGTTTCAAGTGCATTCTCGGTCTCGAAGCGGTTGATACTAGTTACGAGTACGAGATCGGGATGGAGAACGGCAATTTGTTCCAAGCTTGGATTGATGGTGTCGCCGACCTTGGTTTTTTTCTGGGCGTCAGGAGGATAATCGCAGTAGACGGTGTCTCCGACGAGATGATCCTGCAAGCCGAGGGCGTAAACGGTTTCGGTGAGGCTGGGGGCGAGCGAGACGATGCGGTTGACTGGTTGGGGTACACGGACGGTGCGGCCGGTTTCATCAGTGACTTCACGATAGAGCGGTGATTCGGAAGAGAGAGGAGAAGCGCTCTGTCCACGCGACACCGCCGCACAGGAGAGCAAGGCGACGGCCGCGGTCGCGACAGCGATTTGGACACGCTTAGTCGAAGATTCTTTCACAAATATTCCTGACCTGAGAATTTCACGCCCCCAACAAAAAAGCCCCACGAGACACCCTGGGGCGAATGGCATGGCCCTTTCTCGCGAAGGGCACGGCCTCTGCGGCATGGGAGGGTGGCCTGGCTTACGGCTTTTCAGCCGATTACAGTGGCGGGACCGCGGCCGATTCACACGGCCTTCCCCGCTTCCCCTGCCTGCAAATTGAAAACCGAGTGTAAGCCGGGAGCGAAGGAGTGTCAATGCGGGAGTGGGCAACGCGCCAGAAGGCTCAGCGATTCTTCCAATTGGGCTTGCGCTTCTCTACAAGTGCGCGCAGGCCCTCCTGCGAATCTTCGAGGCGATAGAGTTCATTCAAGAAAATGTTCATGGAATGCTTAAGGCCCTCGCGCAGAGACAGTCCCATGCCGCCAAGTATTGCCTTCTTGGCCATGGTCAGCACCGGGCCGGAGTGGCCATTAATGCGGCTCACCAGATCGTTCACTGCCTGTTCGAGCTGGGCTTCCGGAACGAGGCGGTTCACCATGCCGAGCTCCAGAGCGCGCTCTGCGGTCACCGGTTCACCGGTCAGAACAAGTTCGAGTGCGATTTTGGGGCCGACGAGAAAAGGCAGAATGGTTGACGCGAGCGGAGGGAAAATGCCGATGCTGATTTCCGGCTGTGCAAATCGCGCCTTAGGCGTGGCAATTACGAGATCTCCAAATGCAGCTAGCTCGGCGCCACCGCCGATTGCCGGACCATTCACCACGCAAATGACGGGTTTGCCGACTTCCAACATCCCGGCGAATGCGGCATGAAACGCGTCGAGCATCTGAAACACGCGTTGCGAAGTGTATTCGCCAATGTCAATCCCGCCGCAAAAAATTTTGCAAGCCGAATCGATGACTATCAATTTGACGTCATCGCGCTCGCCGGCATGGTTAATTCCTCCGGCAATTTCGCGAAGCATGACTTCGTTCAGAAGATTGTGTTCCGGGCGGTTGAGAGTCATCCTGGCGACGCCGCCGTCGATGCGGAACTTTACGTGTTCAAATTCTTCCGGCTTGCGCCGATCGGATTGCAACGTGAATTCCTGGGTGTTGACAGGCTTGATCATTTCCCGCGCTCCTGGAGTTCATAGTCCACTTGGCCTGAGAAAATCGTGGAAAGCAGCCAAATTCGATGCTAACACGGCGCCCTCCGCTCTCTCGGCGAAGCACAAATCTTGGTGCGCAAAAGGTTGCAGGCCTGAGGTACAGGGCTGAGGAGAAGACTGTTTAGGATTGCGTGGACAACGACCATGGGTTTCTATTCAGCTTTTTTCTTGTACGCATCCCTGACTTGGTTATTCTGTGGTCTGCTCCGAAACGAAGACCGCGAGGCAACATTCGAAGAAATTATGGAGACGCCCCAAAGCAACGCGATGGCTGCAGAGAAGACAGCTTTGGCAATCCGAATGACGGCGCCCCTCGATGCCGAGGGATTCCCGAGTTTATCCTCATGGGAAGCTGCCTCGCCGATACGTTTCGACTCAGACTGGCAAGGCAAGAACGCCGATCGCGAAAGGAATACAGAGGTGCGGTCGCTGTGGACTCCGGAGTCGCTGTATGTGCGGTTTCGCGCGCGCTATCGAGTGATCACCGTTTTTCCGGATGCGGAGGCGAGTGGCCGCCGAGACCAGCTTTGGGATCGCGACGTCGTGGAGGTTTTTCTTCAGCCCGACCCTTCGCAACTTCGCCGATACTTAGAATTTGAAGTCAGTCCCAACGGGTTTTGGATCGATCTCGACATTGCGTCACGGGAGAAACGCGATTTGAAGAGTGGGTTGCGGCGCCGCGTAGTCTTGAACAAGGCTGGCAAAACCTGGGTTGCGGAACTGGCGCTGCCGATGAAATGCTTGGTTGAACAGTTTGATCCAGAGGCGAAATGGAGAGTTAATTTTTACCGCGTTGAAGGTGCGGAGGAACCGCGCTTTTATTCCGCATGGCAGCCCACGCGGACTCCGGAACCCAATTTCCACGTTCCGGAAGCGTTTGGCGAATTGGTTTTTGCCGAAAGCCGTAGGCAGCCGGGGTAGCGTACTCACGCCGTTCGTGCGGCACCTCAAGAGTGGTATCTCTCCCGGTTTTTACCTATGCTTTCTCCGTGAAAAAAACACTTCGCCATTTTCAGTGTCTTACGGCTAAAAGATTGCTCCGAGGGTTTTTCTGCGTGCTAGGCGCTGCCGGAATGCTTTGCGGCGCCGCAGACCTACGAGCCTATCCACAGCAATCGGAAAAAGAAACTGGCCCTATCGTGACAAGAGTCGAACCTCCGAACTGGTGGGTGGGACTCACACCGGAGGTGCTGCTGCTTCTTTCCGGGCACGATCTGGAAGCAACTCACATAGCGTGCAATTTGCCGTCGCTACGCGTCTCTCGTACTCAGTCCACAGCGGGAGGGGAGTATCTCTTTGTCTGGCTGAAGATTGCGTCGGACACCAAGTCTGGAACTGCCGTTTGCCGGATTAATGCGCCGAAGGGTGCGACTTCGTTTGAATTGCCCCTGGCGGCGCGCGCTCCCACCTTGGGAAAGTTTCAAGGACTTTCGCCGGATGACGTGATGTACCTCATCATGCCGGACCGTTTTGCGAACGGCGACCTCACGAATGATGAACCTGCCGAGGCACCCGGTTCGCATGATCGTTCAAAACCTCGCGCATATCATGGCGGCGATCTGCGCGGAATTCAGAACCACTTGCCGTATTTGAAGGAACTCGGCGTGACTACGCTGTGGCTCACGCCCATCGTGAAAAATGGATCGGCGCAGGATTATCACGGGTATGGAGCTGTCGACCTCTACTCCGTTGATCCGCATTTGGGAACGCTGAAGGACTATCAGGAACTGGTTGCGGCAGCGCATAGACAAGAAATGAAAATTTTCTTTGATGCCGTGCCGAACCACGTCGGCCCGAAGCATCCCTGGGTTTCGAACCAGCCTCTGCCAGACTGGTTCCATGGGACCTTGCAGCATCACATCGATTCATTTTCACCGGTGAAGGGTAGTTTCTACGGCAAAACAGGTGGTCAGCCCATCGCAAACGATCCGTTCGAAGCGCTGATCGATCCTCACGCTTCCCCGCGTATGAAACGGAACATAACCGACGGATGGTTTTTCGGAACTCTACCGGACTTGAACACCGAGAATCCTATGGTCGAACAGTATCTTCTGCAGAACAGCATCTGGTGGGCGGAAACGTCGGGACTGGATGGTTTCCGAGTCGACACGTTTCCGTACGTGGGGCGAAAATTCTGGGCGAACTGGCATGCTGGATTGCACAGGATTTATCCATATCTGACCACAATTGGCGAAGTGTTTCATCCTGAACCCAGCGTAACTTCATTTTTTGTTGGTGGAGTGAAGCGCTACGACGGTATCGACAGCGGGCTTTCCACCGTCTTTGATTTTCCGATGTTTTTTGTGCTGAGAGATGTGTTGCTGCGAAGTGCACCGGCGGGGCGCATCGCGGACGTGCTACGGCATGATGCCCTGTACGTGCATCCGGAAATGTTGGTACCGTTTTTTGCGAATCACGACGTGCCGCGATTTGCAGCTGCCGAAGGCAGTTCCACCGGGAAATTGAAGCTGGCCTTTGGGCTCACGCTTACGCTTCGGGGCATTCCTGAAATTTACTATGGCGATGAAATCGGGATGCTCGGCGGCGGGGATCCAGATAACCGGCGCGATTTCCCCGGCGGCTGGATTGCCGATTCGAGTGACGCATTCACGCGGTCGGGCCGCACGCGGGAGCAGCAAGAGATTTTTTCATACGTGCAGTCGCTGCTGCGACTTCGCCGTGAAAACGTTGCGTTGCGAACGGGCAAGCTTTGGCACCTGAGCTCCGATGAATCCTCTTATGTTTTTGTTCGCGAATCGGAGGAAGAGCGAATTGTAGTGGCGTTCAACAATGCCGGGCAATCGCGGGAGCTTCATATTCCGTTGGGTGACACGCCGGCGCAAGACGCGTCAGACATCGGGCTTCTTTTCGGCGAGGCAAAAGCGGAATTGTTCAAGGGTGAATTGCTTCTCACCATGCCGGCGCAATCGATCTCTATTTTTTCAGTCAACTAATCCAATATGGGGCTGGCCTCAAAACGCGAGACGAACGCTCCAGTTCTTCAGGGCGTCAGGAACTGTGAGTGTCACAGCGTGTGAGACGCTGTCGTAGCGCCAATCGTGGATGATTTCCTCACCGATGCGAACTTCTTTCGGCACCGAGGGCTCGCCATAGATCGTAATGTTCACACTTTTCCACCAAGGCTGATAAGCATGCTTCTCCATTGTGCCGGAGACCATCACCGCGCCGGAGGAAACTTGGCACGCATAATTTGCACGGAGAATTTCCCCCTTCTGATAACCGAACGTGTGCCCATCATCCTGGTAGAGTGTTCCCTGACAATCGCCGCTCGACGCGTTGCTGGGTAGGTAGACTCGCAATTGCAACGGCCCATCCGGTTTTTCTTCCGTGGATTGCACTAAGGGCTGCATCGGTACGATCGCCCCGGCGCGAACGTAGAGCGGCATCTCATCCAGCCGCGGCTGTAAGGTAAATCCGCCTTTGCTCGACAATTTCGCGCTTGTCCAAAAATCGTACCACTCGCCAGGTGGCAAGGAGACTTCTTCGGCATCGACCATGTCCGTCGTGACCGGCGCGACAAAGAAGTCTCTTCCGAATAGAAAATCCCGGTTGTCACCGTAAAAGTCCGATGCTTGGGGATACTCGAGAAACACGGGCCGCATAAGAGGCAAGCCCGTGCGCGACATTTCTTCGATTCCCGTATAGAGATACGGCATGAGTTTGTAGCGCAACTCGATGTATTTCCGGCGAATGGCTTCGTGTTCCGGACCATGCACCCACGGCTCCTGGTCAGCAGTTCCTTTTGAGGTGTGGTCGCGGTAGATGGGGTTCAGCGCTCCGACCTCGAACCAACGCGTCAGCAGATCAGCCGTCGGGGAGCCGGCAAAACCGCCGATGTCATCGCCGACGAGCGGATAGCCTGAAATTCCCATGCTCAGGAGCATGGGTGTGCTCATTTTCAGATGATTCCAGGTGCTGCTGTTGTCACCGGTCCACGTGGCTGCATAGCGTTGGGCGCCGGAATACGCGGCTCGCGTAAGCACGAAGGGCCGTTCATCGGGCTGCAGCTTGCGCAGTCCTTCGTAGGTGGCGCGCACGTTCTGCATGCCAAACACGTTGTGGATGGCACGGTGATCCACGCTGGTTCCATCGTCGAGGCGGTGCCTGGTGTCGAGTGGCATGGTCTTATCGGCGCGTTCAAAGAGAGCAGGTTCATCCATGTCGTTCCAGAAACCTGCCGCGCCCATACCGACAAAGTTTTTGTAGAGTCCACCCCACCATTCCCGCGCGCGCGTCAAAGTAAAGTCCGGGAAAACACTTTCGCCCGGCCAGACAATACCGACGTAAACCGAGCCATCCGGATTCTTCACAAATACGTCGTTCTTGATTCCCGAGTCGTATGGGACATATCCACGATTCGGATCTTTCTTGATGTGCAGGTCGCTGATCAAAATGGAGTGCATGCCTTGCGCGCGAAAATCCGAAATCATTTTCTCGAACGTCGGGAAGTACTCGCGGTTGATCGTGAAGGGTGCGTTGCCCTGCTGATAGTCGATATCGAAGTAGATGGCGTCCGCGGGTATTTTTTTGTCGCGCAGCGTTTTGACGATTTCCCGAGCGCGCGATTCCGGGTAGTAAGAATAACGGCTCTGCTGGTAGCCGAGCGTCCAGAGCGGGGGCAGCGGAGTTCGTCCCGTCATCGCGGTGTATTCTTCGACGATTTTCTTCGGCTCGGGCCCGGCGATAAAGTAGTAGTTCAGCTCGCCGCCTTCCGCGCCAAAGGAAAAGTAATCCGGTGACTCCTTGCCAAAATCAAAAACGCTCCTGTACGTGTTGTCAAAGAAAACCCCGTAGGCCGAGCCTTTGCGCAGCCCGATGAAGAAGGGAATCGTCTTGTAGAGCGGGTCGCTGGATTCCTGCCAGCCGAACTCGTCGGTGTTCCAGTTGGTGAAGGAGCGGTTGCGCCGATTCATCGGGCCGGCCTTGTCGCCAAGCCCGTAGTAATTTTCATCCGCGGGCATTTTTTTCCACACATGCACTCTATTGCCGTTCCACGCCATGGGCAGGTCTGGCTCGTCGGCAAGGTAGACGTTTCCCGCTGCATCGGAAAAATTGATGAGCAGGGGTGCTCGTTGTATCGCGACCATCACATTTCCAGAGATGATCCGGACCTCTTTCTGGTTTTCTTCGACCTTGACGGCGGGCGGTTCCGGAGATTCGATCAACGCCCAGGAAAAATCTTTGGGGAAATTTCCATCCGGTGCCACGCGAACGCGAAATATTCCATCGCGAAAAACCGTGACGCGCACTTTTGCGGCACCGGCGGTTAACTCCACGCCATCTTTCAGCTTTTCAACGCGCTGGACCTTGCCGATATGCTGCCAGCCCTGGGCAACCAAAAATCCGCACCACAGAATGGAGGCAAACAACCCCATTCCCATGCGTCGCGCCAACCCTGACATGTCTATCCTCCCGGGATGCGAAGAAAGCGAAGAACGATCAGGCGTGTTTCTTACTCGAGCAGAACGTTCCAGTATCAAGCTGCGAGCCAGTGTTCAAAAAACGCGCATGCCTTGGCGCCTTCCATCCGGCGCCGTACGGCATCCATCACCCGGCAGCGGACTGCTCCCGCGCGCTCGTGGAAGCCGAGCCAATAAGGAAGATGCAGTTCGCAGCGCACCGGAATGATCTCAAGACTGGCGTCGCGCAACTTAAAAAATCCTTGCTGAAAGATGACGCGGAGGACTTTGTCGCGCAATAGTTCCGCAGCGCGCTCTTCGGTGAGAGTGGGCTTGAGCTGGTTGCGGCTATTCATTTCCAGCAATTCCCGGTCGACGGGGATGCGGGGAAATTCAAACAAGTCGAGCGATCCATCCACGGCATCAATGGCGAAAAGCCTCGCCGGCGCACCGGCATATTTCACGCGGAACAAAAAGTAAGGCACGTAGGCATCGGCGATTTTCCGCAGAGGGCCGCTGCGCAAGCGCCAATACAGCGCGGAAACTCCGGCGCCGGAAAAGGCGCGCACGGCCTCTTCCTGAGTAACATTCGGCTTCAAGGCACGGATAGCGCCGGTATTCATCGAACCTATTCTCCGCCCTGCATCTATCGGAAGTAAACCCACAATCCGATAACCGTGGCCAGCAGCAAGAGGCTAAAGACCACGTTGATGGCATGTTCCGCAGGCGTCTCGTTCGCGGGCTTGCGCTGAGGAATACCAACCGCGACAGTTTCCATCTTGTCATCCACGGTCGCGAAGGTGAGTCCCGCGAGTTGTTTGCGGTCAGGAGCTGGAGTCATCAAGCTGACACCCACCAGCACAATCGCGCAGACCACGAACATGAAAATGGCGTAATGCAGGAAGTTCATGTCGATGAGCCAGCGAACTGGGGCGGAATCAAAATGACCGCCACTAGCGCGATCGGCGATTTCCAGGACGAATCGCGTAGCGCCTAGTACGAAACCCGTCAACAGTGACGAGATAGCCCCCGATCCGTTCATGCGGGGCCACAGGATACCCAGGATGAAGCAAGCGGAAATCGGCGGACTAATGTAGGCCTGCACGCTTTGCAGGTAGATGTAGAGCTGGCTGCTGATGTAATGGATGAATGGCACCCACAGCAAGCCCAGCACCACCATCATGCCCGTGGCTACGCGGCCAAAATTCACGAGCTGCTTCTCGGAAGCTTGCGGCCGAAGTTTTTTGTAAAAATCCAAAGTGACGAGGGTGGAAGCGGAATTAAAAACAGAACTCATCGCGCCCATCACCGCTGCGAGCAGTGCCGCCATGACCAAGCCGACGAGTCCGACGGGAAGGAGATTGAGGACCAACGTGGGGTATGCGAAATCAGGCTTCTTCACTTGCTCCGGAAACAGGGCGAAAGCAATGATGCCCGGAAGAACGAGCATGAATACAGGCAGGATTTTCAAAAAGCCGGCAAAAATCGTTCCGGCCTTGGCGTGTCCCTCATCGCGCGCGGAGAGGACACGCTGGACGATCACCTGATCGGTACACCAGTACCAGATGCCGAGGATTGGTGCGCCAAAAAAAATGCCCGTCCATGGAAAGTTGGAATCCGAGGAGGGCTTTATCATGTGGAAGTAATCAGGCGGCACCATGGTGCGAAGATGCTCCAGGCCGCCGACGCGTCCCAGACCAATCACGGTAAGGGCGACCGCCCCAGTGATTAGAATCAGCGTCTGCACCGTATCCGTGTAGATGACCGCGGCCAATCCACCCGCCACGGTGTAAATGCCAGTGGCGATGACCAGAACCACCGCTGTTTCCCACAACTTCCAGCCAGCGACGCGCTCAAGAACTACGCTCGCGGCGTACAACTGCACTGAAATCTTCGTGAAGATATAAGCGATGATCGAAATTCCTGCCAGATATACAGCGCACTGACGGTTAAAGCGGCGCTCGAGAAATTCCGGCATGGTAAATACGTTCGAACGCAAATAAAAGGGCACGAACACCCATCCAAGGATCAACAGGATGAGGCACGCTAGCCACTCAAAATGGCCAACCGCCAGCCCCGACGATGCACCCGTGCCGGACAGGCCAATGAAGTGTTCCGTCGAAATGTTCGATACAAACAAAGACGCGCCGATGAAAAACCAGCCAATATCACGCCCCGCAAGGAAGTATTCTTCTGAACTGCGTTCTTTCCTGGCGAAATACATCCCGATGCCGAACACAATCGCAAAATAGACTCCGATGATGACGAGATCCGGGGTTGCGAGGGCTCGATGGGTTACTTCGACAGCAGATGCCAACAGCATCTATGCCTCCTTGACGCCGCAGCCATCGAACCGGCCCCGGCGAACCGCTTCAAAGGAACTTCGACTCTCAATGTGAACTGGCTGTGACTGTCTTTGCTAAGGGCGAGTTGCTTTCTCTCGCGAACGTCGTCCCCAAAGAAAGCGCCCTGAAAATTGGTGACTGCGCAGTCTATAACAGGCTCCATGTAGGCTCAATGCCCGTTTCATGGTGCCGGCCAGTCTCCTCCCCTCGGTTCCCTGACGTGGGAATAAGGGAGCGCGCCCGGTATCAAGAGGTACGCCCGAAGGCTTTGGCTTCGCTGAAATCTCAAAAGAAGTCAGGTCGAGCCATTTCGTGCGAGGAACTTCAATCGCAACGTATAATCGATGCGTGACTAAAAGGCTGATTCCAATTGGATCGGCTGCTCACGCATTCCATGCCGATCCTTTCATTGCAAGATGTCTCAAAGGACTATTTGACGGATGGCCAGCCTGTGCATGCGCTCAGGGGTCTTTCGCTGAACGTGGAGCGCGGCGAGTTTGTGACCCTGGTTGGGCGCAGCGGTTGCGGAAAATCCACGCTGCTAAATCTCGCTGGAGCCATGGATTTCCCAACGTCGGGCTCGGTCCTTCTGGATGGGGTTTCGACGTCATCGCTCGACGACGGCGGTTTGACCCAATTGCGGCGTGAGAAGGTCGGCTTTATCTTTCAGTCGTTTCAACTGCTCCACACGCTTACGGTTTTTGAAAATGTTGAGCTGCCGCTGCTGCTCGCTGGAAAATCAAACGCTCGCGAAGCCGCGCGCCAGCGCCTTTCCTGGGTCGAACTCGACGGCCTTGGTGATCGTTTGCCGCACCAACTTTCCGGCGGCCAAATGCAACGCGTCGCCATCGCGCGCGCGCTCATCCATTCGCCAAGCATCCTGCTGGCTGATGAGCCTACCGGCAATCTCGACACGACGACCGGCAATGTGATCTTGGAATTGCTCCTGCGCCTCACACGAGAGCAAAACACCGCGACCATCGTTGCTACCCACAGTCTAGAAGCCGCTTCGCTTGCGGATACAGTCGTCAGATTGCGCGACGGCGCGATCGAAGAAATCACCGGGCGCTGAAATGCCACTGTTTCTACTCTTCTACCGGTTGATGGTCCGGCCGCTTTTCCGTGAGCCCGTGCGGACTTCGTTGACAATTCTGGCAATCGCGCTGGGCGTCGCCGTCGTATTGGCGATCGATCTTGCGGGCAACGCGGCCACTGGTTCGTTCCGCAGCTCGCTGGAAACCCTCGCCGGCGACAACGACCTGGAAATCATCGCCGCGGGCGGCATACCCGAAAGAATCGTTGGCACGTTGAGTACGCTGCCGTATTCGATACGAGTTTCTCCGCGTATCGAAGACTATGCTGTGATCGCGGATACGAAGAAGTCGCTGCCATTGATTGGCCTGGATCTGGTCGAAGAGGCCAGTGTATATGTGCAAGGTGAATCCGAGAAAAGTGCTGAACTCTTGACGCGTGAAACTTCGGAGAATGTCTTTGAGCATCTCGGCGATGCGGATAGCATTTGGGTCGGTTCGAGCACTGGGTACAAAACTGGCGACCGCATCGCATTACTCATCAACGATCAAGTCCGCAAATACACCGTGCGAGGCGTCTATCCCGATTCGAATGGCAACGAATCCGCAATCGTGATGGACATTGCGGCCGCCCAACAGGCGCTGGCACGCGACGGCCGCGTCGATCGCATCCTTTTGAAAGTGCCGCAGACGCCCAGCCTGGAAAACTGGCAACAACGATTGCGCGCCGTGCTTCCCGCCGGAGTGGAAGTTCGCCCCCAGGGCACCGCCACGAACGAAAACCGTCGCATGCTGGCGGCCTTCCGCTGGAACTTGAGCCTGCTGAGCTACATTTCCCTGGTTGTTGGCGCATTCCTCATTTACAACACCATTTCCGTCTCGGTAGTTCGCCGCCGCGCGGAAATTGGTATTGTGCGCGCCCTCGGTGCCACCCGCGCGGTCATTCTCATCGCGTTCGTCGGCGAAGCCGCTTGCTTTGGGATTGCGGGAGCCCTCATCGGTCTTCCCTTCGGCCGCTTCATGGCAACAGGTGCGGTCAGACTGATGGCCGCAACGGTGGAATCGCTTTACGTCAGCAGCCGCCCAGGGAGTATCGAACTGAATGCCAAGTCTGTTTTTCTGACAATGGCAATCGGTGTGGGAGTCGCCGTTGCCTCCGCTTTCTCGCCGGCACGCGAAGCTTCCCAAGCTTCGCCCGTCGAAGCGATGGCGCGAGGCCGCCGTGAGTACGATGTGCGCGTCCACAAATCGCGCGATTTCTGGCTTGCTTTGGTGTTTGCCTTTGCGGCAGCTGCGGCTTCCCGCGCTCCGGCTATGGCTGGCAAGCCATTCCTTGGTTATCTCGCTGCGATCCTGCTAGTGGCCGCTTCAGCGTTGGCGATGCCCGCGTTCGTCGCCACTTTGCCTTCCCTTGCATCAAGAGTCCTTGGAAAGTTATTTGGAGTCGAATCGCTCCTCGCATCGCGAAGCCTTGCGGCCTCCTTGCGCCGCACCTCCGTTCTTGTCGGCGCGCTGTCGACCGCCATAGCCATGATGACGGCTGTCGGCATCATGGTCGGCAGCTTCCGCCAAACCGTCATGCTCTGGATGGGAGATCAATTGCCCGCCGATCTCTATCTGCGTCCCGCGGGTTCCGCGGCCGCAGATCGCCATCCGACCGTTTCCTCTGGACTGGCCGAAGAACTTGCGAAACTTCCGGGCGTTGCTGAAGTCGAACGCTTGCGCATTTACGAAATCAGCTTTGAAGGCATGCCTGCCTCACTGGCTTCTGCCGATCTGGATGTCCGGCGCTCTTATCACGATTCTGATTTTTTCTCCGGGAAGCCGAAGGACCAAGTCCTCGCCGAACTGCGAGATTCAAATGCCGTCGTCGTAAGCGAGCCTTTCACTTACAAACATCATAAGAGAGCTGGCGACTCCATAACGCTTTCCCTCGGGGAAACCAAGGCGACTTTCCATATCGTCGACGTCTACTACGATTACTCCAGCGAGCGCGGCAGCATCCTGATGGATCGCAATACGATGCTGAAGTACTTGCCCGATCCCGCGCCTTCCAACCTCGCGATTTATGTTTCTCCGGATGCAAAGCTGGAGACAGTTCGAGCTGAAGTCGAAAAGGCCTCCGCCGGCCACCGCGTCTTGATGTTTACCAATCGAGATTTGCGTGCTGAAGCCATCCGCATTTTCGACCGCACCTTCGCCATCACCTATGCTTTGGAAGCGGTCGCGGTCGTAGTTGCGGTTATGGGCATTGCCGGGGCGCTCTTGGCTTTGGTGATTGATCGCCGCCGCGAACTCGGCCTCCTGCGATTTCTTGGCGCGGCCACTGGGCAAATTCGCAAGCTCATTCTCGTCGAGGCAGCACTACTCGGGCTCTTGGCCAATCTTGCCGGTCTGGCGCTTGGCTTTGCGCTCTCGCTGATCCTCATTTATGTCATCAACAAACAATCATTCGGCTGGACCATCCGTTTTCACTGGCCGGTTCAAATTCTGCTTGGTGCGCTGACGGTCGTGTACGCGGCCACTGTGCTCGCGGGTCTCTATCCGGCGGAGACTGCCGTACGCTTGAATCCGCTCGAGGTCGTCCATGAGGAGTGAGTTCGCGTGTTTTTTTGCGTCGCTTCTTCTCTGGCAGCCTCTCGTCGCGCAATACCGCACGGCGCTTCCGGGATATCACTACGAATTTCCGCGTGACCATTTCAATCATCCGGAGTTTCAGACCGAGTGGTGGTACTACGCGGGAAATCTGAAATCGGCGGAAGGCCATCACTTCGGATTCGAACTGACCTTCTTCCGCCAAGCCGTCAGCCGCGATCCCGCGAAAGCTGGCGTCTGGCAACTCCAAGATCTCTACTTGGCACATCTCGCGCTGAGCGATCTGGATGGCGGCAAGTTCTATCATGCTGAACGCACCAACCGCGCCGGCCCCGGGATCGCTGCAGTCAGCGAATCCCTGGCCCGCATCTGGAACGGTAATTGGCAGATTCAGTGGCACGGCAGTGATCAGGAATTGCAGGCGATCGATGCGCGCTTTCAATTGCACTTCACGCTGCACGCGGAAAAACCTCCTGTCATTCACGGCGAGGACGGTGTCAGCCAAAAGGCGGAGGGTCCGGGCCGCGCCTCGCACTATATTTCGCTAACGCGCTTGAAAACCTCCGGCACAATCGAAATAGGTGGCAAAAGACTTGAAGTGACCGGCACGAGCTGGATGGACCATGAATTCTTCACCCATCAGCTCGATTCGAATCAAACTGGCTGGGATTGGCTGAGCCTCCAGCTCGACGACCATACCGAGCTCATGCTATTCCACATTCGCCGCAGGGATGGTTCGAGCGATCCATACTCCGCCGGTACGTACGTGGACGCTACCGGAAAAACGACACACCTACAGTCCGGTGATTTCAAGCTGGAACCCCGTGGAGAAGAGTGGCTGAGCCCTGTGACCGGCGCGACTTATCCCATCCATTGGAAGATCACCATTCCGAAACTAGGTATCGAGCTCGAAGCGAAAACACCGCTCGCTTCACAGGAACTAACCGGCAACACCAAACTTGCTCCCAATTACTGGGAAGGCGCCGTCGCTCTGACCGGCAAGCGCAATGCCCAACCGCTCGGTGGCGTCGGCTACCTCGAGATGACCGGCTATGATCGTCCGGTGAAACTCGCGCCGTGAAGAGACCAGGTTGCTTATCGCGGCCTTCTGGTTTGTCGTACTTAGGATTTCCGAGCGATGTTGCTTCGCAAAATGGCGGCTGGAATCTTGGACAAGGAGAGGACTTCGTCTGCCGCGCCGCGAAGAATGGCTTCTCGCGGCATCCCGAATACGACACAGCTGGCTTCATCCTGCGCGATAGTGAACGCGTTCGCCTGTTTCATTTCCACGAGACCGTCAGCCCCGTCGTCACCCATTCCCGTCATCAGAATGCCGACCGCGCTGTCCCCGGCAGCCTGCGCTACCGATCGGAACAGCACATTGACGCTCGGACGATGGCGGGACACCAGGGGTCCCTCGCGCACTTCGAGAAAATAACTGGGGCCGATGCGGCGGACCAGCGTGTGGCGATTTCCAGGAGCTATATAGGCTCGACCGGGGACGATCTTGTCCCCATCGGCCGCTTCTTTCACTTCGATCCGGCAAATGCCGTTGAGCCGCTTTGCAAAAGCAGCCGTGAAGCCTTCAGGCATGTGCTGTACCGCGACAATTCCGGGACAATTCTCTGGCATCTGTTCGAGAACGTGAAGCAGGGCTTCTGTGCCTCCCGTGGACGCTCCGATGGCAATTAACCTCTCCCTTTGCGGCCTGGACGCCGGAAGAGCCACTGGAGGAATCACCGCATCGGCTGAGTTATATTTCGAGGACTTACCGCGGAGCAAGCGGAACTTGTTTACACGAGCCGTAGCTGCGGCCCTCACGGTATCTTCCAGCAATACCGCGGACTCTTCGAGGAAGCCCCGAAGGCCAACCTTCGGTTTGGTAATGATATCCACTGCGCCGAATTCCAGTGCGCGGATCGCCTCTCCGCTCCGAGGGCCTGTCAATCCCGAGCACACCACGACGGGAACCGGATTCTCAGACATGATCTTCTCGAGAAATGTCATGCCATCCATTCGTGGCATTTCCAGGTCCATCAGAATCACATCCGGCGGGAACTTCTTCATTTTCTCCATGGCGATGATCGGATCGGCCGCCACGGTGACTCGAAATCCCCGCTTCTCCGAAAGCACTGCCATCAGGACCTGTCTGACCGTCGCCGAATCATCCACGACAAGGACGTTCAGAACGCCGGAGCTACTCGGCGCGGAACCGGAGGGGGTTTCGGCGATGTCATGATGCTTATCGGAGATCACGTCTTTTTCCTGTCCATGAAATCCCTTGTTGCAGGTGTACAGGACCTTTCGTCAATTCAATCGCGAGCGGCGTTTTCTCGACGCTGAAGAATGCAGAGCGCGCCGCCGCGGGCCATCGGAGATTTTGACGATGGGAAAGCTTTGGGCGCCACGAACTGCAGCTTGTCTGCGACTCCATGCAGGCTTTCCGCGTGGCCGAGAAACAGATACCCATTGGGAGTCAGATATTTTCCGAGGCGGTCGACTACTTTTATCTTGGTCTCCCATTGAAAATAAATCAGCACGTTCCGGCAGAAAATTAAGTCGAATGGGCCAGTGATCGGGAGAGGCTCTCGCGTGAGATTGAGCCTTTGAAATCGCACGACTTGCCTGAGTTCCTCTACGGCTTTGATCTTGCCTTTCTCCGGGCCAAAACCCTTTAGAAGGAAGTTTCTTTGGTACTCAACCGGAACGCCGGATATTTTCTCGATAGGCCAGGTGGCGGCGGAAGCACGGACCAGCACTTTTGTGGACAAGTCTGTCCCAAGAACCTCCACCTTCCATCCGGCGGTGGCAGGAAAATGTGTCAGAACAGTCATAGCCAGTGAATAAGCTTCTTCACCAGTAGAACAGGCCGCGCTCCATACTCTTATCGTCTTACCTCGTTTGCCAGCATCGGCATCCTCCATCCATTCTGGGAAGACGCGACTTCGTAAGCACTCAAACGCTGCGGGTTCGCGGAAGAAATGCGTTTCATTGGTGCAAATGCAATCGAGCATAAGCACCATTTCTTCGGGGTTAGCTTTCACACGACGGTAGTACGCGGAGAAGGAATTCAATTCCAGCGCCCGTAGCCTCTTCCACAATCGGCTGACCAGCATGGCGCGGTTCTTTGCGCCAAGGTGAATTCCGGATTCGCGAAGGACCAGCGCTTGGAAAAGCTGAAATTCCTCCGCAGCGAGATCCGGAATCGGCTTGGCTAGCGCGAACGTCGAATGCACTGGGATTCTCCTGAAGCCATCACGCCGCCGGTTGCTCCCCGGAGTTCTCGCCCGAATCGCTCCGCATATCTGCTGGTTCGGATTTCAGCGTGGAGACCGTCAACAGCTCGGTGTTGCTCAACACGCTGTCGATGTTCAAGATGAGCGCGAACTTCTTGCCAAGTTTGCCCATCCCGAAGAGATATTCCAGCCGCACTCGTGTTCCGAATGCGGGAGGCTCTTCGATATCTTTGGATGAGAGATCGATGACTTGGTTGACCGCATCCGCGATCACTCCCATCACCGTCCGTTCGGAGTCCTGCTCGATTTCCACGATGACGATGCAGGTTGTTTTGGTCACGGGGCGTTCGTCGAGTCCGAAGCGTACCGTCAGATCCACGACGGGCACGACGTTGCCTCGCAGGTTGATGACACCCCTAATCCACTCCGGCACCCTCGGTACTTTGGTGACTGTCGTGTACTCGATGATCTCCTTGACCCTCTGAATGTTGATGGCATACTCTTCATCCGCGAGGAAAAAGGTCAGGTATTGTTGCTGCACCACTTCTTCTTTTTCTTTGATTTCCATGAGTTTCCTCCGTCGCCTAGATGCGGGCGAATGACTCGGCGTAGTCGCCGTTCGGCTTTCCTGCTTGCACGGAGGAGCCATGGTTTTCGTGTCCGTTGCTGTCCGCAAAATGCGTCTTTTCGGCCTTTCGCTTCTTGGTCGAACGGTGATCGCCAATTGAGCTGACACGGAAGAAGCTGATCATGTCTTGTAACGCTTCGGCTTGCGATGCGAGCTCTTCTGCAGTGCTGGAGAGTTCTTCGGCGCCCGCCGCGTTCCGCTGCGTGACTAGGCCCACTTGGCTGATCGCTCCATTGATTTGACTCACGCCTGCGGCTTGCTCGCGCGATGTCGCGGCCACTTCCTGCACCAAGTCCGCGGTCTTCTGAATTGCTGGAACCAACTCGCTTAGCAACCCCCCGGAGCGTTCTGCAACCTGCACGTTGGCCACCGCCAACCCCCCAATCTCTTGGGCTGCTGTGCGGCAACGTTCCGCCAGGTTGCGAACTTCGCCTGCCACCACGGCGAATCCGCGGCCGTGCTCGCCGGCTCGTGCCGCTTCGATTGCTGCATTCAATGCCAGCATGTTCGTCTGATAGGCAATCTCTTCGATGACAGCAATTTTCTCCGCGATCGATTTCATTGCCGAAACGGATTCCTGGACGGCCTGGCCACTCTGTCCGGCGTCTTGCGCGCCTTTCCGTGCCATTTGCTCCATCTTGCGGCTGTTTTCCGCGTTTTGCGTGACCGAAGCGCTCATCTCTTCCATGCTGCTGGTCACCTGTTCGACCGCGGCGGCCTGTTCGCTGGTGCCCTGAGAAACGACGCTGGCGGACGAAGCCACTTGCGTGGCAGCAGTACTCACCGAGCCTGCTCCCATGCGCACTTCACCGATCATTTCGTTGAGTTTGCCGGTCATCCTGGCCATAGCTCCGAGCAGGCGGCCGATCTCATCACCGCGATCCACATTGATCGTCTTGGTCAAGTCTCCGGCGCTGATGTTCTCCACTACTTCGAGCACGTCTTGGATCGGTTTAGTGATGCCTTTCGAGATAATCAAGGTGATTACGATGCTCACAAGGATGGCCACCAGCGAGAAGACCACGAGAGTCGTTACAGTTGTCTTGGCAATCTCCTCTACCATCGGGACAAGCACTTCGGCATGACGATTTGTAAGATCCGTGGCCGCGTCTTCGAGACGATGAATGGAGTCCTTATACTGAATAATCGTCTGGTTGCACTCCTGAGGCGTGTGGAGCTTGCCCTGCTCGATCATGCCGACGACTTTTGTATAGCCGCCCTCATAGATAACCAGGTCCGAGCGCATGGATTGCACCGCTAGCCTGTCTTCGGTCGAGAGCTGGAACTTGTCGAGCTCCCCTAGAACGTCATGCAGCTTTTGTTGCTGCGCTCTCCATTTGGCAACGTAATCTGACCTCACTTGCGGATCGTCCATGTTGAGTTCGGTGTCTTTCTCAAATCGGCGCAATTCCAGCGTGGTGGACTTGACGCGCGCGGAAAGAGTCACAATCTTTGCGTCTCCGTTGAGTACCCTGAGGGTTTCCCTGGTGATCGCTTCGAGTCCCAGGTAGCCGCTCAGCCCCATCGAAATAAGGATTAAAACGATCAGACCGAAGCCGATCGATAACCGCTTTCCCACAGACATATTCTTCAACATGCAACTCTCCTTCGAACAATATCCCGAGTGCGGCTTTACGCCGCCTCGCACTTCCCAAAATTGGCCCTACTGCGAAACCAGGTCGGTGCTTCGGTGGATCGCTTCTGCGCAAAGGGCGGGGACATCGAGAATCAGCGCCACTCGCCCGTTGCCCAGAATCGTTGACCCGGAGACACCACGAATTCCTTGAAACAGCCGTCCCAGTGGCTTGATCACCGCCTGCTGTTCGCCTAACAATTCATCGGCTGCCAGGCCAGCGCGGCCACCGTGGTACTCCACCACAATAATTTTTTCCATGGCTGGCGCAGTTCCGCTACATTCGAACAAGTCGCGCAGCCTTACGTATGGCAAAGCTTCCCCCCGAAGGTTGATGACTCCGCCTTCCTTCGAACTGTGCTTGTCCACAGGCAACTCGAGGCACTCCTGCACGGAGCTCAGAGGAATGACGTAAGTCTCGGTGCCCACCTTCACGGCAAACCCATCAATAATGGCCAGCGTAAGTGGGAGTCGGATGGTAAACGTCGTCCCCTGTCCCTTGCGGCTCTCGACAAGAATGGAGCCGCTCAATGCGTTTACGTTTCGCCGCACAACGTCCAGGCCAACGCCCCGGCCGGAGAGTTCAGACACTTTGTCCGCCGTCGAGAATCCCGGCTGAAAAATGAGGTTGTGGATTTCGGTTTCAGTGAGGCGGGCTCCCTCGGGAACAATCCCCTTTGCTCGTGCATGAGCCAGGATGCGTTCATGATCCAGCCCCGTCCCATCGTCAGAGATTTGCACAACGATGTTTCCGGAATCGTGGAATGCTTGCAGGACGATTTTCCCGCTGGGGTCTTTTCCGAGGGTTCGGCGTACTTCGGGCGTCTCCAAGCCGTGGTCAACGGAGTTCCGGATCATGTGCATGAGCGGATCATGAATATGCTCGAGGATGGTGGTATCAACCTCGACGTCGTCTCCTACCACCAGCATGCGCGCCAGCTTTCCGCTCTTTCGTGCGGCGTCGCGCACGCTTCGCGCAAAGCGGTGAAACGTCGGTCCAACAGGGACCATGCGTATCTTCATCACCAGTTCTTGTAGTTCGAGGAATAGCGCTTCCAGGCCGTGATGCGATTCAAGAACTTCGCGTCCCCCCGTTACCTGGCCTACCCTTTCTTCCAATATTCGCCGGTGGCGTCCTTGGGCAATCGCGAATTCCACAGTCAGGTTCAACATCCGATCCAGTTTGCCTACATCGACGCGCAGATTCTGCACTGCGGTCTTGGATGCCGTAGTGCTAGTGGATGGGTCCGCTACAGCCGTTGAACTCTCTTGTGCCTCGGCTGTCTCGGTGGGCTTAATTTCAGCGGTCAATTCGATGAGCTGGGCGCTCAACGCCTCGTGTTCTGGAAGAAGTGTTTCTTTTCCTTCGACCGCGCGCTTGGCCATTTGCCGCTGAGCGTCCACGGTCCGGAGTAAAACGCTAATCATCGCCGGCGATAAAACCGCGCTGTTGCTTCGGCAAAGATCCAGCAGGTCCTCAACATGGTGAAGAAACCGTGCCAGAGTGCCAAACTCCAGCAGGGAAGCGTTGCCCTTGATAGTGTGTGCCGCTCGGAACAGCGAAGAAACCAATTCACGATCTCCCGGATGCGTTTCCAGCGTCAGGAGCAATTGCTCCATCTGCTGTAAACACTCCTCCGTTTCTTCGCGAAACGATTGCAACAGCATTTCCCGGTTGATTTCCATGGTTCCTCTACAAAACCTTTATTTCCGCGTCTCCGGTATCCGTTCGAAATACGATGCGCTGTCCACGGTCAACGCCAACGATGGCGGACACCACCGGGATCTGAGCTTTCGTCAGAGTTTCCATCGCAATCTCAACGTTGCGGCTTCCCAGATGCTGCTCTTTGTGCGATCCCGCTTCGCGCATGGAATCAAACAAGCAACCTCCCCCGTACACCTTGGCTTGAAGTTGCCCTCGATTGGCCCCAGCTTCCAGGAGCTTTTGCACCAATATGGAAATGGCCACATTGCCGTAGCGTGGTGATGCTGTTCCTGTTCCATCCCAGTTCGGCAACAAGAAGTGCGTCGCGCCGCCAACGGAATTAATGGCGTCCCAGATGCACACTCCAACGCATGATCCGAGAATGAGAACTATGGATTTCCCCTCCGCGGAAACAAAAACCTGGCCGGCATGAAGGAAATGAGAACTTGACGTCGCTGCGTTGTGGCTCCCGGCCGGCACCGGCGCCGCGATAGCGGGGGCGGCATGTTTCAGCGGTGAATGCGAACTCATGGCGATACCTGTTTCCCCTGTAACCTTTGGAACTTGATCGCCACTGCCCCGTAAGTTTCCAGGAATTTCAACAATTCAAAGTCGGCCCACTCTAGAATGCTCTTCTGTGGGAGCAAGCCAAATATGGCAATGACCCCGACAATCTCTCCGCTGGACTTCAGGATTACGCATGCGGTCAAACTCTTTTCATACGGCAGCAGAGCTGCTTCTGGCTGGCGCTCTCGGTATTGGCTCACGCCCTGCTGCACCACGCGCCCAAACATACCCGCACCGCAAAAGAAAGGCTGCAACGCAGCTGCTTCAACTCCTGAAGACCAAGCCAGAGAAAAATTCTGCTCTGCTGGGTGAAAGTCGAATACCGCTATTTCTTCAGAACCCACCAGGTTGGCGATGATTTCCGCGATGGCCTCAAATACGTCGTTGTTTTCTAGGCTTTGAATTAGCCGTGCATTCGCCGCATTGAGCCGCATCAGCAGAAAGTGATTCCGCTC
This sequence comes from Candidatus Acidiferrum sp., assembly GCA_035279725.1. GTDB lineage: Bacteria > Acidobacteriota > Terriglobia > Acidiferrales > UBA7541 > Acidiferrum. Next base: position 101,853 of record DATEHF010000041.1, read on the forward strand.
AATCTGCTCGCGCAGCGAAAGTTGCTGAACTCGCAAGCGCAGTTCTTCCGTCCCTGAGGGGATCGCTGAGACGTTATCCGCGGGTTCGAATTGGTGTGCCGTCTTGGCAGGTGGACGGCTTCCGTTTTCTGTTCCTATCATTTATCTCCCTCGATATTTCTAAGTGCTTTCTGCATTGCACTTGACCGTTTTCAACTACTCGCCGAGGTATGCTTTCAACAAATCCAGCAGTTCCGCGTCATTCACCGGTTTCGTCAGATAGTCGCTGCAACCACTCGCGTAACCTTCCTGAACGTACTGTTCCTCACCACGCGTGGTCAGCAGGATGACGGGGATTTTCTCCGTCTCCTTATCCTTTTTAAGGACACGGCACGCTTCCAGTCCGGTCATGCGGGGCATCACGATATCCATCAAAATCAGGTCCGGCTTCTCCCGTTTCGCTCTTTCCACCGCCTCTTTTCCGTCTACGGCGCTGATGAGCACATAGTTTGACTTTTGGCTGAATATCATCCTGTTCACCAGCCGGGCTGTGCAGGAATCATCCACCAGAAGAATTTTCTTATTCGACATTACTTTTTCTCCCTTTCACTTCAACTGTGCCGGTACGATTTCACTGCAGGCCAGCCTTAACTCTCCCGCGGCACATCGTTCTGCGCTCGTCCGCGGCTCCCCGGAGAATTCGCATTACGAAACTTTCTCAACCTCGCCACGAATTCTTGGAAAAAGCCTGCGAACCTCCTCCATTAGTCCTTCTGGCATCTGGCTCTTATCCACAAACCCATCCGCGCCACATCGCAAGCATTCTTCCCGCAGTGAAGGTCGGCACAATTCCGTGAAGATCAGGATGCGCAATTCTGGAAAGGACTTGCGCAACGCAGCCGCCGCTTGCAGCCCGCTCATACGAGGCATGGACAGGTCCGTCAGCAGCAATTCAGGGCGAAAAAGTTCGGTTTGCTGTATGACCTGCAAACCGTCACTGGCTGTCCCGACGATCTCGAACTGCCTTTCGAATTCGAGGTAGCTGCAGACTGAAAGCAGCGCGGTTCTCGAGTCATCAGCAACGACCACGCGAATCTTGCTGTCACTGGACTTCACCGGTCACTCCATAGGGACACAGCGTGTCCTACCCACTGCGGAGTTTGCACCGTCCCAGGACGGTATGATATTCAGCAGATTCCCTAGGGATTTACCTGTAATGCCGGGCAGCTGGCCATTTGCCCAAAATGATGCGATTGCGAATGCCTACGAAACTGTTTGTCGAGCAACTAAGAATTACTTCAGAATTATTTTCGTGCGATACGGCTGGCGGACGTGATGATGCTTCGAGTGCCCGAGGTTAACGCGGGGACATCAATCGAGACGAAGAAGATCGGTTAGTGAAAGTTTGTCGGGCGAGTCCCTGTGGTCCGCTCTATCCAGCCGCCTTGATTACTCGAAAATACCTCACCTGTGCTCAGAGTTACCATTGCTCCGGGCGGGGGCAAATCAGATTTGGACACATTCTTGGAAGCTATGAGTACGAAACTCGCTAACTGAAGAGAACTTGGCTCCCCGGGCTAGATTCGAACTAGCAACCCTTCGGTTAACAGCCGCGGGTGAAAATCACTTACAAATTTGATATGGCGCTTGAGTTGGCCAATTGGCCAACCATACCCACTTCGATCATTTCCCCGAACCCGCCGTGGAGGCGAGTTGAATCGCCAGAGCCAACCGATCGGGGGAATCCCCTTCCTGGCGATGATCAGTGCTAGCTCCGGCCACGAGAACCGAGATACGGGCACGCGGTACGCAAAGCAATTGATTGATCGAGACGCTGCAGCTGCGATTCTAGACAGGGGTCCTTCTCTGCAAACTAAGAGAGACTGTTTCGTCCACCGAGACAAGCCTGGCGTGAACTAATCAAGGGCCGCAATCAAGCTGCCAGCCTTCCGGCGCAGCACCCAGACACGCGAGACAAAAGACCCTTTTCGCATATACAGTACAGTTAAGATAAACCGGATGAAGTGAGCATTCCGAGAAGGAATGCGAACAGATTTTGGGGGTTCGCACTTGGTTGAGTAGCCATTTTCTAGATCCCTCACTCACGCGTGAAGAAGGTACCAACAGGGGCGGCCTCAATCTGAACCAACGGTTCAGGCCGGCTGCTCAGTGATTCCACTAGCTGTACCTTTTTGCCTGCCGCATAGATTTGGTGCCGACCGTGATTTCTATACCAATCGCCCACCGTCGCCGTATCATGGACGCTCTCGAGTACCTTGCGCCAGCCACCACCATTGTAGGCACAAAAACTGATCTCGCCCTGCCAAGTTGCTACCGGCACGTTTGAATTGCAGATCGTCGCAAAGTCGTAGTTGTAGGCGTCTTGGAACCACATACCATTGAGAAACATGAGTCTCCAGCGTGCGGTTTTTGCAGAGGCTTGCCGCGACCAATCGCCGTCGCTTCTCGTGAAACGATACAATGAGCCCTCAAACAGACCACGGAGCTCATGGGGTCCCAATCCCGAGGGAGCCTTCGCCTGGTTGAAATTCCGAAGAAGTGAAAGCAAAACCATGGCCCTGGTCACCCGAGGCGACCTGCCGGAATCTGTTATTTGTACGACGTCTTGCATGAACCTTCCGAGATCGAAGAACGCTGGAATCGGAATCGCCTTCCCCTTCTCAGTATCTACAAGCAAGGGGCTCATAATCGCGTGGTCCGGATGCATGTCAGGAAAGAGACTCCCACGCTCTGCACCCCGGTCAAGGACATCATCCAAATGGCTGAAGATCGCGTACGCCGAAGCTGGGTACCAATCCCGCATGGGCCGCCAGTCAATCGAGGTTTGGGCTTGCAGGTCGTAAGCGAGTTGAGAGAGAGGATACCGTTCTGCATACCGGTCCTCAGTCGATATGCGCTCGTCGCGGCCGGTGAACATAACGGGCTGAAAAATTACGCCGTGGATTTGATCGGCGTTGCGGAGAGCGAAGCGCACGATCTCTCCCACGCAATCATTGTTGAGACCGTTGACCACGGTAACTTGCAAGGTGGTTTGCATTCCAGCCGCAGCGATGTTCTCCAGCGCGCGGAGCTTCACTTCCATGTAATTTCCAAGCCCGCGATGTTTGTTCTTCTCCTCGGAGACGCCATCGAACTGCAGATACACGCCGTGCAACCCGGCGGCGCTCGCCTCAACAGCAAAATTTCGACTTTCCGCAAAACGAATACCATTGGTCGAAACGTGAAGACGATGGAAGCCCTTGCTCTTCGCGTGTCGAATTGCGTCAAGGAAGATCGGAGAGAGTGTGGCCTCGCCACCGGAGAACAAGACATTGATTTCGCGGTTAGGCTTGAACGAGCCCGCCCGTTCAAAAATCGTCTTCAACTCTTCCATATCTGTTTCGTCGACGTAACCAACTCCGTTAGCGTCCATGAAGCAAGGTCGACACATCATGTTGCATCGGTTGGTCAAATCCACGATCAAATACGACCCTCGGCCCGCCCGGATGCTGTTAGGGCCGTGGTCGTGGACCTCACGGTCGCCAACGCAATCGAAGTCGCCCCCCAAGGACTGCGCTTCCATCCTCTGAAAGAAATCGGGATGGTTCGATAGCACGTCCTCAAATGGACCATGCGTCTCGCACGCCTTTCGCATGAGGATTCGCCCGCCTTCCTCAAGGATCTCGGCGTCAATGATTCCCGGACGCTCCCTAAAACCGGCTACATCACTCTGGCCCCTGATGACCGCCTCGACTGCTTCGCGGTTGCATTCCGGGCAGAGCGACAGGGTTCGCCTCGGAACCCCCGTCCCCATTGGCGTTCGTTGGTGCTTCTTCAGAAGCCGACCGGGCGCCCAGCTTGGTGCGGGCAGCGCCCCTTCAGGCAGAACGCGGTTAACGGAGCTGGCGATGGTCCATGCTGCGCTGGATGTAAAACGAGAATGAGAGGCCATACACTCGAACATGAAATTTACCTCCTGTCGCGGTTTGCTCAAGGATAAAAACGAGGCGGCGAACCCTTCTGTCTGGGCAAACCCATTTTACTTGCGCTGTCAAGTCAGAGGGCCCTACCCGACGCCGATGCGCAACGCCGTTCTGCGTGCGACAAGTGTGTTGACTTCTGGTTGTGAGAAGAACGCAGAGATATCTGTTCTCAAGCGCCGGGTACATCCACCAGGTAGGCGAAATAGCAAGACCGGTTTCGGCCGTGGGTGGGAAAGTGTTGCGGCGCCGAAATGGCAAAATCCGAGCTAGCAGCCCGCTTTAGAGATATCAGCGCTTGCTGCTGAAATTCAAATGGATTGGGTGCTGCTGTACAGGGCGCTCAATTTGGAGATGTAAAGTGGTATCGAATAAGTCGTTGGAAGTGAATGCTGCGCTCGCCGAGGGTGCAAAGCAGGCAACGTTTGAAAAGGAGGCGCAAACCCCGAGCGGAACCGGCACACCGGCTTCTCCGCCGAGACCGCATGGGCAGCCCGCAGAAACACCGGCGGAACAAAACGGTAGCGGCAAGACGCCGCTGCGTTCTTTGTCGACGAACTCGGCCCAACCTAACGGGAACCAGCTGGATCTCGAGGGACAGAACGCCGTCAACAAAGTCATGTTGGCGGGGCGACTCTGCCGGGATGCCGAAGTGAGGCATACCAAAGGCGGTCAGATCGTGGCGAATTTTTCTTTGGGAACCCAGGAGTCGTACAAAGACCGTTTGGGCGAGTGGCAAAAAAAAGACTGCGTGGCACCGGGTTCAAGTGTGGGGAGACCTTGCGGAAACGGTAAGCGCAAACCTGCGGCAAGGTGCGCGGGTCTATGTCGAAGGAAAGCTCATCATCCGCAACTGGATCGACAAGCAAAACCAGAAGCGCCGCTCCACGGAAGTGGTGGCAAGCGATGTACGTTTCCTTACGCTGGCTCCAAGCAATGGGGCGCAAAGCGGGAGCGAACTCGCCGACGAGCATACCGGCGATTGGCAATGACCGAGAACTTGGGGCTATCGCGCGCTTGCAGTCGGGCTAGCCCCAAGCTTCCTTCGATTGATTTCCTAGATAATTTCTTGCCCACCTGCAGCAACGCCAGGCTCTACCACAGCCTTCGTTGAACCTACGATTTGATCCAAAGCAGCGAAATTACACTGTTGTAAGCAGGCAGCGCCTTGGACTCCTCCCATATGGCCTCTGGAAAACCGGCCGCGGAGATCCACAAACGCGCGGGGAGCGCCTGCGGTTTCCTTGGACCAGGTGTTCCCGCAAAGCATTGCAGCGCAAACGTGCCTTGCTGAAGGGGCGCCCCCTTTTGGAGCGGAAAGCCAAAGTGGCTCGAGCGTTTCGACCAATCGATTCGGTCATTCGTGGCCCACACGATCGCGCAGCTTTGCTTCGCCAGATCACAGTACCGCCACGCCGCTGCCGAAAGAGAAGTATGAAATCGCTGGGCGATTTTTTCGATCACTTGCAGAGAAGGCGGTGCGGACTCGACGATCGGCTGGACCGCGGAAGCGGGCAGGAGAAGCTCGGCGGCAAATTCATCGGCCTCGCGCTCGAGTTCTCGCGACCAGTCGCCCCAGTTCCCGATGTCGGACTTGGTGCAAACGAGCTCCGTCTGGTCGTGATCGGGAAGCAAAAAGTGAGCGATTTCATGGGCGAGCGTGAAATTCTTGCGGCCAGCCTCGCGGATCGATTGCCGGACCGCAATCGTTCCCAAAGGAATCTCCCGCGCTCGAATCAAGGCACCGTCAAACCCATCAGCGTCCACCTCGCGAACTTGGAGTCCGAGTCGCGAAGCGATTGCCCGCAGATCGCCATGCTCGAGCGGCAGTTCGCGCGCGAGGGCGCGTGCATAGGCGCTGCCTTTTTGCGACCCGCTCATCGACCGTCTTTCGGGCGGCTGCGATTATTGCGTTTCAAAAGATCCTCGGCGAGGTCGTCCAGGAGTTTCTTGTCCCGTTCCGAGAGTTCCTTCTTGTTTCGATAGGCGGTAGCCAAAGTCACACGCGGCAGCCTCGCGAGTCGTTCCTGAATACGCTGAGCGTGGTCGAGGACACTCCGGATGACCGCTCGGGCATCGCGAACTAATGCTCGTTCCTTTGGGGAACCGGGTACGCCTGGACGCAAGTCACTAAGCGCCTGTTTCAAGAGCGCCGGAACGGGCCGGCCTGCTGCCGCGTACTCTTTTGCTAGGGCATCAAACTTTCGATAAAGGCGTGCTTTGACGTCTTCCGGATCAATTCCTGCGCGCCGCAAGAGTTCCCGGGCTTCTCCGGCATCCAGCTGGCTCGGGCTGCCGTACAAGCTGTCGGACAGTTGAGCCAACCGCGCGTTTTGCGGAAAAGGATCCTTTTCCTTCTGTTCGCTCATGCGGTTTTCCTCCCTACCAAGTTGTGATCGATGAGTTGCCTCTGCAGCCTCTTCTTCCTGTTCTGCACCTCTGCTGCAGTAATGCCCAACTCAGCTGCTATTTCGCGGGGCTTGTAAAGGTTGAGTTCCAGCACCGCTCTCACAACTTCCGCTAGTTCGGGTTCCCCGGCAAAGGCAGTCCGTGCGCGTTCACCGTACCGCTCTTCATCGATGGAGGCCGCAAAATCTATAGCCGATCCCGGCAATTCGTCGAGCGACAGGGGAGCAGCATCGGCATCCCGTTGGGCAGGAAGCAGGGATCGGCTCTCCTCGTGGGCATGTGCCGCCTTACGAAGGGAATCGATAATGTCATTGCGCATGGCGGTCGCCAGCAGGGAGAACAAATCGCCACGGGAGGCCCGATGTTGAAGCCTGCCTTCCATATATTCCACCAAGACTGCCGAGACAAAGTCGTCGACGGACAGACCGACGCCGGCGACTGTAGAGTTACGCCCACCGAGTCCAAACTCGTTAAAGGTTCGCAGCCCAAAAGCAGTCAGCCGATGGGCTAGTTCCTCAAAATCCAGGCTCTGCTGCGCTTCCAAGAAGAAACCTCGGACGCCGAGATGACGGCCGTCTAACCGGCGAGAGTCTAAGGTTCTAACATGCATGGGCCAGCGGAATCACCAGGATAATACTCAGTAAGCGAAGTAAAAGATCGTTTCTGACCACGCACGGGAGGGAATATTGTTTTTTTCGGAACACCCAAATTCAGAAGATTGGTTCGCTCTGTCGGTATCAGCCCTGGGGCTGAATTCGAGCATTGCGTGCCCCAAGAAAGCGCACGGATTTTGGAGATGGACTGTGATATCGGACAAGGCGTTGGAACTAAACATTTCTTTGGTTTTAGAGGTTCGTGGTGATTCCGTGAAATGCACCGGAATTCAAGTCATCAAACCCGGTGGCGGCTTGGCAGGCAATGGAATCGACCCCCACAGAGCAATGACTCGCATGGGAAAGGAAACCAGTGGGACGAACGGGGTTCCTCCTTGGTGCGTTTCTCATGCGCATGTTTTGGGGAAAGGGCCGTCTCAAGACGGGGCACAACGCGAAGAGAAGAAGGAAGAGCCGATAGGTACCACAGCAGACTGCCGGAACACCTGGATCTTTAAGGCCAGCTCGGAATTCTCCGACGTTCGGAGTGCAGTTCGCACCCTTAGGGAACATACCTGGCTCGTCCAGCAGCACAAGGAACAGATCAAATTGGGAGACAGGGTGTATTTGTGGGAGTCCGGTCCGCGGGGAGGGATCATCGGACTGGCGGAGGTATCTGAGCCGCCTCGGATTCAACCGGAACCGAAAGAACAACTGCTGTTCATCCGGAACAGTGAAAAGTTCCGAGGAGACCGCCTTCGCGTAAAGATCCGATTGCTCAAACTGATCGAACCAGCGATTCAACGGACGTATCTTTCATCGCGGGCAGAATTCGCTACCTTGAGCATCTTGCGCCGCCCGCGGGCCACGAATTTTCGCGTGACGCGAGAAGAAGCAAAAGCCCTGGAAGGCATTGTGGACGGCATGGCTGTGGCAGCTGCTCCTCATGATTCAGTGAAAGGAGAGAAACGGATCGTATTTGCCCAGGCGTAAGGACTAGCGCCCTTAACAGGGGACCAGCCGCAAGGAGCACTCGCCGGAGACCGCACATCGGTCAGCGTGTCCGTAGACAAGGCGAAACGGCAGAACCCCCACTTGGAAGCGCAGGGAGACTCTCTCCCTCGAGGAACACGTCGGGCTTTTCTTCCGCACCTGTGGCAAGACGATCCAAGGAAAATGCCGGAGACGGTCGTTACGAAAGAAAGGAGGTCGGACGGGAATTGAATCGGACTCGGACTTGATCCAAACAGCTCTCGCAAACTTAGCCCTGCCCGACTACTTTCCGGACTGGCTGCTCTCTCAGAACTCCATGGCTGATGCGCAACGCGACGGATTTCCACTTCCTTCGGCAACTCGGTCCGCCAAGACGGATTCTGTTCTACAGGGTTTAAGAGTCGGTTTTCTGAAACCCATCGAACATCTCATTCTCGATGACTCCATCAGCAAGGCGATTCACGCCAATTCGGCGAAGCCGGGCCTCGCCCGCTTCAGGAGTTGCGTGTTGCAAAGCGGCGTCGAGCTACTCTACCGAGCTATCAAGAGCAACATCGCTGACTCGCTCCATGTCGTGATTCAGATCAAGCGCAGACCAGGACGCCGCTACGTCTCGGAAGTGCTCGAAATCAACAGCTACGACCCCGACGCGCCCCCTTCGATTACTGTGCGATCTACCAGACACAGGAGCCATCCCAATGACGACGGACGAAAGTCGAAACATGAAGGACATCTCAGCGAGCGAATACATCCGTGCAAACTTTCATCCGTCTGATCGGATTGCCGTCCTGGTCCGCAACGGCGGTACGGGCGAAACGATCCAGCGTATCGCGACTGCTGAACGGATCGCGGGAACTTCCGTTCAGGAATGGCTCCAGCACAAGAATGAAAAAGAGGCATGCGACATCTACATCGGAATGAACACTCTGAAACCCGAGGCACGCACGCGAACTAAGGGGGACATTCAGACCATCCGTCATCTTTACCTGGACATCGATCACGATGGCCCGTCGGCCTTGGCGAAGATTCGGCAATCCAACCTGGTGCCGCCGCCGAATTACACCGTAAATACATCGCCTGACAAATTCCAGATCGTGTGGCGGGTCGAGGGTATTGACCGGGAACACGGCGAGGCCCTGCTGCGTGCCATGGCGCGCAAACTCGGAGGCGATCCTGCGGCCACCGATTCCACTCGCGTTCTGCGTCTCCCGGGATTCATCAACCGAAAGTATAAAACCGACTTTCGAGTGCAAGCCGAGAAGCACACCGACCGCATTCATCACCTACAAGATTTTCGCCTACACACTGAGCCGATCGACAACAACTTCCGCGTGCACTACAGGCTGTTAACGCAACGGTCTTCTGAAACGCGACCCTTGAGCCAGTCCGAGCACGATTGGATCTATGCGAAGCGGGCCCTCGCCCGCGGCGACGACCGCGAAGAAATCATCCGCAGGATCGCGGATTTTCGCAGTAGTGAGAAAAGCGACCCGCTATACTACGCGCGGCTAACCGTCAGCAAAGCGCAGCAGCACCTTGCAACGGAAAAGGCAACTCCGACCCAGCCGATTGATGGCTCTCACAGATCAAGCTAGCGCGTTCAATTCGATTCGTTTATCCGAACATCCATGAATCAAGTCGAAGTAGAAGTGATAGACTCAACCGAGCTGGCGAACGGCTGAACATCCCCGAAACCTGGGTATGTTCCTTTGCCTTCTGGTGGAGTCTGGTCGAGCCGTCCTCCTGCCGCACGCGTACACGGTATCGGACGAACCACGCTCCATGGTGAATGTACAACCGCCCATCTTGGGGTGACAACCTAGCCACTCACGGAGTTCGTTGCTACCCCAAGCAAACCGTACGTAGCGTCCAGGACGGAAAATGCGGAATCGGATCGCTTTTGCGCTTTACGTTGGTCCGTGCTGGGAAGTGTTGCAGATTATCCGCTCGAATCCCAAATCATGTCTCTGAAAACAGAATCCATGCACCGCTAAATGCAGGAAACTTTACGTCGGAAAGCGGCATGGTTCTCACGGAGCTCGTCGAGAAAATCTATCTGTCTTATATCGAGGAGTTGCGCGAGTCCACGAAAAAGGGATGTCGGGAAATCTGGAACAACCACATCCGCGATCGTGTCGGGCATATTTGCATGCATGAGTTCAGACGGATGCAAGCAAGATGTTGAAGGCAATTGCCGAAGACAACGATTTAAGTAAAACAACGCTTCAGCACATAAAGAGTAATACCGAATGATGTTCTTGTGCCCGAGGTGAAAATCGGCAGTGAACCAGATGTTGAGCATCCCGGATCCTCTCACTTCACCGTGACAGCGACCCGAAGAATCTGTTTTTGGATGGAAGCGCGCAAGTCCTTTGGGAGGAGGTCCGCTTGTTCGAGCGATTTCCAGCCTGCGGCGGTCTTCTGCGCAGTCTCGATGGCGATCTTCCAGAGCGGGCTTGCTGGAATTCTTGCCTTGTCGGCGAAGCGGCGCATCTGGTCTGGGGTGATCTCAGAGAGGCTGCGGCTATCGCCGAAGCTCAGGCCGAGTTTGTCGTTGGGAATATAGGGTAGCGTGGCGACAAAATCGTAGCCCGGCGACAGGACGGGCGTGCGGCGGTTGGGATAAAGGAGGGACCAGTTCTTGAGATGCATATCGGCGTTGCCGATCAGCACGGAGAATACGAGGCGGCGGACGAATTCGTGTACGGCGTCCTCACCGATTTCCGCCCAGAGGACAGCGGCAATGTTCGCGTAGCTGTGGCGTTTATACTTGTCGTCGGGAAATTCCCCGAAGACTTGTGCGAAATCCTCCATATGAACGGGCTCCCCATCCGGCTTTCGGTCGAAACGCTTCACCGCGAGCGCTCGGCCTTCCACTGTATGCGCTTGTTCGGGCAGTCCTTTGATGCTTGCTATATCTACGAGCTTGTTTTCAGGGACGGAGATGCCGACGCGTCGGGCCAGTTCCATCATGGCGAATTCATTCTCGGGAACCGCCTTATAGCGGGCTGAAGGCAGCTTGACGATCCACGATCCGCCCATGCCGTCCACGGGAATGGTCAGGCCGCCAGAGGCCTCCATGACGGCCGAGAATTTCAACTGCACGCCAGCGAGAGAAAAACGCAACGGTTCTTCGCTGTCGCGCTCGCGGTGCTCATCGTCACGATCATGATGAGCTTCTGGCCCCTGCGCCTGACCCTCAAGCGGTGCAATGACAAGCGCGCCGGGAAGGTCGGCGCCGAGCACGGCGAGGAGGAAGAATTCGCGCTCGGGATTGACGCCCGCGCGCTTGGCGAGATAGTCGCGCAGATGGCCTTCGGGCAGGAGGTTTGAGAAGAACGGCGGCACGCGGCGCGCCGTGGGGCGCGTTTGTGTCACGAGCCCGCCGGTGCTGCCCTTGAAGGAGAGGCTCAGAGTCGGACGCTTCGGGTCATCTATATATTCTTGCTCAAATGCAAAGAGCTGGCGGTCGCCCGCGAGGCGGGTGATAACGCTGATATGCCTTTTGTGAAGGCGCACCGAGAGCGCGTTCAGTGTTTTCGGATCAAACCTCATCGCGGGGCTCCCTCGCCGTGTCCTCGTCGTTGTCGACGGCGTAAAGGGGGCGTTCCTCGCCTTCACCTGGCTGGTCTTTGAGGTGGTCGCGGACAAGGGACTGCACCACGGGCACAAGAGCGCGGGGCACCATCAGGAGATCGTGATCGAGGGCGCGGACCAGCTCAAGGAGCGTGTCATACCGCGGCACGATCTTGCCGGATTCGATGCCGGAGATATGCCTCTGGCCGACGCTGAGGCGGCTCGCTAGGTCTCTTTGGCTCCAGCCGCACTTGTCCCGAGCCTCCCTCAGGGCCAGGCGTAGGTCGGCGGGCAGCACTTTCTGCCGGAGGGGCTTGACACTCTTTCTTGCATCATTCTTCATGGTCGACACAGTATAATACATCAGAGCGAAACGCAGGCGATACCCGAAATTATCTCAAGTTGGGTATGTTACACAATAAAGGGTATCACCCAGTCGACGCTGGCGTCAAGTCGGGTAGGTCGACGGCCCCGAGCTCCTGCGAAGTCTCTGGCAGGTAAAGCTGCTCGCCAACTAACGTGGCGAGATGTTGATGAGGGTTTATTGGATGGCGCCTCCCCAGCAACCAGCCAAAACAGAATAAATAATATTATATTTAGTATAATACTTAGCATAGTTATCCCGTCAAAAGCACAAAAAGGGGCCTGCTAACAGCCATACACGGAGCATCAGTGGCCAGACCCTTACATGTCGGAAGCCACTCGCCCATCGACCCCTTAGAAGGAGATATACGCCAACAGGGCCCCCGAATCACTACGGTGAGGCACTCCACCTCTTGCCAATCAAACTTGTATCCGCGCTGTAGAGCCCTTGCCGATGTGGCAACTTCGTTCTGTCGAAGTTCTGCCAAACGCAATAGAACTGCTCAAAGGGTCACCTGCGTCTCCTGGCCCGAAACGAGTCTTTAGAATAGTGGCTTCGCAACCGGCTAGGGGGTTAACTTGTCCGTGCAAGCCCGTAGATCATCCCAATGAGCACAACCGTACGACAACGCCTGGTACCCTTATCGGATTGGTTGTATGGGTCACAGAGAGCAACATAAGTATCGATGAATTATCACGTACGTACATTGCAAAGATAGGACGGCAGCAGCGCGCACAATCCACTGGGCAATTTCCGTTGATCCGAGACACCAGTGAGTGCGCATCTCATTTCTTCCGGAACGCGGTTCCAATCAACGTCAGGAGGGAAATTCACTGTGCGGAATGTGGTCTGTGGATGAATGCGCGAAAATGCTGCGGGGCAAAAGTAATGTCAATACATTGGCTGTAATGCTGCTTGTGGCGTGCACGACGCGAAGCACAACCCATCGCGCGTTGTGCTCTCGCTCAAGGTAAGACTCAGCCTGCAGGTTTGCCGCTGCGAATTCTCCGCGGCGTTCCATGACGGCCAAACGAACGGGTGGTAGTCCAGTACCATCACGCCCGTTCTAATTCCGCTCCTAAGAACAGTTTACGGCGTCGTGCGATTCCGCAATCCTGGAACCAATTGCGGCGGACATTTACGCACATCCAGCTCCGTGTGAATGCTCCATTACACAAGGGGTGAATAAGATGCGTGTCCATTCACTTCGCACTATGGTGTCGTTCGGTCTGGTTGCGCTTGCGCTGTTGGCCAACGGGAAAAAGCCTGTTGCCGCCGCGCAACTGGCGTCGCCAGCCTCCCCGAGCGTCGCTCTGAGCGCCTCGCCGACTTCCGCCCAAGCAGGTCAACCGGTCACGCTCACCTGGTCGTCGACGAACGCCACATCCGTCACATTGAAGCCCTCGGTGGGCCTAGTCGCCGCGCAGGGTTCTACGACTGTAAGGCCCTCTCAATCCATGACTTATATCGTCACAGCTACAGGTCCGGGAGGCTCGGCCCATGCCAGCGCCCAAGTCACTATCGCACCCGCACCCCCTCAGGCTGCGGTCCAGAAGCCTTCCCAAGAAGACATCTCATCCGACCAACAGCAGATGAGGGGCCTCGACGAACAGATCCAGGAGATCAAGTCAGACTCCCTCCGCATGTCGGCAGAGTTGAGCCAGCTGGAGGAGAAACTGCTGTACCCCTCAGGGACACAGGTCGCGATCTTCGTCGAGCTCGCCAAGGGCGACACGATGCGCCTCGACGCCGTGCGGCTCCAGATCGACGGCCAACTCGTTGCGCACTACATCTACAGCGCTAAAGAGCTCCAGGCCCTGCGCAAGGGCGGCGTGCAACGGATCTACGTCGGCAACGTGGCGACCGGGGATCACAAGCTGGACGTGCTTGTCGATGGCAAGCTTGAGGGCGGCGGGGGCTTCAGCCGCACGGGAGAGTTTACTTTCCGCAAGGAAGTGAAGCCAAAGCTGGTCGGACTGACTCTGGCCGGACCACGGCCCGGCAACACCCCGATCACGCTTGGGGATTGGTAATCGATGCGAGCCGCTCGCCAACTCATCGGACTCGCCCTGGCCTTGGGCCTTGCTGCCCGTCCGGTCACGGGCGGCGACTTGAGGGACCTCCATTTCGGCGAGGCGCTCTATCACGCTTACCAAGGACAGTATTTCGACGCGCTCCAACGGCTCGACACCGAGCTCGCCCAATACCACGTTTTGGACGAACCCAAACTCGATACGCTTCACTATCACATCAACGACGCCGAATTTTCAGTCGGTGACTTCGAGCTCGACTATCGCATGCACCAACGCGCAGGGCGCGCCATCAAGGCGGTACTCGAAGGCGCCGTCGATGAGGCGGTACGAAACGAAGCCGCGTTCAGGCTCGCCCGCATCCACTTCCAGAAGGGTCAGCTCGACGATGCGTTGCAGGCGCTAGCACGGATCAAAGGCGCGGTGCCTGAGGGGATAAAGGGTGATCTCGAGTTCCTGCGGGCGAACGTCTGTATGGCGACGGGCCAGCCTGGCGAGGCTGTTAAGGTGCTCTCGCAGCTAAAGAGCAATGAGCGCCTGGCCGGGTTTGTTGCCTACAACCTTAGCATCGCGCTGTTGCAGGACGGTCGAACTCAGGAAGCGATCGAGCAACTGGACAAGGCCGGGCAGCTTCCGGCCGAGGATCCGGCCACTCTCGCGATCCGCGACAAGTCGAACCTGGTGCTAGGCACCATGTTGTTCGAATCTGGCAATTTTGAGCGGGCCAAGCAGGCATTGGACCGCGTCCATCTCGAGGGACCGTTCTCGAACCAGGCTCTGCTGCGGGCGGGCTGGGCCCAGGCCTCTGCCAAGCAGTATGACCGCGCGCTCGTGCCGTGGAACATCCTGATGGATCGTGAGCCGACCGATGCCGCGGTTCAGGAAGTCATTCTCGCCGTACCGCATGCGTACGCCAGCTTGAACCTACACGGTCGCGCCGCGATTGGCTACGGGCGCGCGCTCGAGCTTTTCAGCAACCAGGTCGACAGAGTCGACGCATCGATCCGCAGCATCAGGGAGGGGCAGTTTCTCAATGCGCTGATCCGCGAGGAGAGCCGGGAGGACGAAACCTGGGTCATCCGCCTGCGCAACCTGCCCGATGCGCCGGAAACTTACTACCTGATGGAGTTGATGGCATCTCACGACTTCCAAACCGCATTGCACAACTACCTCGACCTTGAGGACCTGCGGTCGAGACTCAATACCTGGAAGACCAGCCTTGATGCTTTCGACGATATCATCCGTCTGCGCGGACAGAATTACGAGCCGCTGCTGCCGGAGGTCGACGCACAGTTCCGGGAACTGGATTCGCGGATCCACATTCGCCTCGAGCAGCGCAAGCACCTCGCCGAACGTCTGCAGGCCATGCTGACCGCGCCACGGCCGGATTATCTGGCGACTGCGGAGGAGCAGATCGCCGGCGGGCGCATCGCCCTCGTCGAGAAGCGGCTCGGCAACTCTAACGACCCCGAATCGCTCGCGCTTCGGCAACGCGCGGCTCGCCTGCACGGCGCGCTCACATGGCGGCTGGAAACCGAGTACAACGACCGCCTGACCGCGGCATATGTACACCTCGACGAACTGAAAGCGCCTCTCGACGCTCTCAATCGGCGGTACGACGCCTTCGTTAGGACCAGGCAGGCGGCGACTCACAGCTACGTCGGATACGACGTCCAGATCGCACGACTCCGCGAGCGGGTCGGCGACGGATTGCAGCGTGTCGACATGTTGATAGCCCGCCAGGGACACATGATCGAGACCGTCGCCATCAACCAGCTCGAAGCCCGCCGGGAGCGCCTGATCGCCCAGCAGACCGAGGCGCGCTTTGGCGTCGCCGATAGCTACGATCGAGCCGCGCGCGCCCAGTCCGACGCCGGTGGACAGTGATGCCTCGCCTCGCCATTCTGATCCTGATCGCGCCGGCTTTCATGGTCGGCTGCGCCGCGCGTCCCATGAAGCCAGTGGGGACGGACGGGACGCTAGCAACGCTGCGGAACGTGCGTCCCGACGTGCGCGACGTGAAGGTCGAACAGGGCCTCGACCAGGCCATGCAGCACTATCGGCGCTTCCTCGAGGAGGCACCGGAGACCGCGATGACTCCAGAGGCGATGCGGCGTCTCGCGGACCTGCAACTCGAAAAGCAGTTCGGGATACGCGCGGGCAATGCCAAGCCGCGGGAAATGGCCGCTCCGACGCCCGCCCGGGTACTCGCGGGCTCGCCGGCCGGCAGTCCTAATCCGGTCGCGGCGGCTGCCAGCGCGCGCTTGCACGAATCCGATCAGGATTTTGAGCGGCGGACGACCGCGGAGGCCGGAATCCTGGCGGGTAGTAACGCCGGCGCCTCGACAGCGGACGCGGCGCGCACTGGCGCAGATGCCGAAGGTCCACTCGAGGCGATCGCTCTCTACAATCGGCTGCTCACTGAGTACCCCAATTATAAAAACAGCGACCAGGTCCTCTATCAAATGTCGCGGGCGTACGACGAGCTCGGCCGCACAGACGAGGCCATCGAGACAATGGAGCGGCTAATCCGCACGAATCCGCACTCCTCGCACTTTGACGAAGTGCAGTTCAGGCGGGGCGAGTACTTCTTCACGCGTAGACGCTACCGCGACGCCGAGAGTGCCTATTCGGGCATCGTCAGCCTGGGTCCCTCCTCCGACTACCATGAGCTCGCTCTTTATAAGCTCGGATGGACGCTCTACAAGCAGGAATTCTACGAGGAGGCTCTGCAAAAGTATATTGCCCTGCTCGACTACAAAGTAACGATCGGCTACGACTTCGACCAGAAGCATGATGAGGACGACGATCGCCGTGTCGCGGATACGTTCCGAGTAGTCAGCTTGAGCTTCAGCAACCTCGGCGGACCGGAGACGCTGCCGGAATACTTCTCCAAGTTCGGGAATCGCTCGTATGAGGACCGTATTTACTCCAGTCTCGGCGAGCATTATCTCGGCAAGCTGCGCTACGACGATGCGGCGAAGACGTATAAAGCTTTCGTAGCGCATTATCCGTTCCACCGCGCCGCGCCGCGATTCAGCATGCGCATCGTGGATACTTTCACCCAGGGCGGGTTCCCCAAGCTCGTATTGGAGTCGAAGCGGGAGTTCGCTTCCACATATGGCCTGAAGTCAGAATACTGGCGACACTTCAAACCGGAAGAGTCGCCGGAAGTACTAGCCTACCTGAAGACGAACCTGAAAGACCTCGCGACGCATTATCACGCCCAGTATCAGAACGCAAACGGAGCAGACGAGAAGCTCACGAATTATCACGAGGCAAGCCAATGGTACGTGGCCTACCTCGAGTCCTTCCCGAAGGAGGCTGATTCGCCATCCGTCAACTATCAGCTTGCCGACCTGCTTTTGGAGAACAAGGATTTCGGCGAGGCCGCCAAACAGTACGAGCGCACGGCTTACGGATACGCGCCGCATCCCCAGTCGGCAGGTGCAGGATACGCCGCTATCTATGCATACCGCGAGCAGCTGAAGGTTGCCGACAAGAAGCAGCAGGACGCCGTCAAGCGCGATACCGTCGCAAGCTCGCTCAAATTTGCCGACGCATTCCCGCAGGACGAACACGCTGCCGCGATTCTCGGAGCGGCCGCCGATGACATGTACGGGATGAAAGCCTACAAGGCTGCCATCGAGGCCGACCAGCGCGTCATCGATAAGTATCCGGGCGTGGCGGCGTCGATCCGGCGTTCCGCGTGGATTGTGGTTGCGCATGGCTCATTCGAGCTCGCCGAGTACCCGCGCGCCGAGCATGCCTACACCCAGGTGCTGGCAGTCACGCCGGAGGGCGACCAGTCGCGCGCCGCGCTCGTCGACAACCTTGCTGCCTCGATTTACAAACAGGGTGAACTCGCAAACGAGGCGAAGGACTATCGCGCGGCCGCCGACCACTTCCTTAGGATTCGCACCGCCGCGCCTACCTCTTCTATCCGCGAGACGGCTGAGTACGACGCAGGCGCCGCGCTAATCCGGATGCAGGACTGGAAGGCCGCGGTGGATGTGCTTGAAGCGTTTCGCACCACCTTCCCGAAAAACAAACTGCAGCTCGAGGCCACCAAGCAGATCGCTTACGCCTACCGGCAGAGCGGCCAGTTGTCGCACGCTGCCGGTGAATACGAGCGCATCGCATCCCAGTCCGACGATCCGGCGTTACGCAGTGAGGCGCTGCTC
Source organism: Candidatus Acidiferrum sp. (assembly GCA_035279725.1). Classification (GTDB taxonomy): domain Bacteria; phylum Acidobacteriota; class Terriglobia; order Acidiferrales; family UBA7541; genus Acidiferrum. Next base: position 119,961 of record DATEHF010000041.1, read on the forward strand.
GATGCGGGAGACCTCTACGAGCAATCCAATTCCCAAGATCGCGCCCTGGATGCATACAAGCGGTACGTTAAAGAGTTTCCCAAGCCGGTAGAGACGGCCATCGAGACACGGTTCAAGATCGCCGAGATGTACAAGGCAGGGCACGACGAGACGCTCTATCACAAGCAGTTGGAAGAAATCGTAAGCGTCGAGGCGGGCGCCGGATCGGAAAGGACCGGCCGGACCCGGACGCTTGCGGCGCGTTCGGCGCTCGTCCTCGCAGAGCAGCTCTACGGGGATTTCGTCGTCGTGAAGCTGCGGCAACCCTTTGAAACCAGCCTGCAGGATAAAAAGCAGCGTATGGATGCCACGATTGCGGCCCTGAGCCGGCTGGTGGATTACGGAATCGACGAAGTGACGGCGGCAGCGACGTTTTACATGGCCGAGACCTACTCCAATTTCAGCCGCTCACTGCTCGAGTCGGAGCGGCCGGACGATTTGCGACCAGAGGATCTGGAGGAGTTCAAGAACAAGCTCGATGAGGCAGCGTTTCCGTTCGAAGAGAAAGCCATCAAGGTACTCGAGAAGAACATGGAGTTATTGCACGCAGGCGTCTTCAACTCGTGGACCGAGAAGAGTCTCAGCAGGCTCACCGAGCTGATGCCGGGCCGTTACGCGAAACAGGAAACGAGCAGCGGCTTCCTCGGCGCGACCGACAGTCATGTGGCGGGATCGCCGACGTCGCAGGTCTCCAGCAACTCGACATCGGGCAACGCGATTACGCAGCGCGCGGCCGTCACGGATGCAATGCCCGCCGACTACGCATCGGCAGTGGGCATGCTGAAGGAGGAGCGGTACGAACCGGGCATTGCCTTGCTGCTCAAAATGACCGAGAAGATGCCTGCTTTGACGGCAGCGCACATCGACCTCGGCATGGCCTACGCGCGAACCGGCGACCTGGATCGCGCCGAGGCCAGCCTGAACAAGGCGCTGCAATCGGATCCAAAACAGCCTGTCGCCTATAACGAACTCGGTATGGTGCAGCGGCGCAAGGGACAGTTTGCAAAAGCGCGCACGAGTTATGAGGCGGCCCTCGCACAGTCCGCCGACTTCCCATATGCGCACAGGAATCTTGCGATTTTGTGCGACTTGTATCTCGGAGATTACACCTGCGCGATGGCGCATTACGAGGCGTACAGCCGGATCGTTCCGGATGACGCCGAAGTCGTCAAATGGATTGCCGACCTTCGCAACCGCGCAAAAAAACAGGAGGGGCGATGACGAAGACTAGCGTTCACTGGATTTTCCTTGGGGTCCTTGCCTTGATGCCCGCGGCTCTACTCGCGCAGCAAACAGCGCAGCCAAAGACGAAAGCAGCACAGGGACAGACCGAAAAGCCGCAGCCAAAGAGAGAAGAAGCAAAGAGAGAGGACGCAAAAAAGGAGGAGGCAAGAAATGACGAGGCAATGAAACTGACTGAGGAGCCGCAGCCAAAGACGGAAGAAGACGGGAAGTTGACGTCCGTCCCCGGAAGCAAGGCGCTCGGCATGTCCATTTTGGGCAATCAGGAAGCGCCCAAAGCACTGGTCATCGTTCCCTGGAAGAGCTCGGAACTCGGAAATGGCCCCGGCGTCTCGACGTTGCTAGATGACTCGAGGCGACCCGTGGACAAAGAGGTGTTCATGCGAATGCTCAGTTACTACGAAATTCGGTCGGAAACAGCGCGCCCCAGCGGTGCGACGACGGATGGGAATACGGCAGCGCCCGCCAATGTGGCGCAAAGGAGAAAGCCATGAATTTCACTGAACTGTTAGGGCACGTCGGCATATTCGGAGGTGCGGTGATCGTTTCCCTCGCCCTGCTTTCCGTTTTTTCGGTGGCGATGATCATAGACAAGCACCGCCGATTCTCTTCAGCCTCGCGTGAGTCGGAAAAGTTCAAGACCGAGTTCAAGAAGTTTCTTCACGGAGGAGATGTCCAGAATCTGGTCGAAGCCGCGCGCCAGCACCCGAATTCCTACGTGGCGCAAGTGGTCTCGGCCGGCATCGTCGAGTACGACGGCGTGGCCCAGAGCGGAGGCGATCCGACGGCTTCGCTCGAGCTCGTCACCAGCGCACTCCGGGACTCCATCTCCGAAACGCTGATTCAGCTGAAGCGCGGTCTCGGGTTCCTTGCCACAATCGGCTCCACTGCCCCGTTCCTTGGTCTTTTCGGCACCGTGGTCGGAATCATTAACGCTTTCCGGAGCATCGCGGCCACCGGATCCGGCGGAATGTCTGTGGTTTCGGGCGGCATCGCTGAGGCCCTGGTCTCTACGGCCCTGGGTATCTTCGTCGCCATTCCGGCCGTCGTGGCCTTTAACCATTTCACGGGCAAGCTTGAGACTTTCCATGTCGAAATGAATCGGGCTTCGTCCCAACTCGTGAACCGCTTGTTCAAAATACCAGAGCTCAAGGGGCTTGACGTCGAGATGGATGAAGTCAGGGCGTCGAAGGTCAAAAAGGAAGGCCCGGCCTATGCGTCTCGGTGAGCCGGCCCGGATGCAAGCGGCCATCAACATCACGCCGCTCGTCGACGTGGTGCTGGTGCTCCTGATCATCTTCATGGTGATGGCGCCGCAAATGCGGAAGGGGCCCGACGTCAACCTGCCGAACACCACGAAACCGAACTCGCAGGGCGACGAGAGAGGCCGAATCCTGGTCTCCATAGACGAGGCTGGGGGACTGTGGATCAACGACCAGCCCGTCGCAGCCGAGCATTTCGACGAGACTCTCCGCGCTGCGGTGGGCGCCGAGACGAACCCCAAGATCGTGATCCGGGGCGATGCAAAGCTCAATTTCCGCGAGGTCCGGGAGGTCATGGTCGCGATCGAGCAGACCGGTTTCCGCGGGGTGGGGCTGATCGCCAAGCGCGCTGGCGCGGAAGGAAAGTGACATCATGCAGTTCAACAGCAGCGATTCCGGCTTCAGTCTGCAGTCTGAAATCAACATCACGCCACTGGTCGACGTGGTCCTCGTGCTGCTGATCATATTCATGGTCGTCGTGCCACTCCTGATGGAGGGTTACGACGTCGATATCCCTCGAGCCTCTGCCGATACGTCGGCTCAGGTTGCCGAATCCCAGTTGATCCTGAGTATCGGTTCCGCGGCGTGCCCCATCCTCACGCCGCCCGCAGGGGAGGGGATCCCGAAGGACTGTCAAGTGACCCTGGCGGATCAAAAGATCCCTGTAGCCGAACTGCCCGCGCGCGTGGCGTCGATTCTGGGTGGCCGGCCCGCGGAACAGCGCGCGCTGTTCCTCGCCGTCGACGATCGCATGAACTACGAGGGCGTTCTACGCATCATTGATTTGGCAAAATCGCGCGTTGAGGATTTAAAGATCGAATTTGTTGCGGCCAATTGAGGTGGTTGCTTGGTGACAACCATGGAAGCAAAGAGCATTTTCAAAAAATCCGGGGCTCCGACGGCCCGCAGCATGGCGAAGAGCATGGCGATCCATGTCTTAGTGCTGGCCGTGCTGATGGTCATACCAGCGCAAGCGCTGTTTCGCAGCGTGCCCCCCAACAAGGAACTCGACATCGTTTTTTATCACCCACCGGAGATCCCGGTCAACGCGCGAGCCGTTTCGCCGATGCCGCGGGGAGTAAGTGCGGCCGGGTCCCCACCGGGGGCGCCCGCATCGGCGCTGAAACCAAAACCGAACGCGCCGGCAGGTCCAGACTTAGCTGGCAAAGCGGAACTGCCACCAGGCCCTGAGGTTGGCCTACCAGTGGAGGCAAAGCCGAAGGTGGGAAACGCCGGCATCCTGGCATTCAAGGACAAGTTCGCCAGCCTGGCACAGGACACCGTCGTGGCACCTCTCGGAGCCGATGCGCGTCATGTTGCTGTCGATGACGTTGGCCGGCCCTCGGCACGCTCTTTGTTGACGAGCAATACGCCAGGATCGAGCGGTGGCATCAACGTCGCTTCCCTGAGCCGCAGTGTAGGAGGCGGTGGCGGAGGAAGTGGAGGCGGGGGCAACGGCGGTGGGGGTGTGAGTGGCCGCGGCGCTGGCGGAGCAGGCGGGATTGGTGGTGTGGGGACAGGCCGCGTAGTCAGCACGATCGCTCCGATAACCGGCGCCGACCGACCGAAGGCACGCGGCGGACCAGGTCCTGCCCGCACTGACGAGGAAATACAGATCGTGTTCGATCGCTACAAGGCGTCGTTCTATCGGCTGTACAACCGGGAGCTGCGCAATAACCCAGCCCTGAAAGGCCAGATGGTTCTGCGTCTGACGATTGAGCCGGACGGCAGCGTGTCGATGTGCATGCTGCAGTCGACTGACATGGATGCGCCGGATCTCGCCACGCAGGTGGTTGGCCGCGTCAAGACGATCAATTTCGGCGCGAAGGATGTAGCGGCCGTGACGATCGTGTACCCGATCGACTTCCTGCCGGCGGCGTGAAGCCGACGGCCGAAGCAGGATTGGCATGGACACCAGGAGGTTTGGAGAAACGGCGAATCTGATCCGTTAAGTTCGACGCGATTTTGACAAAGGCAAAGCCACCGAAAGATGGCGACGCAAAGTCACCGGTCTAATGGGCCTGGGGGGCCCTACGACGGCGGGACCGCCGGAATCCAGTCCAGGCGGGGACTGCCTCGTGGGATGAGGGCGTAGATGACTTCTAGCACGAACAATGTGAGGCCGAGCGGCAGCTGGATCGCAATCCTGCTCGACAAGCTGCGCCTCAGTCTCCGCTTCCGCCTGCGACTTCCCGAGATCGATGATTTGCGGAACTCCCTCCTAGCTCATGCGGCTATTCGCAGCCCAGGAAGAGCACGGCTGTTCAAAGGATCACGCGCTAGGAAGAGGGCTTTACTTGTTTTCGGCATCGTCGTTCTGATGATGGGAGCGAACTCTGCGTTTGCCCAGACGCAGACGTGCGCCATTGTCAACGGCGGCGCTGGCAGTCCAGGAGCGGGTGTTAATCCCGCCTATCTCGCTAATCAAGACGGACGCGCCAATGAGGGTTGTACCATTTTGATCACGCTCAACGCTGATGGGTCTATCACAACAACTCATCCCAATCCTGCCACCTCTTTCGATAGCGGCCTTGACGACAACCTGATCGGAGTCATAAACAACACCAGTCAAACCATCACCGGCTTGCAGCTCAGTAGCGCAACAATCCCTATTTTTGCTTTCGACAACGACGGAGTTTGTGCCGGCCCCCCGGGATACACTTTTAGCGCTCTTGGGCCGAACCCCAATTGCGCAATCGCAACGGACCCACACCACTATGGTCCCGCGGGAATCAACTTCACAGTAATTAACGCGAACACTGGGATCGTCAATTTCGGTAACGGCGGCATTGCACCAAATAGTAATTCGTTTTTCAGCCTTGAGGGAGGGAACCTCACTAAGATCGTCGTGATCGTGGTCCCAGGGCTGGCAATTACCAAGCAAGTCAGCGTGGTGGGCGGCGGCGCTGCCCTGCCGGGCGGGCAGCTTGACTACCTGGTGCACGTGACCAATGCCACGACGAGCGCGGCCACCCCAGTCGTAATCACCGACGACCTCAACAGCGCAGGTGCAGGTCGCCTCACGTTTGTGAATCCACCAGCGCCAACGATGAACGGCTCCATGGCCGGTGTCACGGTGGTGGGTTCCGTACTGACCGCGAAGTACTCTGCTGTGAACGGACCGTTGCAGCCCGGACAATCCATCGACGTGCGTTTCCGGGTGCAGATTGCTGCGGGAATTCCGGCCGGCACGATTCTCACGAACACCGCGCTCGTAACGTGGAACAACCCTTCACGGACGGCGAGCGCCAGCGTCTCGATTGCTATTGGAGAAACCTCCAGACCCAACCTTACACTGACAAAAACGGGACCGGCGACGATGAGCCTCGGGCAGTCAGGGCAGTTTGGTCTTAACGTCCAGAATACCGGCGTGAGCGACGCATGGAACGCCACGATCCTGGATCGGCTCCCCAAACCCAGCCCCTCCGGCGGCATGTGTTCCTTTACACCCCAGATACTCAGCGCGCAGGTTTTCCAGGCGAACGGCGTAACGCCGGTTCCGGGCAAGGGGCCTCTGGTTCCGGGCACCGACTTTTCGATCAACTATAACGGGGCGCCCACCTGCGAGCTCACGCTAACCATGCTCACGGCGGCCGCCACGCTCAGCCAGAACCAGCGTTTGATCATCAATTACCAAACCCAGCTTGACGCGAACAGTCAAAATGGCGCTACGCTCACCAACGTCGCTGGCGCCATCCAGTGGTTCGACGGCAGCAGCACCACTCCCAACCGCAATACCTTCACCGGTCCTTTGACTAACGGCACACCCGCCGTCCTGGACAATCAGGATGCCCACACGGTCACGGTGATGATCAGCCAGCTCACCATCACGAAGCAAGTCAGCGTGGTAGGCGGCGGCGCTGCGCTGCCCGGCGGGCAACTCGACTACCTGGTGCACGTGACCAATGCCTCGACGATCCCGGCCACCCCGGTCGTAATCACCGACGATCTCAACAGCGCGGGTGCAGGTCGCCTCACGTTTGTGAATCCACCAGCGCCAACGATGAACGGCTCCACGACCGGTGTCACGGTGGTGGGTTCCGTACTGACCGCGAACTACTCTTCTGTGAACGGTCCGCTGCAGCCCGGACAATCCATCGACCTGCGATTGCGGGTGCAGATTGCTCCGGGACTTCCCGCCGGCACGAGGCTCACGAACACCGCGGTCGTAACGTGGAACAACCCTCCGCAGACGGCGAGCGCCAGCGTCTCGATCGATATTGGTGGAGTCCCCGGTGCCGGCAGTTTGAACGGCACCGCGTGGCTCGACGCAAACTTCAACAAGATAGCCGATCTCGGCGAGCCGCTGCTGCAGAGCTGGACGGTTGGGCTGTATCTCAATGGGGTGCTGGTGCAGTCCGTTCTCACAGATGTCAACGGCGTCTATCGGTTCAGTAGCGTGCCGCCGACCGACGGGACGCCAAACCGGTACGAGCTGAGGTTCACGGCGCCTGTTGCGGGTCCGAATACCGCCAAGCTCGGCAAAGCCGACTCAACCTTTACCAACTGGCTGCAGCGGATCACCGACATCGTCGTACCCTCCGGCAGCAACATTCAGAATCTGAACCTGCCGATCGGGCCGAACGGGGTCGTTTACAACTCGTTGACGCGCGCTCCCATTGCGGGCGCGACTCTGAAGATGCTACACGGCAGCACGCCACTGCCGGCAGCCTGCTTCGACGACCCGGCTCAACAGGGCCAGATCACCCAGGCGGGCGGCTATTACCGGTTCGATCTCAACTTCTCGGATCCAAGCTGTCCCAGTAGTAGCAGCTACCTCATTGTGGTGGCCGCGCCGGGGTCGAACTATGTGGCCGGTGTGTCCCTGCTTATCCCGCCGACTACGAGCGCATCGACCGCTCCGTATTCGGTGCCTACCTGTCCGCAGGATGCTCTTCCGGCCATCCCGTACTGCGAGGCACAGGCGTCGGAGTTCGCGCCGCCACTCTCCGTGCCCGCGCGTAGCGCTGGGACTCAGTACTACCTGAATCTCACCCTGGACGGCAGCGCGGTGCCCGGCTCAAGCCAGATCTACAACAACCACATTCCGCTCGACCCGCAGCTCGCGGGAGCATTCTCAATCACGAAAACGACGCCATTGGTCAACGTGACTCGCGGGCAGCTCGTCCCATACACCATCACGATCAGCAACGCGATAGACGCATCCCTGCCAGGTGAGCAGGTTGTGGATCGCTATCCGGCGGGCTTCCGCTACGTCCCCGGATCCGCGCGCCTTGATGGTGTGCCCTCAGAACCCAAGATGGCCGCCGGCCAACTCATGTGGAATGGCCTCAACTTCGGCAGCTCCAGTCGCACGATCGTCCTGCTGCTCGCCGTTGGTGCCGGTGTTGGCGAAGGCGAGTTCGTCAACCGCGCGCAGGTCGTCGACGGTCTGACGGGCAAGCCCCTGTCCGGTGAGGCGACCGCAACGGTTCGTGTCGTGGCGGATCAGACCTTCGATTGCACAGACGTGTTTGGCAAGGTCTTCAACGACGTCAATCGCAACGGTGTGCAGGACAACGGTGAAGAGGGCCTGCCCGGCGTGCGTGTGGTGACAGCAACGGGTCTGGCAGCGGCGACGGATCGGTACGGGCGGTTCCACATCACTTGCGCGATCACGCCGAATGAAGACCGCGGCAGCAATTTCGTGCTGAAGCTGGACGATAGGACCCTGCCAAGCGGCTTCCGGATGTCGACAGACCAGGTGCAGATCAAGCGCGCCACGCGCAGCAAGGCCTTGAAATTCGATTTCGGCGCATCGATATACCGCGTGGTTGCCATCGACCTCTCCGAAGCGGTGTTCGAGCCGGGCGCGACCGAAATCCGCGTTCAGTGGCGGCCGCGCATCAACGTACTTCTCGAGGAACTGCGCAAAGCCCCGTCGGTGCTGCGTCTCTCCTACGTCGCCGACACAGAGGATCCGGCACTAGTCGAACGGCGCGTGCAAGCGGTTAAGCAGCAGTTGACCGAAGCATGGGGTACGAAGAAAGACAGCTATGTGCTGACCATTGAGCCTGAAGTCTTCTGGCGCCTTGGCGGGCCACCCAAACGGCTCGACGGGCGTGTGCCGGGGAGCAAGTGAACGGTATGAGCAAGCACCGCCACGTACTGCTGATCGTTGGATTCCTGATGATGACCGCCCCCGCGGGCATCGGCCAGGTCAACACGGCCAAGCCGGGCGAGCCGGTGGAGAGGCATCTGTCAGGCGATCAGACGTTTCGGGAATGGTCGCACGACGCAAAGCAGAGCGATGAAACCAAGCTCATCAAAGTCTGCCGGGTGCAGACCGTTTGCAAAATGCGCTACCGGGAAGGCAACACGCCGCGGATGCGCGTCAGGAACCTCGTCGTGCCAATGCGGTACGAGGACGAGGCCACTCCCATTTCCGACGCCTTCACCAAACAAGTCCGGCAGGCGCTCGACAACCTGCGGGACAAGCAGGGCGTGACGGTCCGGTTCATCGGCTACACTGATGATGCGCCGCTGACTGGAAGCGACGAGAGCACTTACGGAAACCACTTGTCGTTGTCGAAGGCAAGGGCACACCGCGTCGCATTAGCCATGCAGGAAATCCTGGGATTGCCCGCTTCGGCGATCGAAAGCGACGGTCGCGGGTCCTCCCACCCGCTTGCCCCAAACGAAGCGGCACAGGGACGGAGGCTGAATCGTCGCATCGAAGTAGAATTCTGGTACGACGATCCTCTCCAAGCGTTACCGGACGAGCCGCAACTGTGCCCAGACAATGCCGACGAAACAGTGACCAGGGTTTACGATCCCCCCTGGGGCAGCATCCCATCCCTCGAGCTCGAGAACGGCCAGCCGATCATTCCGCAGGACTTCGCAGCAAACCTGCGTCGCGCGCTGACGGACATTTCGGATCGCACCAACGCGCGACTACGGTTTATAGGTTACACGAAGAACGAGCGACTCGACCGCCGCACCGCCTCCGTGTATGGCGATGACATCGGGCTTTCCGCGGCGCGGGCACGGCGCGCTATGGATACCCTGATGCAGGACCCGCTGTTGTCGGGTGCGCGGTCCGAGCACGAGGGACGCGGATACGTCCAGTCCGACGACGTCGTAAACGCAGGCTTCATCCAGGGCCAAGAGTCGTTCGTGCGCGTGCAGGTCGTGTACGACGAGCGGTTACCGTTGGACAACTACGAAGGCGTGGATATTACGCGTCTGAACCAGGAGGTTCGTCCGAAGAGCCCGTATGAGCTGAATGTGATGCGCATCACCGTCGATGGCAAACCGATTGATGACCCAGGCCGCAGCTCTTCCGACATCCAGCGCTGCACCGACGTCGCGCTCGACAATGCCAAGATCCAGTTCCGCTTCGACAACCTGGAGGCGCGGCGACGGCTCAGCGTCGCGGCGAATCCGGTCGCTGTGGCCGTGAGTCACTCAGGCGGCGGCCCTGCCGAATCGGTCGTACATTTCCGGATGTACAGCAGCTATGCAAGTTTTATCAAGCGTGCTGAAATTCGAATATTCGAGCAACAGCAGTCGCTACAAGCGGAGCCGCTCAAGATCATCGCTGTCGACGACGCGGGTCTTGCGGAATGGCATCCAACAGCAGAAATTCTTGCCGGCCCGGCACGCGAACTCAGGTACTTGCTGCGCGCCTATGATTCGAAGGGTAATTTCGACGAAACGGACGCGCGGCCGCTGCGGCTGTACCGCGAGCCATCGCCTGGAAACATCGTGACCTCTGACGGGTCGGCAACTCGCGAGCTACTTGCCGCCTATGGCGAGAGTGAGCTGGCGCGCCAGCAGATTCCGCTCGGCAGCGGCACGGTGAAGGTGCAGGGCAGCGGCATACCGGTCGGCCACACAGTTTGGGTAGCAGGCCGCCAAATTCCGGTCGACCCGAAGGGCAACTTCGCCGCAGAGGAGATCCTTCCCTCCGGCGCGCATAGCGTCGAAGTCTCGGTCCTCGACGATGCGGGCAACGGCTCGCTGTATCTTCGCGACCTGGAGTTCAAACGCACAGACCTGTTCTACGTCGGCATGGCCGACTTGACGGTATCGAAGAGCAGTACGAGCGGGGCAGCAAAGCTGCTGGAAGGCGATAACAATCCGCGACCCTACGATTCGTCGCTGGATGGCCGGCTGGCGTTTTACTTGAACGGCAATGTGCATCAGAAATGGCGTTTGACGGCGAGCGCGGATACGCGCGAAGGCCCGGTGAAGGACCTGTTCAGCAACTTCCTGAGCAAGTCGCCCGATTCGTTATTCCGGCGCATCGATCCCGCCTATTATTACCCGTCGTTCGGCGACGACGGTGTAGTGGAAGAAATGGCGCCAACCTTGGGCAAGTTCTACGTCAAAGCGAGCAATGGCGAGAATTACGGGATGTGGGGCAATTTCAAGGTCGGCTATTTCGATAACGAACTGGCCCACGTCGATCGAGGCTTGTACGGAGGTAACGCGCATTACGTGTCCGAACCCACCACCAGCTTCGGCGAGCGACGGCTCACGGTGGATGGGTTCGCCGCCCAACCGGGAACGATGGCGAGCTACGAGGAATTCCGCGGAACGGGCGGATCGCTCTACTTCCTGCACCACCAGGACATCCTGACGGGCTCTGAGCGCGTGCGCATCGAAATTCACGACAAGGCCTCTAACATCGTCACAGGGGTGGTCAACCTGCAACCCAACGTGGACTACGAGATCGACTACCTGCAGGGCCGGGTGCAGCTATCCCAGCCGCTCTCGTCGACCGCTAACGACAACCTGTTGGTGCGCACGAGCGGCTTGAGCGGTGACGAGGCCTACCTGGTGGTGCGATACGAATATACGCCAGGTTTGCAAAGCCTGAACGAAGTCGCAGTTGGCGGTCAAGCCCATTACTGGTTTAATGACTATGTGCGGCTCGGCTTTACGGCCGATTCCAACGAGGGGGACTCCGCTAGCAACCTCGGCGCCGCAGACCTGACGTTGCGGAAGAGCGCCAATTCCTTTTTCAAGTTGCAGGCAGGCCGCAGCACGGGCCTCCTCGCTCCCTCGCTGCAATCCAATGATGGCGGATTCGGGTTTCAGGGCCCTGCGGACCAGTCGTTCACCGGCGCGAAGGCTGGCGCCTATCGCGCCGACCTGAGCGTCGGGCTGCGCGATTTCTTCGAGGGCCGCGACGGTCGCTTCACGTTCTATACGCAGAGGCTCGAGGCCGGCTATTCGGCGCCGGGTCAGGAGACGATCAAAAACACCGAGCAATACGGCGGCACGTTCAGGATGCCCGTGACGAGCAGCTTGAGTCTCGCAGCCAAGGGCGATCAGAAAATCGAGAGCCAGGGGCTCGAGACTCGGGCGGTCGAATTGGACGTGGCCTACAAGCTAGCCGAAAAATGGACCGTCAGCACCGGCGTGCGCAACGACCTGCGTAAGGACAATTCGCCGGTTGTTCCCTTGACGCAGATACAGGGCGAGCGCACGGACGCGGTCGCGCAGGTGAAGTTCGATTCCAGAGCCTCCTGGAGCGCCTATGGCTTCGGCCAGCGTACGGTCGCGGCCAGCGGCGGCCGTGAAGACAATGATCGAATAGGCGTGGGCGGCTCCTATCGTCTGACGAAAAGCTTCCGGATCGACGGCGAGGCGTCCGACGGACACCTCGGACCCGGCGGAAAGGTCGGCACTAGCTTTCTCGATTCCAAGGGGACCAGTTATTACCTGAACTATTCGCTGGAAAACGAGCGGACAGACAACGGGCTGCTGCTTCGCGGCAACCAGGGCAACCTGGTCTTGGGCACGAAGACGCGGCTCTCCGACACTTCCAGTGTCTACGTCGAGGAGCGTTACCAGAATGGCGGGTCCCTGAGCGGCCTCACGCACACCACCGGAATCAACCTCACGCCGAAAAAACACTGGAATCTCGGCGGCAGCGCGGAGGTCGGCAAACTGCGCGACTCCCAGACCGGCGCCGAGACTGATCGCAAGGCGGCAGGGATCAACATGGGCTACGGCCTGGCTAAGATGCAGTTCTCGAGCGCGATCGAGTTTCGCCGGGATAACGCGCAACAACTCGACCTGACACATAACGAAACGACTACATTGCTGTTTCGCAACAATTTCAAGTTGCAACTGACGCCCGACTGGCGTTTGATCGGCAAGCTGGACCACTCGGTCAGTAATAGCTCGCTCGGCGAGTTCTATGCGGGTGGCTACACCGAGGCCGTGGTCGGCTACGCGTACCGTCCGGTGAGCAACGACCGGCTGAACGCCTTGGTTAAATACACATACTTCTATAACGTCCCGACCACAGGTCAGGTGGGAGTGCAGAACACCGCGGCCGAGTTCCTTCAGAAGAGCCACATCGCGGCGCTCGATCTGACCTACGACCTCACGGCGAATTGGTCCGTCGGAGGCAAGTACGCCTATCGCCTGGGACAGGAAAGTCTGGATCGCGTGAACCCGAACTTCTTCGACAACCCCGCGCAGCTCGAGGTCTTGCGCGTGGACTGGCGGTTCCTCAAGGAATGGGACGGCTTGGCGGAGGTGCGAACGCTTTACCTACCGGATCTAAGTCAACGCCGGAGCGGCGCGCTGGCCGCCATCTATCGTCATATCAGCAAGAACCTGAAGGCCGGCGTTGGCTACAACTTCACCAACTTCTCCGACGAGCTGACCGACCTGAAGTACAACCACAAAGGCGTATTTCTTAATTTCGTGGGGACCATGTGACACTCGCGTGGCTTTGCTGGACAGAGTGCATGCTGGAATCCAGCTTCCGGCCAGCAAACGTTGCGTGAAAGGCGAATAATCAGCTTGCGATTACCCTGCTCCGTCCTTGCCAATAGGCGCCAGAGCTTGCTGAGATAGCGTGCATCCTTTCCCATACTGCGCCATTACTTCCCAGTCTGTTTCGGTCCCTTAGCCTATACTGCGCCAATGGTTGACGTGCGTGCCGTTCGGGAAGAGCTAAGTGACTACCGCTTTGAAGCTCTAGAAGGACTGGTGCAAATTGACCCTGATAATGAGCACACTCGGAAGACGATGCGGTTGGGAAGAGTTGTCGAGGGAGGACAATTCGAGGTCGCGTGGAGTTCAGTGAAGCTCATCCGGCCGGAACCTTATCCCCGTCCTGCTCGGTGGCCGCTTGGAATAAATTCCTCGCCGGGCTCTACAAGGAGTGGAATGGGCAATGGACCGAATCTAAGAATTAAAGTTGAACCCAACGTTTCGGCAGTTTGTCTCTCAGCCGGAAGTAATCTGGCCCAGCCACAGCGAGATTAGTACCGAGACGGCTAGTGTTTACCGGAGATTCGGCAAGGTCCAATCCGCGATTGTGGTCGGGGCATACGGAAGCAAGCCAAATCGCGGTGCATCAATCGGTTGAAAAAATACCCGAGCATTCGGTTACGAACCGAAAGGTCGGGCCTTTCCACAAACGTTTTCGCAGAAACATTGGGGTTTTGTCCCGTTTTTGTCGACCCGCTTCTGGAAAATCCCGAGACAGATACTATGTTTTTACTACGGTCGCCAAAGATCGAAAAAAGAGCAGTCCGTAACTAATTGATTGAAAAAGGAGTTGGCTCCCCGGGCTAGATTCGAACTAGCAACCCTTCGGTTAACAGCCAGCAGAGTATTTTAATCACAATTCCGCCGGAGCTAAGCTAAACCGAGGGAAGCTAACGAATTGCACTAAAATCCGGAGTGTAACTTCATCAGCTTTCATAAACCCTTTTTTCGCTTTTTGCTGCCATTCGCCACAACTGATACTACGTCTGTACTACGTTTTTATCGCTATGACAGCAGCAATTCCAGGTCTTCAGAGCGTAGGTCTCGAATCATGCTGTTCTCGGCGCCGATTATTGCGGCGGCAAGGTCGCGCTTAGTTTTCTGCAACTCCAAGACTTTCTCCTCAACGGTGTCGCGGGCAATCAGTCGATAGGTGAAGACGGGCCGAGTCTGTCCAATGCGATGCGCGCGGTCTACGGCCTGCGCTTCAACCGCGGGGTTCCACCAAGGATCGAGAATGAATACATACTCGGCGGCGGTGAGATTCAAGCCCAGACCTCCTGCCTTCAGACTGACGAGGAAGAGCCGGCAGTCTTTATCGTTCTGGAAGCGCTCCACTCGGGTCTGGCGGTCACGCGTAGCGCCGTCCAGGTATTCGTAAGGCATACCGTCCTCATTCAGGCGAGCGCGGAGAATCTTCAGCAAGCTGGTGAACTGCGAGAACACCAGCGCCTTGTGTCCTTCGTCGAGGACTTCACGCAGTTGCTCGAGCAGCACGTCCAGCTTGGCGCTGGAATCACTGGAGCGTTTCGAATCGAGCAAGCCGGGATGGCAAGCAGCTTGCCGCAGGCGCAACAATGCCTCCAGGACCTGAATCTTGGATTTCGCCAAGCTGGCGGTTTCGATGCGCCTGAGCAACGAATCGCGGTAGTGTTGGCGCAACTCGTCATAGAGCTTCCGTTGCTCAGGTTCGAGCACGCAGTACACTGTTTGCTCGGTTTTGGACGGCAGTTCACGCGCCACCTGCTCCTTGGTTCGGCGCAAGACAAACGGCCGCAACGCCTGACCCAGCAGGCGGCGCGTTTCTTCGTCCGGATTGCGCATCGACCCGCCCGAGACCTTGAAGGCATTGGCAGCGCCAAGCATTCCAGGGTTGAGAAACTCGAATAGAGTCCACAGCTCACCGAGGTGGTTTTCCACCGGAGTGCCGCTCACCGCCAGGCGGTGTCGTCCGCGCAAAAGCCGCGCGGCCTTAGACGATTCGGTGTCCGCATTCTTGACCACCTGCGCCTCGTCGAGCACGACGTAATCAAATTCGGCGTCTTTGAAGCGCCAGGCGTCCCGGCGCAGCGTCCCGTAGGTGGTGAGCACCAGGTCGTAGGCGGCGAAGTTATTGCCGTTGCGCTCCAAGCCGGTATGATCGAGCACGCGCAGCTGCGGAGTGAAGCGTGCTGCTTCTTCCTTCCAGTTGAATACCAGCGACTTCGGGACGACCACCAAGGACGGACCGACGGGCTCGCCCGCGGCGCGCAGCTCGCGGCGGGATTCGAGCAGCGCCAGTACCTGCGCGGTCTTCCCCACACCCATGTCGTCCGCCAGGCAGCCACCGAAGGAGAAACGCTGCAGGAAGTGCATCCAACCCAAGCCTTCGTTTTGATAATCGCGAAGGTGACCCACAAATCCGGCGGGCTGTGCCGCAGGTTCGATGCTGTGAAACCGTCTTAGCTCCACGCGCACGCGCGCGAAGGTCTCATCGCAGCGGGCTTCTGGTTGCGCCGCCACTAGAGCGTCAAGCAGTCCCGCTTGGCTCTGACGGAATCGGATATGACCTTGTTCGGGCTCACCCATTCTGGCCAGCGGGCCAATACGGCGCAGCCACTCTTCCGGCAGCACGCCATAGGTTCCATCATCGAGCCGCACCATCTTGTCCGCGCGGCGCAGGGCTTCGAGCAACTCGGGCAGGCGCGCCGTAGTGTTCCCGTACTCCACCTCACCGTGCAGCTCGAACCAATCCACGCCACTCGAAACTTCGATGCGGAATGCGCCTGGACGCCGGAATAACTTTCCTTCGGCTTCGATGTCCCAGCCTGCCTCCACAAGTGAGCGCACGATGCGAGGCAGCTTGCTCGGCGCCAACTCCCACCTCGGCGTGGAATCCGGGTAGGTGGGAACCCGCTGCTTCAGGCCAAGCTGATCGAGAAACGAGCAGGAGGCTTTCTCGCCATTGGAATCCCGGCGTATAAAACGCCTTCCTGCGGCGTCGAAAAAACCTCGCGCCGGATCGAACGCCGCGAACATGTGGCCCTGGTAAGCAAAACACAGTTTCGCATCCAGGCGTTCATTCCGGTACGGAACGTGGGCTTTGGAAATTGTCAAATGAGGATGGAGTGGCTGCTCCACCTCCTCGTATCGTAACTCCTCTGGCACCCGCAGCGGCGGCAAGTTCGGACAGCACAGCAAAGTCGCCAGGAATTCATCGCATTCCTTTTCGGGAACCGCAATCGAGCCCTGTTTGCGAAGGGCGATGATCCATTCGATCGGCGTATCGCGGACGAGAGGTGCCACGCGGTCTCTCGTGATCACCAGACCTGCCGTGGCCAGGGCCGGAAATGTTGCTTCCCTGCGCTCTTCTCCGCGCTCGAAAACGCCGCCGAGGGTATATGCCGTTTCGCCAAGCCGACGCAGCTCAAGGAGGAAGTTCCAGGGACCGCCTTCGTCCCACACCAGCGGAAGTAGGTTGTCCGCTTCGTTCAGTGGCCGCAGGAAGCAACGTCCCGTGCGCGCCACCAAGGGCATGAGCATCCTGGCTAATGCCGACGAGAGCCGAGGGCATTCGGGGATCGGCAGATAAGTTTCCGCGTAGCCGTAGCTGTACGATTGACCTCCCGGCAGAGCGGACAGAATTTCGCGATCCTCTGACAGCGAGAGCTCGGCGATCTGGCCTTGCCTCATGGAAAGAACTTTGGGTCGCGAGAAACTGCCGTTGGCGTTCCGGTTGCGCGACTGCAGTGAGAGAACCAAATCGGCGCCGTACACGTTTTTCGCGACATCCACGACATACAGGATTTCCAGCTTGGACGGCCAAGCCGCGCGATCTCGAGGCGGATAGACCTCACCCAGTTGTTTCCGCCAGTCCGGTGGTTTCGGCTTTGCCGGATTCCAGACCGCGGGAGAACGCGATGAAAGGACCGGCACCGTCCCGTCTTCTTCATAGAGTTCTTCATCGCCATCGTAGTAGTCACGGCCATCAAGACCATCCGCGCCAAGAGCATCCGAGTCCAGGATCAACTTGTCTGCCGAGGCAGCTGCGGCCAAATATTGATGCTGGTCAGCTGCAAGGGTGGTGGCCCACACGTGCTTGCACGGAACGCCCTGCTCCACAAAATGGGGGCAGTCACACCAAACCGCAAGCTTGTTGTCTCTCCAGGCGAATTGCACCTCGTAAAAGCCGGAACCGCGCACACAGGCAGTAAGCTCGGATTGGGAACCTTCCTGGATCGTGACGCGGCCTTTACGGTAGTAGTCGTCGCCGCGCCTCCGAACATTCTTCGTGAAATTCGCTGCCAGCTTGGTGGAAAGACTCATGCCCCGCTCTATAAAACTCTCCGTATATTCTATGCAGGTTTTTCATGATTTTCCATGAGAAGAAAACTCCTCAAGATAGGCACCGAAGGCGTCTGGCTGCCAGCTTCTCGAACAAAGCCTATTCGTTCTGAACTGTCGCCTGGTTTTACCCTTACCTTCGCTTGTCTTGCACACCTGCCGGAGATGTAATACAATTACTTCATGAAAAGTCTCACCGTACGATTGCCCGAGCCACTGGTGGCGGAGATTGAGGAGGAATCGCGCGGGCGGAAGATCTCGAAGTCGGATGTAGTTCGCGAACGGCTCGAGCGTGCGCCCCGCCAGCGGCGCCGCACTGCCTCCCTCACTGCCATCGCCGACCTTATCGGATCGGTGGATGGCCTACCGAGCGACCTAACTGCGCGGAAGAAGAAATATTTGCACGCCACGGGTTATGGCCAGAAACGTCCTCGTTGACGCTGGATTTGTTGTAGCGTTGCTTAGCAGTCGCGACGCCCACCACCAATGGGCCGTGACGCAAGCCACCGAACTGCCTCCGCCTTGGTCCACGTGCGAAGCCGTTCTGTCCGAGGCTTACCACCTTCTCGGAGAGCTTGGTACCCCCAATCTCGGCGCACTGCTTCGCCGCGGCGCTCTGCGAGTCGCCTTCACACTTACCGAGAACATGGAGCCAGTCGCGAAGCTGATCGAGAAGTATTCCACCATTCCCATGGGCTTCGCCGATGCTTGCCTCGTTCGCATGACCGAAACGCTTGCCGATCCCATCATCCTCACGACCGACCAAGACTTCCGAATTTACCGTCGCCACAACCGCCAAGTGATTCCTTGTATGACACCCGAGTGATCTTGCGGCCGCTTATTTCTGCCGAAACTAACCTGGCCTTTCTGCTTTCTGAGGCAAACCTATCTAGTGCAGCGGTCGGCGTTCTCCACAAAGAATGCAACCTGCATGGCAAAAATTGAATTCAACACAGGCATCGAGGCACTAACGATCTTTCTCGTTTCCGTTATGGCAGCTGTGCACTGGAGAGCTTTGTTCTCCACTACGGTGGAAGCCCGGCGGTCCCTGCCGCGGAATGGGACCCGCAGACTTAAGGGAGTGACGCAAGAAGGAGAGTCTGACCGCTCAAATCGAACTCTCCTCCTATTGGCATTCCGGTTGAACGATCCCGCGCGGGCTCGATCACTCGCACCACACCTCTCGTGCGATCTAGGCGACGCCATCATCGGCTGCAAGGCTGCCGAGCCTTCGGTTCCGAACCGAAGGCTTGCCCCCACTTCACGGGCAGTACGTCTCAAAATGCTGGGCTTTTCGCTAATTTCAGTGGCCTTGCCGCGCCACAATTTCCGTGCTCACTACTACGTTTTTACTACGTTGTGGCAACGGCCGGAGAAATGGAACATAGTGGTCTCTATAACTGCTTGACATCGAAGGATTTGGCTCCCCGGGCTAGATTCGAACTAGCAACCCTTCGGTTAACAGCCGAATGCTCTACCGTTGAGCTACCGGGGAACTGTCCAGGCAGGTACAGTCGGATCAACTACACAACTCCAGTCTAGCGAAGCGCATGCAAAAGTGTCAACGAAACCCATGGGCCGCTCATATTTTTCCATTTCGTCCGCCTTGACATCCCGACCTTCGCGTTGTTTACTCGCCCTCGCGAGGAGGCCTGTCCCCATGACATGTAGAGCACACTTTGCCGCTGCCCTGTTGGCTGCATCCCTTACATTCGCGGCAAGTCCCACCCTCCGGGCCCAAGAGGCTTCTCACAAACTTACGGCCCTGGACGAGTTCCAGATACAACTACCCACCGATCCGCAAATCTCTCCCGACGGAAAGAAAATCGTCTACGTGCGCCGCTTTGCTGATCCTATGACTGACAAGCGCTATGCCAATCTCTGGACCATCAATTCCGATGGAACCGACCATCGCCCGCTCACCACCGGCAATCGCAACGACACATCTCCTCGATGGTCACCCGACGGCTTGCGCCTGGCTTACCTGTCTGACGCCGACGGCAAGCAGCAACTCTACATCCGCTGGATGGACACCGGCCAGACCGCGCGCATCACTAACCTCGAGCAAGCTCCCGACTCCATTGCGTGGTCGCCCGATGGCAAAATGCTTTCTTTCGCCGCTCTCGTTCCTGGCAAGGGCCCGCACATCGCTGATCTTCCGGCCCCGCCTTCGGGAGCGAAATGGGCCGATCCCCCGACTGCTTACGATCGCTTGGTCTATCGCTTCAACGGATCGGGCTATCTCAAGCCTGGCTACATGCAACTTTTCGTCGTCGACAGCGAAGGTGGCGCCCCACGCCAGGTCACCAACGGCAATTTCCCGAATGGCGGCAACGAATTCGGCCCCAATCGCGCTTCGTGGACGCCCGATGGCAAATTCCTGATTGCTTCGGTAAATCGCCATCCCGAATCCGATCACGAATACCAGGACACTGAAGTTTATGAATTCAGCGTCACCGATGGCTCTTTTCGCCCCTTGACCAATCGCAAGGGCCCCGACAATTCTCCGGCGGTCTCTCCCGACGGAAAGCTCATCGCCTACATCGGCTACGATGACCGCTACCAGGGCCACCAAACCACGAAGCTCTACCTGATGAATCGTGACGGCAGCAACCCGCATGCGCTTTCGGACAAGCTCGACCGCGACGTTCAGGACCCTCAGTGGGCCCCCGATAACAGCGGTGTCTTCTTCCGCTATGACGATCAGGGTGACAGTAAAGTCGGCTTCTACTCCGTCACGGGCGTCTTAAAGAAAATTGCTGACCACCTCGCTTCCACCACTGGCGCGGGCGGCAGCGGCACTTTTTCGCTTGCTCACACGGGACTTATCGCTCTCGCTTACGGGCGCACCGACAATCCCGGCGACATCGCCATCTCCAACATGGGCGCGCTGAAAGTTCTCACCTCACTTAATCAGGAATTGCTCACGCAGGAAAAGCCTGGCCACGTCGAAGAGTTCATTTTCGCGTCATCCAAAGACAATCGCAAGATTCAGGGTTGGATCGTCCATCCGCCGGATTTCGACGCTACCAAGAAATATCCGCTAGTTCTTGAAATTCACGGCGGCCCCTTCGCCGACTACGGCGACCGCTTCGATTTCGAAAAACAGGTGCTGGCGTCCAAGGGCTACGTCGTTCTCTACATCAACCCGCGCGGCAGCACCAGTTACGGCGAGGATTTCGCCAATCTCATCCATCACGCCTATCCAGGCGACGATTTTTACGACCTCAACAGCGGCGTGGACGCCGTCATTGCCAAGGGCTACATCGATACCAACAATCTTTTCGTCACCGGCGGTAGTGGCGGGGGAGTGCTCACCTGCTGGACCATCGAGCACACTGAGCGCTTCCGCGCTGCGGCCTCGCTCTATCCGGTCATCAACTGGTACAGCTTCGCGCTCACTTCCGACATCCCCTTCATCACCAAGTATTGGTTCCCCGGTCTTCCCTGGGACAACACCGACAATTACATGCAGCGCTCGCTCACCAATCTCGTCGCCAAAGTCAAAACCCCCACACTAGTCATGACCGGTGAGGCTGACTATCGCACCCCCATCTCCGAAGCCGAGCAGTTCTACGAAGCTCTCAAACTCCTTAACGTCGAAGCGGTTCTCGTCCGCGTTCCCGAAGAGCCTCATGGCATCGGCCGCCGACCCAGCCACCACATCGCAAAAATGCTATATATCGCCGGTTGGTTCGAGCAGCACAAATCCAAGATGTAGCCGGAATTCTTCGCATTTATCTTGCGTTTATCTGCCTCGCTCTATACGTAGTTGGACCCTGGCTCTAGACAAAGACAGAAATTCAAAGAGAGAAAAAACTATGAATAAACGCTTCACCCTATTCAGCATTGTCGGTTTGCTTGGTATCGCGGTGGTCTTTTCCGTTGTCGGTTTCTCGCATGCTGGCACGCCGGCTCCGGCTGGCTCCGGCTATCACGTCATCAAGACGGTTCCCGTCGGCGGCGACGGTGGTTGGGATTACGTCTATGTCGACAGCGACGCCCGCCGCGTTTACGTCTCGCGCGGTACTCATACCATGGTTCTCGATGCGGACACCTACGCCCTCGTTGCTGACATTCCCGACACGCAAGGCGTGCATGGTATCGCCATTGCCTCCGACCTCGGTCGTGGCTTCACTAGCAATGGCCGTACGAACGATGTCACCGTCTTTGACCTTAAAACGCTGAAGCCCATCGGCAGCAACGTCAAGACCGACGGCAATCCCGACGCCGTCCTTTACGAACCCGTCACCAAACGCGTCTTCACTTTCAATGGCCGCGGAAAAAACGCCACCGCCATCAACGCCGCCGACGGCGCTGTGCTCGGCAACATTGATCTGCGCGGCAAGCCCGAATTCGCAGCCGCCGATGGCAAAGGCTCCGTCTATGTAAATAATGAAGACTCCTCCGAGCTTCATCATATCGACGCGGCTACTCTCAAAGAACTCCACCACTGGCCGTTAGCGCCTTGCAAATCGCCCTCCGGTCTAGCCATGGACGTCAAAAATCGTCGCACTTTTTCTGTCTGCGACGAAAAAGTGATGTCCGTTGTAAATGTTGACACCGGCAAAGTCGTCGCCAATCCTGCCATCTGCGATGGTCCCGATGCCGCTGGCTACGACCCATCGACAGGTCTTGTCTTCGCCTCTTGCGGGGACGGCAACCTCACGGTGATCCACCAGGATTCCCCGGACAAATACACGGTCGTCGAGAATGTCCCCACCAAGCGTAGCGCCCGTACCATGGGCCTGGACCTCAAAACCCACAATATCTTCCTCCCCGCTGCCGACTTTGATCCACCGGCTCCAGGCGAGCGCCGTGGCAAAATGAAGGCGGGCTCCTTCGTCATCGTAGTCGTCGGAAAGTAATCCGAAATCGCAATCGTGGCTCGAAGCCGCCTATGCCAAAAAACAGAAGCGGCCCGGTGATATCACCGGGCCGCTTTCTGTTTAGGGATTGAGGGAGCTTTTAGTGTACGACTCCGACGTTATGCGCGGCGGACACAAACGACAAGCTCGCTCCCGCCGTCTGTGGCAGCCACCACATCTTCCGCACCCAACGATGCTGGCTCGTCATCATCTGTTTGCCCAGGAAGTCCATCACCAGCGGGCTCACCTGCGTTGCCGCATAAATCGCATTCGAACCCGCGAACGGCCGCAGGAACGGGTTCGCTTCTTGTCCATATCCGCCGGCCACCGCGCGGTGCGTGGACCACGCGTCAAACGCCGCTCCACTGCTTCCGGCAATCGCGAGTCCATACCAAATCTTCCTCTGCCGCGGTGTTTCACGAGGACCACTCAACACCGGTTTAACGGGCCGTAGCGGCTGTGGAGCCGGGCTCAACCCAATCGGCTCGGCATCGGCTTTCACTTTGGGAGCTGGCGCGGAGGGCAACGCCGCAGCGATCAAGGTCGAATCCTTTGTCGCGCTTTCGGAGGATACCGCCGGAAGGTCGTTGACCACTTTGGCTGCATCGTCCATCTGCGGGATGGAACAGAGCAGCAGCAGCGTTGCGAGGACCATTTTGTCACCTCAGTATTGCTGTGGGTCTTGCAAGTCCGTCCCCACTCGCAATGGGGAGAATATACTGTACAAAAGGACAGGCAACACTGGCCCATTGGTCACATTCTTATTAGTACCCTCCTCTGGCACCTCCGTTTGCCGTTTTTGAAACGGCAGTACTAGGCCATAAATGTGAAATTATTTTTACATTTACGCCCAGGAAGTAGCGCTGACATCGCACCCGCGAACCTCGCGTAACTCCATCCCTCACTCTGCTATAATCCCTTCGTTGATCCCTGCTCATTAGGGACCGCACGAAACAATGTCCGGCAACGACTCCTCCGCCGCCAAACGCGCTCGCACTCCGCAGCGCACTCCCCAGCCTCCCCGCTTCATCGTTATTGAAGGCCCTCTGCGCGTCGGTAAAACCACCCTCGCCCGCATCCTCGCCGAACGCCTCCATGCTCGTCGCATTTACGATTGCGAGGACAATCCCTTCCTCGCTGACTTCTACAACGCCAAGGCCGGCTCCGCCCTGCGCGCCCAGATGCATTTCCTCATCGAACGCCAGAAGCGCCTCCGCGAAGCTCTCGCCGTCGAAGCCCCCGGCCCGGTGCTCTCCGATTTCCTCATGGAAAAGGACCGCATCTTCGCCAACCTCAATCTCGACGACGGTGAGCTCAAGCTCTACGAGCGCTATTACGAAGCCCTCACCGCCGACATTCCCGCTCCCGACTTGGTCATTTATCTCCAGGCCAAACCCGAAGTCCTCCGCGCCCGCATCGCCAAAAAAGCCTCCCGCGACGAATCCCACATCGCCCCCGAATACATCGAGGAAGTCGCCCGCGCCTACGAGCATTTTTTCTTCCGCTACGCCGCCTCCGACCTCCTGGTCATCAACACCTCCGACATCGACTTCGTCGAGCGCAGCGAAGACCTCCAGCTCCTCCTCAAGCGCCTCCAGGAGCCCGTCAAAGGCACCCAATACTTCCTCCCCCTCGGCGCAGAGTAATCCGCTGTAGCTTAGGCCTTCAGGCCTGAGGTTGTCTTTGTAGTGACGCAGCTCGCTGCACCCTAATTGTCGTGGTGCCGTTTTGTAGGGGCGGGGCTTGTTTATCCTGAGCTAAGTCGAAGGGCCCCGCCCGCTGTTCGCTTACGTTTGGTATAGGTCTCCAGCGAGGTACTTGAAGCCCGTATCCACTGCCACTGTGGCGACGGTGTTGCCGCGCCCAAGCTCCCGCGCCAATTGCAGCGCTGCCGTTACGTTCAGCCCGGAGGACGTCCCCGCGAATATTCCTTCCTCCTTCGCTAGCCGTCGAGCCATTTCGCGCGCCGCCCCTTCGTCAACCGTGCGCACTTCATCGAAGTCTCCGTCCTGCAGGTGCGGGGGACGGAATCCCGCGGCGATCCCGTCGACACGGTGCGGCCCTCCCTTTCCCGTGGTGAGCACTGGCGAGGTTGCAGGCTCGAGCGCCACAATGCGCGCCTTGCATCCTGCCTCTTTCAGTGCGCGCGACACCCCAGCGATCATCCCGGCCGTGCCCACCCCGCCGCAAAACGCCGCCACACCGGTCCCCGCCTGTTCAATCAGTTCTGTCCCGATTCCCATGTACGCGCGAATCGCGTCCGCATTGTGGAACTGGTCGGTGTAGAACGTGCCCGGCTGCTGTGCCAGCTCTTCTGCGCGCTTCTTCATCTGCTGATAAAGCTCCGGTACCAGCTTGCCTCCCGGAGCCGGAAAAACCTCCAGGTTCCCGCCGAAAAGGCGCATGGTCTGCAGCTTTTCCTTCGCAAATCCATCCGAAGAAATAGGGGTGAACTGATAGCCTTTGATCGCGCACACCATCGCGAGAGACGACCCCGTGCTGCCTCCCGTCCACTCGACCACGCGCATCCCTGGGCGTAGCTCGCCGCGCGACTCCGCCCCTTCAATCATCGCCAGCGCCATACGATCTTTGTATGAACCGGTTGGATTGTAGTACTCCAGCTTTACCAGGACGTCAGCCATCGATGGTGAGATGATTTTCCGCAGCCGTACAACGGGCGTATTGCCGATCGCTTGCAAAACGGAATCTCGAATTGGATTTGTCTGTGCCACGATTCTTCTCCCCACGCCCCACACCACCTAACTTCCGCCGCAGCTTACCCCTGTGGAATGGATTGCGGCAAGATCCGCATTGGCCCTGTCCCACTTACAGCCCTGTAACAATGTCCTGTTCCACTCTAAAATAGAGGTGAACCATGAGCACACCGAACGCCTTCGCCGGCAACAGCCCGCTCGTCTGGTCCCAGCCCAAGGTAATGAGCCGCGAGTATCACCTGAACAGTGGAGACGAGAATGTTGGCCGTCTCCGCTTTGAGAAATTCTCCGGCTCGCTCGCTACCGCTGAAGTCGCCTCCCAAAATTGGACGTTCAAACGCGAAGGTTTCCTTCACCCGCGCGTCACCGTGCGCGCCCCAAATTCAGAGGTCAATCTCGCGGTCTTCCACCCGAATTGGTCGGGGGGCGGCGTCGTGGAATTTCCCGACGGCCGCCAAATTCGTTGGCGTCACACCAGTTTTTGGAGATCCGAATGGTCTTTCGTTGAAGGAGAGGGTCGGCAGTTGCTACTCTTCAAGCAGCATGAGGGCTTCCTGAAGATTTCCGCGCGCCTCGAATGCGATCCTGCAAATGCGGCCATGCCGGACCTTCCCATGCTAGCCGCGCTCGGCTGGTATCTGATGCTTCTCACCGCCCAGGATGCCGCCGCAGCCGTATCCGTTGCCGCTATTAGCTGAGAGCGTTTTCGGGCTTGTTCTTTTAGGTCCTGCCTCGCATTTAGCCCGACTCGCGTCGGGGAGGCGGGCTGATCATGCTGAGGAAGATTCGCGCGGTCCTATCCCCTAATTCCTATTTCCTTTGCCGGCTCAATCCCGTCAACACCCTCAACTCGCCCACAATCAACATATCAATATTCACCGGCTGCTCATTGCGAATCAGGCGAACGTCCCGTTCGTCCCGGCTGGCTCCGGTCCGGTAACCTTCCATGTGCATGATCACGTCTTCCTCGTGCTCCAGCCGCGCGCCATTCTTCACCGTAATCCGCATCCTCATGGAATCGTAATACACCATCAACTGCTGCTTTCGCCCCGCGCACCAGATGCGCAGATCTCCCAGCGCCGTTTCCTTGCACGTCAGCGTCTCTTCTCCCGTGATGGCATTCCATTCGCGGCAGCTCTCGAAAACCTTATCCCTGAAATACTTCCACACCATCGGAGCGCGCGCCAATGCAAGCGCCTTGTTCTGGGTGTCCTCGTAAATCTGCTCTTCTTCCGTGAGTTTTGCCGCCAGATATTCCTGCGCCGCCTGTTTTGCACTCTCATCAATCATTGGGCCTATCTCCGAGTGACAGTAACCTATTTTACACAACCTCAAATCGTGCTCCCTACTGATTTGGCGCGGGACTCGACAGGCGATTCCACTTCCCAATCAAATCACCACATCCTGTCCCGCCGGGCACTTTCGAACACTGCCCCGCCGTTCTATTCGCCTTCTCTGCCAGCCTCGATATGATGGCCTCAAATTGTTCCAATCGAATGCCGCGGCTCCCAGCCTGTTCATTGGATGGATTCGTTCTTCCAGGGAGGAGTTCGCTGATGTTCGAGCTTTCTTGCAGGGAATCCCGTCTGACAATTCGCGCCACTCTCCTCTTTCTATTCGGTCTCGCCCTTGTCCCGCAGCTCTGGGCTCAATCCAGCAACATCACTGTTACGGTCTCTCCTGCGACTGCCAGCATTCAAGCGGGCGGCGGCACTCAGAAGTTCACTGCCACCGTTAGGAACGACCGCCATCATCGAGGTGTCCGTTGGGTGCTCTCCGGCGCAGGTTGCAGCGGCAGCACTTGTGGGACTCTTTCCGCCACGTCGAGTGCCTCCGGAACTTCCATCACTTATTTGGCCCCTTCGAGCGCGCCGAATCCCGCCACGGTCACTCTCACCGCCACTTCCGTTTCGAACACTCAGAAAAAAGGCTCCTCCTCCATTACGATCACCTCCAAGACCGCTCTTAGCGTCACGATTTCCCCGAAACGCGGCGGCCTCACCGTCTCTCAGTCACTGCCTGTGACCGCAACCGTGCTGAACGATATCGGTGCCGCCGGCGTGACATGGTCCGCCTCTGGCGCCTCTTGTTCCGGCGCCTCCTGTGGCACGTTCACCAATGTGACCTCCGCCTCTGCGACTTACGTCGCACCCGTCGCGGCAGGCATCTATTCCATCATTGCCACAAGCGTCGCTAACGTCACAAAAAGTGCTTCAAATTCCATCGGTGTTACCGACCTCTCCGGCGTTCTCACTTACCACAACAACGTTTCCCGCGACGGTACAAACACTCGCGAATTTGCCCTCACCGCCGCTAACGTTAACAAGTCCACCTTCGGCAAGCTTTTCTCCTGCCAGGCCGACGGCGCGATTTACGCACAACCGCTTTGGATTCCAAGTCTCCCCGTTGCCGGCGTTCCCCGCAATGTCATCGTCGCCGCCACGCAGCACGAAAGCCTCTACGCCTTCGATGCCGATGCTTCTCCATGCACCACGCTCTGGCACGTTAGCTTGATCGACTCTGCCCACGGCGGAACCGTTGGCGAGACTTCCGTTCCCTCTGCCGGAACCGGCGCGCTCGTCGGCGCCGGATACGGCGACATTTCTCCCGAAGTCGGCGTCACCGGTACGCCGGTCATCGACCCAGCTACCAATACGCTCTATGTCGTCAGCAAGTCCATCAACGGCAGCCTGCAATTTTTCCAGCGGCTTCACGCCATTGACATCACTACTGGCATTGAGCGGACGCCTCCGCAGAACATCGATTCTTCCATCGCGGTCCCCGGCACCGGGGATGGCTCAGTTTCTGGATCAGTGGCTTTTGATCCGCGCAATGAAAGCCAGCGCCCCGGCCTTGTTCTTACCAACGGCGTCGTGTATGTCGCATGGGCTTCGCATGAGGACCACGATCCTTATCACGGGTGGGTGATTGGCTTTAACGTTTCTACTCTTACTCCCGTGCCCAATGCCGTCTTCAACTCCACTCCGAATCAAGTTGGCACGCTCTCTTATTCCCGCGGGGGCATCTGGATGGGCGGCGGCGCACCTGCCGTCGATTCTTCTGGCAATCTCTTTTTCATCACCGGCAACGGAACTTTCGACGCCAACACCGGCGGCTCGAACTATGGCGATAGCGTCATAAAGCTCAGCGCCTCCGGCGGTCTTTCCGTGGCGGACTACTTCACTCCCCTTGACCAGGCTTCGCTCGATGCCAACGACACCGATTTCGGTTCCGGCGCCGCAACCGTTCTGGTCGATCAACCGTCCAGCCCTGTGACGCACCTCCTCATCGGAGGTGGCAAGCAGGGCAACCTGTTCGTCCTCAACCGCGACAACCTGGGAAAATTCAGCAGCTCCGCGAACAATGTCGTCCAGGCCATTAATCTGGGCAACTCCATTTTCGCCACGCCCGTTTTTTGGCAGAACAATCTTTACGTCGCGGGTGTCGGCGGGCCGCTCAAGCAATTCGTTTTCAACACGGCCACCGGGAAATTCGGCGGCGCGCCGTTTTCCCAATCCGCCGCCAGTTATGGATTCCCCGGTGCTACTCCGTCGCTTTCTTCGTTGGGCTCCGCCAACGCCATCGTCTGGGTCTTGGACAATACTCTCTATTGCACTCCTCAATCGCCCGGTTGCGGTGCAACCGTCCTTCACGCTTATGACGCCGCCAATCTTGCGACGGAATTGTGGAACAGTTCACAAGCTGCCGCCAATCGCGACCTGGCTGGACGCGCCGTAAAATTCACCGTGCCCACCATCGCCAATGGCAAGGTCTACGTGGGCACACGCGGAAACGACTCCTCCGTGCCGGGCGAACTCGAAGTCTACGGCCTCTTGCCTAACTAAAGAGCGTACGCCCTATTCCCCGTAGGGGCGGGGCTTGCCCCGCCCGCTCACGGTTGGGCCAACTGCCCTTATCTGTTATATGTATTAGCGTTGTTGTACGAATAATGGGAATACACAAACTCCTCTCCCGTCGTGTTTCCCGGGTAAAACCATACTTTGAGGGCCTGAGGCGAGTCGCTCGGGCGCTCGTCAAATTCAAATATGGATTCATCCGGAGTCTCAAAGCGCGTATTCGGAATGGTCAGGATCGTTGCCAGGATCTGGCTTTCATCCCCATTCCAGATCTGCACGATGTGCCGGTCGGTGGTGGAATTGGCCAGTTTGAACACGTACGTCCCCGCCGGCAAAATCTGCCCGGGGACTTCCACATCTTCGCTGAACGTCACAATGGTCTTCTTGTCCCACTGGTCCGCTCGTGCCCTCGGGGCCAGCGTCGCCCCAAACACGATAAGCAACAGCAGACTGCATAACGCAACGACAGCTCCTTTCACGCTTTTCATCGGTACGACCCTCCTGGTTTTGGAATTGGCCGGGCAGGCTGGGCAAGCTTTCGAATCGACCTGGGAGTTGGCTTGGCTCTTAAACGGTCTTGGGGGTCGGAGCTTCAGCTCCGACATCAGCAAGCCCTCCAAAACGAGGCTTTAGCCCCTGAGGACAGCAGCGCCACCGCACAGAGCAAGTTGTGCGCTGATTGGCTCTGTTGACATCCTCTAGCAGATCCATTTTGCGGGCGCGTGTCATCCCGAATCCCCGCGTTTTTGGCGCGGTGAGGGATCTGCTTTTTGCTCTTCTGCACGCCAGGTACCAGGAAATCAAGAAAGCCAGCTGGGTTCAGGCTGAAACCGGGCCGTAAGTCCCGAACTAGCTGACCAGGCCCGTAAGGCCGGGATAATTAAACTGACCGGGCAGGGAAGGCGGCAGAGAATAAGGCTGGGTGGCCGAAGCCAGGAACCCGTGGCGCAATCGCATAGCCTCACTCAGGTCGCAAGATCTTCCGCCTCCCCCTGTGATGCACCCAGGTTGCCTCAGGTTGCGCGTTCGCCGAGCGCCCACATTGCCCATGGTTGCGCAAAATTTCCCTCAAAATCTGCTTTTTTGTGGCACAGCCACTCTTGGCTGTGCTCTTGTGCCTGACGCCCTAGGTAGACGGCGATCAATTGTATTTCGCGGAGCGCGCGACACGGCTCACGGATCAGGCTCTTCTTCCTTACTGTCCACTGCCCACTTTCTTCTCAATGATCATGGGACATTCCAGCCATGTCGTGAGACATCCTGGAACTTCGGCGCAGCGCGGCCATCTTCGCGTCATCGGCGGCGGCGAAATAGCCGACGGCAATTCCCATCGCGCCATCGTGCAGCAGCTTTCCAGTGGGATTATCGTACGTTGCGGAAACTTTCAGGACGTCGCCTTTCGCAAATTTGTAGCCGCCTTCCTGGACAAACAATTTCACCGGCACGGACTCCAGATGGCCTTGCGCGTCCGATTTCGCATCTAGCGTCGCGACCGTTTCTTTGCGCGACTCATCTTGCAGCACAATTTGTTTTCCGTAATCGTGCATGTGCCCGCCGACGCCGAGCAGCACACCGTCGTACTTCACCGTCACCGATCCAGTCTTTTCGCTTTTCCCGGCCGGCACGTCATAGCTGGAATTCCCGCACGACTTCACGTCCATCCACGCGGGATAAATATTTTTTCGCGGCGGCGCGCTCGTGTCCGACGCTTCCTGAAAGGGAATTACGACAACGAGATACGCCTTTTCGTAGGACGTCGCCGTTGGGTTGTACATCATCGTTTCGATGCGAATCTTGTCGCCTTTTTGCACGTGATAGCCGTAGCCGGGGACTTCGGCCCAGTCCGTCATTTCGCTGCCCGCGCCAAAAATATGTTCTTCCTTGTTGGGACAGAGAAAATCCGCGCGATTCTCATTCCAGAACGCCACGTGATGCAGTACTGTGCCGGGCACCGCGTTGCCGCCGGCATCCACGAGCTTCGGGTGATAAGCGATCAACCAGCCGTCCAGCGGAGCCTCCCAGATCAGATCCGGCGGCTGCGGCATTTTCATGTGCGAAGTATGCGCCGGCAAATTCATCGGGCCAATGCGAAGCGTGATTGTATGCGTGGCCATGTCGAAATTCGGATCGAGCTTGACGCCTTTGGCGACCGCATGATGGGTACCTCCTTGCATAAAACCACCGTGCTGCATGTGTTCCATATCGTGCGGCGGCGCCGCCGGTTTTTCCTGTTCACCCCGAGCTTCGAGGGGAGCCACGAAGGGGCTAGAGGCAAAGCTCGCAGTCAGCAAAATACTTCCGCAAATCCAAACTGTTTTCATGGCACTTCTCCCGCGTGCGGTTCCTGCTGGAAGGGGAACTACTCTCATCATACTCCCGGGAAGAGAGCAGCGAAATCTCACAGCGGAGCAAGCGCGAGAAATTGGAAATGCAAAAGGACTTTGCAAGAAAGAGAAAGCAACGAAGTAAAAAAATAAAATGCGGCAGCCCCGGTAAACACCGAAACTGCTGCTCTCCAAGTAGCCGTGGAGGAGATTCCTGATTATTGTTTGTTGGGCGATTCGCCGGTGACGATGGGCAGATTTGAGCGGTGGCTCCAGTCTTCCCATGAGCCGTCGTACATTTTCGCGTCGTAGCCGAGCATTTTTGCGGTGAAGTAGAGAACCGTGGCGCGTTGGCCGATATGGCAGTAACTCACCATCGTATTTCCAGGTTTCAATCCTGCCGCGCGAAATAAATCCTTGAGAGCGTCCGCACTCTTGAATTTATTGTTGTCCTGATCGACGACGTCGAGATAGGTCAGATTCGTCGCCCCTGGAATGTGGCCGCTGCGAGGATTCCCATCGCTCTGCGAGCCGTTGTAGAACTCGTGGGTGCGCGCGTCAATGATCGTGATTGCCGGCTTATTGAGATGCGTGCTCACCCAGTCCGCGTCGGCGACGATTTCCTTGCGCGGGCCAGCCGTGATGGATCCTTTCGTCGGTTGCTTGACTTCGGTCGAAACCGGATGGTGAGAGGCCTCCCACGCCACCAGGCCGCCATTCAGAATCGAAGTGCGATCGCCAAGCCCAAGATAGTCGAGCGTCCAGTAGACACGGGTGGTGGGGCTCACCCAGTTTGTCCCGAAATACAGAACGACGTGCGAGCGATTTGAAACGCCGAGGCGCTCGAAAACGGAGACGAGTTGATCGACGGGCGGGAGCTCGAGCATCAACGTCACGCCGTGATTGTGCGGAGTGGAGATGCTTTCGTATTCGAGAAACTGGGCCCCGGGGATATAACCCTTGTCGTAATCCTTTTTGTCGCCGATCTGGAGCAGCACAAGGGAAGGATCGTTGAGATGGTCGGCGAGCCAGTCAACGGTGACGAGCATGGGTTCGCGGGTGGCGGTTGCTGAAGTTGTTGCGGCTTTTTGCTGTGCGTTCGATGGGATTCCCGAGAGAAGTCCGACGAACAAAGCGAAAAGCATAAATCTCTTGAATGTCGCATTCATAAGGTTTCCTTGAGGCACGTGCCTCTTATGACGCAATACGATATAGCGTATGACGCCATAGTGTCAAGTACCGAAGCAGGGAAGAGTGCGACGTTCTTCCGCGTGAACTCCTGAGGCAAAGCGGATAGTATTTGTGGCGATGAGAACGCGCGAGCGGTATGTCTTCCAAACTTGCACTCTAATTCTGATGGTTTTTCTCCTTGGCGCACCGATCCGTGCGCAGAAACCAGCGACTGCTGATTTGCTGGTGCTGCAGAACGTGACCGTGGTGGACGTTCGGACGGGGGCGTTGCAACCCGAACAGACGGTGGTTCTTGAACGCAATCACATTTTGTCGGTGGGGCCGAGTAAGTCGACGAAGTATCCGCGGAACGCCGCGAGCGTGAATTGCCGCGGGCTATTCCTGATTCCCGGGCTGTGGGACATGCACGTGCACCTGGTCTTCGGCGACTGGTTTCCGGACGCGAAGGATATTTCACTGCCGCTCTTCGTCGCGAACGGCATTACCGGCGTGCGGGATATGGGCAGCGAGCTGGATATCGTGCAAGGGTGGCGCGACGAGATTGAAGCAGGACGGCTGCTCGGGCCACGGATTCTTACTTCCGGACCGATGTTGGATGGGCCGAAGCCGCGGTTTCCAAGTTCTGTGGCGATTGCTACGCCGGAAGATGCGCATCGCGCCGTGGCGGATCTGAAGAGGCGCGGGGCGGACTTCATCAAGCTGCAATCGCTGATTCCGCGCGAAGCAGTGTTTGCGATCGCGGATGAGGCGAAGAAACAGGAAATCGCATTCGAGGGACATGTGCCGGACGCGGTGCGTGCGAGTGAGATGTCGGAAGCAGGGATGAAAAGTTTCGAGCACCTGATTGGGATATTTGAGGGTAGCTCGCCGGTCGAGGGCGAGTTCCTGAAAGGGAACAAGACCGAAGGGAAATTCCTGGCGACCTACGATGCGGCGCGCGCTGCTGAGCTGGCTGCGATACTGGCGAAGAATCAGACGTGGCAATGCCCGACGCTGGTGTGGGAGCGCGGCGGGAATCTGATCGATGTCAGCGATTTCAGCAAGGACGAGCGCGTGAAGTACGTTCCAGAGTCATGGAGAACGAAGACCTGGAAGCGATTCACGGAAGAGATTACGCAAGGATATGGCGCAGATGACCTTGCGACTCGCAAGAAATTCATCGAGAAGGAGCTGGAGGTCGTGGGGATGTTGCACAGTGCCGGAGTACCGTTTCTTGCGGGAACGGATACGCCCGCCGGCGTTTACATTTTCCCAGGGTACAGCCTACACGAGGAATTAAAGCGTTTCGTGGCTGCGGGGTTCACCCCACTCGAGGCGTTGCAAACCGCGACGATCAATCCGGCTCACTTTTTCGGAATGGAAGAGCAGGCAGGGACGATTGAAAAAGGAAAGTTCGCGGACCTGGTGCTGCTTTCCGCTAATCCCGTCGAGGATATTGCAAATACTCAGAAGATTGCTGCGGTCATCGTGAACGGCCAGTACATTCGCCGCGCCGATCTCGACAAGATGCTGGGCCGCGTGGAAGCCGCAGCGCATCATTAGGGCTTGGGACTGAAGGAAAAAAGTATGCGCGGACGAAACCAAACCCGAGTCCCAAGAGCAATGTCTGCGCCTGAGGCATCTGGTGGAGGCTGCAATGAGTTCAACTCTCTATTTTTTACCGTTGCTCATGGGCTTCGCGGCATTCTTTGGCTGCTGGGGCAAGCAGAGCGCCACATCCAAGGAGACTCCCGTGATCATCCTCCGTGGCGCAGACGGCCGAACGCTCACCACGGACGATCTGCGGGGAGCGACCGGGACGTTTCGCTACGAGATTATAGGTCGAGAGGGCGTACCCGCCGAGGCCGAGTCGCTTCACCAACAGGCGCGACAAGCTGGCGGAGCGGGTGAATACAAGAAGGCCTTAGTTCTCCTTGAACGCGCATCGCAACTCGCGCCTCGGTGGCCATACCCCGTTTACGACATGGCTTACACCTATATGCTGATGAAGGATTTCGATAGCGCCAGGCGGTATTACGCCAAGACCGTAGAGTTGTCGCCGCGCGGGTATTTTACCGCCATCACTGCTCTCGATACGCTGACGCGCGAGAAAAATGGCAATCTCCCAGCCGGAACTTATATGGCGTACGTTTCTTTGGAATGGATTGACAACCCGGAGAAGAAGGCTGGAGCTGTGCGCCAACTGGTCAAGAGTGTTCCGCGATTCGCGCCGGTTTGGAAGGAGCTTGCAAGCAACTTGCCGGACGGCGATCCTCATCTTCTCGAAACCATCGAGAAAGGTCTGGCAGCGGACCCGGATGCGGAAACGAAGGGAGTCTTGCGGATCAACAAGGCGCTAGTGTTGAACGGGCAGGGAAATCATGAAGGCGCCATTCAGTTGCTGGGAGAGTTGGCCCTCGACCCTAAATCAACGTATGCGACCGAGCAGTTGGCGAAAGCGAGCTTGGCAATCCTAGCGAAGAAATGAATGAGCTAAGCGACCCAATTCCAGGGCAATTCTTGTTGGGAAAACTGGGGCGATCGGCGATCGCCCCTATTTCCATGGCAGCGGCAGTTTTAGTTGACGCTGCAACTGGCTGGCGTTGTGGAATTGTTCGGACTGGTGCAAAGCGGGCCCAAACCTGATTTGGCATCAGGAACACTGAGCATAGCGAACGGTCCGGCCTTGTGCTCACCGTTGAACGGCGTGGGCGTGGTCGGGTCGAAGTGGCAGCTGGAAAAAGCCGCCGCATCCTGGGGATTGTCAAACCAGAAACCCAGATGGAACGTGTTCGTCGGAGCCAAGCGCACGTCGGGGTCAAAGCCGAAGATATCGTCCAGAAGAATCGTTTTGATCTGGACATGGCCGTCGTCGGTTTGTTTGCCAATCTTAATATCGGACTGATACCAGGCCAAACCGAAGCTGCCCGTGAAATTGGGGTCCTTGGTGCCATTGGCTTGAAAGAAGCTGTTCTGCACGGTGAACAAGTCAAACGCGAGACCCGGCTTGATTCCGTCCAGATCCAGAATGAGCGTGTCATTTTGCTTGCCACGAATGACCGTGGCGCGGGCCCGGGGCTCCTCAAAAGGATTTGCACGAAGACAGTCAACGACCGCCGGGTTCGGCAGCAGGTTGAAAGTAATCTCGTCCTTGCTATCTTGCTTATCTTGGGCGAAGGCGATGCCGGAGGCAGCCAAAACTACGAACCCTGCCAGCGTGAGCCCAACCACCGGCAGTCCTCTCCTCCAGAATCGATTATTGGTAAAACCTTTCATGTTCCGTTTCTCCTCTTTCTATTTTTTTTGAAAAGCTAAGTGTTTTCACACTTATTCCGCTGGCATCCTTCGCATCGCTGCTCGTTTGTAATCAGAATGGGGTTGAACTGGCGCGCTGTTAAAGTCCAATCAAATCACTGCAAAGCCTGCAAGACTGTGGTGGCCAACGCGTCGAAAAACGCGGATTCGGATTTCCACGCTGCTGACAAGAGTAAGACTGCACGGCGCGTCGTTTTATTCCGAGAATGGGCGCCGCAAGATGGAGCCCACACGCAAAACGTGGCGTCTGTTGCCATGCCACTGGTAGACTGGCCTGCACTTTGAGGTGATTCCGGAATGAAACTGATTCGGGTGGGCGAAGCAGGCGGGAAAGGCCGGGCGTGCCTTTTCGCCATTTTTTCACGGAAGAGACTCTTGACATCTGAACGGCGTGGGCGTAAAAAAATCTGTAATCGGGGTAGGAATTGAAGATTTGAGGGAGCCAGCTTGTTCCACTGGCGCACCGTTTCCAATAGAAGTTTGTTGGACAATGTGTTCTAGAGGAGGGCCAATGCCTACTACCCAGCCGAGTCACGAACTTCGCGCGCTTTGCTACGAGCACCACGTAGAGATGAGGCTGAATGTGAGCCTCTTGAACAGCAAGCAAGAAATTAAACAAACGCTCAAGTATGCCTGTACGGCACCCGATTGCCTCGTCCATTACAACATCACTCGCGGATACTTCATTCTGAGCCAAAGCGGAACGACGCATGAGCGGGACATGGTTCCCAACGTCCGATGTGTCCGCGATGGGATGCCTATGTATCTTTCTGAAATCGATCATGAGAAGAGAGCTTTTCGCCTATGGGAATGCCCGCAATGCGGCGGGAGACAGACGAATGAGGAAGGCCTCGTAGGCTCGGCTTCGAAAGAAGTTCAGGAAGTCAGCACGAAATTCGAGGCGGAACCCCGAACTCCAGGAACCGCTCTGATCTGAAACATTACGCATGATTCCCGCGACGAGCTAATGTGGCTTGGTCCGCTCTTTCTCTGGTGACAAAAGTTCCAGCCCGATAGCAAACTTCTCTTTTTCGACGCGTTGGCAATACACGACCCGCGCTTCGGTACGGATACCAAGCTCAGTAGACCTTAACAGCACGAGAGATCCAACGCGCCAGACGTGTTCCGTCGCCACGCGTATCCCATGGGGACTCACGTTTTCCGCAACGGCCGTCTCTTTGAGCTGCGACGCATCTGCGCGAGCTAGCTCAACCACGACCCTTTTTGTGATCCGCGCACGGGATCGGCCAGGGGGCACAGCCATACGGCACCGACTCCTGTAGCAATGGCTCGATTGGAGGCTGGGACGGAGTCCCGGTGAGGGCTAGGGGAAAATATTATGTCCCATTATTAATTCGTTGGGTAGCCTTTTGGTGTCTTTGGCAAGAGATGGCCTTTGTTGCCGTGTCGTTGGTAGACTTTGCTGCACTCGGAGGGGCTTCGCGGATGAAACTGATTCGATTCGGTGAGATGGGGCGGGAAAGGCCGGGCGTGTTGCTCGAAGATGGAACACGTGTGGACGCTTCCGGATTTGGTTCGGACTATGACGAAGAATTTTTTGCGACAGATGGGTTGACCAAAATTCGGAACTGGCTGACGAGACAAGGCGCTTTCGCTCTGCGCGTTCGAGAATCAGTGCGCTTGGGACCACCCATTTGCAGGCCAAGCAAAATTGTGTGTATTGGGCTGAACTTTCGGGATCACGCTGAAGAGAGCGGCATGGAGATTCCCAAGGAGCCGGTGATTTTCTTCAAGGCCACCTCGTCGCTCGTTGGGCCGAATGACGCGGTGGTCACCCCGAAAAATGCCACGAAGCTGGACTGGGAAGTGGAACTGGCGATCATCATGGAAAAGAAAGCGAGCTACGTCACCAGAGAGAACGCAATGGAGTACGTGGCGGGCTTTGCGCTCCACAATGATTACTCAGAGCGTAGCTTTCAGTTGGAACGCGGAGGCCAATGGGTAAAAGGGAAGAGCGCGGACACGTTTGCGCCGCTGGGACCGTTCCTGGCGACCAAGGATGAAATCCCCAACTTCAATCAACTGGGCATGTGGTTGAAAGTAAACGGAGAGTTTCGCCAGCGAGGATCCACTTCCAAGATGATTTGCGATGTGCCGGGGTTGGTAGCTTATGTGAGCGAATTCATGACGCTGTTGCCAGGCGATGTAATCAGCACAGGAACGCCGCCGGGCGTGGGCCTGGGGATGAAGCCGCCCCAATATCTAAAGGCGGGGGATGTGGTGGAACTCGGAATTGACGGACTGGGGGAATCGAGGCAAGAAGTGGTGGACTACAAATGAGATAGGTCCATGGCCCGCAGAAACGAAAGGCGGAGGCTGACGCACGGGACAATTCGAGCGATTTTGGCACGGGCCCATGAAGTAGAAGGTGAAGGAAAAGGCAAAATGTCCTAAAATGATCTAGTTGAAGAACGGGCGTGTAGCTCAGCTGGGAGAGCGCGTGCTTTGCAAGCATGAGGTCGCAGGTTCGAACCCTGTCACGTCCACCATTTCTTAGATTTAGGGCTGCCCCACTTCCTTCTAGTTAACGTTCCTATCCCGCCCAAGTTCTTCCGCTAATGGGCCCATTGCTCGAGCGAATTCTATTTTTGATGCAGGCTAAACCAAGGTTCCCTGGAGGACTTCGCGGAGGAGTTCCTGCTTTTGGGTAGTGAGTTTTTTCCCTTGCGCGGTCAGGTAGAAGACATCGATGGCCTTGTGGCCTTCGGTGTCGATCAGCGCTACTTCGATGTTGCATCCCAGGCGTGCGAGCGCCGAGCCGATTTCGTAGAGCAATCCGGGATGATCCTGGGTGACGATCTCGAGCAGCGTGCTATGCGCGGATGAGGAATCGTCGAAATTGATGCGGGTTTCAATGGTGATCTTCGGTGTGCGAGAGCGGCTGGCGCTTTCGCGGCTTTTCAAGAGCGGCTCCAGAGGCGCTTTGCCGTTCACTACGTCGGAGAGGCTTTTGCGGAAGCGTTCGCTTTCACTGGGATTCAGCTCCAGCGTGCGGTGCAGATCGGCAAAGTGGAAGGTGTCCAGGACGACTCCGGCGGCGTTTGCGAACGCATCCGCTTTGTTGATGTTCATGCCCCAGCCGGCGAGCACGCCGGAGATCGTCGAGAAAAGCGCTGGGCGGTCCGCCGTGAGAAGAGTGAGCGAGAATCCGTGGCGGGTGGCGAGAAGTTCCGTCTGCACGGGATCGCCGCTCAGCTTGCGGTAGAGCGCAAAGTGCGCGGTCATTTCCTTTGCCGAATGCACGGCCAAGTAGCGCCGCGGGAACCCTTCCAGGAAACGCTCGATCTCTTCGATGGTGGCGTCGCCAGCCTGGGCCCGCACGCGCTCGAGCAGTGAGCCTTCGTCCGGCGCGTGCAAGCGGTCGCGATCCAGCGTGCGGCTGAAGTGGTTGGAAGTGGCCACGAAGAGCTGCCACAACATTTCGGCTTTCCATGGTGTGAGCGCTTCCGGGTTGACGGAATGAATGTCCGCATAGGTAAGCAAGCACAGTCGTTGCAGACGTTCGAGGGTAGTGACGGACTGGGCAAAAGCAGAAACCGTGGCGGGATCGAAAATGTCGCGGCGCTGCACGGTGGCGGACATGTCCAGATGATGTTCGATGAGGAAGCGCACTTCTTCTTTTTCTTCCGGCGAAAGTTGCAAACGTTTGGCGGCGCTGTCGAGAGCTGCGAGGCTGCCGGTGATGTGATTTTCCACCGGCATTCCTTTGCCTACGTCATGCAGCAGTAGCGTCAGGATAAGCAAGTCGCGGCGTTCGGCGGTTTTCCATAGCGGCACGAAATGTGCCCCGCGCTCGTCGGGAGGCTCCGCTAATTCCTGCAAGTGCTCGATGGTGCGCAGGGAATGTTCATCGACGGTATAGCGATGGTAAAAATCGCGGACTACCAGCGAGTCGATCAATCCAAATTCCGGAAGGACTTCGGTGAGCAAGGCGAGGCGCTGCATCGATCGCAAAGCCACGCCTGGATAGTCGGAGCCGAGGATTTCGCGCAAGATGGCCCAGGAAATCTCGGTGTTCTTGGGAGGAAGTTCCGGATGCGTCAGGATATAGCCGATGCTGCGTTCCGCCTCGCGGCTTAGTGGAGTCCCGGTGCGCGCCGCTTCGGCGAAGAGCGAATAGGTGATCGCACGGTCGGAAAGCGACGGCAGATCGGAAACTTCCAACAGCCCGTCGCGTACTGAAAAAAACTTACCGGGGTTCGGTTCAATCTTGGCGGCGCGTGCCGCGTTGAAGATGCGCTGCCGCAAAGTTAAGGGTACGGGAGCTTTTTGTTCGAGATAGCGCAAGAGCTGGCGGTTCAGGGTACGCGCGTGGCGAAAATATTGGCGCATCCATTCCGAGGGAGTGCGGGTCACGCCGTCCCCGATACCCAGTGCCCTTTGCGCAGCGGCTGCCTGCAGTTCGTAAGTGAGCGTATTGTCGTTCCGGCCGTTGCTGTAGTGAAGAAAACACCGGATGGCGCTGAGAAAATCAACGGCCGAGGCAGAGAGCTCTTCCTCGGTGGCGGTAATGTTGCGAATGCCCTTTTTTTCGTCAACGATTTGACGGAGCCAGATGGTGGCCTGGTAATCGCGCAGACCGCCGGGAGACTCTTTGACGTTAGGCTCGAGATGAAAAATCGTGTTTCCGTAACGCGTCAAGCGTTCACGGGTAAGCCGGTGAATCTGCGCCAGCAAGAAGGGCCGTGCTTGTTTTTCCGATGCCGGCAGAACCTTTGTGTCGAGTTTTTCGAAGAGTGCAGCGTCGCCTGACAGGAAACGGCGATCCAGCAGCGCCAGATGGAACTCCGCATTGTCCTCTTCGATGCGTTTGCACTCTTCCAGCGTGCGGCCCGCGGAGCTGACGCGAAAACCAATGTCCCAGAGCGTGCGTGAGAATTCAGAGATGAGCTGACGGGACTCTTGCTCAACTTTTTCGTTTCCCAACAAAAAAAGAATGTCGAGGTCGGAGTAAGGGAAGAGCATCTTCCTGCCGTAGCCGCCCAGGGCCAGAAGGCAGAGGCCTTGCGGTTCGCGGCTGTGGACGCGCAGGACTTCGTCAAAAATCTGCTGGACGTTGTGGTCCGCTAGATCGCATTGTGCGCGCAGCGTCTCTCGCGCACTGGTGCCCGATTCAAATTGTAGGCGGATGCGTTGCCGTTCCGCGTCGGCTTGCGGGCCGAGTACCGACAGGGGCGTTGGTGAACCTTGCATGTTTTTTGCGGGTGGGAGGCCCGGAGTGAGACTGGGGCGTGCAGCGGTTGTCACGTTGAGCGCCCCGCGATCAGTACACCAGATGCCGGGCGGCCAAGAGTGATTGGTTAGAGCGCGTTTTCACCGCGCTCCTCGTTGCGAATCCGGATCGCCTCCTCAACCCTTGATAGGAATATCTTACCGTCGCCGATCTTTCCTGTCTTGGCGGTCTTCAAAATTGTGTCCACGACACGGTTGGCCAACGCGTCCGGCAGCACCATCTCCAATTTAATTTTCGGCAGCAGGTCTACGGTGTATTCACGTCCGCGATAGACTTCGGTGTGCCCCTTCTGACGGCCGTGCCCGCGTACCTCCGTCACCGTCATCCCTTCGATGCCGATTTCGCGCAGCGCATCCTTCACCGATTCAAACCGCGAGGGCTGTATGATTGCCTCGATTTTCATCATGGGTGTTTCCGCTCCGCCCCCTGCCTGACGCTCCCGTGACCGCTACCATTATGACTCAAGGTTATAAGCCTCTTCGCCGTGTTGCGTAATGTCTAGCCCTTCGACTTCGTGCTCTTCCTGCACGCGCACACCGGTAATCAAATCCGTGATCTTAAGCAGGACAATCGTTCCGACCAGGGCAAATCCCCATGCGATGAGCACGCCCACAAGCTGATTGCCGACCTGGCCCCAGTGTCCGTCGAGTCCGCCGGCGGGCTTGTCGGCACCAAAGATGGGGTTGATCACCGTTTGCGCGAAAACGCCGGTGAGCAAGGCTCCGATGGTACCGCCAGCACCATGCACGCCGAAGGCATCCAGCGCGTCATCATACCCGAAGATGGCTTTGATTTTCGTAACCATGAGGTAACACGCGACGCCGGCGATTAATCCGATGGCCAGCGCGGGCATTGGGCCGACGAATCCAGAAGCTGGCGTGATGGCTACGAGTCCCGCGACTGCGCCGGAAACGGCGCCCAAGGCGCTGGCGCGGCCGTTCTTGAGCCATTCCGCGGCGCTCCAGCCGAGCGCTGCGGCTGCTGCGGCAAAGTGCGTGGCCACGAAGGCGCTGGTTGCCAGGCTGCTCGCCGCCAATGCGCTGCCAGCGTTAAACCCGAACCAACCTACCCAGAGTAAACAGGCTCCAATGAAACTCAGCACCAGGCTGTGCGGCGGCATCGGGATCTTTGGATAACCGGTGCGCTTGCCCATGTAGAGGGCGCACACCAGCGCCGAAACGCCCGAAGAAATATGGACGACTGTTCCGCCGGCGAAGTCTAGGCAAGGGAATTTGCCGCCGACCGCGTTCAGCAATCCGCCTTTGCCCCAGACCATGTGAGCGAGCGGCGCATAGACCACCAGGAACCACAGCGTCATGAAAAGCACTGTACCGCTGAACTTCATGCGCTCCGCGGTGGCGCCGGTAATCAGGGCGGGCGTGATGATGGCAAACATCAACTGATAAACCATGAAGGTGGCTTGCGGAATCGTCCCGGCATAGTCGGGATTGGGATCGGCGCCCACACCTTTCAGAAAAGCATGCTCGAAACTACCGATCACCGGCCCGTTTCCGCCAAAGCACAAACTGTATCCCACAAGTGCCCAGAGGACGGTGATCAACGCCATCAGCGCGAAACTCTGCATCATGATCGCCAAGGTATTTTTTCGCCGCACCAAGCCGCCGTAGAAGAGTGCCAACCCCGGACCCGTCATCATCAAGACCAGAGCCGCGCTGACGAGCATCCAGGCGTTATCGCCGGCGGACTGCGCTGCCTTCACATCTTTATCCAACTGCGCAAGCTTGTCGGTGACGGCTTTGTGCATTTCCGGCGTTGGCGCGGAAGACGTTGCTGCAGGAGCGGGCGTCGAGGCGGGCGGTTGTTGCGCGGAGAGGGGTAAGGCAGCGAGCAGGATGGCCCCAAGCACCAGGACAAGGCTGAAACTACACTTCCATCCTACACACTTCATAAAAGTATCCGCTCCGCTGGCTCTGGATTCGACTGCCGGGGACCCACCAAATTCGTAGCGAGCATTATACGCAAGCGAGCCCCGGGTCAAAGTCTGAAATTTTCATTTCCACAATTCGTTTTTCTGATGCAGAGCCTTGTCCCACGCCGGTGGTCTGGCTTGTAAACTTCAGGAACGGTTCCCTTTGTGCAACTTACCCTCCAGCGTATAATGCCGTGCGGCATCGGCGATGGGCCTTTGCCGCTCAGAGAAAGTAGACTGAACCACTGTCATGACGGACCGCCTGCCCATGGAAATCAATGTGCGTGAATCCGGCGGAATCTCGATCCTCGAGGTTCACGGCCGGCTTACCATAGGCGAGCCTGCCGATCAGCTCCACGACGCGCTGCAATCCGTGATTAAAGCTGGCGCGAGGAAAGTGGTTGTCGTCCTGAACGGTATCCCGCAGATTGACAGTTCCGGCATTTCCACGCTGGTGCGCATCTCCATCAAGCTCGCCCGCGAGGGCGGCGTGCTGCGCCTGGTGTGCGGCCAGGGCCGCGTCCGAGACGCCCTCACCGTCACCCGCCTCGTCGAAGCCATCCCGACATTTGAATCCGAATCCGCCGCCCTGCAAAACTTCGCGTAGGCACACAAATGCGTCTGAAGATGTTTAAAATCTTTGGAACAATTTTCGAACGGGAACTACTCGAGGAAACTTACCCACCCTTTTTCAGTTCGGCGAGTACCAGCTTGGCGACTTCTTTCAACGTCTCGAACACGCCTATGCCCTGAATCGCTACTCCTTCCAGAACCGGCTCGCCCTTTTTCTGGAGATGCTTCGT
The DNA here is from genome assembly GCA_035279725.1 of Candidatus Acidiferrum sp. Taxonomy (GTDB): domain Bacteria; phylum Acidobacteriota; class Terriglobia; order Acidiferrales; family UBA7541; genus Acidiferrum. Next base: position 163,802 of record DATEHF010000041.1, read on the forward strand.
TAAATCGGGCACGGACATGGCATTCGGTAAATCGCGCTTGTTCAGCATCAACACATAGGGAATTGTCGTGAAATTCAGATTGTGCTCTTTCAGGTGCTCCATCAGGTTTTCCATGGTCTCGAAATTCGCGTCCAGCCGTTCTTCCTGCGAATCCGCCACGAACACCACACCGTCGGCGCCTTTCAGGATCAACTTGCGGCTGGCTTCATAGAACACCTGCCCAGGCACGGTATATAAATGAAAACGCGTCTTAAAACCGCGGACCGTTCCCAAATCCAAGGGGAGGAAGTCGAAGAAAAGCGTGCGGTCCGTCTCGGTGGCGAGAGAGACCATTTTGCCCTTCTGATTTTGGCCCGTGTGATCGTAGATCCACTGAAGGTTAGCGGTCTTTCCGCCCAGACCTGGACCGTAATACACAAGCTTGCAGTTAATTTCGCGCGCAGGAAAATTGATGAAAGGCACTTTGTCGTTAACCCGAATTCGGCCACAAACTTATAGCATACGCGGCGCAGGCAGGCCAACCTTCCCGCCCCACGTGTCACACTGCGTGTACTGCACCTACAGTGTCCGCGATTCTGCTCGGAACTCCACGCCCTATTTTTGCAGCATGCCGCCGTTAGGTAACGGCTGTGGATTTCCCGGCTGGCAAAAGTGACCTTGCGCGCATCCGTTGACGCGCGGTAACGGCTCTGTTAGCATTCGCCCCATGGCAAAAGCGCACAAGCCCAGTTCGGGGTCAGCAAGGCATTCCAAGGGCACGGCGCGGAGTTCCTCTAAGTCACAGAAAAAGAAGAGTTTCCCTCCTCCTCCGCCCGCCCAGCGTGGGGGTGTCGAGCTGGTTGACCCGCGCGTTCAGGCGCAACTCAAACTCTACGACGAAGCCCTGGCCCTGTTTCATCAGCAAAAATTCGCCCGTGCCAAGCAGGAATTGGAAGAAGTGCTGAAGGGTCCGAGCAAGGAACTGGCAGATCGCGCGCGCATGCATGTGAAGATCGCCGAGCAGCGCATGAAGCCATCCACGGAGCAAAATCCGCGCACGGCCGAAGAGCATTATCAGCGCGGCGTGGCGATGATGAACATCGGGCGCTGGGACGATGCGCGCGAAAGTCTCGACAAAGCGCGCAAGGCTGCGCCTAAAGCGGACCACATTCACTACGCGCTGGCGGCGTTGGATTGCCTGACGGGCGAAGCCGATTCCGCATTGGCCAATCTGAAAGTTGCCATTCAATTGCGGGCGGAGAATCGCTATCACGCGCGCAACGACGAGGATTTTGCTTTCCTTCAGGAAGACCCGCGCTTCACCGAGCTGCTCTATCCGGAGAAAGACGGCCTCGCCAGCTAGCCGTGATTTTGTAGCGGCGGGTCTTTAAACCCGTGCTGTTGTTTTCTGTCTGTGTGTTGTCTGCGACCTCTGTGGTAAGTTTTTTCCTTACGCTTTGCGCGATGACGCTCTTTCTGCCACCTCGGACGTCCGCATGAAAAAACACAAGTCCAAACCGAAGACTCTTTCGCGTGGCTTCCGCGTCGTGGCCCTTGGAGGCGGCACCGGGCTCTCGACGTTGCTTCGCGGCTTGAAGGAACTCGTCATCCGCCGTAACGACGAACACGCCAGCACCGAACGGCCTATCGCCGATCTCGCTGCGATCGTCACGGTCACCGATGACGGCGGCAGCTCGGGCCGCTTGCGCCGCGAGAACCGCATCCTCCCGCCGGGAGACATTCGGAACTGCATGGTGGCGCTGTCCAAGGATGAAGCACTTCTCGGGCGATTGTTCCAGTACCGGTTTCACGCAGGGCGCGGGCTCGTCGGGCACAATTTCGGCAATCTATTTCTTGCGGCGCTCACGCATGTCACGGGTGATTTTACCGAGGCGATCCGCGTGAGCAGTAAAGTGCTCGCGATTCGGGGGCGCATTTTTCCGTCGACACTATCGAACGTGCACCTCGTGGCCACGCTGGAAAACGGCCGCGTCGTTCACGGCGAAACGCGCATCACGGCCAGCACAGTGCCGATCAAAACACTGAAGCTCTCGTCGCGCGGCGTACGCCCGCTTCCCAAGGCTGTGGAGGCTATCAAGCAGGCGGATCTGATACTGCTTGGCCCCGGTTCGCTGTACACCAGCATCCTTCCGAACTTGTTGATCCCCGAAATCGCCGCCGCTATCACCAAATCGAGCGCGCCGCGCGTCTATATCGCCAACCTGATGACGCAGCCCGGGGAAACTGCTGGTTATGCTCTGGCTGACCACTTGCGCGTGATCCAGAAGCACGTGCCACGGCGCGTGATTGATTGGGTCGTTGCCAATCGCCAAGCCGTGTCGCCTGAGGTGGCCCGGCGTTATCGAGCGCAGGGCGCTGAACCGGTGGCCGTTGATCTCCCCGCCCTCCAGAAGCTGGGCTTCCGCGTCATCCTTGATAATCTCCTCGAGGAGCACGGCGTCATCCGCCACCACACACGCCGGCTCTCCAGACTGCTGCTTGAAGAATTCCTTCGGTCCTGAGTTTCAGGCTGACCTCTTGACGAGACTTGCGTTGGACACCTGCGGGGGTACCCGAGTCTGTGTGGCAACTTCGTTGCCCTGCGGAGTTTTTGGTGATTTCCATGATCCATTTGCTTTTCAGTGAAGTTGTAGCCCGGTGCGGTTTTGATTTTCTCCGCGCGGGGTATTCTCAGCGGGCAGTGAGCCGCCACA
>DATEHF010000042.1:0-124182 GCA_035279725.1 Candidatus Acidiferrum sp.
GCTCGCCGCTACTTTCGGAATCTCTGTGATTTATTTTCCTCCAGGTACTGAGATGGTTCACTTCCCTGGGTTGGCTCATACCCGCCTATGTATTCAGCGGGCTGTAGCGAGAGTTCATCTCGCCGGGTTTCCCCATTCGGAAATCCTCGGATCAAAGCCTGCTTGCGGCTCCCCGAGGCTTATCGCAGCTTGCCACGTCCTTCTTCGCCTTCTGGCGCCAAGGCATCCACTGTACGCCCTTAGTAGCTTAATCATAAAACTTACTCAATCCGTCTCCTGTTGACCAAATTGCTTTGGCTTGAAAATGGAAACGTCCCGATTCCCGCAGTTCCATACATCCTCGCATCAGCACTCCGCTCTCCCGGGCAGGGTTTGCGGATGTCCGGTGATCCACCCTTTGAATGAACAAGACCGAATCACTAAGTATTCCGACGCAGGCTTTCGATCCTACAGTCCTCGAATTCCCCAGTAGTTAGCGCCTCATCGCGAATCGCGCTCCGGTTTCCCGTCTCGCCACTCGCCACTCATCACTCGCCACTGTGGTTTGAATAAGCCGCCTTTTCTTCCACAGTTTTGCTCGACTCGAGCAAACTTGTAAGTAATCCACACCATGGCACCCCGCCCGACCGTAATCGGGTCAAAGGGTTATCGGCGTGGACTTGCCAGCCTTTCTGTTGTCAAAGAACGTTTATTCCGAGTCCATCGGAATGCCCCGTACCGCACATAGCAGTGCTTGCGATTGATCGCATTGGGGCTTGTCTGGTGGGACTTATCCGGCCGGATTGCCCGGCCTCGCCTTCCAGCTCTGCTTACCTCAGCTTCCGCTGAGTTTTTGCTTCGTGTTTTAGTTGCCCTGCGACTTGCTTCGGAATTCCCTTGCGGAAACTCCCCCACTCATCACTCGCTACTAATCACTGCCGCAAAATAAAAAACCCGGCGTCGAGCGCCGGGTACAGAGCCGATTCAGATCGGCTCTCCACGCGATGCTCGACTTCTTTCTAGCCTGTGCTCGTAAAGAACCTCACTATAGGATCTACTTCTTGCCTTCGCTTGATCTTACGCTGGGAAGACTTACTTCGACCCGACTGTGATGCCCCTAATCACGCCCGACGATTCGTAGAACCCCCGAGCCATTTGCAACTATACCAGCTTTTCTGATTTCGTCAAGCCCCCGTAACAATTATTTTGGGACCCTGTGCAAAACGTGCACAGCCACACTCACGTCACGTTTCCGCGACCGCCGCGGACTAACTTGTCCGAGTCACTCTTTCAGGCGAATCTCTTGATGCAGCTCATCGAAGTATGCATTAACAACAAGAAGCTCTGGGTCGCGTTCCTTGGCCCATTCGCGGATTTGCTTCTGGTTCGCTGGTGACATGTTCTTCCCAAGAATTATGCGGGTGAACCATCGCGGGTCGATACTCACCCGGCGTGCGGCGCCGCGCGCACGAATCAGCCGCACTTCTTCCTCGTTGCTCCACTCGGGCCGCTTAGATACCAAAAAAGCCGCGCTTCTGTTTTTCGAGTCGTTGACATCGAACGGCTCATATTCTCCATAGACGACTTCCATGACATGCTCACCGAACAGAGGGCCCTCGTTCGCGAACTCCAAGCAGTAACCAGTGTGATCAGCCGCATACTTAGCCCACAGGCTCAAGTTGTCGAAGCGTTTGGAAGGGGAATAGACGCGAAACTGCTCCATCTGGGCGCTGAGAATTTTTGACAGTTCGCGTTGGAACCACTCTATTCCGTGAATCTGAATGCTAGTGCGAATCGTCGATTCATGTTTCTTCAGAAGATCGAGGGCAAGCACGGGGTTGCGCCTAATGTAATCATTTCTGAGGAAGGTCACCATCTCTTCCTCGGACATCGATCTGATTTTGGGTCTGCAATCGGTAGGGTCGTTGAGTTGCCCCACGCTCGGCACGTAGAGCAGATGCTCCAAAATGATGGGCTTGAGCCGGTCAAGCCGTTCGGCGCTTTGGTATCTGTAGAAATGGGAACCGCTCGCCTTAGTTGGCGTGAAGACGGTCATGTCTCATTTCCGCACAATCGAACGGGCTTGCCCACAATCCTCGCTTCTACACAGACCGCAAACACATGATTCTACATTACCCAGAAGGTACCTTGAGCCTGCCCAAAAAGAGTTGTTTTTGTGAAGACTGGTGTCAGACTTTACGAATGAGCCTGAAACCCGGCGATTTTCGTTGCGCAGTTGCGATTCGTGATGGTTCGGGCCTTTGGCTGACGCTATGGGTCCGCCGCAAGTCTAACGGAGAGTTTTTTGTGTTCTGGCCGCTCCCATCTCAACGTTTGAAGTTTAGCGGCACGGCATGGAATCCGCATACTAGCTATCACCTTAACGGCAACCTCCACTCGAAGAGTTATGACGAGAAGGTATTAAGACCGGAGAAGCTTCAGGTCTTGACGGGTACTTTCCGAGGAACTGTTCATCTGGGTCTATTCGGCGGGCACGGCACGGGAATACCCTGCGATCCGGCTAAGTTCTCTACCGTGATCGAGGGCCGCCGGGCTTGCTCGGCGCCCACGAGGGCATGGTCAGCGTCGATCTTGTACAGCCTGGCGTCGATGCAATCATACCGATTGATTCAGCCAGGATGGTTCAGAAGGACGTCTTTCGAGACTTTGAGCCGTGGGTTGTGATTAGGATTTGGTCTGACATCGATGGGCCGTAGGGAATAGGCCGGGTGCCCCACACGCCGGTTTGAACCTGTGAAAAAACCCTTTTGCCAATGTTTTTAAGGGTTTCCTTGGTGATACAAAATCTATACCGAGGCCCAAATAATCGCTCCTCGGGCCTCCAATAGAGGAAAGTTTTTGAGCCCGTTTCCGAGTTGAGGTTATTTCACAGCTTCGTTTTCGCGTGTGGGGGTTTTGACTTTGCAATTGACTTCTCTCCGCATTCTTGATTACCACCGGGACACGCTTGTAGCGCGCCGCAAACTTCTTGCGAACTCTCTACACGCGGTCAGAACCACAAACTGCGCAGATAACTCTCATAAATGGCCCACTTTGGTGCTCTAGTTTTGCTATTTCCGCGAATGCTTGCCGGCCTTCTCACTCACACTCGGCTCTCGTCGAATCGCCGACGCTGCAACCATATCCGCCACTGGCTTCCCGTACCTCGTAATCCTAATGCGCTCGCCTTGCACGGCCCGCTCCACCAACTCCTCGAATCTTCTTTTCGCTTCTGTCAATCCAACGGTCAGCATGACTCTTTCCGGCTGCAATTCCGATGACATGTTCAGCCTGACAGCCACCTCTACTGCTGTCGTGGAGAAGACTACGCTACAATCGGTGCCATGCCTGCTTACGCCTATGCCCTCCTCGCAGCCGGATGGCTCATTTGGCTGACGCCATTCCTCCGGGCAAGGAAAACCGAGAAGCCTGCCAAACAAGTGGATCGCCGGGCTCGCTGGGGCATCCTGCTTGTGGGCGTTGCCTTCACGCTTCTATGGCAGGGCCGCTTCTGGGAACGCTCCCCGCGGGCCTGGCAGATCGCGCTCTCTATTCTTTTTTTCGCTCTCGCCAGCCTCGTTTCCTGGACTGGCGTCCGCGCTCTTGGCCGTCAGTGGCGGATCGATGCCGGTCTCAGCGACGATCATGAACTCATTACCTCCGGACCTTATCGCTTCGTTCGCCATCCCATTTACACTTCCATGCTCGGAGTTCTGCTCGGCACCGGCACGCTCATCACTTCGTGGTGGCTGTTTCTCCCTTCCCTCTTGCTACTCATCATTGGCACGGAGATTCGCGTAAAAATCGAGGACCGCCTGCTGGCTTCGCAGTTCGGCGATCGTTTTCTGGAGTACCAGCGTCGCGTCCCTGCCTACATTCCCTTCTTGAAATAGACCATGATCAGCCAAGTAGGCTTGCATTCCTAGCATTTATCCTGTGTTTAGAAAGTGGGGCGTACTTTGGCCCTAACGGGAGGACAATCTCCCACGTTCAGGAGGGAACATGAAACCGAATCTATTTGTTGCATTGGCGGCCAGCGGATTACTGCTTGCAGGAACTGCGTCAGCCCAGGAAAAGAAAATCAAGCGTTCCGATCTTCCACCGGCTGTCGAAAAGACAGTCGCGGCCGAGAGCACCGGAGCGACCATTAAAGGATTTTCCACCGAAAAAGAAAACGGCCAAACCATCTATGAAGCGGAAATGACCGTTAGCGGCCACAGCAAGGATATTTCTATGACCGCGGACGGCTCCATCGTCGAAATCGAAGAACAGGTCGCATTTGACTCCCTCTCCGCGGAAGTAAAAGCCGGATTGCAGACCAAAGCCGGTAAAGGGAAAATCCTGAAAGTCGAATCGCTGACCAAGAAAGGCAAGCTCGTCGCCTACGAGGCCCAGGTCAATACGAATGGGAAAAAATCGGAAGTCCAGGTCGGCCCCGACGGCAAGCCACTCGACCACGAAGAATAGCTCTTGAAATCTTGCTTCATTCTTAAAGGGACGAGCGGGCGACCAGGTCCGTCCGTTCTCCCTTCATTCTAGGAACGCTTTCGCGTCAATTCCCGGGACGGGTGGCTCGGACGCCCTTCCTTCCTCTTTCTTGATGACGGCATCCGAATTAGCGCCCCTGCGCCTGTGCCCTGGCTTTGGAATTCTCCCTTGGCCGCGCCGCCGCCGGAAGGTTCATTTCGCGGTTCCACGCGCGTGCTGTGTCGGTCGTGAGTTTTCGCGTCTCTTCGCCCATGCGCTCCCAAGCAGTAGCGAGCCTCCTCGGATATCGCACCAGGTCCTGCACAAAACCTACTTGCAGCAGGTTGACGACTTCCCGGTCCTGGCTCCGCGCCATTTCTTCAAACGCGTCAAACGCCCTAGCAAGAAACAAAGGCTCGCCGTCGAAGTCCAGCGCGGGAACCACCATAGAGATCAGAGCGGCAAAAGCAATGTATTGCTTCGGGTGCTTGCCCTGCTTCTGCTTTTCCTCCTTGTAGCGTTCGCGGAATTCCGGAATCGAGGAGAGCAGGAACGAGTTCACTTTTCCGTACGTCGTGTACATGTCTCTTCCGTGGATTTGGATCCACGAGCCATCCGGAGGCGGGAGCCGATCAAGCCCTTCGGTTGCGGTGCGGCCGCAGGGCTAGCAGGAGCGTGGCGGGCGGGTTACGAAGCCAATTCTATTCGATACTCCATCTCAGGGCTAGAGAAAATCCAATCCAAAATCTAAGGTATTACTTGTCATCATTTCTCCCTTTCGGCCAGGCGTCGTTACTCAGGGAATGCCTTGGCATCAATTCCCGGAACGAGCTTCAGCCCGTTCTTGTAGTACACCTTTTTCAGTACCTCATCCGGCACCTGGAATCCATAAATCCGCCAGAACGCGTGCCGGTGGCGGTAATACTCGAAATATTCGTCGCGCGTTTCGAGCGCCCGGAAATACCATTTGTATTCGTTCACATCGTAAATGTCTTTGCCCATCAGCACGCGGTCCTGATACTTCACCAGAAAATCGTGTGCCGCATAGGGCTGCCGCCCCAGCTCCGCCAGCACTGCGGCGATATCCACATACATATTCGGCAGCGAATCGAGCGTTTTCCCCAGCCGCTCCAGGTCGTTCCCATGAAATCCCAGGTGCGCGGCGATGAAATTTGTTCTGGGGTGTTTCGCGAACAGGTGGTTGCGCTCCGCCATCAGCGTCTCGAACGGCGGATACTTCGCCGGCGGCCGCGCGCGCCCCGGAAATTGCTTCAACTCCTCCCAGCGTTCGTTGTGGTAGTCCAAAGGATCGAAGAACGCCGAAGGCTCCGCCACGTGAATCAGCACAGGAATTTTCAGCTCCGCGCATTTTTCAAACACCGCGTCAAATTCCGGATCGTCCACGTGTACACGCTGGCCGTTCGCGTACTTCAATTCCATCCCAAAGTCCTTGAAGATTTTCAGGCCCTGCGCGCCATTCTTGATGTCCTCTTCCAGCCGCGCCGTCACGCGATCCCCGAACCCCGGTTTGTCCAAATCGTCGTAACTCATGTTCGCAAACACCACAAACCGGTCCGGATAGCGCCCCTTCATCGCCGCCACCGTATTCTTCAGCCGTTCGCCGGTTCCGCCGCTCAAATTCACCATCACGCGCAAATTAATCGTGTCCATCTCTTTGACAAGTTGGTCCACTTCCGCCGCCGTGGGATTCCAGTGATGGCTGTGAATATCGATGAACGGAAATTTCGCCCGCTCGATCTTGTGTTCCTTGGTGACCAGCGTGGACTTCGGCTGGTACTCGTCGATCGTCGGCGTCGCCTGACTCTTCTGCGAAGTCTGCTGCGTCAACGCACTGCGTGGCCAAAGAATACCCGCCGCAAGAACTATGCCCGCGACAAGCGCCAGGAAGGAAAGAGTTCGCCAGAGTCTCATGGTGCCCCTTCGTTATGGAAAGACGCATCATTCTCCCACAGGAAAGCGCCTGGGGTGGCGGAATGCTCTGGTAGAATCAGCGTCCATGCCGCAGCGCAAGCTGTTTCGCCTTCTACTGCTGGCTGGACTCGGCGGGGTGGCCGGATTCATCGCACTGGCTATTGCCGTGGCCATCGAGCCGCAAGTGACACCGCCGGTGATTGCTCTCTTCTCTCCCGGCCTGAAACTGGCGGAAGTCCTCACCCCGGAAACCGGCAAGTCCTTCGCATGGACGTTCGGCTGGTTTCTGCGTATTGCCATCGTCGCGAACGCTATTTTCTACTTCGCGATCTTTTCCTTTTTCGCTTACCTGGCGGGCCGTCGCCGAGTCCCTCATTAGGGAACACAATTCTCTCGAACCTACAAGGCACAAATCACTGCCCATCGGCGTCCATTGAAGGTAACGGCCCGGAGTCAACCAGGCTATCGGCTGGTACCCGTGCGCGGGGCTGCGGTGGTCGGCTGTTGCGTGTTAGGCTTGGCGACTGCTCCGAAGACTTTTTTTTGCACGTAGGTTGGCTCTCGATAGCCACTGGATGCGGCGCTCTTGGCGCGCCGGTTTGCTTCCAGGTAGCGCCTCATCATCGGCAGTGATCGCCACATCAGAAAAGCCGCGCGGCGCTGTTCCATTCGTTCTTCAAATCCCGGCAAATATTTCCACGGCGTCCAACCAAACGCCTCTTTGGGTGGGATGATATCGATGGCGTCGCGATGCTGCGCGCAATACGGAACACCGGCGATCTGCGCCGCCGGATGCGGCGCCAAGACCGAACTGGCCAAGGGAGTTAGGACGCGCCGGGACTGATAGCGAACAGCACTCGCGGAGTCGAGACGCACTGGCGGCGTGCCGCACTGCACGCAGCCATTTGGCCATACGCCATTTTCATACAGCAGCGAGCGAAATATCGGCGTCGCGCTGACCGCTGTAGGGTCATACGGAGAAAACTTTTCGTTCAGAAACCTTGAAATCTCACCGCACTGCTCGCAGCGAACCGGCTCCGGCTTCAATCGGTTGTACTTCTGGATCAAACCGCCACAGAAGGGGCAGCTGCCTACAGGCGCGTTTCTTGAGAAAAACAGAATCACAATGGCCAAGCTGAAGAAAATCAGAAAGGCGACCGCCAGCCAATTAACGCCAAGTAGATAAAAGAATCCGACAAAAATTGCTCCCATCAGGAACGATGAACCGATGGTAACCATCCTCTCTTTCACCACGCCCGGCGGCGGAGCACAAAGAGGATTGGATCGGTTTGGTACCGGTGGCGCTTGCGCGTCGGACAGGCCGTATTGCGAGGCGCCAGGTACTGGCGGAGGTGGGGGCGGCGGGGGCACGCTATAGTTCATTTGAGCCTCTCCTCGATGGTGAGACCCAACATAGGAAGAAATCCCGCGTTGCGGCAATAGTACGCGTACCCGAAGGGTTACCGTGGCCACACTCGAAGACTCGGCCGTGGATCCTTCGGATCTGCACTGGTATAGAGAGAATGCGGACGGTAAGAGGGGAAGAACAAAGAGGTTATTGGACGGACAGGCAGAGGAGCACAACTCTCCCAAGAGTGTCCCCTGCCTGTCCCTCACCAGCCAATGGGAACAAACAACCGCACGGCACAATGTCTTGAATGCGGCCGCTTGTTCCGATTGGGCTTGGCTATCCAGGTAGTGCTGCGAGCCACCAAACCGTTTCATGCCGAAACTTGTTCTTCGCAGGATTAAGAGAAGGGGGCGTGGATCAATGGCCGATGAAGAGAAGAAAGCAACCGGATCCCGTTGGGATCCGCTGCCTCCATACGAATGAGAAGAGCGACTCCACTCTGACATTTTCCGGAGTGATTGGGGCAGGCCAGATTGAGGGCAAGATGGTGGTGGTAGCCATCTCAGACGAGAAACTTACTTGGCGGCTTGCAGCGCGCTTCGGTGGCCTTTGGCGTCGATTTCGGCGCGGCAGTAACGGAGGACTTCGGCGGTGTTTTGGACGGATTTGCCGTCTTCATTTTCGAAATCCGATGGGAGAAGATCGATTACGTGGCCGAATTCGTGCAGCAACGCTAGCGTTTGAGCGGGCACGCTGTCTCCAGCGTAGGGCCCGATGTTTATCAATCGCGCGCCACTGCCTCTCGCCGGGCCTCCTTCTCTAGAAACCAGGAGCACCGGTGCCATGGCTTGGAAGAATGCGCCTTCCATATTCAATGTGACGGTGGCGTAGGCTCCGGTCGCCTGCCCAACACTGGCCACGTACGGATCGCGATAGTCGTATTGGGAATCTGCGTTTTTCGAAGCGCGGACGGCTTCCTCACCGTGACGATCCAACGTGAACTTGAGGGTTCGAAATGTGGCAGCGGCGTTCAGGTCCTTTTGTTGCAACCACTCGGAACACGCATTTTCAGTTTGCAGTATCTCCAGAACTCGATCGCGAGCGCGCAATATTTTTTGGCCCGTTTTTCCCATAGATGCCAGATCTTTCTTCACCAGGTCTGCGGGCAACTCGCAACCCCCCTGCCCAGGTTTGGAGGCATTGCATGGGTTCACCGTGGGCACGCTTACCAGCGCCGGCGTGGTATCGCACGGTGCGGTGACTTCAGCCGCTGTGACGGTGTTGACGGACTCAATTCTGCAGGTTGCATTGGCAGAAGCCATGTAGGTAAGCGGGAGAGGATCGGCATTGCGGAGGAAATTGACGGCCTGCGCGAACGCCATCGTTCCGGTCAGGTTCGCAACAACAAGGAAAGCGACGGCCCGAAAACTTCGCTGGGCGGAATGCATTTTTTCTCCCGCCCGGACCTGTAACTCACCACAGGCCGCCACGCTGGATCGCTTGCCGGGGCCGTCAACCGGCGGCGTTCCGCGGAACGGTGAAACCTTGATCCGGGACTAATGGAGAAGACGGAGTTCGGCGGGCAAAGCCACCTAAAACATTTCTGGAATGATTCTTAGCAGTGCGTACGAGTTGGGGAGCAGCTCTAAGCGATGTTAATTCCTGGAGGTAACATCGCTAAATTTAGAAGGTTTTTTCGGGATGGGGATGACGGGATCGCGCTTACTGACCATCCAGCCATAGGTCATTGACAGATAGACAAGAAATACGGCTGAGAAGAAAATCCATCCGGCAGAGATATGGAATCGCGAGATGCTTTCCGAATAGCCGTGGTTCCCGAACACCACAAAGGAGATGATTCGAATGGCATTGCCGAAGAGCATAGCCAGCAGCCCTGCAAAATAGACCAACAACGTCCGGTCCTTCCTTAGGCGGTTCCAATCCAGAAGCGCCACAACACCAAAAAGATAATCGAAGAGCTCCAGCCCGTTGATTCCCGAACACTCTGGAACAATGGTGACGTCCAATTCAGGCCCGCTCAGCGTGGGATTTGAGTCGGCCAGGTACGCGAGATTCGAGACAAAAACTCGGGAGACGGCGTGGACAAATCGGCCGAGCGCCTGACCGTACCAAGGCCACGCGGAATGCAAAATACGGCTGGGGAAAAAAGTTAAAAGGACTACCAGCCCAGCGATGGCTTCTGGAAAGTAGATGGCTGGGATTTTTCTCCACGTCGATAGCGGAAAAAGAATTAGGGTGGGGACCAAAACGCTGAGTTTCCCTGCGGCAAGAAGAGTTCCCTGAAAGTTTGCCGCGCCAGACGAGGATTGAAACGCGCCACTCAACGAACGCGCAAAGGAAACGATGCCGCCATGCAAGGCAAAGAAAGCGGCGACGCGGCCAATCTGTAGGCTGATTTCAAATGGAGGGTCGCCGGAGGACGCGGCAACATTGCCGCGCCGCCAAACCAACAGCAAGCATGCGGTGGCCGCCCAGAGTGGAGAAGTGCTGTGGAGTATTGTGGCCGCGAATTGGTCCGCCGCGACGGCGCACACAGTCAGAAGCAGTGCCACCAATAGAAAACGGGGAGCTGTAAAGCTCCCCGTTCGCGAAGAGTCAGCCAAAATACGGCTTGGGTTTGGTGTAGTCGCCGGAGACACTTATCCCTCTCTAACCTCCGACGTTACCTTGGTCGACCTGGGCCGCAACGAAAGGGCAAGAATTAAGATACGTGGCGCCGACGGAGCAATAGGTAGCCGGCAATACTGACTAAGCCAGCCGCCCCAACTCCGATTCCAGCCATTTCACTAGCCCGAATGTGGCGGCGCTTATGCTGTGCAGAAGCGCTGAAAGGCGATACTAAGACAATCAAAGCGGCCAACAGCAAGAGTTTTTTCAAGGGTCCTCCCTGGAATGTATGCCTACTTGGAGCAATCCAGAAGCCAAATGTGGCAGTTGTGAGGATCCTGTCAATTGGCGTTAACCTTGTATTTACAACGAGATGCAAGCCTCTCAAAATCAGCCCAAAGGAGGGCCCGGAACGCCGGGTCCCCCCCTGCCCAATTCCCTTCCGTAAGGTGGCAAATCATTGCGAACCGCAAGGTTCACGTAGCAGCACGTTCTGAAATGTAGTAAGGGGAGCTAACGGTGAAAATGCGCTGGTTGCCACGTACCAAAAGAGACCATTCTAGGAGGCGGGCACGTTGATTATGTAGGAAGTATTCGTACCAGCGGTCTTCGACCAATTCGGGAATGACCACCACAATCTTACGGTCGGGATGTTTCTCGGAAAGCTCAAGAACGAATTGCACGATGGGGACAACGATAAAGCGGTACGGCGACGGAAGAGTAGTGAGTTTAGGCGGCTCAACACCAGCGGCGCGGAAAGGTTGATCGACGTAACGATCCCAATCCATGTGCAAGAACTCAGAGTGATCGCCCGGCTCGACGTGCACGGCGATGATCTCCGGGGAGAGCCGCGCGGCAAACTCAAGAGCTTGTTTGGCGATGCGGCTCCAATGCTCGACGGGCACGACGACGATGGGATGCACGGCTTCGTTCGCAAGAGCGACGGGCCCGGGACAGCTGGTTTCGACACTAACCATATGATAGTGGCGGCGCACGACGTAAAAGAAGAAGATCAGGAACGGAATAAAAATGACGGTGATCCAGGCGCCTTCGGCGAATTTCGCGACAAGAACAACGATGACCGTCACGGCGGTGACGAATCCCCCGAGTCCATTAACGAGGGCGCTCTTCAGCCAATGCGGGCCCCGGTTTTTCCGCCAGTGCACGACCATGCCGAACTGCGAAAGTGTGAAAGCCAGGAATGCTCCCACGGCGTACAGGGGGATCAACCTGTCCGTGACTCCCCCAAACACAATGAGTAGGAAGCAAGTGAGGAGCGCAAGAACAACGATTCCGTAGGTATAGACCAAGCGGCGGCCGCGATAGCCGAAAGCATGCGGCAGATAATTGTTCTGGGAAATAGCGCGGCAGAGACGCGGAAAATCAGCGAAGGCAGTGTTCGCGGAGAGAGACAGGACGAATAGAATCGCGGCAATTGTGACGTAGTAAAAAACTCCTTTGCCGAAGACCGCGGCGATGAGCATGGAGAGCAGGCTCTGATAGCCAGGTTGACCGGGGTCGGTTGCCGCAATGCCGTAGACTTTGACCAGATAGGAAATTCCCGCCAGCAGAACAGCCAATAGAAAAATGATGACCGTCAGAGTGCGCTGCGCGTTTTTTACAGCGGGTTCGCGAAAAGCCTTTACGCCGTTGCTGACGGCTTCGACTCCGGTGAGCGCGGTGCAGCCGCTGGCGAACACCTTTAGCAAAAGCCAGAACGTGACGGCTTCGGTGATGGCTGGCGGAGGCGGCAGCGGCGTGACGGGGACGGGATGGCCGCCGCTGAGAGCCACACGCACAAGTCCGCCGCCGATGGTGATGAGCAGCGTGGCGACGAAGAGATACGTCGGCACCATGAAGGCCACGCCCGCGTCGCGCACGCCGCGCAGATTCAGAATGGTGATCACGATCAAAATTCCAACGCACAGCGAGACGGTGTACTGCTGCAAAGAAGGGACCGCGGAGACAAGCGCACCGACCCCGGCGGAAATCCCCACTGCCGCAGTCAGAATGTAGTCGGTAAGCAAAGCAGCCGCCGCGAGGAGCCCGGCCGAGGAACCCAGGTTAAAACGCGCGACGGTATAGGAGCCCCCGCCGCTTGGATAAGCGGCGATGGTCTGGCGATAAGAAAAGTAGACGATGACCAGCAGAGTGATAATGGCCGCGCTGATGGGGACAATGTATTGGACGCCGAGCAAGCCCAGCGGAATTAGCAGGCTGAGGGCGGCTTCCGGGCCGTACGCGGCGGAGCTGAGTCCGTCCAGCCCGAAGATGGGAACGCCTTCGCGGATGCCGATTTGTTCGGCGCGCTCATCACTGGTCTTAATGGGCTTGCCGACAATGAGGTCGAGGATGTTCATGGGTGGTCTCGTCCGAAAAAGTGGCCTCCATCGGAAGGACCATTTGTGATGAGTTGAGGAAGAAAGTCAACTGCGTGGTAACGACGGTAAGTTATGGCTCTTCGTTCGTGACTTCAGACTCGTCGAAGGGCAGAATTGGAAGCGCTCTCCGAGAATTCAAGAGAGTCTCATCGCAGGCCCATTGCCCTCTTCGAAGCCCGGAATGGCTTCAGAAATAGAAGCGGAGCGAAAGCTGCAAATTACGCTCGCCGCCACCGACACCGCCTCCCTTGGTGGTGACCTTTCCAAAATTCGAACTAGTCGGATCGAAGTTCACACCGCCGCCGCTCCCCCCGCCCCAATTTGGGTGGTTGATGAAGTTGAAGGCCTCGGCACGGAACTGGAGTCCTCTTTGCTCGTCGATGAGGAAAGACTTGAATAGACCGAGATTCCAGTTCTGGAATCCAGGCTGATAGATGAGGTCTCGCACACGCTGGGTACTGAATGTCCCTGCCGGAGGCTGGGTAAAAATTGAGGAACCGTCAGGATTTTTCGTCGCGAACCACTGACCAGCACTTCCGAAAGTCCCGACAATCCGTGGAGTGCCGTTTACATTCCAATATTGACCGTTGACGCCACAGCCGAAATTGGAATCGAGTCCCACACCGGCATAGTCGCTGGCGTGAGCCGCGCCACAAGGCTGGCCGGTCTGAAACTGCGTGACGCCGCTGATCTGCCATCCCCCGAGCAGCTTGCCGCTTAAGTTCGAGCGGTTCTTGAAAATGGGCACGTCGTAGAGATAGCTAAACACCAGGATGTGCCGGGCGTCGAACTCGGATGGCCCCCAAAGCATCTTCGGGTCGTAAGTATTGGGAATGACGTCGCGCTGGTTCGAACCGTCATCCATGCTCTTGGACAACGTATAGGAAACGCCAAACTGGAGACCGTCGGCAAAACGGCGGTTCCAAGCGATTTGGAGCGAATTGTAGATGGAATTGGCAACGTTATCTGTTTCGCGGATGGAGCCGAAACCTTTGAAGGGCCGCAGCGCGTTGAGGTTGACGCCAGCGTTGGCCGGATTGGTCACAACAGCAGTGGTGGGCTGGTTGATATCCGACTCCCGTTGCAAATGAACGCCACGCCGCGCCACGTAGCCGATGCTCAAGAGAGATTTCCAAAACGTCTCGCGCTCGACGGTGACATTCCACGCCCAGGCTTCGGGATTCTTAAAGGCCTTGCTCTGAGTGGTCACCACCAAAGCGGTGTTACCGCCAATCCCTGGGCCCAAGGCGTCAACAACGCCATTGGCCACACTGGCGTTCGGCTGGAACGGCGGATTTCCTCCTAGAAAGATGGAGTCGCTTACCCCCAGTCGTGTGACGAAGCGCCCCGCGCCGGCACGGATCACGGTCTTACGGCCTAGTTCATAGGCAAACCCCGCCCGGGGCTGAATATCGCCCCACTGGATGTCTGAATAATGGTTAGGGACGTTGTGGAACAGGCGGCTGAAGTCGAACTGGCTGGGATCGGCTTCCGGAAAGTGGTTTTTTGCGGAAGAGGGGAAGCCGCTGCCAGGAATCACCATGCCGTTAAGGGTGTCGGCGCCAGTGCCGAGGACAAGACCAGTCTTCGGATCGATGGTGCCGACGACAAGGCCGGTAACAGGATCGACGGTCACCGCTTTGGTTTGATCGTAAAACCTGGGGTCAAACAAAATCATGTTTCCCCACAGTGCATGGTAAGGGGCGATGACCGTGTAGCGGAGACCATAAGTAAAGGTCAGATTCTGGCGGAACTTCCAGGAATCCTGAGCGAAGCTCTCATACATGTTGGCGCGAAAGATGGTGTAGGCGCGGTGTCCGATTTCCGAGTAGCTGTCATACAGTCCCAGAGCGGCGTTGGCGACGGCCACGCCCGTTCCCCCGGTCCGCTTGTCGGTAAACGAGAATTGACCGTTCTGGTTGTTCGTGCAGGTGGGACAGGCCTGCACGTTGATTTCGTCGTTGTCATTTTCGCCGGAGCGCTCCCAGAGGAAACCAAACTTGAGGGTGTGGTTGCTTTTGATCCAGGTGAAGCTATCAGATGCGTCGTAGATGGGGCCGGCAGAATGCGAGGGGTACGGCCCGCCGCTCAGTGTAGAGAAGCTGGACAAGTTCACCGTGGGTATGCGGTTTGGGAGCAGTTTCTGGCTTACGGGGAATATGTATTGGTAAAAACCGCAAGGCACGGTCGAGCCCGCGCAGGCTTGGGTGCGATCGTAAAAATTCTTGGTATCCACAGGGATTTTCACGATGTCTTCGCTGGCGGTCACGAGAAGCTCGTTCACTTTGTTGGGACTGATGGTCCAGACGTGGTTGAGCGAACCGGTCTTATTAGGACGATTAAAGAATTTGGGTGTCCTGTCGGTATTGCCGTCTAGCGGCTGATATTCGAGATAGGTGTAGTTGGTGAGGCGGAATCGCAGCCGTTGCTTGTCGTTGATGTTCACGTCGACGGCGCCAGTGTCCTTGCGCTGATCGATAGTGTGCAATTTGGCGGCAAACCAGTTGCCGCCCCCGAGAAACGTATTCGGGACCGGCCACATATTGAGGATTCCGATTCCATCCGTACTGAGCCTGTTGACCGGAATGATGTTGAAACCTTGGGGATTGCTGGGAGTCGCCTGTGAGAGGTCCTGCATACATCCACTTGTGCTGATGATTCCAGACCCAGCGGGGATTTCTTTCCCGCACTGAGAGGACGCGGGCGACACGGGATCCGCGACGTACACAGGAATCTTAGCGCCTGCTGCATTTCTTCGCGTGACGAAAGGGTTATTCGGGTCCAGCAATTCGCTAAAATCACCTTGCCGCATTTTGACCGAGGGAACTAACAGCAATCCAGCCGATCCGACAGAAGAGCCAGATTCCTGAAAGTGGTATTTCAGCCATTCCTGCCCCAGGTAAAAGAAAATCTTGCTCTTGCTGGTATTGAATTTGCCAGGAATATAAATAGGGCCCCCGACGTTGTATCCAAACTGGTTGTAGTGAACCGGCGCCGCAGACGACGTAAGGCCGTTGAGGTTGGCATTGCGAGCCCAAGTGTTCGCGTTGAGGGCGGTATTGCGCAGATACTCGTAGGTGGCGCCGTGGAACTGGCTCGTACCTGTCTTGGTGGTAAAACGGATCTGGGCCCCGGAAGTGCGGCCGTACTCGGGGGAATAGTTGCTGGTAAGAATTTGGACTTCCTGAGTGGAATCCACATCCGCGGCGCCTAGACTGGTGCCATTGGACCGCGTGCGGGTCGCCGGAGCGCCGTCAAACGTAATCAAATTCTCGGGATTGCGAGAGCCGTTAAAATTCGCCGGACCCTGGGTGAAACCGAAGTTGAGGTTTGCCAGGGTGGTACCGCGAGCACCTGGAACCAAGGCGGCAAGCCAAATCGGGTTGCGCCCATTCAACTCAAGAGAGTCAATTTGCTCGCGGGTTACCACCTTTTGGACTGATGCGGATTCCGTTTGCAATTGCACTGTCGATGCGGAAACCTCAACGGTTTGCGTGGCCGCGCCCACAGCGAGATTCGCATCGATGACCAGGTCGGCGCTGGGATCGAGCTTGTTGTTTGTAGTCTGGTATTTTTGGAAACCAGTTGCCTCTGCGACCATGGTGTAGAGGCCGGGCGGCACATTCGTGATCACATAATAGCCCGATTCATTTGTCGTGGTCTGGCGTTCAACGCCGGCGTTGCTTCGGACCGTCACCTTGGCAGCCGCAACCGTGGCTCCTGATGGGTCTTTGATAAAACCTGAAATCCTTCCAAGGTCCGATTGTGCGAGCAGGATTCCTGAAATTCCCAAGATCATGAGAAACACAACAACGCTCTTACGGAATGCCTTCTTCATGGTCTCCCCCATGCTTCGAAATTCAGCAACCGCGGTTTCCGCCGGACGGTTCCCCAGACGGCAAAATGCTCCTGGAGAAGTTACTTGTCAACTGGTTTCGCGCGACCGGAGCGGCCTGCATCACAGCACTTAATGCAGGGCCCCCAAGCCATTTGTTTCCGAAATCCCGAGAACCCACCGGTACAGGCTAGTAATATGCAGGGGAAAATCTTTCTATCAGGTAAAGCATGTATTTCTGACTCATGTATTTTGCCTAGGACAGATGGAACAATTGCGAGGGTGGGGCGTATTATTTGGCAGGGGGTGGACCATGTATTGCGATCGATGTGGTACACAGCTCAGCACGGGTGCTCAATTCTGCGCGAATTGTGGAAAGACGATTATAGGAGGGGCTGCGGCTCCTGCGGCGGGGCAGAACGTGAGGCAAACCTCTGGTTCTACTGGAGCTTACGGCGGAGCAGCGGGTGCGCGAGGAGATGGGCGCGTGCAGCGGCATGTGCGGAGTTTGGCGGTGCTCTGGGCGATCAACGGGGTTTTGCGGCTGATGGGAGTTGCCTGGATGACAATTTTTGGAACAATGTTCCTTCCATTTATGCGGGGTTGGGGGCGCGGCATGGGGTGGCCTTTTGGGGGCAGATGGGGATTGGATATTCCGTTCTTCGGCGGGCTTTTCTCGCTGGGCGTTTTTCTGGGGCTCTTTGGAGTACTGCACCTGGTTCTGGCTTGGGGGCTCCTCGAGCGCCAACCGTGGGCGCGAACGCTTGGGCTGGTGATTGGGTTCCTGGGGCTGCTGCGTTTTCCGCTGGGGACGGCTCTGGGGATTTACACGCTTTGGGTGCTGTTGCCGGAGGAGTCTGGCAGAGAGTATGACCGGCTGGCTCAGGGAGGCGGGCGGATGAATTCGGCGGCGGCTTCGTGAGTTAGAAATTGGAAAATTAAAAATGGAATTTGGTAGCGGGCGGCCTCAGGTTATTTCCCCACAGAAGGCTAAAGACTGGCGAGCTAAACTCGCCGTTACAAGATCCTAGAGAAGAGCGGCCAGCTTCAAGAGGATTGGGAGACGAGTTTGTCGGCGGGGTGGCGCGCGGGCGTAAGGGCGACTTCGAAGACCCGGACGGGTTCGGCGAAGCCTTTGGCGGAGATGGCAGGAAGCGGATTGAGCGGAAGTGCGCCTTCAAGTTCGGTGGCGACGGCTTGGGAAACAAGAATCTGCCGGGCGTGGGCAGCGGAGCAGAGGCGCGCGGCAAGGTTGACGCTGCGCCCGATGGCCGTATAGTCGCGGCGGTCTTGGCCGCCCATGCTGCCGACGATGACCTCGCCGACATGAATGCCAAAGCCAAGCTCCGTGCCAGTTTTTCCACCAAAACGACTGTCGATCTCGGCAATGATTTCCGCGGCGGCGGCGACAGCACGTTTGCAACGGTCTGGGCCGGAAAACCAGGCAAACATTGCGTCGCCTACAAACTTGTCAACGTCCCCTCCGTGGTGGCGGACCACATCCGCTTCAGTGCCGAGGATTTCATTTAGTCGCTGGATGACGATCTCGGGATCGCGGTCCCCGGAGAAGGCCGTGAAGCCGCGCATATCGGAAAAAACAAGCGCAAGCCATTTGCGTTCGCCCGCGGGCTGCGCGCTGCCGCTTTGCTCCAGCATCTGGTAAGCGCTACGCGACATGTATTTGGACATAGCGAAACGCTGTTGGAGGCCGCCGGCCATGTCAATGAACGCACGGGAAAGGTCGCCGATTTCGTCGGCGGCGTCGAGGCGGCCGGCGTGACTGAGGCGGAGCTGATCGATCACCTCGTACTTGCCCTGCTCGATCTGCCGGGCGGCGCCGGCGAGATTGATGAGCGGCGCGGAAATCGGCCCGGAGAATAGGAAACCCAAACCAATTCCGAGAACGAGAGCGCCCAGGGCGATCCCGGCTAGATACTCTTCAAGGATGCGGAAGGGCTTCATGCGTTCCGTGACAGACTCCACAAGAGCGATATGCATTCCGGCGGGATTACGCTCGACCATACCGGTGTCCGCGACGAGAACTTCCTCCACTTCGTATTCGCCGCTGCCGGTACGAAAGTCGAAAGGGTGGCGGAGATCGGGCTGTTTGCCTAGGACGGCGGTGAGCGGAGCGCGCAGGTTGGGATCGCTGATGCCGAGGATGCGTGCGTGGTAGCGGTCGTCCTCTTGCCAGGAGACGAAATCAACGCCCGCCCGAAGTTTGGCGTCGATCGCGAGACCGTCGTCTTCTTCAAAACCAACGTTGAGGAAGCCAACGGGACCAGTCGGCCCCGGAACAGGGGCGGAAAAGATGCGATAAACGGCCTTATCAGGACCAGTCCATGTGGTGATCTCTGGAGTGCCGGACAGAGCTTCCCGCACATCGGCAAGTCGCCAGGAAAGAATTTCCGGATCGCAGACGGGATGGTGCTGGACCGCGAATGCGAGCGGCGATCCGTCCGGAAAGCGGATCGAAACGTAGTCGAGATCATGGTCGTCGCGGGAGGCAACATGCGTTGCACTTAGTAGCCGGGAGAGGTACGCGCAGGCGGCAGCGCGGTCGTGACGTTCAAGGGCGTGAATGACGTCAGCTGATCCGGCGAATGTGGTGGCTTTATAGACATGCGTCTGGAAGTGGCTGCGCTCCGCGACGGCGAAGAGCTGGCGGCTGGCGTCAAGCTGATCCCGAACGATGGAGCGAACCTGCCGCATACTCTGAACCCACACAATGGTCATGACGCCAGCCGTCAGGGCGCAGACCGTGCCGCCGATCAAGAGGATGAGCTTGCTGCGGATACTCAGATCGTTGAAAAATTTGCGCATTCGTCAAAGAGAATCGTTGAGTCAGATTATGTTTGGTCGATTGGAAGTTCGTGCGACCAAACGCGGTCGAGATGAATGAACCCATACTGAAGTTAGCATGCGAGTTGAGCAGTTTGCAGGGCTCTGAACGCGCGATTGCTCTTCAGGTAACCTGTCCCACTTGCTGAAGGAGAAGCTGGCCTTGACAGCGGTGGCGTGTGAGCCTAGGCTGCACAACTCGCAAGGGCGAGTAAGGTGTAGACCGGGGAGGCAGCGCATGGAGATGAAACGAAAGAGCGAGCGCAAACTGGCTGGGAGAATCGCTTTAATTTCCTTTTTGCTTGTGGCGCGTGCGTGTCATTTTTCGCAGGCCGTGATGGCCGCGGAAAACCATGAAGTTACAGTGGAACGCAACGTGGCCGCCAAGATGCGCGATGGGGTGACGCTTCGTGCGGATGTTTACCGGCCGAAGGCGGAGGGAAAATTCCCGGTGCTGTTGGTGCGCACGCCGTATGACAAGAGGAATGAGACGAATTTTGGGATGAAGGGGGCGGCGCGTGGTTACGTGGTGATTGCGCAGGACGTGCGCGGGCGATTTGAGTCAGAGGGGGAATGGTACACCTTCAAAAATGAGTCGCAGGACGGATACGACACGGTGGAGTGGGCGGCCGCGTTGCCCTATTCGAATGGGAAGGTGGGAATGTTCGGCGGGTCGTATGTGGGCGCGACGCAATTCCTGGCAGCCCTGGCGAAGCCCCCGCACCTGGCGGGGATTTGCCCGAACGTGACCGCGTCGAACTACCACGATGGGTGGACCTATCAGGGCGGGGCGTTCGAGCAGTGGTTCAACGAATCGTGGGCGAGCGGATTGGCGGAAAATACCATGCGGCGGCGGGCGGAACAAAAATACGATCCGCTGGGCGGGAGCAAGGTGCTGCCGCTGATTTCGTACCCGGTGCTGGAACCGCCTTCGGGAGATGGGATCGCGCCGTACTTCAAGGATTGGTTGGCGCATCCGAATTTCGATGCGTACTGGAAGCAGATTTCCATCGAGGACCACTACGCGCAGATTCAAGTGCCTGTGTTCCATCTGGGTGCGTGGTACGACATTTTTCTTGGCGGCACGCTGAAGAATTACGCGCGGCTGAAGACGGAAGCCGGCACCGAAGCGGCGCGCAAAGGGCAGCGGCTGCTTGTGTATGTCGGGGGACATGCAGGAGGTTGGGACAGCAAAAAAGTCGGCGGTGTGGATTTTGGAGAGAAACTGCCAATCGATGGCGACGAGCTGACGCTGCGGTGGTATGACTGGCTGCTCAAGGGAGAAGCGAACGGAATCGAGAAAGAAAAGCCGGTGAAGATTTTCGTGATGGGGAAAAATGAATGGCGTGATGAAGACGATTGGCCGGTGGCGCGCGTGAAAAACACGAAGTATTACCTGCATTCGGCGGGGGCGGCGAACGGAAATATCCCCAGCGGTCCGGGGCAAGCAGGCAACGGAACGCTGAGCACGACGGCTCCCGCGGAGGAGAAGGCCGATCAGTACGTTTACGATCCGAGCGACGCGGCGCCGACGATCGGCGGGCCACTTTGCTGCGGGGCGCTGCCGACGGGCATTGGTCCGCAAGACCAGCGGCCAGCGGAGGCGCGCAGCGACGTGCTGATTTATACGACGTCGGCGTTTGCGAAGGACACTGAGGTAACCGGGCCGGTCTCCCTGGATTTGTACGTGAGCAGCTCGGCGGTGGATACGGACTTCACGGGGATGCTCGTGGACGTTTGGCCGAATGGATTTTCGCAGAATTTGACCAGCGGGATTTTGCGGATGCGCTATCGGAATTCGCAGGAGAAACCGGAACTGGCGAATCCGGGAGAGACGTATCACATCACCGTGGACCTGTGGTCAACGAGCAATGTGTTTCTCTCAGGGCACAAGCTCCGGCTGGAAGTCTCCAGCAGCAATTTTCCGCGCTTCGACAGAAACCTCAACACTGGAGAAGAGCAAGCGCGCGCAACGCGGATGGTTAAAGCGACAAACGTGATTTATCACGATAAGGCGCATCCTTCCTCGTTGGTCGTGCCGCTCGTGCCGTGAATGGATGCTGACCCAGTTTGCGGCATACCTTGAGCCCAAACACAGTGCAAGGCTTTACTTGGTCGCTCTGTAAGACCTGAGCAGTGCGGCAATATCCGCCATTCCGAAATCGTCCTCAGCGCTCCAGAGTGGTGAATCGCTAGGATTCGGCCTCACATTCGGGTCAGCTTCGTTCTCCAATAGCATCCTGACCACATCAATGTCGCCTCTTGCCCAAAGAAGCGGCGTCATTCTGAAATCGTCAAATTCGTTCAGATCTGTTCCTGCGGCGATGGTATGTCGCATGGCGGGATAGTCGGAGCGCAGCACTGCGTCGCACAGTGCTGTGTGCTTCTGAATGCAAACAGCATTCCGTTGCTCTGTTTTTCTACGGCTCGGCCACAACATGGATATTGCAGTATCGCACGGATTTCTTCCGCGACCCGGATAGTGCCCGATCACCTGGCAATCGGAAACTGATTCACTGCACAAAGCAGGCCTCTCCTTGACATGGATGTTCAGTCGGCCTACACTACGGAGTTTTTAGATGGTCCCGCGGAACGCATAGTGAGGCGGGGTCGTGATGAAATTGGAGCAACGGCGTGCACATGAGTGCATGCCCCAAAACACGAACATGGGCTCGGACAAGGTCAAGGTAGGCATGGACAAGAAAAGGCTGGAATACTACAAGAAGAAATTATTGGCGCGGCGGGAAGAGTTGACGAAAACCATCGCGCGAACGCAGGAAGAAGGTCGGACTGCGGACGACGATCCGACAGTGGACCTGGCGGACAAGGCGGCGAACTCCTATACCAAGGAATTTCTGTTTGGGATGACCAATACCGACCGCACGGTCCTGAACATGATCGACGCCGCGCTGAAGCGCATCCAGGCCGATGAATATGGTGTGTGCGCGAATTGCCAGGAAGAGTTGCAGCAAAAGCGGCTGGAAGCGGTGCCTTGGGCGAAGCATTGCATCGCGTGCCAGGAAAAAATGGAGCAGGGATTGTTGGGGTAATGAGAGCAACGGCGTGAAAACGCCGGGCCTTTTCAACTCCGCTCAGGACAAAGTTCAGACCAGCGGGCAAAGGCCCTAACGCCGATTACTGTGATGTTAGCTTCCTCTTTAATTAAAATTAGAAAAAGAGTAGATTGCTGCTGGCATGGCGGGTGTAAGCTCATCCAAAAGCGCCGCAGAAGGCTGCGGGCGTGGTGTGCGCGAAATGCTCTCGGAAGTTAGCGACGCAATCGTCAGCGTATTTTTTCCTACCGGGTGCCGGATTTGCGACGAATTGCTGACGAGTGCGAGCCGCGTTCCATTTTGCGAAGGGTGCCACTCGTCGTTGGAGCGCTTGCCCAGCATTGTTTGCGAAATTTGTGGGCGGCCGCTGCCCGGATTGTCGCGGAGGGAGGGGGAACCACTTCTCCGCCCTGCGTGCAAGGAAAAAACGTACGCTTTCGAAAGAGCGCGTAGCTTCGCAGTGTATGAAGGCTCGGTGGTCCGGGCGATTCTATTGTTAAAATTCGAGCAGATCGAGCCGCTGGGCACATGGTTTGCTGAGCGGCTGGCGGAGTTAGTAAAGACGGAGCCAGACGCATTGGCCGCCGATGTCGTGGTCCCAGTACCCCTGCATCGCCAACGCGAACGGGAGCGTGGCTACAATCAGGCCGCGCTACTCTCCAGATCGTTGGCAAAAAGGCTGCGATTGCCGCATAAAGCGGTATTGCTAACGCGCCTACGGGCTCGGGCAGACAAGCACCTCCTGAGCTTGGAGGAACGCTGGGAGTCCGTCCGTGGCGCTTTTGCCACACGTCCAGGCAGCCAAGTTGACAATTTACGCGTCTTACTGGTAGATGATGTATTGACGACTGGAGCGACGCTAGATGCCTGTGCACGGGCGTTTCGCGACGCGGGGGCCAAGTCGGTAGTAGCGGTCACCGTGGCGCGGGCCATTAGAAACCCCTTGCCCAGCTCCGTAGCGTGGTAAGATAGGTAGGAAGAAGGCGCGATGGGCGCAAACCGGCACATGTCGGTGGATTCCCGGGGGCGCTATACCCCTGAAGCATCGGGCGAGGTCGCGCCCGGGTCCGAAGGTCCCACAGGCAGTAGATCCCACAACTTGCTCTCGACGCGCCGTGCATCTTTGATGCAGGAGCCAGTACTGGTGCTGAACGCGACATACGAGCCGATTAACGTGACAGCCGTGCGGCGCGCCATGGTCTTAATGCTGAAGGGCGTGGCGCAGGCCGAAGAAATGCACAACACCGAAGTGCATTCCGCTGCGCACGCGCATAAAGTGCCGTCCGTTATTCGCTTGCTGGCCTACCGGCATATTCCGCAGCAGAGCCGGGCGCTTTCGCGCAAAAATATTCTGCTTCGGGATCGCAATACATGTCAGTTTTGCGTGCGGGTGTTTCCGAGTTCGGAATTGACGCTGGACCACGTTGTACCACGGTCGCGGGGCGGACGTTCCACCTGGGAAAATCTGGTGGCCTGCTGCTACCGGTGCAACAACAGAAAGGGCGACCGGACCCCCGAAGAAGCGGGGTTCAAGCTGGCGCGCAGACCCCGGCCTTTTACTCTTCATACCTCCCGGCAGCTGATGCGGCTGATCGGGCACCGCGACGAACGGTGGCGTAAGTATTTGTTTTACTGATATTTACGCTGCTAAATCGATTTTTTGAAAAAAGTTAGATGGAGAGGAAACCTTTTTCGCTGGAAACCATCTAATACATCAATACCACTTCGAGGACACACCCCGGGAGGCGGTTAAGGCAAAAGCCTTAGCCGCTTCTCTCCTTTTAAGGGCACTTTTCCGCGGATCGTGATTTACGCCAGGTCTTTGCGGTTGGATTCAGGAAAACTCTCCAGGGCCTCTTCTTCGCTCGGAAATTCCGGGAAGACATGGTAGAGCTGCGTGATTTTCAAAATCTCTTCCACTTTCGGCGATAAACCTACCACTTTCATCTGGCCGCTCTCTTTCACTACTGAGACATACATCCTTGCGAGCTCGCCGATTCCGGAGCTATCCAAATACTGAAGCTCGCTCAGATTCAGGACGATGTTTTTTCGGCCTTGTTTGAGCAGCCGCGAAATGGACTCGCGAAGTGCGCCGATCTCAAAGCAAGTCAATCGCCCCGAAACGTCTAGTAGAGAAATCGGGCCTGCGTGACGAATGGAGACTGCAAAGTTTGTCGGTTGCACAGTTAGGTCCCAGTCTGCTGGGGCAGATATTCTACCTGCGGCTTGGCGCTCTCGCGCAGAAAAGTTTGGTTCAAGGGAAAACAGTGGGGAAGTCAGCGCGATTACCGATATGGGAAGATCCGTCGCTCCCGGTTACTGGCGCATGACCACGCGTAAGCCCCGGCGCAGCTAGCTGCAATTCGACGCCCAGAAAGTATCCATAGCGGGCGATCTCTCCGCTTTGCAACTGCCGCCGGACACGCAGCCAATAGTCGGCTGCTTGTAATGGCAAATGAATGTGCTCGGTGGCCTTTAGCTCGATGATCGCCAGCCGCCCCGAACGCGTCACGGCGAGGAGATCGAGAATGCCGTGTTCTCCTCGCGCATTGGCAAATACCTGCGCGTAGACAAATCGCTGGTCGAGCATGGCATCCACTCGCGTTACGTCTTCGCGAACAATGGATTCCAGCCAACGCTCCGGCTGTGCGCGGTACCGAGAATGGCGTGTGTCGTTGGCTAGCGGGTGGCGATAGACTTCCAGTTCGTGAAGAAGATGCTTCAACTTGGGACGTGAAGCAGAAGTGAGTTCCTGGCGGGCATCAGTGCCTCCAAGAAAAACTCGTCCATCATCCCAACGCGCGAATGGAAGGCCGCGAAATCGCAGCCACACTTCCCGGGATTGCGCTGCGGGATGCAGAGTCACGGCCTGCGGCGCCATTGCCACGATGGGATCCCATGCCTGCCGCGCCTGATTGAGCAGCGACTCCGACTCCCGGTACGGCACGAGCCACGTATTCAAGTTGCCTGCCCGCCGCGGATCAATTTTCTCCAGAATCTCCAGCGCCGGATCATGCTCGTACACCTCAAATGGCAGCTGAGGATCGAGCGCGGCGAGCCGGTGCGCTACGGTGCTGCAACTATTTTTAGGAAGAATCAAGCGAAGCGTTGAAACTGTTCTGCAAGAAGGTGAATGAGGCGTTCGCGGAATTCTTCGCGTGAAAGTTCGCGTGCGTCGCGCTCGAATTCCCTCCGAATGAACTCGAGCCTGGCGGGCTTAGAACGGCCGAAGCGCTCTACGGCTAGCGCCAGCCGCTGCTCGGAATGATCGGTGATTGCCAGAACACGACGCGTGAGATTGAGCTGCTCCGGCCACAGGTTGCAAAAGCGGCTTTTCACCCTCACCGCGCACTTCCAGGACATTCCCAAGAAAGGCGCCACGCATCCGCCGTTTTCGCGCACTTCCACAATGCCGGAGGCAGTGAACTCCTGCAGGCTGGCTTGCAATTCGGCCGCGAATTCCACGAGTATAGTATAAATAAGATACGTACTAGATGGACTATATTTTCTAAGATGTGTTGAGTTGCAAGTAATTCGGTCTCTTCAACGGCCAACGACAAGTCGTTGCACCAGCGGCTCCGGAAGGTGGGCGGCGCGCATGCGCTCTTGGACCACGGAAATATCGTACGGCACGCGCCAAAACTCGATGACCTGGTGCTCCAGATCGGCAATAGCAAAGCCGGCGCGCGGATCGCCGTCACGCGGCTGCCCGATCGAACCGGGATTCAGAAGGTAGCGGCGGGGTAACTCAACGCGCAGCGCCGCAAACGATTCGCTGGCACGCGGCCGAATCTGGAGGACCTCAAGCTGCGAGTCCTGGTAGGAGAACCCGCCCTGATGATGCGTGTGTCCGAAGAACGTGACTTCGGCGGTCGAGTCAAGAAGTCCATCCAGTGCCTGCGCTGGAGTGAAGACGTATTCGTCTTCATCTTGAAACGCACCGTGGACCAGCACGATGCCATCCGTCGCCACTGGCCCCTGGGGCAAAGCCGATAACCAGGCGAGGTGTTCGGGCTTGAGCTGGGCGCGCGTCCAATCCACCGCTGCTTTCGCGACGGGATTGAAATCTTCCGTAGGCATCAATCCGGTGACTGCTTTGTCATGATTCCCGCGAATGGTCTGCGTCCCCATCTCGCACAACCGCGCCGTGACTTCATTGGGATCGGGACCGTAGCCCACGACGTCGCCAAGACAGACGGAAATGTCCCACCGGTCGCGCGCCGCGTCGAGGACCGCGTCGAGCGCAGTCGCGTTCGAGTGCAAATCACTGAGAACAAGAATCCGCATTCGTAGTATCCGAAAAGTGCCCATGAGTATAAATGAACCGTCGCGCCGATGCACGGAAGGACGAGCGGCAAGCCGCTTCGACGGGGCAGAAACGAGATAGTTTGGAACAAATGTGAACTCTTTATCTATCTTTGAGGCAGGGGCGATATCTTATTCACTTGAACAGCAACAAACAAACTCGCAAGCTCTAATTATTCCGATTGGTCACAATCTTTTTTTGATTGGGTAACGAAACATTCGCCCAGGGTAGTTCGTCTATACGGGTGCAGCTGAATTCCGGGCTGTACTTTGGCGAGATTCAGAAAAACCCCGCGGTGGCAGCCGCGGGGTCATGACACGCAGTCTTTCCGGCCGTTAGTCCAGGAAGAGTAGGTGTCTTCACGGGCGAGAGTACTCGTCCGCCTTCCGCGTGTCAACTCCCTCGGCCAATGGCAGCTTGCAGTGCGGCTGACTCGAATCCTGTTGAAAGGAAATTGACGCGCATGAAAACGAATTCATTTGTTCGCAGCCTGGCTTTGCTGGCCGCTATCGCAGTGGCGGTACCGGCATTTGCGAAACCTTTTACCAAGACCATCAACATTTCGCAAACCGCCAAAGTCGGTAAAGCCGAGTTGAAGGCCGGTGAATACCGATTGGCGATCGATGGAAACAAGGCCACGGTCCAGAAGGGCAAGGAAGTCGTTGCCGAATCCGAAGGCCGCTGGGAAGACCGCAGCACCAAGTCCGAATATGATTCCGTACTCATCAGCGAAACCGGTAAAGTCATGGAAGTGCGCTTTGCTGGCCAGGCTCGCGTTTTCGTTTTCAGTGAATAAGCAAGCAGATTTCGTGGCTCCTTTCCAAGGGACGAGAGAGGGGTGGCCCGCTCAAGAAGCGGGCGCCTCTCTGCCTATTGCGCTGACACCGAATCATCAGATCGAATAACCGAACGCCTCCTCCCACAAATTAGCGAATGAACATGCAGTCGCCGTAACTGTAAAAGCGGTAGCCTGCCGCGACGGCATGCTGATAGGCCGTCAGGACCCGCTCACGCCCTGCAAACGCGCACACCAGCCCCAGCAGCGTCGAGCGGGGCAAATGGAAGTTCGTTAGCAGTCCTTGCACCACGCGAAATTGGAATCCCGGCACGATGAATAAGCGTGCATCCACTTTCCCGGGGAGAACGAGCTTCGCCGCACCTGCTTCCGCCGCTCGCAAAGCGGCATCTTCGAGCGCTCGGACTACTGTCGTACCGACAGCTACTATTGGCCTCCCAGCGTCGCGCGCCACCTGGATACATTCCGCAGTTCCTCCCGGGATCTCGTAACCTTCGGCGTGCATCATGTGGCCTTCGAGTGTTTCGCTGTGAATTGGCTGAAACGTGCCGATGCCTACATGCAAAGTAAGCTCGCAACTCTCCACTCCTCGCGCGCGAAGCTTCTCCAAAATCTCGGTAGAGAAGTGCAGCCCGGCAGTGGGCGCAGCGATCGCTCCTGGTCTTTTTGCAAATACAGTTTGATAGCGCTCGCGGTCAGAGCTCTCATCAGCGCGCTCGATGTAGGGCGGAAGCGGTACGTGACCGAGTCGCTCGAAATGCTGTGCAATGGTGCATTGATCGCGAGAAACGAACCTGAGTGTTCTTAGACCAAGCTCACCGCGCGAGAGGACTTCGGCTTCGAGTTCGCCCTCGCCGAAAAGCACGCGCTCTCCAACGTGCATCTTGCGGCCCGGCCGAACCAGCGCCTCCCATGTCTCCGAATCGAGTTCTCGGGCCAGAAAGATCTCGACTCTCCCTGTTAAGTGCCCCGCTTTCGTTGCTCGCGAAGCCGGCTGGGAATGCACGCCGGCACGTCGCCCGAACAAGCGCGCCGGAATCACTCGCGCGTTATTGAAGACGAGAAGTTCGTCTCCTCGCAAAAGGCTGGGAAATTCGGTGAACTGGTGATCCTCGAAAGCCCCATGTCCGCGGTTCAGGAGCAACAGGCGTGATGCCTCGCGCCGGTCGAGGGGACGTTGCGCGATTTGCTCCCTCGGAAGACGGTAGTCAAGTTCGTCCAAGCGCATGGGAAGCGGCAGTCTACCAGCAAAGCGGCTAAGACAAGCAAAACAAACGAATTGGCCCCCCAAGGGCACCCTCGGAGCACCATTGTGCGAAATCATCACAAACAGTCAATTTCTTCTGAAGGACCTCTACTACATTGATAGAAAACAACTTACATGAAGTTCATCGAATCTCCAAATTGTACTTGACAATATTACGCTCATATTTTATTATTCGCATACAATCACCTTAGGAGGTGCTTTGAAAATGAGAACGATTACTCGATGGGAGCCCTTCCGCGGGGCTACTTCCCTTCAGGACCAAGTCAATCGGCTGTTCAAGGACGTCTTCGAGCGCAACAGTGAGGAATCCAGCCTCACCGCTTGGGCGCCGTCTGTCGACATCTACGAAACCGAGCACGAACTGGTCGTCAAGGCCGATCTCCCGGAAGTCGATCCCAAGGATCTGGACATCCGCGTGGAGAACAACATCCTGACGATTCGTGGTGAGCGCAAGTTCGAGAAGAAAGTGAACGAGGAGAACTATCTGCGCGTGGAACGTTCCTACGGCTCTTTCGCCCGCAGCTTCACTCTGGCGAACACCGTGAATTCGGAAGCGATTGCGGCTGACTACCAGAACGGCGTGCTGACGCTGAGCATACCGAAGCGCGAGGAAGCCAAGCCCAAGCAGATCAAGGTCAATCTAGGGACTCCCACAGTGGCCGCGGCTGCCGCTGGCAGGTAGCACTGGCCGAGCGCCGCAGTGGAAGCGTAAATTAAGGGGCTGGCGAGAGTGCCAGCCCCTTTTCTACAGTAGAGACATGGAGCGAGGAAGTTATGTTGCGATTTGAAAAGATGACGGTCAAGGCGCAAGAAGCTGTGCAACGCGCCCAGGAAGTGGCCGCGACCCATGAAAACCAGCAGATTGAGCCCATTCATCTGCTTTCGGCGCTGGTGTCGCAAACCGACGGCGTGGTGCCATCGCTTCTCACGCGTCTAGGTGCTCGCAGCGAAGCGCTGTCACAGGAAATTGAGAAGGAAATTGGCCGTTTGCCAAAAGTGCAGGGCTTTGGCCAGCAGCACATGGGGCGGGCGTTGAACGACGTGCTGGAGCGCGCGTTCAAGGAAGCGGACACCTTCAAAGACGAGTATGTTTCGACGGAGCATCTCTTCCTTGCAATCGCCGCGCAGGATCGCGATCCCGCTGGCCAGTTGCTGAAGCGCCAGGGCGCTTCCCACGAAGCAATTCTTCAGGCGTTGGCCGGGGTGCGCGGCAGTCAGCGCGTGACTTCGCAGAATCCCGAAGCCACCTACGCGTCACTGGAAAAATACGCCCGCGACCTGACGGAACTGGCCCGCAAATCAAAGCTCGACCCGGTCATCGGGCGTGATGAAGAGATTCGGCGCGTGATGCAGATTCTGGCGCGCCGGACGAAAAATAACCCTGTGCTGATCGGCGAGCCCGGCGTGGGCAAGACCGCGATTGTCGAAGGCTTAGCGCAACGCATTGTTTCCGGCGACGTTCCCGACGTCTTAAAGACCAAGCGTCTGGTTGCCTTGGACTTGGCGGCGCTTGTCGCGGGAGCAAAATTCCGCGGCGAATTTGAAGATCGCCTCAAAGCCGTTTTGAAAGAAATCACCCAAGACGAAGGGCAAATCATTCTGTTCATCGACGAGTTGCACACACTAGTCGGGGCAGGCGCGGCGGAAGGCGCTATGGACGCCTCCAACATGCTCAAACCGGCGCTCGCGCGCGGCGAATTGCGCGCTATCGGCGCCACGACGCTCAACGAATACAAGAAATACATCGAGAAGGATCCCGCTCTGGAACGCCGGTTCCAGCCAGTGCTGGTCAGCGAGCCGACGGTCGAAGACACCATCGCCATTCTTCGTGGACTGAAAGAACGCTATGAAGTGCACCATGGCGTGCGCATCAAGGACGCGGCAATCCTCGCGGCCGCAACTCTTTCCAACCGCTACATCTCCGATCGCTTTCTTCCAGACAAAGCCATCGATTTAATCGATGAAGCGGCGGCCAGCCTGCGCATGCAGATTGATTCCCTGCCCGTGGAGATTGACGAAATCGAGCGGCGCATCATGCAGCTGGAAATCGAACGCCAGGCGCTTTTGAAAGAGAGCGACGCGCACTCCAAGGAGCGCCGCAAGCAGATCGAAAAGGAATTGGCAGTATTGAAGGAAGACTCCAGTGGGCGCAAGGCACGTTGGCAAGCCGAAAAAGAAGCCATCGGAAAAATCCGCAAGCTCAAAGAGCAGATTGAACAGCTCAAAGCCGAAGAACAGAAGTACGAGCGCGCCGGCGAACTAGCCAAGGTCGCCGAAATCCGCTACGGCAAAATTGCCGCGGCCGAGCGTGACCTGAAGCAAGCGCAGGAACGATTCTCCGCGGTGCAAAAAGATGCGCCCATGCTGAAGGAAGAAGTCGACGAGGAAGACATCGCCAAGCTGGTCAGCAAGTGGACCGGAATTCCGGCAGGCCGGCTGCTGGAAGGCGAGGCGCAAAAGCTTGTGCACATGGAAGAACGTTTGCGGCAACGCGTTATCGGCCAGGATGAGGCGCTGGGCCGGGTCTCTAATGCCGTGCGCCGCAGCCGCGCTGGTCTTTCCGACACCAAGCGGCCGATCGGCTCGTTCATTTTTCTCGGCCCCACCGGCGTCGGAAAAACGGAACTCGCGCGGGCATTGGCGGAGTTTCTCTTCGACGACGAAAAACTGATGATCCGCATCGACATGAGCGAGTACATGGAGAAGCACAGCGTTTCGCGGCTCATCGGCGCTCCTCCTGGCTACGTAGGCTATGAAGAGGGCGGCCAGCTCACCGAACAGGTTCGGCGTCATCCGTATTCGGTGGTCTTGTTTGACGAAATCGAGAAAGCCCATCCGGATGTCTTCAACGTGCTGCTGCAAATTCTCGAAGACGGGCGGCTCACGGACGGCAAAGGCCGCACCGTGGACTTCCGCAACACCGTGATGGTGATGACCAGCAACGTAGGATCAACGGCGATTTTTGAATTGTCGAACAAGGATCCGGAGCTGGCGCGAAAGGAGGCGATGGAAGCGTTGCGCGCTTCGTTCCGGCCGGAGTTCATCAACCGCATCGACGAAATCGTGATCTTCAACCCGCTCGGCAAAGAGCAATTTGCGAAAATCGTCGGCTTGTTGCTGAAGAGCGTGGAGAAGCTGCTGGAGGAACGGCAAATTACCTTGGAGCTGACGCCGGCTGCGCAAGAATTGTTGCTGCGGGAAGGCTACGATCCTGCGTATGGTGCGCGGCCGCTGCGCCGAACCATCCAGCGGCTGATTCAGGATCCTTTGGCCTTGCAGATTCTGGAAGGCAAGATATTGCCCGGCGATCATGTGCGGGTGGACCGCGACGGCCTGAAAGATGCGATGAAGTTTGAGCGCGCCAAGGCCAAACAACCTGTTGTTGCTGCAGGAATCTAATTGAATTAGGTGAATGAGAGCGAAATGAAAATCCTAAGAACAGGCTTCTTGCTGATTCTCCTTAGCGTGCTGCTGGTGGTCGCTGGCGGAGCCATCGGCGGCCAGAGCGGCCTCAAAATCGCGTTGATTATCGCCGTTGTGATGAACGGCATCTCCTATTTTTTCTCGGACAAGATCGCGCTTGCCTCCAGCGGCGCGCAACCAGTTTCTCGCGAGCAAGTGCCGAGACTTTATGAAGTGATGGGGCGCCTCGCCGCCAAGGCGCGCCTTCCCATGCCAAGGCTCTACGTGATTCCCGAACCTGCGCCAAACGCGTTTGCCACCGGCCGCAATCCTCAGCACGCGTCCGTCGCCGTCACGCAAGGACTGCTCGAGTTGATGAATGACGAAGAACTCGAAGGTGTGATTGCCCACGAGCTTTCTCACGTCCGCAACTACGACATCCTTACCAGTTCCATCGCCGCGACGATTGCGGGCGCCATCACTTATCTCGCATCCATGGGTCGCTGGGCCATGATTTTTGGCGGTTACGGTAGAGACCGCGACGACGACCGTGGTGGCGGCGGGCTCGCCGCTCTGCTGATGATTTTCCTAGCGCCCTTCGCTGCCCTGATGCTGCAACTCTTCCTTTCGCGCACTCGCGAGTACTCCGCCGATGAAACCGGTGCGCGAATGGTGGGCCAGCCTTACGGCCTGATCAGCGCCCTGCAAAAGTTGGGCGCGTACAATCAGCGCATTCCAACAACTTCCGTTTCGCCTTCAACCTCTGCTCTATGCATCGTAAAGCCGCTGTTCGGCAACGGGGGATTGTCCTCGCTCTTCAGCACCCATCCACCGCTCGAAAAGCGCATTCAGGCCCTTCGCGAGATGACCGTGACTCCGCAGCGATAAGGTGCAGCTAGCCCGTGATTCTGCACATTTCAACCATTCCACGTGTAATCTTTTCAAGACTCACCGTCCGCTTGGAGCATCTAATTTACTGTAATCGCCCTGCTAAGCCTCTCATTCGCGGGCAGATACTGTCTCGGCTTAGGAATACCAGTGTTTGGTGTGAGACTTGCACGTCTTTCTATGGGCAGCATCCTCGCTTTTGAGGATCTGAGGGGCAGGGGAAATGAGCTGTAAAGACACTATTCATTTGATTTGCTGGTACTTAGAGGGTCGCCTCTCCTCGTCCGTCGAGGGTGAAATCAAGCGCCACCTGGAATCCTGCTCCGATTGCCATTTGGTCTTGGACGCCGCAATCAACACCTTGGACCGTTATTTTAGTGCCGAACGCACCGCCGGGACAGAAGCCGGCATCCGCGCCGCGTAATCGCTACTTTCTATAGCTCATTGAAAACCCAATATTTATAGGGTCGGTAAGTTGTGTATTTGTTTTCTGCCACCTCAAAATTCACCGATTCTCTGCAGCAGTCGTTCCTATTAGTAACGAAGGCAATTTATACGGTTTGCGGGGCAACTGCGTAAACTTTACGAGTACTGGTACGTATGGAACTATTTTGCCCACACCGGCAGAATGCTGCTAAACCTATTACTTTTAATAGTTTACGTAGTCTAATCGCCCCAGATGCCTTTGGCGAAACGGGTGCTCCTTTCCACCGCACAGGGCCAAAAGCCAAAAGGAGAAACGAAGTATATGAGCGATTTTCTAGAATCTTCCAACACGAGCACAACCGGAACACCCCGATGGGTTGGACTGGCAGTGGGACTGTTGGGCGGTATCTCCCTGCTAAGCCTCGGAGTGGGCTGGAGCGCACTCAACCAAGCCAAGAGCATTGAGCAAACGACGCAAGCATCGGTACAAAAGTCGAACGATTCGTTGGCTCAACGGCTGGCAAAGGAAGACGAAATCAACAAGGAATTGCAGAGCGACCTGAAAGTGGTTACCGACAAACTGAATGTCACGCATGCGGATCTTGTCGCGGCGCGCAATCAGAACAAGAATGCGACCACTGCGGTCGACCAGAAGGTGACCAGCCTGGCAACTTCCGTGAAAGCGGAACTCGCCACCAAGGCCAACAGTGAGGACGTCAACAAGCTGAACGGCGACGTCAACGGCGTGAAGACCGACCTGGATGCCGCCAAGAACAGCATTCAAATGGCTCGCAGCGAAATGGGCACGCTCATCGCGCGCAACCACGATGAAATCGACCAACTGCGCCGCATGGGCCAGCGCGATTACTTCGAGTTCAGCGTGCAGCGCAAGGGCGGCGCCACGAAAGTCGGCTCCATCCAGATCGAGTTGAAAGACACCAACACCAAGAAGAACCGTTACACCATCAACGTCCTGGCTGACGACAACAGCTTCGAGAAGAAAGACCGCTCCGTGAACGAGCCGATCTTCTTCTACACCGGCGGGAACCGCTCGGCTCTGGAACTGGTGGTCAACAAAGTTACCAAGACGACCGCCACGGGCTACCTGAGCGTCACCAAGTCCGCGGGTGCGACTTCGGCCAGCACGGCGACGTCTGGGCAGTAAGCGAGTTCCTCAGGAGTAGGCTTCAACTCCTTGAGAACAAAGCAACATAGGGAGGATTCCAGAGGATCCTCCCTTTTTTGTTGCCGCTCATCCGGGAATAAGTATCCTCCCTGCTGAGTCTTGGATAGTGTCTAGACACCGGGCCGTCACTGTGCCAAGCTAAAGGCGGCCCAGGGAATCAAAAAACCGCAGTGGATTTCTGGAGGGGGAGATCATGAAAGTACGATTTGCAGTAGCAATGGCAGCAACTCTGTTCGCGGGCGCGCTCACCATGGCAGCCGACGGCTCCTGGACTGGCTGGATTTCGGATAGCCAGTGCGGAGTGAAAGGCGCCAACGATAAGGCTGGCGAGTGCACCACCAAGTGCGTCAAGGAGCACGGCGCTAAGTACGTGTTCGTGAACGACGCCGATAAGAAGATCTACGTTATCGACGCGCAGGACAAGGTAGCCGCGCATGCCGGCCATCACGTTACCGTGAAGGGCAGCGTGGACGGCGAAAACCTCAAGTTGACCAGCATCGACATGGCTGCTGCTGCAACCAAGTAAATCTTTGCATATTTCATTACGACGGGCGCCACGGTTGGGGCGCCCGTTTTGTTTTGTGCGGCGATGCATTTCCGTTACGATGTTGTGCTGCCATGTCGACCCTTCTCATTCACGCTGCTCGTGCGCTCACTCCGACGACAGAAATTAACGATGCTGGCATCCTCATCCGCGAAGGCTCTATTGAAGCCATCGGGCCTCGCTCGGGGATGGCCTTGCCGGCGGGGGCGCAGGAGATCCGCGCAACCGACAAAACTGCCATTCCCGGCTTTATCGATTTGCACATTCACGGGGCCGGTGGCCATGACGTCATGGAAGGATCGAGAGACGCGCTGCGTGCCGTCACCCGCAAAGTCTCAGAATATGGCACCACCTCCATTGTCGCCACTACGGTGACCGCCAGTACAGACGAAACGCTGCGTGCGGTCGAAGGAATCGCGGGGTACATTGCACAGCAACACGAAACCGATGAACCACGCGCGGAAGTTCTGGGAATCCATTTCGAGGGGCCATTCATCAGCAAAGAACGGCGTGGCGTCCACCCCGCCGAGTGGATCCAATTGCCGTCGGCGGAAACACTCAGCCGCTTCCTCAAGGCCGCCGCCGGGAATGCCAGAATTCTGACCATCGCGCCGGAAGTTCTTGGCGCTGCTCCTTGCATTGATGCCGCGCGCGATGCTGGGCTGGTCGTTTCGATTGGGCACACGAACGCAACCTACGAGCAGGCTCGTGCAGCGATGGCCCGTGGAGCGCACAGCGCCACCCATGTCTACAACGCGATGCGTCCGTTTACCCACCGCGATCCCGGCGTCATCGGCGCCGTGCTCACCACGCGGGAGGTCAATGCGGAATTGATAGCCGACGGCATCCACGTTGAAGAAGCCGCCATGAAACTGCTGCTCCTCGCCAAAGGAGCCGAGCACGTCACTCTGGTGAGTGACGGCCTCTCCGCAACCGGGATGCCTGACGGGAGGTACATGCTAGGCGGTTTTGAAGTAACGGTCAGCGGTGGCGTCTGCCGCAACGCTGAAGGAACTCTGGCAGGCAGTACGCTAACGCTCGACCGCGCACTGCGAAATATCGTGGCGCTGGGCATTTCGGTTCCGAATGGCGTGCTCATGCTTACGCTAAATCCTGCAACTTTGCTCGGCATCGAATTCAAAAAAGGCTCGCTGCGAGTAGGGGCTGACGCGGATATTTTGCTGCTCGACGAAGGATTGCATTTAGCAGGAGTCTGGGCCCGCGGCGTCGCGTTGAACTAACCTGGACTGACACGCACGGTGAGATAAGGATGAACTCATACAGGGCTATTGACATTTGGAAGAGACTAGACGGGAGCACAGCCATCCGCTGCCGCTGTTTTGAATCCCTGCAATCAAAGAGGTATTGCGTACAGAGTGCCGATTTTTACCGTTTGCCTGCTGCTGACGAACAAGCCTCCAATCTTGATACACAGTTTTTAGAATTGTTCATCGAGCAGGAACCGCCAAGCAGGAGCAGCGAATATCCAACGTTAGCCGAAGCCATTGCCGCGCACGACAAGGATTTTCTTTAGACAGTCGCGGCACACGGTGCCTGGTGGAGCCTGCTCCTCTACGACGCTCAAGGATTCAGCGGGATGTTGAGTTCCTCGGCAAGCTGCTCCGCATCGAAGGGACTACACGCAAAATATCGGCCGCCGACCTCCAACGTTGGGACTTTCCGCAGGCCATTGTTAGCCTTAATGACGATCTCTTCGCCGGTTGGATCCTCTTCGATATTCACTTCGCGAAAAGTGACTCCGCGTTCCTTCAAGAAGGATTTGGCGCGTCGGCAGTCAGGGCACCACGCGGTGCTGTACATCGTTATGGGTTCCATCGTCCTCTCAGTTTCATCCCATTAGATGCGTACGTACGATGGAAGTCGCACGCCACGTTGCGCGAGAGGCAATAGTGGATGCTTCAGGCACCCGGAACGAGGGCGCTGCGCTTCTTGGTGCCTACCTGGATGCGGATCAGCGCGCGTTGCAGAGCGATGTTGGCACGGTCCCAATCGATATTTGGATCGTTCGCGGCAAGGCGCTTTTCGGCGCGAGCCAGCGCGTCCTTGGCCCGTTGCAGGTCGATCTCTTCCGCGCGTTCTGCGGTTTCCGCAAGGATGGTCACGCGGTCCGGAAGCACCTCGGCAAATCCGCGCACAATGGCGACATGCGCAGTTTCCTTGCCACTCGGATCGTGATAGCTAAGTTCGCCGATCCCCAACTCCGTCATGAGCGGCGCGTGCCCCGGCAAAATACCCAGATAGCCGTTCTCGCCGGGCATCTGCACGTCGGAAACCTTCTCCCGGAGCAATTGCTTCTCCGGCGTGACGATCACCAGCTCAATGGCGTCGGGTATCATTTCAGCTTACGCGCTCGCCTTCATTTTTTCGGCTTTTTCGAGGGCTTCCTCGATCGTGCCGACCATGTAAAACGCCTGTTCGGGAACGTCGTCGTACTTCCCTTCTACGATTTCCTTGAAGCTACGCACCGTGTCTTCGATCTTCACGTACTTTCCTTCGAGGCCGGTGAATTGCGCGGCGACGAACATCGGTTGTGAGAGAAACTTTTCGATCTTGCGGGCACGCGCCACGGTGCGCTTGTCTTCGTCGGAGAGTTCCTCGATACCTAGAATCGCAATGATGTCCTGGAGGTCCTTATAGCGCTGCAAGATGGACTTTACGCCGCGCGCCACCGCATAGTGCTCGGCGCCAACAATACGCGGGTCGAGAATACGCGAAGAGCTGGCCAGTGGATCGACTGCAGGGTAGATGCCACGCTCCACGATCTGCCGGCTGAGGTTGGTCGTTGCGTCCAGGTGCGCAAACGTTGCTGCAGGAGCCGGGTCCGTGTAGTCGTCGGCGGGAACGTAGATGGCCTGCACCGAAGTGATTGAACCGTTCTTCGTCGAGGTGATGCGTTCCTGCAATTCGCCAATTTCAGTGTTGAGGTTCGGCTGGTAACCAACGGCGGAAGGCATGCGGCCGAGAAGTGCGGATACTTCGGAGCCTGCTTGCACAAAACGGAAAATGTTGTCGATGAAGAGGAGCACATCGAGATGCTCCTGGTCGCGGAAATACTCGGCAACGGTGAGGCCGGTCAGGCCCACGCGAAGGCGCGATCCGGGCGGCTCGGTCATCTGGCCGTAAATCAGCGCGGCGCGCGACTTCTCCGAATTGCCGGGGACAATCACGCCCCCTTCGGACATTTCCAGCCACAAATCGTTGCCCTCGCGAGTGCGCTCGCCAACGCCGGCAAAAACGGAGACCCCGCCGTGCTTCA
The DNA here is from genome assembly GCA_035279725.1 of Candidatus Acidiferrum sp. Lineage (GTDB taxonomy): Bacteria > Acidobacteriota > Terriglobia > Acidiferrales > UBA7541 > Acidiferrum. Next base: position 38,560 of record DATEHF010000042.1, read on the forward strand.
TCGCGACGTTGTGAATCAGTTCCATGATGAGCACGGTCTTGCCGACGCCCGCGCCGCCGAAGAGGCCGATCTTTCCGCCCTTCAAATAAGGCTCGATTAAGTCGACGACCTTGATCCCAGTCTCAAACATTTCCAGTGTGGTGGATTGATCCTCGAGCGACGGCGCCGGACGGTGAATCGGGTAGTGCGTGTTGCTCACAATGGGACCAAGCTGATCGACGGGCTTCCCCAGCACGTTCATCACGCGGCCAAGCGTTGGCCGGCCCACGGGAACCTCAATCCCTTTTCCGAGATCGTAGGCCTTCATGCCGCGCACCATGCCCTCGACGGGTTCCATCGCGATAGCTCGAACGCGCCCTTCGCCAAGGTGCTGCTGCACTTCCGCGGTGACATCGAGCGGCTCCGGTACGTTGAAGCCTTCACTCGTGATGCGGCAAGCATTGTAGATAGCCGGAAGGTGCCCTTCTTCAAATTGAATGTCCATCACAGGTCCGATGACCTGCACGACTTGCCCAACACCTGCGTATTTTTTCTCCGCCATGCCGCATTCTCCTAAGCGCCGTAGGAAGCGCCGCTGACAATTTCTATAATTTCCTTGGTGATCGCCGCCTGCCGCACCTTGTTCATGTGCAGTGTCAAAGCATCAATCACATCGCCCGCGTTTTTGGTGGCCGATTCCATCGCCGTCATGCGTGCTGCGTATTCCGCCGCGGACGATTCAAGCATAGCGCGGAGAATCTGGGTCTCAACGTATCGTGGCAGCAACTTGCCGAGCAGTTGCTCCTCCGGCTGTTCGTAGATGTAATCGACCTGCGAAATTGCACCCTCGGCGGCGGATTCCTCATCCGCATGAATCGCTTCGATCGGCAGAAGCTTTGCAGTCACTAAATTCGGCGTCATCACCGTCTTGAATTCGCTGAAGACGATGTAAACCGAATCGATCTCTTCCTTGGCATAGAGATCCGTAACGAGCGAAGCGATTTCCCGCGCGGTCGCAAAATCGACGCGCGTCAGCACGTTTACATATTCCGCGATGATATTAAATCCCGCCTTCTTCAGCGAATCGCGGCCCTTCTTGCCCACAGGGATGAGTGAAAGTTTCTTGCCCTTATTCGCGCGGAAGAAATCACCAGCCTTGCGAAGTATATTGGCGTTGAAAGCGCCCGCCAGACCGCGCTCCCCTGCAAGCACAATAACAAGGATTTTTTCTTCCGGCCGGTGCGCGAGGAGCGGATGCTGTGGCTCAGCGAGGCGTGCCATGACCGAACCTAGCATCCGTGCCAGCTCTCGAGCATACGGGCGCGCCGCGAGCGCCGCTTCCTGGGCACGCCGCAGCCGCGCCGCGGCGACGAACTTCATCGCGCGGGTGATTTGCTGGGAGTTCTTCACCGAGCGGATGCGACGCCGGAAATCAAGAAGTGTAGCCATCGTTATTCGTTAAGCGTCAATCCTCACTTCGCAGCCGCACCGGCCGTGAATCGTTCCTTGAAAGTATCAACGGCAGTCTTGACTTCCGCCTTGATGCCGTCGTCGAGAGCCTTTTTCGTCGCGATATTTTTCAAGATCGAAGGGTAATTGGTCTCGACGAATTGCACGAACTCGCGCTCGAAGCGCCGCACATCGGGGACCGGCACCGAGTCCAGCATACCGCTGGTCGCCACGTAAAGAATCAGCACCTGCTTTTCCACCGCCAGCGGCACGTACTGATCCTGCTTCAGGATTTCCGTGAGCCGCTGGCCGCGAGCGAGCTGGCCCTGCGTCACTTTGTCGAGCTGATCAGAACCGAACTGTGCGAAGGCCGCCAGCTCGCGATACTGCGCCATGTCCAGCCGCAGAGAGCCCGCCACTTGACGCATCCCCTTGATCTGCGCGTTGCCTCCGACGCGGCTGACCGAAATACCCACGTTGATCGCAGGCCGAATGCCGGCGTTGAAAAGGTCCGCCTCCAGATAAATCTGTCCGTCCGTAATCGAAATCACATTCGTTGGAATGTACGCGGAGACGTCGCCAGCCTGCGTCTCAATGACCGGCAGCGAAGTGAGTGAACCGCCACCGAGCTTGTCATTCAATTTCGCGGCGCGTTCCAGCAGGCGAGAGTGAAGATAAAACACGTCGCCGGGGAACGCTTCGCGTCCGGGAGGACGGCGGAGCAGCAGAGAAATTTCGCGATAGGCCTGCGCGTGTTTGGAAAGATCGTCGTAAAAGGTGACAGCATGCCGCTTGGTGTCGCGAAAAAATTCGCCCATGGCGCAAGCCGCGTAGGGCGCAATGTATTGCAGTGAAGCCGGCTCGGCGGCGGAAGAAGTCACCACGATGGTATAGTCCATCGCGCCCGCGTCGGTGAGCGTCTTCACCACCTGCGCGATCGTCGAGCGCTTCTGCCCGATCCCGCAATAAATGCAAATAATGTCGCCGCCCTTTTGATTGATGATGGTGTCGAGGATTACGGCCGTCTTGCCAGTTTGGCGGTCTCCGATGATCAGCTCGCGCTGGCCGCGGCCGATCGGAATCATCGAGTCGATCGCTTTGATACCGGTCTGCAAAGGTTCACGAACCGGCTGGCGATCCAGCACGCCCGGCGCAATTTTCTCAAGTGGATTGCGCTGCTTCGTCGCAATGGGGCCCTTGCCATCCACGGGCTGGCCAAGCGGATTCACCACGCGCCCAACCAGAGCTTCGCCCACCGGCACGGACATAATTGTGTTCGTACGCTTGACGACGTCGCCTTCCTTCAACTCCTGCGATTCGCCCAGCAGCACCACGCCTACTTCCTCTTCTTCGAGGTTGAGCGCAATCCCGAAAACGCTGTGGGGAAAAGCCAGCATCTCGCCGGCCATGACTTTTTCCAGGCCGTGCACGCGCGCAATTCCGTCGCCGACGCTGATGACCGCGCCGACTTCGTCGACCGAAACGGTCTGCTCGTAATTCTCAATCTGCTCGCGCAGAATCTTGCTGATTTCGTCCGCTTTGATGTTCGCCATGCCTGCTCCGTCGTTTCCGACTCGGTCTGTCTCGCCCTGTAGACGCCGGGCTTGAAGCCCGGTTTTCTGCAAATACCCGCTTACTCGGCCGCCAAGCGCGCGCGCATTTCATTCAACCGGCTGCGCAACGAGCCATCGTAAATCGTGTCCCCAATCCGCACTACCGCGCCGCCCAATAGCGCCGGATCAAGCGCATACTTCGTTTCAATCTTCTTGCCTGTCAAGCGCGCTAGGGTCGCCGCCATCTCTTTCTTTTGCGCCGCACTCAATTCCACGGCGGAAGAAACCTGTGCTTCCGCCACTCCCTGCCGCTGCCGAATCACGTCATGAAACGCGGAGATAACTTCCGGAATCAATTGGGTGCGCCGGTGGTCCGCCAGCACAAACAGGAAATTGCGGATGATTTTGCTCGCACCCAGCCGCGCCACGATTTTCTCGATGACCGCATGCTTGTCTTCGATGCCCACCGCCGGACTCGCCAAAAACGTGCGCAGCTCCGTGGATTGCGCGTATGCCGCGCCAAATTCGTTCAACTGTTTGGCAGCCGGATCACCAGCGCCCTGGGCAAGCGCGATATCCGCCAGCGCATTCGCATACTGGAGGCTCGCCGACTTCAATTCGGCCTCCCTTCCAGGCTTTTCACGAAGTTGCTGATCAACGATTCCTGCGCCTTCGGAGTGAGTTGCTTGGCGAGCAGCGATTCCGCGCCATCCACCGCAAGATTGGCAGCCAGCGCTTTCAGTTCCAGGCGCGCGGCGCGTTCCGTGGCTTCGATTTCCGCTTTTGCGGCTGCCGCAATTTTCTCCGCATCGCTGAGCGTGGCAGCGCGAAGGCGCTCCACTTCCGCGACGGCCTCTTTTTCTGCCAACGCCCGAAGCTCCGCGACTTCCTTCTGCAGATTTGCCAGCCGAGTTTCCGCGTCGCGAAGTTGCGCATCAGCCGCGGCTTTCGCGGCGGTGGCGCTCGTAATTGCTGAGCCCACGGCTTCGCCTCTTGCCCGGAATACCGAGGGAAGCTTCTTCCCAAAGACCCACACGATCAGGCCAGCAACGATGGCAAAGTTGGTCCACTTAAAGATTTCTGTTGCCGTCTCAGTAGCCGCGTTGCCGCCTTCTTCCGCGGCCCGCAAGCTTCCTGCCGCGAGAAGCGACACAAAGAGCACTCTCACAGCAAACCGAACGCGGCGATTTCTTTTCATCGAGCTTCTCTCACGGGACCGCTGGACGGCGGAGCTTGCAGGATTCGGCGGACAATTTCCCCGGAAAGTTGCGCAACCGTGGTTTCGACTTCCCGTCGAGCTGCGGCCAATTCCGCTGCCACGCGCGCTTTCGCGGCTGTGACTTCTCCCGCGGCACGCGTGCGCGCTTCCTTGATTTGCGCGGCGCGCTCGTCCAGAAGTTTCTTGCGGGCAGCCTCTTGCTCGGCATACACCTGCCCGCGCGCCTGCCTTAGGGCTTCCTGGTACTGCTTGACCTTATCTGCCGCGGCGATCTGGGCCGCCTCAGAAGCCTTCTGCGCTCCCACCGTTCGAGCATCGCGCTCGGCCATCACTGCCAGGAGCGGTTTGAAGAAAACCGCCCGTAAGATGAAGTAAAAAAAGAGGATAATCAGGACTGTGGGCACAGCCTGAAGGAACAGTTCCCCTAACTGGTGACCGATCGCTTGCATTGAAAATTGTGACGCCTAAATCTCAGGTTGGGCAGCCGCGCCGCGCTCCAACCCCGTAGAAGCGCACGGTGGGCTTCATGCTCCCATCTCGAAACTTAATTTTATAGCATTCAAACGGTTGTTACGTCAACGCGGCCGCTTTGCGCTACTTTCCGTAAATCAGCAAGTGAAATGTTCCAGGAATGGGCGCTGGATTCGGATGAGGCCGCTCCGCAGTAGGGGCGGGAGCTGGCCCAAAATCCGCTGTCGTCAAGTAGATGTTGTGCGTTTTTGAATCGAGCGCCATGGTCTTGGCCCCGTACTCCGTCTTCACCGTCTCGACTTCGCTATATTTATCGGGCGTGTCTTCGTGGAAGATGTGGACGTTGCCTTCGCGCGTGGCGGCGAAGATCAGACCCGTCTCCGGGTCAAAAACATTCGCGTCCGCCCCCGCACTAATCGGAAATGATTGGATTACCTTGCCGCTATCCGCGTCCAGGATCACCAGCTTCTGCGGGTTGCGGCCTGCAACGAAAAGCCGCCGATGCTCGCGGTCCATCGCTAAGGCGGTCGGCTGTCCCGCGGGAGCTACCGGCCAGTGCGACTTGATCGTTAGCGCATTAGAATTGATCGCGATCACCTCGTTCTTATCTTCCAGGTTGTTGAAGACCGTTCCTTTTCCATCGGCTGTCGCGAACTCCGGCCCTCCTCCGAGGGGCACGCTCTTCACCAGCGTCCCGCTCGCCGCGTCGATCACCGTCACGCTCTTCGGATCGCCATTGAACACAAAAACGTGCTTCGACGCGGTGTCGTAAATAATCGAATCCGCATCTTCCTCGCCCTTAACTTCGCCGGTTATCTTCAGAGTAGTTATATCAAAAATAACCGTCTTAGCCGCCCCACCATCGCTGATGAATCCCTTGCCCAGTTCCTCCACCAGCGCGATTCCGTGGCACTGTTTCAATCCGGGGATCGTTCCGACCACGGCGCCGCTGTCCGCGTCGGCCACCTTCACTTCCGTTCCATGCGACGCATACACGCGCCGCGCCTTGGAATCCACTGTCACATAGTCAAAGTATTCCCGCCCTCCCCCAGCAGCCGCACCCAGCGGAGCTTTCGTCAACAAGTGATAGTGGACTGCCGGAGGGCTTGCCAAAGCGAGCATCCCCAGCAGCAGAACCGACACGCAACACACAAAACGGCCCAGAACCTTGATCGACATGGAAATCCTCCGTAGCCTGATGGATTGCGGATCACTCGGCATAACGCGGATCGTGGTGCGCCTTCGCTGCCGGCCAACATGACTCTGTTGCGTGCGGATTGTACCTCAATTCTGGAGATTGTAGCTTGGTGACGTGGAAAATCCTGAGTTTCTCAAACCAAGTCTTCTATTTTTATTGCTTGGTCTGAGCTGTTTGCACTGGAATGTCGTACACATAGCGGATGACGCGGGGCGAATTGTTGCGGCCATAGGTCATGTGCAACATTTCATAGAGCTGCAAACCGTCCGAGGACAGTTCAAAAGTCCGGCTCATTTTGTTGCCGCGAGGGTCTTTTTCGTCGCTTACCAGCCGAGTGCCGTCCCACTTCGCGGCAATTTCCTGGTAACTGGCATCCTTGGATTTCTGCAATTTTCGTCCGTCAGTCATGAACTCCAGCTTGAATTCCTGGTCATCAATGACATCCACCTCCGCACCAGTCACTGAAAATTTAAGGGACTTTGCCGGCCTCAGGAGAGTTTGCATTTTCTGCCGCTGCTCTTCGCTTTCTCCTCCGACCGGGTGTCCACCATAGCCGCCACGGCCACTTCCCGGGTACCCGCCTCCTATGCGGCCGCGTCCGCCGCCATTCGAATCTTCAGAGTCTTGCCGCCGATTCCTGCGGTCGTCGCTTTCGTCGGGATTTAGTTTCCAATCGCCAAGGATGGTTGTACGCGGCTTGGGTGCAGGCACGGGATTGGGCGTACGTGCGGGTGCAGCAGCGGTATCGGGACGCGCTGGCGCCGCCGTTATCGGACCGGACGGAGCCTGCGCATGCGCGGCGTCAACGGACAACAGTCCAAGTGCTGCTAACGCCGATACAGTTGTTAACTTGAAAAAATGGAAGGCTTTCATGTTCTGTCCTGGATTCGCGAGACTATCCTCTTGTTAGTTCCCACCATACAACGGATGAGTTCCCTTTCTACGATGCCCCCTACTCATCATTAGGCTGGCCCACCTTTGCCGAATCGCTGTATCCTGTTCGGCGAGAGAGGGCCGCTCCCACGGCTCCAAGGAAAAATGTCCCTTCCCCGCATTCCCTCCGATGCTCGCGTGCGCTCCCGCTTCAGTGGATGCCTGCTCGGCGGCGCTGTCGGCGACGCTCTCGGCGCTCCCGTGGAATTTTTGGACCTCGACGAGATCATTCGCGCTTTCGGCGAAGGAGGAATTCGCGACTACGCTCCGGCTTACGGAAAATTAGGTGCTATCACCGATGACACCCAGATGACGCTCTTCACTGCCGAAGCTCTGCTCTCCGCGCATGTCGCATCGGCTCACCAAGGCCACGAGCCGGACTTTTTTTTCGCCGCCGCCGCTGCTTACGGCCGCTGGCTGATGACCCAGGAGAATTCCCGGCTGATTTCCACGGGAAACACGAAATCGAGCTGGCTACTCCAGCAGAAAAGACTCTTCAGCCGCCGTGCGCCCGGAGCCACCTGCCTCTCCGCATTGCAAAATAATCGCGGCAAAGTGACGCGCGCCATGAATGACAGCAAAGGCTGCGGCGGCGTCATGCGCATCGCTCCCGTGGGCATGTATTTCGCGTGCTCCCTGAGCAACGAGCGCAATCGAGACCGCCTGCTTTCGAATATTTTCGAAACCGGCGGCGATCTCGCTTCCATCACTCACGGACATCCGAGCGGCTACCTCAGTGCAGGCGCACTCGCAGTTATCGTCAGCCTGGTTCTCGTTGGCAAACCGCTCACGGAGGCCATTGGGACAGCGAAAGAAGAACTTCGCAAACATGCTTCCCACAAAGAGACGCTGGCCGCCATCGAAAAAGCGGAAACGCTGGCGAAGTGCCGGCCCGGCGAACGCAACGCGCTGCGGGAGCTTGGAAAAGGTTTCGTCGCCGAGGAAGCTCTGGCAATAGGGATCTACTGCGCGCTCGGCGCAAGAGATTTTGAAGAAGGAATCATTCTTGCCGTAAATCACAGTGGAGACAGCGACTCGACGGGCACGATCGCCGGCAATCTATTAGGGGCGGCTGCTGGAGTCGAAGCTATTCCAAGTCGCTGGCTCACTCAACTCGAAATGCGCTCCACCATCGAAGCCATCGCATACGATCTCGGGGCGCTCCCAGAGTGGTGCCTTCGCGGCCCGGCCAACACAGAAGAACGCGCCTTCTACACCAGCCGCTATCCCGTCAGCTAACTCGCTCCCATGATTTCCGACAGATTTGACGTGCTGTGTAGGGGTGGAGCTAGTTTACCCTGAGCCTCCAAGGGCCCCGCCCGCGGTTGCTCGAACGACGCGCCCACTTTGCAGTGCGGCGGCTCGACGCCGCTTTTCTTCCGATCTCAGCCTAAACCAGACGACGGAGCCACTGTTCTTTATTTCAACATCCGAAACAATTCCGTCACCCGCGGAAGAAGCGCTAGAGCGCCAAGCTCCCGGAACCGTGCGGCACGTCGGCGGTACTCATGTTCATTGGGCGCGATGATAGCCATGAAAGGAACTTTGGCGTCACGCGCCGCAAGAGCGTCGTCGATATTGTCTCCGAGATACAGCGCTGTGGACGGATCGCGTTCGCCAAGTATTCTCAGCAATCCTTCCGCATGCGGTTTGCGCTTCGCATCATCCATGGTGATGATTGTCCGAAAATGTTTCGTAGCCGGCCATTTTTGAAAGGTATAAGAAAATTCCTGCCGCGTCCGCCCTGTGAATAAATTCAACTCAGCGTTTTTTGCCCATTTTTCAATTTGCCGCGGCGTGACGATCATTTTTTCGTTTCGAACGTTTCCCGGTTTCCCATCGCTGCCCCAATAAAATTTCTCGAACACCGCTCGCGCCTCTTCATAGGTTGCCGGGTGCCCCAGCGAACTCACCCACGCCGACACCATACTCCAGTCATCATTGAAACCTGGCTTGCTTTTCCATTGGTGGAGCTCGGCATAGGTTACGCGCTTGCCGGTAAGGTACCGCACCGTCTCCAGAGCGGAGCGCCAGTAGGTGCCGCGCACATCGACAAGCACCCCATCGACATCAAAGATCAGGATTTGCGGTTTAATTGAAAGCGTCTTGTTGCGGTGCGGCGCGCGCCTCGCGTGCGCGAGAGTTTTTTTCGGCACGAAACCTCGTTCCAATTATTTTTCGCCGCGGACCAATCCGCAAAAAACTCAGCGGCAAGTTAAAAGTGTCGCTGTGCGCTGTGTTCCGCGTCAAGGGCCCTGCGTTTGCGGGCGAATCCGGCACAGCGATACACTTGACGGGCGCGCTGCGCAAGGAGCCGAGAATGGCCAAGTATGGCGGAGTGGATTTCATTGATTTTGATTCACAGTTGAATGACGAGGAAAAACTGGTTCGCCAGACGGCGCGCGAATTCGTCGAAAACGAAATTATTCCCATTATCGAAAAACACAGCCGCGAAGCGACTTTTCCGAAACATTTGATTCCGCAACTCGGGGAGTTGGGATTTTTTGGCGCGAATCTGCACGGCTATGGCTGCGCCGGAATGTCGAATGTGGCATATGGATTGATGACGCAGGAATTGGAGCGTGGGGATTCGGGATTGCGAAGTTTTGTTTCGGTGCAAGGCGCGCTGGTGATGTATCCGATTTATTCGTACGGGAGCGACGCTCAGAAAAACAAGTGGCTGCCGCTTTTGCAGCAAGGGAAAGCAATCGGGTGCTTCGGTTTGACGGAGCCGCAGTTCGGATCGAATCCCGGCGGGATGCTGACGCGCGCGGTGAAGAAGGGCAACAAATATATTTTGAACGGCGAGAAGATGTGGATCACCAGCGGGTCGATCGCGGACGTCGCGGTGGTGTGGGCCAAAGCGGAGGACGACAAAGTTCGCGGATTCCTGGTTGAAAAAGGGACGCCGGGATTCAAGGCATGGGACGTGCACGGAAAGTGGTCGCTGCGCGCTTCGGTGACTTCCGGATTATCTTTCAGTGATTGCGAAATTCCGGAAGAAAATCTTTTGCCCGGCGTCGTGGGACTGAAAGGGCCGCTGAGTTGTTTGAATCAAGCGCGCTATGGAATCGGGTGGGGCGCGCTGGGAGCGGCGATGGCGTGCTACGACACGGCGCTGCAATACGCGAAGACGCGAAAACAGTTTGCGAACAAACCGATCGCATCACACCAACTGGTGCAGGAAAAACTGGCTTGGATGATCACGGAAATCGTGAAAGGACAATTGCTGGCCCTGCACGTTGGGCGTCTGAAGGACAGCGGTAAAGTCGATCCGTCGCACATTTCGATGTTGAAGATGAACAACGTAGGCATCGCGCTGGACACGGCGCGCAAGGCGCGCGATATTCTCGGCGCGAATGGCATCGTCGACGATTACTGCATCATGCGGCACATGAACAACCTCGAAAGCGTGTATACGTACGAGGGGACGAACGATATTCACAAGCTGGTGATCGGCGAGCGCATCACCGGCATCGCCGCGTATGTGTAGAGACTAAGAGGGCACGATTTATCGTGCCCCTACGGGAGATACCTCATGCATTCTCGTTTCGGCCTTCGATTTCACTTTCTCATTTCGATCTCGCTGCTTGTTGCGACGATTTTCGCGGGTTCTTTGAACGCGCAGCAGAAGGCTGCGCCGGCGGCAGACGCAAAGCCAAAGGTTCGGGCGATTACGGCGTTTATTAATTTGGATCGGGCGCAGTACCGGCAGCAGGTGGGGGAAGCGCTGACGATGCTGAAGCGGGCGCGGACGATCCTAGAATCGCGCGGATACCAAGTGCAGACGATCCGGATTGCGACGCAGCCGTTTCCGGAGTACACGAAAGGATTGACCACGCAGCAAACGGTCGCGTTCTTCAAAGAATACGACGCGCTGGCGCAGAAAGAAAAATTTGCAGCGTCAATCGGGCCGGCGATGTTGAACGAGGGTGACAGCGCCGCGCAAGCTGATCTGCTTGGGGAAATTTTAAGCAATACGAAAACGCTGAACGCAAGCTTGGTGGTTGCCGGTGACGACGGCGTGCGGTGGGGCGCGGTGGGCGCAGCGGCTCACCTGATGAAAAAACTTGAGGAGACGGAGCACAGCCAGGGCAACTTTCGCTTTGCGGCCATCGCGATGGTGCAGCCTCTGACTCCGTTTTTTCCCGCGGCGTACCACACAGGGTTCGGGCATCAATTCGCAATTGCGTTGGAATCCGCGAATGTGGTGGCCGCGGCATTCAAGGATGCCCCGGACCTCGCCACGGCGAAACAACGGCTGACGGATTCGTTGGCGGCGAGCGCATTTGAAATCGAACGGCATGCGGGTCGCGTCGATCAGGAGACCGGCTGGACGTACATGGGAATCGATTTGTCGCCGGCACCTTCGGGAAACGTTTCGATTGGCGCGGCGATCGAAAATTTGACGACTCAGCCCGTTGGAATGAGCGGAACGCTGACTGCAGCAGCAACAATTACGGCCGCTGTCAAAGACGTCAAGGTCAAGCAAACCGGCTACACCGGCTTGATGCTGCCAGTGCTGGAAGATACGCGGCTGGCGCAGCGGTGGAGCGAGGGGCACCTCTCGATTGATGCGCTACTGAGTTATTCGGCGGTGTGCGGGACTGGCTTGGACACTATTCCGCTGCCCGGCGACATCACCGCGGAGCAACTTTCACTCATCATTGGAGACATGGCCAGCCTGGCGTTCAAGTGGCACAAGCCGCTTTCGGCACGGCTGTTGCCGGTTCTCGGCAAAGGTTGGGGTGAGATGACGGAGTTTGACGACCCGTTCCTGGTCAACGCAAAGCTCCAGTCGCTGGACATCAAGTAGAGCTTGGGCTGTCATTGTTCCGTTGCCAGTTATAAGAGCGCGGCCTACCTGCCCTCACGCCCCGAGCCTATTTCGTTCTTTGCCCAGCGACATGCTGGCGAGCATCCGCGACGATGGATGCGAACCTCGGATCGCCGCGGAGCGATTTCAGATCAGCATCATTTTCCATGCCCTGCACGGTCGAAGCGTCCAGACCGTGCTCGATCGCTTCGCGAAGTAGACCAAAAGCTTTCTCACGGTCCCCCCGGAGCGCTGCCCAAGTGCCCAAGGTGTACGTAGAAAGGGCGGTCTTTGGGTTATCGATGCCATAGATATGAGATTGATGCTCTTTGGTCTCGCGCAGGAGTGTTTCTGCTTCAGTGGCCCGCCCCAGCTGACGAAGAATATTAGATAAAATGAACATTTGGTCCACGGTTAGAGAATTCTCGTCGCCGAGGGCGCGGCGTTCGATAGCCAGGGCATCTCGAGCAAGTTTTTCGGCTTCATCCAACTGTTTCCCGCCCAAGAGAGCGGCACTGAGGTTAGTTTGCGAAAGAAGGGTATCGGAGTGCTCAGGTCCTCTAACGCGGCGCTGGATCTGCCAAAGCTCCCGGAACTGCCGCGCTGCTTCTGCGTGGTTGCCCTCTTGATCCAACACGGTAGCGAGATTGCTCATGGCTCGGAGCGTGCGAGGGTGCTCCGGACCCCTTGTGCGTTGAAGAATCTCCAGTTCCTTCCGCGTCACGGCTTCGGCCTCGGCAAACTTCTTTTGTTGCGACAAAGCATTCGAAAGGGCGTCCATGGACACAAGCGTGTCAGGGTGCTCGGGGCCAACAATTCGCCGCTGCGCTTCGAGAGTCGGGCGGATCAATTGTTCGGCCTCATTGTCGTGCCCCTGCTCATCTATAAGATCGAGAGTGAGATTGGCGGCGGAACGCAAAGTGTCTGGATGATCTGGGCCGAGAGCGCGTTGGCGCGCTTCTAAGACTTGCCGGTCCAGAGTCACGGCATCAGCAAAGTGCCCTTGGGAACGGACAGTCAACGCAAGGTTGCTAATTGAAGTAAGCGTGTCCGGAGCTTCGGGCCCCAGCGAGCGACGCTGCGTCTCTACAACGTCTCGCTGCATTTTCTCCGCGTCGGCAACGCGTCCCTCTTCCAATAGATTCAGAGCAATATTATTCATGGCGGCGATTACGCGCCGATGCGCGGGGGCGCCAACGCTACGGCCGGTGTCGATCACCTCTTGGTAGAGCTTGTCCGCCTCGGGGAATCTTGCCTGGTCGGAAAGGGCGTTTGCCAGATTGACCATCGACCACAGCGTATCGGGATTGCGCGGGCCTAGAACGCGGCGGCGAATCTCCACTGCGGGCGAGAGAAGTTCCTGCGCTTTCGCATAGAGACCCAGATGGCTATAGACCCTACCCATCAGATCCAACATGTTGGCCTGGAGCTCGGGGTCTTTAGAAAGACCGGTGTTGATATCCTTGGAGGCTCTATCGAGGATTTCGCGAGCCGTAATCGTGTTTCCCCGCGATTCGCTTGGGTTAGAAACAGTAAACATATTGGTCATGAATTGTGCGACACGGTCCGCGCGGTCGCGCTCGCGAGTGATCCGGCGCAGTTGAACCGCCTGCAGCACGGCAAAGCCTGTGAGCAGCATGAATAAGCCAGCAGCCACTGTAACTCCGACACGATGGCGGCGGACGTATTTTCGCAAACGATATCCGGCACTGGCGGGACGCGCCAGGATCGGCTCATTCTTCAGATAGCGGCGGATGTCCGCCACGATTTCCGAGGGCATGCCGTACCGTCGGTTGCGGTCTTTGTCCAGCGCCTTTAGGGTGATCCAGTCCAGATCGCCGCGCAGCGCGCTGACCAATTGTGGTGGTTCGGTCCCCCTGGCCCGGGCATTCGATGCTGATGCGTCCCGAGCGGTGCTAACTTTCGTGCTTGGTCGCGGAGGATCTTCTTCTCGCAAATGACGCAGGAGTTCTACTAGCGGCAATTTCTTCCACTCCGCCGCGTCAAAGGGCAGGAAACCGGTCAGTAATTCGTAGAGCACGACGCCCAGTGAATAGACATCGGTCCGCGTGTCAACGTCCTGGATACCAGGGTCAGCCTGTTCAGGGCTCATGTAACCGGGCGTGCCCACGAAGCTTCCGGCCAATGTGTTCATGGACTCGCCCGAGAAGTAAGGAGTAAGCGTCTTTGCCAGCCCGAAATCGATGATGCGCGGCATCGCCTTGCCGTCCACTTCCAAGACGAGAATATTCGCCGGCTTCAAATCGCGATGAATGATGGCTTTCTGATGGGCATGCTGCACGCCTTCGCATGCCCGAATGAAAAGTTCGAGACGGTCTCTGATTTTCAGTTTCTTTTCATCGCAGTAGTTGGTGATCGCTACCCCGGGCACGAATTCCATTGCGAAGTACGGCTGCCCATCCGGCGTCGCGCCAGCGTCAAAGACCTTGGCAATCGCCGGATGGTCCATGATCGCCAGCGACTGCCGCTCAGACTGAAAACGGCGAAGCGCCGAATCGTCGTACATTCCGGATTTGATGAGCTTGAGCGCTACTTTCCGGCGCACCGGGATGGTCTGTTCGGCCAGCCACACTTGCCCCATGCCGCCCTCACCGAGCTTTTTCAGCAAGCGGTAAGGACCCAGCGCCCTCGATACTGCCGGTGTGTCTACAATCTCCGTTGTGAAAGCGGACTCAGAAAGGTAGCCGGCCTCGGCATGCGCTGACAAAAGCGACTCAACTTCCTCCCGAAGCTTCTCATCGCCCGAACAAACCTCGTCCAAGAACGCAGTACGCTGGCTCGGATCGCGCTCGAGGGCCGCGCCAACGATTTCCTTAATCTTTTCCCATTTCTCAGGTTTCTTCACGGCTGCCCCTCTTCATCTGCCTGGCTAGCCAGGCCTTGGCTACATTCCAATCCCGCTTGGCCGTCGAGCGGGAAATCCCCAGCACTTCCGCGGCTTCCTCTGTCGTCAAACCTCCAAAAAATTTCAGCTCCACGATCCGGCTTTGCTGCTCATCGACTTGAGCAAGCAGGTTAAGCGCGTCATCCAGCGCCAAAACATCCGTATTGGGCAACTGCGGCATCGCCACCTCAGTATCCAACTCGACCTTCCGGTCTGCCCCGCGCTTTGCTGCGCCCCGGCTTCGCGCATAATCGACCAAGATCTGGCGCATCAGCCGCGCCGCGACCGCCACAAAATGTGTACGGTTCTCCGCCTCAAAAGGACGCTGGCCCACCAAGCGCAAATAAGCCTCGTGCACCAGGGCTGTAGTTTGTAGTGTGTGGCCAGGGCGCTCCCGTTTCAGGTAACCGTGGGCCAGCTCGCGGAGATCCTTATAGACGAGTGGCACTAAAGCCTGGAGCGCCTCTCGGTCGCCGGCCCGCCACTCGGCCAGGAGTTCCCCAACGATTTGCGAAGGGTCTTTCGACATATTGTCCGTGATAGAGCGAGGTTTGCCGTAACGATAGCTTTGCGACGGAGTCAAGTCAATTCCTTCGAGTTCTTATTCAGGTGCCGGGATCGCTTCAGCTTCTTAGGGCATCGCAATCTTTTCTGGACCTTTTTCCCTCGGATTTCCGCAATTCAAGATAGAGCAGCAGTCTAGGCCAAGGATGCGACCCGGCAAGGGAACGGTAGTGCCACAAATGGGCGACGCACGGAACTTCTAGGAGAATGAATATGAGATCCAGTAGGAGTCTGTGGTTACGCGGCAGCAGTCTAGCTGCGTTTCTTTTCGCTGTGTCCTCGGCATGTGTTGCGCAAAAAGATCCTGGCGTGCGGCCGGGGCCTCCGGGAGCAGGGAGTCCTTTAAAGGGGCTGTCGCAACCTATTGAACTAAACATGTTTCAGGAAGGACTGCAGAGGGCCGTGCAACTGGAAGGTGTCTGCGATGACTGCAGCGACCTGACGCTGGGATCGCTAACCGAACTGACGAAAGCAAATCTTGTCACGCAAACAAATTCCTCGGGGCTGGGAGTGCGATTCAATGGCGATCAGTGCACGGTCTGCCACAACCAGCCGGCGCTGGGCGGGTCGGGCGGTTTCATGGTTCCGAACCCTCAGGATCCTCCGAGTAAGCAGCGTGCGCCAGAAAACCCGATGTTCGATCTGATTCCGCACCGCAAAGGCGCCTTGAATTCCGTTCCCTCGTTCATCCTGCGATACGGACCGATCCGCGAAGTGCGGTTCGCGAGAAAGCCTGATGGAAGCCCGGACGGCGGAGTTCATCAGCTCTTTACGATTGTGGGCCGTTCCGACATTTTCCCGGATGGGCAGCCCAACACCTGCACAGCGGCAGCATTGCCGCCAACTGATTTTGAGAAAGAATACAGAAATGGCAACACGCGTTTCCGAATTCCGCTGCAATTGTACGGCCTGGGAATTCTGGATGGGATCCAGGATCGCGAAATTCTGGCACGGCACCAGGCGACGGCGGCGGCGCGCGAGGAACTTGGCATTGCGGGAATGCCAAATCGCAGCGGCAACGACGGCACAATCACGAGGTTTGGTTGGAAGGCGCAGAACAAGTCCATCATGATTTTTGCCGGCGAGGCGTACAACGTGGAGATGGGCGTGACGAACGACCTGTTTCCACAAGCGACGGATGAGAGTCCCGTGTGCACGGCGGACAAGAGCGAACCCAACGACATTTTTCGCGGGGACATTTCGGACCTAAACAATCAAGGTTTCTTCAATCCGTTGCATGAGCTTCCGGACTGGCAGATGTTTGCAATCTTCATGCGTTTTTTGGACGCGCCGCAGCCTGCGCCGCTTTCCGCGAGCGCTCAGCGGGGCCAGCAATTGTTCGGGATGGACTCGAGCAATCCGGGCATCGGCTGCTTTGCCTGCCATACGCCGACGATGGTCACACCAGCAAAGAGTGAAACCGAAGCGCTGCAGAATTTGACGGTGCATTCGTATTCGGACTTGCTGATCCACCACATGGGTAAGGGCCTTGCAGACGACATCACGCAAGGATTGGCCACGGGCGACATGTTCCGAACCACGCCGCTGTGGGGCGTGGGCCAGCGCATCTTCTTCCTGCATGACGGGCGCACCAATGACCTGTTGAAGGCCATCCACGCGCATCACTCGGCGGGTGGCGACTGCGACGACGCTCATAACGGCACGCCGTGCTATGGTCCATCGGAAGCCAACGGCGTAATCCAGCGGTTCAATGCGCTTTCACAGTCGGACAAACAAGCAATCTTGGACTTCCTTCGATCGCTTTGATTCCACGCCCAGCAAACGGCGCTCGAGGAGCACCACGCCGGTCTCTTCTCTGGCCGTGGCAATCTGCTGATAGCGTGTAAATAACTGGATCAGGAGTCTACAGTGCCAATCTACATTTTCCCAAGAGTTCCTGAAAGCCGGAATTGCCCCGTAGCGGGTCGAGGCGCGGTTCGACAGCGAGAACCATCATTGCCCAGTCCCTTTCGAGATAAGCCTGTTGCAGATAATTCAGGGCCGCTTCTTTCTCGGTGAGGGCGACGTGAATGACAGCCAAGTTGTAAGCGGGGACCCAATCACGCTTCGATTTCTCCTTTAAACGCTGGAGAATCCTTCGGGCTTCCGACTGGCGACCTCCCGCAGCAAGACTATACGCAAGCTCTGTCAAACCAGCGGTACTGTCCGGCATGGCCTCAAGGACCTTCTTCGATTCTGCGATCGCTTCCTCGTACAATCCTTTCTGGGCATAGACCCGAGCCAGCCAAAAATGCGTGCGATAGTAGTCGGGATTAAGCTGTAAGGCTTTTCGGCCGTGTTCGACGGCCCGATCGTAGTCTCGGGCATAGTAAAGCGTTCGAACTACCTCGGCATTGTTGGGTAGAGAGAGCGGGTCGAGCCGCATTGCTTGGTTAATCTGCTGCCAAGCCTCCTCGTGCCGCCTTAGTGTCACGAGGAGCGCCGCGTACAGGCGGTGCTCGGTGGAGTAGCTTGGATTCAACTCGATGGCACGTTTGAACTCAGTCTCTGCTTGGGACCAGTCCCATAGACCGAGCATGACGCTACCCATAGCGTTGTGTGATTCAGCCAGACCTTCGCCGAGGGCGACGGCTTGGTGTGCCGCGTCCTGGGCTTTGGATTCGCCGTCCCGTGGTGACATGGCATCCGTGACGACAAGGAAATAGTAGGAGTCCGCCAGTCCCGAATAGGCTTCCGCGAAACTAGCTTGTCGATCGATGGCCTGCTGAAAATAGGCAATCGCCTTTCCGTAGCCAACGACCGTAAATTGGTTGCCAAAATACCGCCCCCGCAGATAGGCTTCATTTGCTTGCTCATCAAGAGGCTGCGGGCTGGCGGGCCCATTGTAGGCCGGACTGAGTTTTATTCTGATCTGTTCAGCAACCGCCCTTGCGACCTCTTCTTGCAAAGCAATGGAGTGACTGATGTTTCGGTCGTAGCTGCGCGCCCAAACATGCACCTGGTCTGCGGTACGGATGAGCTGGGCGGAAATGCGCACCTGTTCTCCATCGCGCCGAACACTGCTCTCTAGGATGTAGTCCACCCCCAATTCTCTTGCGATCTGTTGCGCGCTCTTCGATGTACGCTTATAAGCCATCGAAGTTGTCCGTGCAATTACACCCAGCTGGTCCGGGCTTAGTGCTCCTAGTTGGGTAATGATTTCTTCCGTGAGTCCGTCGCTGAAATAGTCTTCGTTTGGGCTTCCGCTGAGATTTTCGAAGGGAAGTACCGCCAGCATAACGTGGCCGGCATTTGAGGATCGGACAGCATATGCTCGCCGCCAGCCGAGGTAGCCGACAAAAGCAGCCAAGAGCGTAAGCGGGGCGACGAGAGCCAGCGTCGAAAATCGAGGCCATTGGCCCCTTAGCGGCAAGGGTGGCTTGGAGTCAAAAGAGCTGGGTGCTTTGACCGCGGAGGTGGGATCGGCGGCAACCGGTACGCTTCCATTTCCGTTCTCAGTGATCTGCCCAATGAAGCGATAGCCACGCCGCGGCAGAGTTTCGATGAAGCGAGGGTTTTCCGCGGAGTCGTTCAGGGCTTCGCGGATCTTATTGATGGCTGTGCCGAGGCTATGGTCAAAGTCGACAAAAGTGTCGGCTTTCCACAGATTGCGGCAGACCTCTTCCCGGGTAACAACTTCGCCGGGATGCTCGAGCAAAAGGGCCAGCAACTGGAAGGGCTGGGCTTGCAGACGGATGCGGCGGCCATCCTTGCGAAGTTCTCCGGAAAGCAGATCGGCCTCGAAGCGGTCGAAGGCAATGCGCCGCGAATTGGGCGAGGAGGGCTCCATCGACCTGGTCCCAGCTCAGAGTGCGTAGAGGTTAGCAAACTCAGAGGGAAGCAGCAATTTGAAACAGTTTTCCGGCTTTATAAGATCGCTAACGTCCTATTACATCAAGCACTTATCTGGTGAAAGAGAATTGAAAGGAAGTTGAAGCATAGTGCATTGTTCCCGCGGCTCTCTTCCTTCAAATTGCGCGAGTCCCTGAAGGAACTTCAATTCTACGAAAGAGGAAAGAAAATGAAACCAATACGGCATCTCGCAGCTTTCACGGGTGTTGCTTTACTACTTGTATCGGGGTGGAGTTCTGCCGCCCGCGCGCAGGCTCCATCGGCCAAGAGTCCGTCAAGTTTAATCGAAACCGGCTGCGGCTACACGCCCTCCGAGGCACCTGCTGCGCCGGCATACCCACAGCGGGAATCCAGGGAAGTCCAGGGGCACTTCAGACTTGCTTCCGTCCGCGAGCGCAATTGGGACGATGACTCAGACCGCGCCGCAATCGTGGGCCTCTGGAAGATAAAATTTGTCTCCAAGGGCAATACGGGTATAGGCATCCCCGATGGCGCGCCGATTGATGACGGTTACGCGACGTGGCACAGCGACGGAACGGAAATAATGAATTCGGGGCGTCCGCCGATTACCAGCAGCTTCTGTATGGGTGTATGGAAAAAGGCCGGACGATCGTCCTACAAGCTGAATCACTTTGCGTTGAGCTGGGATCCGACGGGAAAGACTCTGATCGGCCCCGCCAACATCAAGGAAGAGATCGTCCTTGACGGCACCGAAAACAGTTATTCCGGAACTTTTACCATAGATCAATACGATACCGAAGGACATCTCCTGGCGCATATCTCCGGTTTAGTGAGTGCGAAGCGTATCACTGCGGATTGACCGATCCGAGAAAGAAACCGCGGGATGGGTTGCAGGGGTTCAGGCACGCTGCAGCCATCCCGCGGAGCATGTCGCTCTATGGCGTGAGATTTCGGCCTTCCCAGATGATCTTGCCTTTGTGATCGATGTAAGCGGCCCTCTCGCCTTTCCAGATTCCGACGTAGGCCAGGCCCTCGTGAAAAGGCTCGGCATCATCCCAGGCGGGCTTGATGGCCCAGTGGCCATTGCGGTCGACGTAACCGAATTTTCGCCCGGGCTGGTCGCGATCCGCCGAGACGAGAGAGAGGCCATCGGAGAGCGGCTCGGCAAAGGCAATGCCGCCGGGAAATTCAGCGGTCACCGCACCTGTTTTATCGATGAATGACCAGTGGCCCTCCGACTGGACTGCTGCAAGCCCTTCGGCAAACGCGCCGCCCTGATCGTAGTGCGGCTCAATGGCGATGTTTCCGTCCAGATCCATATAGCCGAGCTTGCGGTCCTGCCGGACAGCGATCAGCCCCTCAGAGAACCGGATGCCGTCGAGAACAACCGGCTTCTTCGGCAATAAGGTTCCGGAAGAATCGATGATCCAGTCATCGGAACCCGACCGGACACCCGTTTTAACGCGCGCGCGGCCTTGGGAGAAAGGAAAAGCCAGGAAGTAAGGACCCAAGGCAAGGGTTCCGGAATGATCATAGAAGCCGAGGCCTTCAGCAGGTTCTTTCTGTCCCAAGAGCAGGCCATTGGGACCGTCCGCAGCGGAAAGGGAGCGGAAGATTGGCTGAGTGACCCACGAGCCGCTGGAGTCGATCACACCAATGGGACGGTCGGGCAGTCCCGCGTCAACGATGGCAACACCATTATGGAAACTCTGGGCCGTGCGGAAGCGAACGGAAATGACTTCCGCTCCGGTGCGATCGATGTAGCCCCATCGGCCCTCGCGTTTGACGGCGGCGAGATCTTCGGAGAATGGTTGAGCGCCCTCAAAACGAGGAGGGATTGCAGTTTTTCCGCGATTGTCGATGAAGCCCCAGGCGGTCCCCAGGGGCGCGGGAAAGAGCGCGCTCGGACCAGAAGTCTCTTCTGGTGTTTGATGGCCACCGCAGGCGGGGACGAGCCCCGCGAGAATGATTGCGCACGCGCCCGGCAGGTGGCGATTCATCCATCGGCGGATATCATGTAAGCTACGCATCAATATGCAAGCCATGAGAAGCAAGTCCCCTGCCCTGCTCTTGCTGGTATTCGCTGTCGCGGCGTATTCGTGTAAGCGTAGGCCCAAGCTGGAGTTCCCGCTGGTTCAGAAATATACCACCCAGCCTGGAGATTTGTTCTATTTCCGGCCTCGGGACGGGCAATTTGTTTTGCTGGAGCGGCGCAAAGCGCTGGCAGTGGCGGTTGCTCCAGAGCCCAGAATTGAAGCCTACTCCTTCGATGACAAGATCACGGTGAGCCGGCCAGAGGGCGACATGTTGAAGAACACGCCCTTTGTAGAGAAAGCTGGAGCCCAGCAAGCCCTGGCCATTACTCCCGACGGACGAACGCTAGCGGGCGGCGATGCGAGCGGGGTGGTCACACTTTGGGAGATTGCAACTGGGAATGTGGCACTTCATCTGGATGTGCCAGGCCCCGTTGCCGGCCTAGCTTTCTCCCGCGACGGAAATTGGCTGGCGATCGGTGTGGCGAAGCCGGCTGGCGAACCAGCGGATGCTGTGTGGCTGTATGAAATCCACTCCAACGCGCCGCATCGAAGTTTCGGTCGCGGGGCGGTCACGACGCTCACCTGGTCACCGGATGGCCGCTGGCTTGCGGCAGGACTTGACGATGGCTCCGTGCTGTTAAGCGATGCTGGCTCCGCAGGCGAGCCACGGAAAATTGTGTTGTCCACTTCCCCAGTCACCGCGATTGATATTCATCCCTCGGGGCTATTCCTGGCCTCGGCTCATGCCGATAAGCGCGTGCTGCTTTCCAAATTGCCCGCTGGAGAGCAGGTCTATGTTTTCGAGCCGGCGCTGCCCCCCAATCCCCTTTTTCCTCGAGTCATCGAACGAGTCGCCTTTGACGGGAGTGGAGCCCGCTTGTCAGCCGCTTACGCCGAAGGCGACTTCAAGATCTGGGACACGTCTGCTCTAACAAAATAGCGCGTTCGACGCTTTCCACAATTTCGACTTCTAAATGGACCAGCCTTGGCGGTAGTCGCGGCGCAAGAAATCGTTGGCGGCGACTACGTTGGTGACGCGCATGTTGGGGGCGTCGTAGGAGATCTTTTTTCCGGCGCGAAGGGCTACTACGCCCAGGAGCATGACTTCAGTGAGGCGAGCGGCGTAGTCGAAGGGGCAGGAAGCTTCGGCTTTGCCCTTGGCGGCGTCGACCCAGTTTAGTTCGTGGTGCTCGTTAGGGATGCGCGAAAGTTTTTGCGCGGGCTTGCCAAAGGAGTCGTGGAGCGACTTGGGCAAGAGGCGGGGCCGGTAGCCATAGGTGTCGTGGAGGAGTTTGCCTTTGCTGCCGATGAGCAGCGCGCCGCCCTCTTGTTTTAGCTCTTCGTCGCCGAGTTCTTCAGGCTTGTTGGGCTTGAGGCCGCCGTCGTACCAGGTCAGTTTGACCGGAGGCAAATGCCCGCGAGCTGGGAAATTGTAGAAGGTGAGCGTGGCGGTCGGATAGGAAGCGCCGTTGAACGGAGTGGAGATGGTTTCGACGCTGGTGGGAAGGCCGAGATTGAGCGCCCACATGGTGTGGTCGATCAGGTGGGCGCCCATGTCGCCGATGGCGCCGACGCCCCAATCGGTCCAGCCGCGCCAGTTGAAGGGATGGTAGATGGGGTGATAGTCCACGTTGGAGGCGCAAGTGCCTTGGAAGAGATCCCAGGAGAGACCGTCGGGGACGGAATAGTCGCCGCAAATTGCGGCGGCGAGGCGCGTGTTGACGTCGCGGCCGCTCCATTTGAGAGGTTCGGTGCCGGCGGCCAAAGGCGCCGGACGCGGAACACCCTGGGGCCAATAGCCGAGCGGACGGTTGGTCCAGATATGGACTTCGCGTACATCGCCGATTGCTCCGGCCCAGATGTACTCGACGGCTTTGCGGCCATCGTCGGAGGAGTGTCCCTGGTTGCCCATCTGCGTGGCGACTTTGGTTTCTTTGGCGCGCTGAGAAAGTTTGCGGGCTTCTTCGACGGACCAGCAGAGCGGCTTTTGGACGTAGACATGTTTGCCGAGGTCCATGGCCGCGAGGGCGATCGAAGCGTGCATATGGTCGGGAGTCGCAACAAGGACGGCATCGATGTCCTTCTGTTTGTCGAGCATCTCGCGATAGTCGGTGTAGCGAATCGCCTTCGGAAGATGAGTGGACTTGAGCTTGAGCATGCCGTCGACGCGGGCCTGCGCTCTGACGGGATCAAAGCCAGCGGAAGGATCACCAGGAGCGGGAGTGCGGAGCTCAATGCGCTTCTTGAGGCGCTCGATGTCAATGTCGAGGTGGTCGAAACCTTTATTGGCGTAGCCCCAGTCGATGTCGCAAAGCGCGACGATATTCTGGCTGGCGAGATTGATGAGATTGGCGCGGCCCATGCCGCCGACGCCAACGGCGGCGATGTTGAGTGTATCGCTGGGCGGAGTGAAGCCGCGGCCGAGGACGTTTCTGGGAACGATGGTGAGTGCGGCGCCACCGGCGGCGGCGGTGGCCAGGAAGTCGCGGCGCGAGATTTCTTTCTTTTTCATGGTTGGGCCTCCGAGGATGCATTATCGCGCTATTGAGGAGGTTTGCGAAGGTAAGACTTAAGGCTTTGCGCAAAGGCCAGATTCGCTAACGAGGCGCTACCGAATCGTCCCACATATGGTGGGACATCTTCCATTCTCCATTTGGCTGCTTCCTGAGGACATTCAGAAAAATGCCTTTGTGAGAAGCGGTCGTGGTCTTGCCATTCTGCATGGTCGTCCAAGCCACTTCGTCGGTGCCCCACACGTACGCGATTTCACCATCACCGCCGATGCTTTGCGGAGTGACAACCAGTTTTGTGATCGTAGTGGGTGGGGCATTGGGAGGAAACCAGAAATCGTTCAATCCCATTTTGCCGATGCGCGGCGTGTCTCCATGCGGCGGGAGTAACACGCAGTCCTCGGTGAAGAGAGCGCGCACGGCATCCGCGTCCCCTTTGAGCCAGGCTTCTTGGTACTTGGTGTGTACTTGCTTTATTTTTGCGAGGTCATCCGTGGACAGGCTTCCCGCGACCCCTACCGCAGTACAAGACAGCAACAGCGAGACTCCGAGCAATGCTTTGCGAATGTGCATGGCGCCTCCTCGACGATACCTTCCGTTGGACGCCCCGCATGCGCCAACGTCACCGCGTGGGTCCTCGGTTGGCAGAGCCCGAAAATGATTGTCAGAAGGAGGGAGGGCGCTCTTGAGCGACGGCGAAGGCACGTTCGAGGGCGATGCCGACGCGGCCGAGGGTACCCTCTTCGAAGAGGCGGCCAATCAACGTGATGCCGTGCGGAACGCGGCGCGGCGCAGAAAATTTTGGGAGAGGATTTTTCGGATCGGGTGCCCAGTCGGAGCGCGCTTGCGAAACTTCGACGAAGCCAGCGCGCATGGTGAGCGACGGGTGGCCGGTGTTGTTGCTGATGACGAGCATTTCATCGCGCAACGAAGGAACGAGAAGCAAATCCACTTGCGAGAAGAGGCGGGCCATTTCTTCGGCGACTTTGCGGCGAAAGCGATCGGTCTGGACGAAATCGACGGCGGAGAGGAAGCGTGAGGATCGGAAGAGATTCGGCCAGGAGTCGTAGGTCTGCATTTTGAGCTGATCGACGCCGTGGCTCAGCGTGAGCTCTTCGAAAGCGGCGGCGCCTTCGGCGAAAAGAATGAGGTTGAGCGAATCGTAGGGCCAATTGGGAAGAGAGACTTCGACGGGAACGAGGCCGAGCCTGGGGAGAGCGGCTAGTGCGGCGCGGTCCACATCGGTGGCCGGAGCTTGCTTCATCCATTCAGGAAAGTAGCCTACTCGGAGACCTTTGATATTGGCGCCTGAATCGAAATCGAGCTGGCTGGGGACGCTGGAAAGATCGCCAGGATCGCTGCCGGAAATAGCTTGGAGGACGAGCAAGGCGTCTTCGACGGTGCGGGTCATTGGACCGAGCTTGTCGAGAGACCAGCAGAGAGTCATGGCTCCGGTGCGCGGGACGCGGCCATAGGTGGGACGAAGGCCGGTGATGCCGCACCGCATGCTGGGGCTGACGATGCTGCCCCCAGTTTCACTGCCGATGGAGAAAGCAACCAGGCCGGCTGCCGTTGCAGCGCCGGGACCGGCGCTGGAACCAGATGCGCCTTCCTCGAGAAGCCAGGGATTCACGGTTTGTCCGCCGAACCAAATATCGTTGAGGGCGAGAGCGCCGAGGCTGAGTTTCGCGAGGAGCACAGCACCGGCAGCGTGAAGGCGCTTGACGACGGCGGCGTCTTCTTTGGGAATGCGATTGCGGAATGGTTCGGCGCCGTAGGTGGTGGGGATGCCGGCAGTGTCGAGAAGATCTTTGCCTCCCCAGGAAATGCCGTGAAGCGGGCCGCGATATTTTCCGGCGGCGATTTCTGCGTCGGCTTGCTTGGCTTGGGCGAGCGCGCGATCGCGGGTGAGCGTAATGATGCAGCGGAGCTTGGGGTCGAATTGCTCGATGCGCTTCAAATAGATTTGAGTGAGGCGTTCGGAGGTGAGTTTGCGTTGCTCGATCCAGCGGGAGAGTTGCGTTATCGGGGAGAAGGCGATGTCAGCGTCGTTGGAGGGCAGAGGGCCGGGGTCGAGCTTGGTACGGATAAATTGATTGTGCTGCGGACCACTTGGCTGGCCGGGGAGAACGGAGTGGTAGCGCGAGAAAGGTGCGAGAGTGGGTTCCAGAGCTATGGCGCGGGGGCCGGTGCGGCGCTCGTAAACGGAGGCCAGGTTGACGCGCCAGGATGCCGCGGCTTGGGTGCGGTCTGCGGTGGATAAATTGATTTGGACGAGTTTTTCGGCTTCGGCGAAGGTTGCGGGGAAGACTTCCGGGCCGACGGCCGGGCCGGTGCCGAAAGCGGGCGGGGCACCGGGGGGAAGTTGGGTGGGATCCTGCGAAAGTTCGCCTGCGTGAAGTTGCACGCTGGAGTCTGAGGCTACGGCCGCGCCGAGGAGACCGAGCGAAGTTTGGGTCAGGAAATCTCTGCGGGATTTGGACATGAATCCTCCGGGGAGCATTGTAGCTGAGTCTTAAAAGATTATTTTGCGTTCGGCGTGGCCCCGTTGCCCGCGTCGAGGTGGTCGAAGTTTAGAATGGCGTTGAAGACTAGGAAGTAGCTGCCCATGGTTTCGCCGCGCCACATGGGATTGTTGGCGAAGAGGACGACGTGGCCCTTGCCGTGGGGGACGTCGACTACGGCGGGCTTTTCGGCGATTTCGTTGCCGCCGGTGATCATGCCGCTGAGGAGCAAGTCTTTTTCCGCGGCGAAACGAAGAACGACGCGCGGCTGCTGGTCTTTCGGCGGAATCGCGAAACGGGCGGAGTCCGGCAAGTCCTCGGGGACGTAAAGCTCTTGCTCGTGAGGAGTGCGCTTCACGGATTTTTCGGGAGCTTCGTAGGCACGAGCCTGGATGATGTCCGGATCGGTGGCAGTGCCGCGCCCACTGGAACGGCCGGAACCGCCCGGGCCTTCGTCGGCGCCGCCGCCTCCCGGGCCGCCGAAATTTCCGCCAACCGTGATGACCGGACCTTGGCGAAAATAAACGTAGAGCTTGTCGTCGTAACCGTAGGTGATGGGGCTTTTCTTGTCGTCAATAGTGGAGAGCACGACGCTGCCGGGGGCTTGCATGGCGCGCGCGTCGGAGACATTCACCATTTCGGCCATACCGCCGGCGACGGGCAGAGCGGCGCTGGTTTGCACGGCGATGAGCAAGCCGCCTTCGCGAACGAAACGCTCGAGATTGGCGAGGCCCTGATAGCCGAGGCCGCCGCGAATGTCCTCGCTGGAATCCAGGCCGGGAGCCACAAAGTTGGGAGTTTCGGCGGAATTTTTCCAGGGGCGCGGATCGCCACGCATCGGCAATCCACGAATGATGGCGCTGAGTCCTGCGGGACCGCCACCTCCCATGGGAGGAAGAATGATGACGTCGAACTTTTCGCGGAGATTCTGGTTTTCGCGCAGCCAGGTGTCGGCGACGTAGGTGTAGGGGACTTTCAGTTCCTCCATGGGGATGCGGAACCAACCGTCGTTCTGGGTGTTTTGCCAATTGTGGACGAGGGCGACGCGTGGCGCGGCAAGCGGATGCGTTTTGACGCTCAGCGCGGCGCTGGTGGAATGAACTTTGATCCCGAGATCCTTGGCTGCATTCTCGAGTTGGGAGCGATCCGCGTTTCGAATGATGAAGGAGCCGGCTTTGAACTTGATGCCGTCGGCTTCGAAGGAATCTTCGGCGGCTTCCATGGAAACGCTCGCGAGACGGAAACGGAGTGCGGCGAGAGTATTGTCGGTGTTGTGCTGAATGAGAAAGACTTTGCCAGAGCCGTCGATTCCGCCGGAGGGCTCGATCCTGTTCATTTTTTGCATGGCCGCGCTGAGAATGGAGGCATCGGTGACGCGCGTGGTTTTTAGGTTGCGCAACGCGCCGAGGGTCCAACCGGTGTCGTCATAGGAACGCGGATCGCGTGGGCTGTAAAACTGGGTGTCGAGGGCCATATCGGCGAGACGGCTGTAGGGCTGGTCCATGCGGACGACATAGCTGCCCGCAGGGATGAGAGTCTCGGCAGGCTTCTTTTCTTCCTTGGCCTTGGCAGCGGTCTCGGATTTTTCGGCTGACTTTTCTTTGTCCTTTTCCTTGTCGCCGCTTGCTTCCAGGCCGCTCCGCTCAGTCGGGATGCGCAATTCCTTTTCAAGGCGATGAACTTCCACGCCTTGAAGCTCTAAGAGATTCAAGAGGCTGGCTTGTTCGACGGGACGCGGGTCGTCAGCAGGAAAGACCCAGGCGGCGGGGCCTTCGGTGCGCGCTTTGGCGACGGCGCGCTTGCTCTTCAAATAAAAATTGTTGAGAAACTTCTGGCCGTTGGTGGCGAGATTGTTCATGCCGAAGAGAATGGCGCTCTCTTGCATATTGGTATTGTCGCGGGCGGACCATTTCACTTTGGGGAGAGGAGGATTGGGTCGAAACCATTCGCGGCTGGTGTCTGGCGGACGAAGAGTGCGGACACGGGTGTCGGCGCCGCCATTGCCAAAGGTTTCGTAGAAACGGCCGATGGAGTTGTGATTATTTGCGATGGAGAGCAGATAGTTGGGTGCCCACCCGTCGTAAAAGCCGTGGGTCCAGACGCCAATGACGCCTCGCTTGGTCATCTCTTCAATCTCGTGATAGGCCATCTCTTGCCATTCGCTGATGACGATGGGATCGAGCCAGGCGTTGTAAGGACCGGTGCCGGTCATGATGTAAAGATACGGGACGGACTCGTGGAGATCGTGCATGACAGTGGGATGCCAGTCGAGATAGGTCTTGAGCATGTTGCGGGAGAGGGCCAGGCTGACACCTAGATTGTCGCGATTATTGTCGTGAGAAACATAATGGCCCCACCAAATGAGCGGATAGGGAGGCTGGTCGGGATGCTTTTTGTGCTGCATATAGATGTCGACCATGCGGTCGTGGCCGTCCACTTCGACAATGGGAGTGATGAGCACGATGGCATCGCGGCGAATTTTTTGGATGAACGGCGTGTCCTCGACGGCGAGGCGGTAGGCGAGTTCCATGAGCATTTCCGGGGCACCGGTTTCTGGAGAGTGGATACTGCCGTCCGCCCAGTAGATGGGCTTGCCTTCGGCGATGAGTTTCTGCGCATCGGCATCGCTTAGGCCGCGGGGATCGGCGAGGCGGGCAGTGATTTCTTTGTAGCGATCGAGTTTCGCGAGATTGGCTTCGTCCGAGACGGCGGCGACGAGCATCTCGCGCCCTTCTTCGGAGGTGCCGATGCTCAATACTTTGACGCGAGGACTTTTGCTGGCCAGGAGGCGGAAATAGGCGTTGATGTCCTTGGTGTAATCGAGGACATCGGGAGCGCCAACGATGTGGTGAAGATAAGCATCGGGCGGGGGAACACAAGAGCTGAGAGGAAGATGGTCGACGAGTTCGGTACTGAAGAAGGATTCGGTGGTGAATTCCTTGATCTTTTTGGTGTATTCCGTGTGGTCGGTGAGGGAGCAGGGACTGGATTGGGCGAAGCTGGGGGCGACAAAGAAACATAGAGACAGGCAAACACCGAGCAAGCTGCGGATCATATAGCACCTCAGGGCAAAACGATCGCGGAGGATTATATAGGCTATTCGGCACAAGGACGCAACCGGATGGTCGACGATGCGAGGGCATTTGGCCTATGATTGGCCGCCGAACGGTTCAGAGAATCGAGGAGAGAGAAGGATGGAAGAACAACTTAGCCTGGATTTTTTGCGCGTGGTGGAGAATGCGGCGATTGCGGCGGCGCGCACCATGGGATTTGGAGACCGGCACCACGCCGATGAAGTAGCCGTGGAAGCGATGCGCAAGACGATGGACTCGGTGGAGATTGACGGAACGATCGTGATCGGCGAAGGCGAGAGGGATGAAGCGCCGATGCTGTACATCGGCGAAAAAGTGGGACTGGCAACGCACGCTCCAAAGGCATTGTTTCCGCAAGTCGATATTGCCGTCGATCCGTTGGAAGGAACAAACCTTTGCGCGACAGGCGCGCCGGGCGCCATTGCAGTATTGGCGGCGAGCGAGCGCGGCGGGTTGCTGCACGCGCCAGATCTTTACATGGAAAAATTAGTGGTGGGGCCATCTTGCAAGGGTGCGGTGGACCTGGATGCGCCGGTGGCCGACAACTTGAAGGCTATCGCAAAACGGCTGGACCGGGACGTGGAAGATCTCGTGGTGATTGTGCTGGACCGGCCGCGGCACGAAAAGCTGATGGAGCAGATACGCGCGGCGGGTGCCCGCATACGTCTGATTGGCGACGGCGACCTCTCGGCGGGAATTTCCGCGGCGGTGGTCGGCACAGGCGTGCATGCGGTGATGGGGACGGGCGGAGCGCCAGAAGGCGTGCTGACGGCGGCGGCGCTGCGCTGCTTGAACGGGCAGATCCTGGCGCGGCTGGTGGTCAGCAAACCGGAGCACGCTGAACGACTGGCGAAAATGGGCGTGACGGACACAAAGCGGATCTACGACACGGAAGACCTGGCACCGGGAAAGAAGATGATCTTCGCGTGCACGGGCGTGACGGACGGCAACTTGCTGAAAGGTGTGCGGTTTTTTGGAGAAGGTGTGCGCACAACTTCGATGATATTGACGCTGGATGAACGGCAAGTAAGGTTCATCGATTCGGTGCATTTGGAGAAGCGGCCGGACATCCGGGTGCAGTTCAACTAATCGGCGACTAAGAAAAAATTTGCAAAATAGTAGCAGGACGCATGACCACCTGACCTGAATCTGAACGTGTGGCCAGTAGTTCGAAGCAGTCAACCTCCGTAGGATTCTCAAACCAGTCCCGCCGCAGGAAATACTTTGCCGGAAGCAACCCGCCGTACGGGTGTCAGCAGCGGCGGTTGCGATTGCGGTGATCGAGAACGGAGGAAGTTGTGAAGCGCTCCGGAATCATCCTCGTATCCGTGCTGGCGGTATTTCTAAGCGGTTGTTCTCAATTCATGGGCGCCGGCGGTACTGGGGGTGGAGGCGGCGGAACGCTGCCATTCACGATCACGGTTACACCCACGAACCCGACGGTTGCGGGGCTGACTCAACAGCAATTCACAGCAAAAACGAGCGACGGCTCGAAACCAACTCTGGCATGGTCGGTGAACGGAGTCGCCGGAGGTAGCACGGCGCTGGGCACAATCAGCGCAACAGGCCTTTACACCGCGCCGGAATTTCCACCTTCACCGAATACCATCACCATCAGCGCGGTAGAAACTGCCGACAGCACAAAATCGGGAAAAACCGCGGTGACGCTGGCAAATCCAACGCCAGAACTGGACGCGATCCTGCCGATTTCCATTCCGGTGGGCACGTTCACGCTGACATTGAGCGGCAAGCATTTTGTTCCGGGAGCGAAGGTGTACCTGGGAACGACCGCGGTTACGACAACACTGGATTCCTCGACGCAATTGACAGTCACCGGAATGGCCACTACGGCACAGGTGGGAACTGTGCCTGTTTCTGTGACGAATCCGCAACCCGGCGCGGCCACGTCTGGAAAGATCAACCTCCAAATCCTGGCGCCGAATTCGAACATCCAGATCTCCATCACTCCGCCTTCGGCGACCGTTGGGACCGGAAACCAAACGCAATTTGTGGCCACGGTTACGGGAACGATGAATACCCAGGCAACATGGGCGGTGAATGGAGTGCCCTACGGCAATGACGCCGTGGGGAGCATGGACGGCAACGGAAACTATACGGCACCAGCAACTCTGGGCAACCTGACGGGTGTGACCATCACGGCGACGAGCGAAGCAGATACAACAAAGCAGGCAAGCGCCACGGTTACATTTCAGAATCCCGCGCCGACGCTGACGTCGATAACGCCGGGGTCGCTGGCACCGGGAGCATTCCAACTGACGTTGTACGGCACCGGTTTCGTCAGCACTTCAGTGGTGAATTTTGGCGGACAAATACTAAGAACCACTTACGCAACGTCAACGATGATTACGACGATCGGGACGGTCACGAATACGGGGCAGGTGAGCGTGTCGGTAACCAATCCCACACCGGGAGGCGGCACTTCCAATAGTCTGAGTGTGACCGTGACGACGGCCGGGACGCCGGTGTCTTCGGCGGCGGCAGTGCGCTTCCTGGAACAGTCTTCCTTTGGACCGGATACAGAAACCGTCAATCAATTGCAGCAACTGGGTTTCGATACGTATCTCCAGAACCAATTCGCAGCAACGGTCACGCCGTATGCGGATCCACGATTGAAAGATGGAGTGTTCGACGTGGGGCAGAGGTTCTACATAAATGCGGTTGCCGGCGGCGACCAGGCGCGTGAGCGCACGACGCTTGCATTGAACGAGCTGTGGGTGGTCGCGGGAGACAAAATCAGCGACCCACTAGGATATACGAACTATCTGCGCACGCTGGGGAAGGACGCGCTGGGAAATTATCACGACGTGATGACGGACATCACGCTGACGCCGGCGATGGGGCATTACCTGGACATGGTAAATAACGACGCTCCCCCGGCGGGACAGCACGCCAATGAGAATTACGCGAGAGAGATTATGCAGTTGTTCTGCCTGGGATTGAATCAATTAAACGCGGACGGGACGCCAGTGCTGGACAGCACCGGAAATCCCGTACCGACCTATACGCAAAACGACGTTATGGATCTGGGCCGGGCGTTTACGGGATGGACGTACCCGGTACAGATGGGCAAGACGCCGCAAAACCACAATCCGGAATATTACGGCGGGCCGATGGTGGCGGTGGAGTCGTTGCATGACTCGGGGGCGAAAACCATACTTGGTCAAACGATTCCTGCCGGGCAGAGCGCGGAGGCAGACCTGGCGGCTGCGCTGAACATCATTTTCAATCACCCGAACGTGGGGCCGTTCATGGCCAAGCAGTTGATTGAGCACCTGGTGACGAGCAATCCGAGTCCAGCCTATGTGCAGCGTGTGGCGTTGGCGTTCAACTCCGGAAGCTTCAACAGTTACGGAACGGGGAAGCGCGGCGACTTGCAAGCGACGGTCGCGGCAGTCCTGCTGGACCCGGAAGCGCGGCGTGGGGACGTAGCGGCTACGGCCGTGGCCACGGACGGAAAACTGCGCGAACCGGCGGTAATGATCGTAAGTCTCGTTCGAGCATTTCATGCGCAGACGGACGGCGGGGGACTCACCTTTGAAGGCGCGAACATGAATCAAGAAATCTTTTACCCGCCGACGGTCTTCAACTTCTTCCCGCCCGTGAGCCCGATCGCGGCAACGACCTTGAACGGGCCGGAATTCGCCATCTTCAACACCGTGACAAGCCTGGCGCGCGCCAATTTCATCAACGACGCCGTATACGGTTCCATCGGATCCAACACGCAGCTGGATTTCAGCCCAGTCGTGAATGCCGGAACGACCGATCAGATGGTGGCGTGGCTGGACACGCTGTTCATGCACAGCTCCGCGCCAGCGGCGATGAAGCAAACGATACTGACCGCGCTCGGCGCGATCGATCCAAACGATAAGAACGGACAGGCGCAAGCAGCAATCTACCTGTTCCTTTCTTCGTCCATGTACCAGGTGCAGCACTAGGCGCGAAGGAGCAAGAGATGACGCGACATACGCGGAGAGACATGCTCAGGCTGACTTGCTGCTCAGCGGCGGGCGCGGCGATGCTCGGCGGGCTGAGTAAATTTGGATTGGTGAGCGCGTTTGCCCAGGGCACCACAGACTACAAAGCGCTGGTGTGCATCTTTCTGTTTGGCGGAAATGACGGGAACAACATGGTGGTGCCGATCGACTCGCGCTACGCCGGATACCAAAGCGTTCGCGGTGGGCTTGCGATTCCTCAGGGCCAGTTGCTGCCGTTGCAAAGCGGAGGGCAGGCCATTTATGGACTGCACCCGAGCATGCCGGAGCTGCAGGGGTTCTTTAACAACCAGAAGAACATGGCCATCGTGGCGAACGTGGGAACCCTGGTGCAGCCAACTACGCAGGCAATGTACAAGTCGTATCAGAACTTGCCGCGGAACCTTTTCTCGCACTCGGACCAGCAAGATCAATGGCAGAGCGCGCAGTTGACGGGCGTTCCGCTCTCTGGCTGGGCCGGGAAGGTAGCGGATTCCCTGCAGAGCGCGTACAACAACGCCGCAAAGTTCCCGCCGATTCTTTCGGTGAGCGGCAATGCCATTTTCTGCACGGGTATCAACTCACAGCCTTTCACGATGGATCCAGGATCAACCCCCGGGCTTCAGGGATTCGATCCTTCCGCGGCATCCCAAGCGCGGTTCGTTGCGACGCAACAACTGCTGACGTTCGACAGCGGGCTTTCCCTGGTGCAAGCGGCCAACGCCGTGACCGGGCAGGCGGTGCAGTACAGCGTCGTGCTGTCTAATGCGCTGCAAAGCATTCCGCCGCTACAGACGGTGTTCCCCAAGAACTACCTTGCGGACCAATTGAAGCAAGTCGCCCAGGTAATCGCGGCGCAGGGCAGCCTGGGAGTGAGGCGGCAGATTTTCTTCTGCTCGTATGGGGGCTTTGACACGCATGGAGACCAGTTGGTTGCGCATGTAAAGCTTTTGAGCGAAGTGAGCCAAAGCATGTCGGCGTTTTATCAAGCCACGCAGGAACTGGGAGTGGGGAACCAGGTCACTACGTTTACGACGTCTGAATTTGGCCGCACACTGGAGCCGGGATCCAACGGCGGCACGGACCATGCGTGGGGTAGCCACCAGGTTGTTCTGGGCGGGGCGGTGAAGGGCAACACGCTCTACGGAACATTCCCTACACTGGCTTTGGGCGGCCCAGACGACGCGGACCAGAATGGGCGATGGATTCCAACAACAGCGCTGGATCAATTCGGCGCGACGCTGGCGACCTGGTTCGGGGTGAGCGCGGCGGATTTGCCATCCGTGTTCCCGAATTTGGCGAATTTCACGACGAAGAATTTGGGATTTCTCGGCTAGAGAAACAGAGCGGACCGCCCGCCGCAGGCGGGCGGTCCCTACAAGACCTTCTCAAGTTTGTTCCGTGGGCCACGGCACCGGGCTCCCTGTAAGTATTCGGGGAGCCCGTCCCCCTTTAGGGAGCGCAATTCGCCAGCACATCGAGGGGGTTGTGACAGACATCGGCGATCTGATTGGCAGTGATCTGGTTGAAAAAAGGGAGGGCGAGAGCACGCGGGGCAACATAGCCGAATCAGTGTACCAACTTCAGGGCTTCTGATTCGCAATCGCCAGGAAAACACGGTCGTCGACGGCAACCGAACGAGTGAAGAGCGTGGCAGTGCCACTACCTGCGACGGCCACATGATTGGCGCTGCCGCTCAAAGCCGGGCCTGCAGGCGGTGAAGCAGAGCCCGTCGCATCGCCCGGCTGAAGCGAGATTCTTGTCGTTTTCGGCGTGCAGTTCGTGGCGCCAAGACAGGTATCGCGGATGAAGACCTGGCGAAAACCGCTATTGCTGCCTCCTGAAGTCTTCGCTTGAGCGGAAGCTGGATTTGAAGAATGGCTCGGTGTAATTGCCAGGAACGCCACAAAGCGTCCCGAGGAGCTGACGGAAGGAAGAATGCTTTCCGCGCCGACCAGGGCCCCGTTTGGATCGGTGGAGATTAAATGCGTGGCCGGCTTGCAAGAATCGCGCGCGCCCGCGCAAGTGTCGAGCAAATAGACCTGGCGGCCCGGCGGCGCGTTCTCGACGAGATTCGTCGCGGCGGAGCTGAAAGCGATGTACCGTCCGTCAGAACTCATTGAGGGGGCATGACTGTTGTCATTTGCGGGCGTACCATCGGCAGCCACGGAAAGCATCGTCGTGCGCGGCTGGCATCCCGACGTAACACCTTCACAGGTATCACGAAGAAAAATCTGGGCATGGTCTTCTTGCACGGCGGTGTAAGCAACGTAGCGTCCATCCAGGCTGACCGCGGGAGTTTCCTCGGCCACAATGGCCGACGCTTCAGCGCCTGCCGAGGCCTTCGCCGCCACTGGACATGGTGCGGACTGGATGGTGACCGTGCTCGCGGTGCTGGTCCCGCCGCCGGAGCCGGTGCTTCCGGAAACGTTGGCCAAAGGCAGTGAAGGCGGATTGAAAACGGTGACGCTTGCACTGCCAGCGGCGCTGATGTCGGCCTTCGGAATCGTGACCGTGATTTGCGTAGCGGTGATGGTAGCGGTGGGGGCCGTGAATTGAAACTGCGATCCGCCGAAATTCCAGTTCAGAGTGGAGACCTGAGAACTGCTCGCCGAGCTAGTAAGGAAATTGGTACCGGTGACCGTGAGCGGGAGGTCTGCTCCGGGGGCGGCGCAAGCGGGAGAAACGGAGGTGACGGTAGGAAGCGGGTTAGCCGGATTGTCGATAATGAACGTGATCGTATTGGAGAGGCCGTTCTGTCCAGCGCCCGAGGCGGGGTTCACAGTAAGCACTGTTGCCGTGCCGGGCTTCGCCAACATCGCCGCCGGGATAACCGCGGCGACGGTGTTTCCGAGTGCGGCCCCAGTACTGTCCACGGGTACGGTTGTCACAAGTGGTTTGCCGTTCCACTGGACGACGGTTTTCAGTACGAAGCCGGCACCTTTGAGTGTCAAGGTGACATCTGCGCAATTGCTGCCTACACAAGCGGGGATTTGCGAAGGAGACAAAAAGGAGACGAAGGCACCCGTATTGTTCTGAAATGTATTGCCATAATCGTTGCAACCCGCGCCGCCGGCAAACCCAATCACTGCGACAGCCAACGCTGCCCAAGACCGCTTCATTGAGACTCCTTCATTTTTTCCGGCGACCCCAGCCATGCCAGGGCCAATTTGCCTGCGCGATCGGGGAGAGCCCGCGGCGCCTGCCTGCTTTGGGGTTGAGATGCCAAATTTGTGCTGCGCGTTGACCGCGACAAGCTGGGTTTCGGGGAATGCCTCCCAGCCCTTACTCCACCCCTGCGTTTGACCGCACTTTGCCTCGAATCTGACGGCTCGCGCAACCCTACATGATTACCATCTGCAAGGGGATAACGTCAATGCGCATTCCAAGCCGACCGGGGCGAGAGCGACTCTTCTATTGCAGTCCCAATGCGGCGATGGAAGCCCTGACCAGGTTTTGGAGATGGGAATGACATTCGGAATCCTGGACAGGCACCGCGCTTGCGGTTCGATAGCTGGCCAAGGCTTGCTGCTTTCGGCCCAGCTTGGCGTAAAGGTCGCCGCGCGCCATTTGAAAGAGCGGGTTTGATGGGTACTTTTCCACGAGCGGGCCGAGGATATGGAGCGCTTGCTCATATTGTTGATCGTAGCGGTGCAGATTCAGCGCGAGATAAAAACGCGCGACCTGGGAAGTGACGACGCCTTGCGACATGGCGCGTTCTAGCAGGCGCACGCCGTCTTGCTTGGAGCCGCCGGGAATGCCCATGAAAAAGCGCAGGATGCGAGCCATGGAACTGAGCGTATCAACGTAATAGTTGTAAAGGCCCAAGCCCATGTCGGCGTCGGCGAGATCGGGGTCAAGCGCCTTGGCGCGCAGAAGATGCTCGCGCCCGCGCACTCCGGCGCGCGCGGCGTTGCGATTCTCGCCGCGCAACGCGTACAGCCGCGCCAAAGAGGCTTCCGCCATGCCGGCATAGAAATGCATTTCTGCTGACTCACTCTGCTTGATTTGCGCTTCTGCCAATGACAAAACCTTGGTGGAAAGCTCGATGTAATGTTGGTCGGCTTCGAGCTTCGGACGGCGACGGGCATCGGTCATGCCATATTTGAAGTCGGCGGAGGTACACCAGGTGTGCCACCACAGTGCTTCCGTTTCCAGCAGATATCCGAGCGGCTGATTGGGGCTTTGGTTCTGCATGCGCTTAGCGGCTTCTACGGCGCCATCAAGGTCGAAGGAATAAATCTTGTCGAGGATTGCTTGGGTCTCTGGAGGCAAAGCAAGATGGGACGCGTGAGCAGGCACATGTAAAGCCGCCGCCAAGAGGAAACAAGCTAAGCAGGCGAGACGAGCAATCCGCAATGCGATCATGATCTCCGTCCGAAAATGAGATTGAGCTGTCAGGCTTTGCGCCGGACGAGTTTAAGCTGTTCGAGAAGAGTTGCAAACCGAAATGGCTTTTGCAGAAAAGCGGAATTGGCTGGGAGCTGGGCCTCAGGACCTCTGCGCATTGACGACCACGGCTCGTTGGTAATCTTTCGATCGGTTTCAGTCCGACCTAAACATCTCTTCGATCCGTACTTCGATCATGATTACTAATTCAAACTCCCTTTTCAGGGAGCGGGATGCCAACCATTGAGACGAGGCTCTACTTCACGCCATGTCCGGTACCGAGCTGTCCCACGTACGAACCGAACTCGAACGACGACGAATACTCACAACCATTCCGTCACATCCAGTACAACCGAACTGCCAACCGGCGTCCCATGGCTACCTTGGCAATGCTCTTGTGCCGACGCATCGCCAG
The DNA here is from genome assembly GCA_035279725.1 of Candidatus Acidiferrum sp. Classification (GTDB taxonomy): domain Bacteria; phylum Acidobacteriota; class Terriglobia; order Acidiferrales; family UBA7541; genus Acidiferrum. The sequence continues at coordinate 76,398 of DATEHF010000042.1, forward strand.
GTGCCTGTACCGACGCCGCCCATGAGGGTTGCTACGTACGGCTGCTTGGGCCGCATCCACCAACAAGAAACGCAGCAAGGAGTTGCCCTGCTTGCTGATATGCCCCAGGCGCTGCTTGCCGCCGCTCGAGTCCTCACTCGGGATCATTCCCACATAGTTGCCAATCTGCTTGCCGCGTGGAAAACGTTCCCAAGTTCCAATGATCAGCACGAAGGCGAGGGCCGTAAGCGGGCCCACGCCAGGATGGGTCATCAGCCGCAGAACCTCGGGTCGTTTCTTGGCTTCCTGTTCGACGGCGGCGGTTAACTCCTCGATGGTCGGATTCACGCGGTCCAACAGCTCCAACAACTCTTGCCGGCGCCGACTAGCCCAAGGAGCCAGCGAGAGTTTCTCTAGCTGCGCTCGCCCTTGTTCGCTGAACAGTTTTTTCTTCCAGCGATAGCCCTCGTTCATCGCCAGCGCCTGCAGTTGGTTCATGATTCGCGTGCGCATCTGCACCAACCGATGACGGTGCCACAGCAGTTGTCGCAAATCTCGATTCTCCGGCAAAGCCTGATCCGAACTGAGAATCGGGGTTAGGTGTGGGGAGTCGCATTTGTTATTCTCTGCGGACCCGTGAAAGCGAATGACAATCCGGCAAGTCCCGCCCTCGAACGCGGTTTGGGCCTGAAAGAGGCCGTCGCGCTGAACATGATCGAGATTGTGGGCATCGGCCCATTTGTGGTCAGTTCGCTGGTGATCCGCGCGATGGGCGGGCCACAGGCTCTCATCGCGTGGCTGGCGGGCGCGCTGCTTGCGACGCTGGACGCGTTTGTGTGGTCGGAGTTGGGCGCGGCGATGCCAAAAGCGGGTGGCACGTACGTCTTCTTGCGGGAGGCTTATGGCCCGGAACGATGGGGCCGGTTGATGTCCTTCTTGTTCGTTTGGCAGACACTGGTGCAGGCACCGCTGTCGGTGGCGTCGGCATCGATTGGTTTCGCCAAGTACGCAGGATATCTCTATCCCTTCACGCCACTGCAGACGAAGGCAGTTTCTGGGGGACTGGTCGTTCTTATCGTGATTTTGCTCTACCGGAAAATTGCGACGATCGGAAAAATATCCGTCTTGCTGTGGATTGGCGTGGTTGGAACCATGCTGTGGCTAATTTGGGGCGGAGCCACGCACTTCAACGCCAAGATTGCGTTTGATTTCCCTCCAGGGGCTTTTGACCTTTCGTGGGTGTGGTTCGCAGGGCTGGGGTCCGCGATGGTCAGCACGATCTACAGCTATTGGGGCTACTACAACATTTGCCACTTGGGCAGCGAGATTAAGGATCCCGAACGGAATATTCCACGAGGCATTTTTCTATCGGTGCTGGGTATCGCCATTTTGTATCTGGCGATGCAGACCAGCATCTTGGGAGTTCTGCCATGGCGCGAAGCGCAGAATTCGGATTTCATCGCCAGCTTGTTCGTGGAGAAATTGTACGGGCATGCGGCAGCGCGGTTCGTAACGGGAATGATCCTGTGGATCGCCGTGGCTTCTGCGTTCTCGGTGCTGCTAGGCGCTTCGCGCGTGCCTTATTCGGCGGCGCAGGATGGGAATTTCTTCCCGGTGTTCGGCAAGGTTCATCCCACAAAACACTTTCCTCATATCTCCTTGCTGGTGCTGGCGGGGCTGGCATTTCTCTTCAGCATTTCGTTGAAATTGAAACAAGCCATTGCTGGAATTCTCGCTATGAGGTTGCTGGTGCAGTTCATCGGACAAGCCGTTGGAGTGATTTTGCTGCGGCGCCGCCGCGGTACCGTGGGGCTGCCGTTTAAGATGTGGCTATATCCGTTGCCGGCGGTGCTTACGATGATGGGATGGGCGTGGCTTTTCTGGCAGACGGGAGCGACAAGGAAATGGGGATTGGCGGAGATCGCATTGGGAGCGCTCGCGTATCTCATTCGCGCGCGGGAAATGCGACAATGGCCATTCGGCAATTCACAGCCGGCAGTTGAAAGTTGAGAGAAAAGACCAACCCGTTTTGTAGTGGAGGCTACGTGAAGCGATTTTTTCTTTTGACGGCGGCCGCCGTCTTAATTGTCAGTGGATTGGGCGCGTTTTTCCAGACGCCAGCGGTAGCGCAATTTCCTCCGGCGCCTGGGACTGGACCAGGGCTACCTGAAACAATCGAGGCGATCGAAAGCGCGCGCGTCACTACACGCATTCTCTACGTTACCGCGCATCCCGATGACGAATCGGGGGCAGTGCTGACGTATTTAGCACGCGGACTTCATTCAGAGGTCGCGCTGCTGTCGCTTACCCGCGGAGAGGGCGGTCAGAACGACCTGGGCCCTGAACAAGCACCACAACTGGGATTGATCCGCACACAGGAATTGTTGGCCGCGACGCGTGGCTATGGCGTGAAGTTGTTTTTCACGCGGGCGAAGGACTTTGGCTTTTCGAAAACGCCTGAGGAAACGGAACGAGTCTGGGGCGACCAGGTCCTAGAAGACATGGTTCGCGTGATCCGAGGATTTCGACCGACGGTGGTAATCAACGGCTGGGGCGGGGTGCACGGAGGGCATGGACATCATCAAGCCTCGGGATTGCTTACGCCTAAGGCTGTGCAACTTGCCGGGGATCCTTCGTTCAAGCTGCGTGGCTCCTCCATTGAAGAAGAGGATTTGGCTCCGTGGGGCGACCGAAAACCAGTACTCGTGCTGGACCTCGACCGAAGCGAAACTCCGAAAGGTTACATGCTTCCTCTGGATCAGATTTCGCCGCTCTACGGGAAATCCTGGCGCGAGATTGGACTCGACGCATTCGCCAATCATCACACCCAAGGAATCACCGGTTTTCTGAACTCACCGTTCTTGCGGCGCGCCATTGCACTCCGACCGGAGGATGGCAGTGAGCTTGATCAAAGCCAGCTTGCTCAACCACTCGGCCCGCTGGATGAAGATTATGAAGCCGGGAGCATGGGCGTTGACCCGCTGATGCGAAGTGTTGACGCGGCGCTGGTGGCGGCTCGTGAAGCGGCATTGCGGCTCGATTGGAAGGCAGCAGCCAGTTCCCTGGTGACGGCCAGCAGAAAAATCAACGAAGTACCAAGGCCATCGGCCTCTTCCCAAGCTCCCGCGCCAGTCGTCTCACTGGCACGGAGCCTGAAGCGGAAGCGCGAAAAAATAGACGCGGCACTCGCGCTTGTCGCAGGGTTGCGATTGGACGCCCTCGCCGATCGCAGCGACCTAGTCTCCGGCGAGGCTTTCACGGTAAGAGTGGAAACTCATAAACGCGAAGGCATCGCTGGCGAACTCGGAAAGCCAACGCTGTCGGTGCCCGCGGAGTGGATTGTTGCGGAGGGAGAATCGGAAAAAGGTGGATCCGTTTCTTTCAAGATCACCGCAGGGAAAAATCCGCCGCATACGATGGGAGGCTGGGGCTCGATATGGCCGGACCCTTGGCCGCTGGTGACGGTCGCCCAGGAAGCCAAGGTGGACGGCTATTCGCTCAGCGTGAGTGCGCCAGTGATGAGCGTGCACGCAACATCGACGCGCGCGGACCGAATCGCGCCGCGGGTTGTTCCGGCATACACGCTGGCAGTCGAGCCGAAGCAAACGGTGGAAAATGTGGCTAAGGCAAGGAAGCCGTTTGAGGTGCTGCTGCATGTGCACTCTTATGCGACAGAACCTGGGGAAGTTCACGTGGGTCTGACAGTGCCGCGGGGATGGCGGGTAAGTGCGGCTGAACCATTGAAATTCAGCGGCTCCGGAGAGCAGTACACGCGACTGACGGTAACGCCACCGGTAAAAATTGCCGCAGGTAATTTTAAGATTTCCTCTTATGTGGAACGCAGCGGCGACCGGGCGCGCGGCACAAAGGCGGAGAGATTTACGACATCGCTGGAGCCGCTGACGACATTGCCGACACAGCTTTGGAGCGAGCCGGCGCAGTGCGTTATTCATGCGTTTGCGATTAATGTGCCGGAGAAGCTGCGCGTCGGATATATCACGGCAGAAAACGAACCTGTGCCCGAAGCGCTGGAGCGCTTGGGAATTCAGGTGGAGCTTCTGAGTGCGCAAGCGCTGGCGTTCAGCGACCTGTCGAGGTTCAATGCAATCGTGGTCGGAGTGCGCGCCTACGAACTTCGTACGGAATTGCCGGGCGCGAATCAGCGCCTGCTGGACTACGTTTCGAAGGGCGGAACGCTCGTGGTGCAATACCAGCGGGAATTCGCTTGGGACAAGTTTCAGTATGCACCGTATCCCGCACAGATCTCGCCGCCGCTTCCACCGGCGAAGGAAGGCGCTCCACAAACGCCGCGGCCATTGCCGCGCATCACAGACGAAAACTCCCCTGTTGGATTCCTGAAACCGGATGATCCGTTGCTGAACACCCCGAACAAGATCACGCCGGAAGACTTCAAGGGCTGGGTGCAGGAGCGCGGGCTTTATTTTTGGACGCAGTTTGATGCGAAATATACGCCGCTGCTCACGATGAACGATCCGGGCGAGCCTACGCTCAACGGTGGCCTGGTATACGTGCGTTTCGGCAAGGGCCTTTACATTTACACAGGCATTGCTTTCTTCCGCCAATTGCCGGAAGGCGTACCCGGAGCGTACCGGCTGTTTGTCAATTTGCTCAGCGCATCGGCGCAGAATCGCGCGACTCGTCCGGTAAGGAAAAAACCTCGGGCCTGAAGAGTTTGAGCTACAGCAGGAAATCCAGCGGAACGGGCGCGTAAACCAACTGGGCACATCTCCACCCTACTCAAATCAAAGTGGTATTCTTTTGAGCCGAGGGGTAAAAGTCGAATGAGCAATTATTCTGGAACCGGCTTTGCCGGGCGTATGGCTCACAATGTTTTCTCATTGCTGGCAGTGCCTGCATTAATTTTGATCTGCGTTTCTCCGGCCGTAGCGCAGAAAAAGAAGAAGTCCGACCCTCCTCCCTCGACGGACAGCTCAAAGATGCTGATGCCCCTGAACGACGAACAGCAGATTGATTACACGCTTTCGGAGATGCTGGGGGCCTGGCAACTTGGGGACGTCGAAAAACTGCACGGAGACTATGCGGACGACGTGGCCATCGTGAACGGTTCGTGGGCGCCACCGATCATTGGCTGGACTAACTATAAGGCGGTTTACGAACAGCAGCGCGCGCGGATGCAGCAAGTGCGCATGGATCGCTACAATACGTACATCAAAGTGAATGGAACTATGGGATGGGCTTGTTACCAGTGGGATTTTTCAGGCGTTGTGGACGGCCAGCAGACTGTTTCCCAAGGCCAGACTACCGTGGTGCTAGAGAAACGGAACAATCACTGGCTCATCGTGCTCAATCACACTTCGCTTGCCCCGAAGGCGCCCTTAGCCGGTCCTGCCACCGCGCCTTCACCACAACAACCCGCAAAGCCGACGACGCCACGCTGAAACTGATGCCGGCGTGTAACGGCGCCGCGGACTAGAAGAGACCTTTTAGCCCCGGGCTAAGCAACATTCCGGCAATCACCAACAGCAAAACTCCCGCGAGGATGCCGGTTCCCATCAGGGGCCGCGAAAGCGAGTTGATCTTCGCAACAAGCTCACGCTGCTCCTGGGCCATGTGTTCTTCCGCCGCATCGAGGAAGATTTGATCATCCTCGTGGCTGGAGAGAACACTGCGCCAGATAAACAGCACTATAAATACAGCAGTGACAATTCCCCAGGCGACAACCATGTAAAGCATGGTCCCTGTCAGCAGACTTTGTGGCTCCATGGTGACCTCCCATTGGACCGATCCGCGGTGCCGGGCTGGACGGCAAGGGGTGCACAGGACTTCTTAGGGTGGAGTATAGCACTTTGGATTAAAAATTCTAGTGTTGAGAATAAGTAGAACCGATGCTTGGCGTAGCGTCCGCGTGTCGGCGAAAACTGGCTTTGGCAGGGCAGGATATGACCACAAAGCTAACAACCTAAAGCAGATAGTCGATCGACTTCGGGCACATGTTGAGCGGAATTTCCCAACTTAATGGCCGAATGGCAGTGACGCGATCTCAGGCCCAAGCAGCGTTCCCTGGTAGGCGCAATCACCTTGCGTTGACAAAGGTGGAAGCGCCGGGCAGAATGAAAAGGCCTCGTTTTCGAAGCTTCGGGCCTGCCCGGGGTTTCTTCCCTACACTCGTGCCCGAGTGGCGGAACTGGCAGACGCGCTACGTTCAGGTCGTAGTGATCGCAAGGTCGTGGAGGTTCGAGTCCTCTCTCGGGCACCAATACTTCAAGAAAATAGAACGACTCCGGCGTAAACAAGTGTCCCCTTGTACTTCTACAAGAGAAGCAGTACCCTTCGTGTAGAAGCTATAGGGGAACGGATGGCTGACCGCCGAATCGATCTGCCGCAGGGCACCCTGGATCTGCTCATCTTGCGCACTCTCGCGCTGGAAGCGCTGCACGGCTGGGCGATTTCCGAGCGCATTCATCAGATCTCAAGCAAAGTCTTGTTCGTGCAGCAGGGCTCTCTGTATCCAGCACTTCATCGATTGGAGCGCAAGGGTTGGATCAAGGCACGGTGGGGAGCTTCAGAGAATAATCGTCGTGCGAAGTTTTACGAGCTAACGGCTGCTGGACGCAAACAACTGGAACTGGAAGAAAGCACCTGGCGCAAACTCGCCGCGGCAGTGGCTCAAATCCTGGAGACAACCTAGGAGGCACGCATGCTGGATGACTTGTCACTGCGTTTGCGGTCCCTATTTCGCAGGAGAGTAGTGGAAAAGGAAATGGATGAAGAACTCCGCTTTCACTTCGAGAATCAAGTCTCGAAACTCGTCCACCGGGGATGTACGCCAGAAGAAGCCAGGCGCCGCGCCCGATTGGAGTTTGGCGGAATGGATCAGGTGAAAGAGGAGTATCGCGATTCCCGCGGCGTGAACTTTATCGAAACTCTGTTGCAGGACATTCGCTATGGCCTGCGAATTCTGGGCCGCACGCCGGTGATTACTGCCGTGGCGATTCTTTCGCTTGCACTGGGGATCGGAGCAAACACGGCCATCTTCAGTCTTATCGATGCCGTGCGAATAAAGATGCTCCCCGTGCAAAAACCGGAAGACCTGGTGCAGATCGACAGATTGAGCCCAAAGTCGGGTAGTGAGCCAAGTTTTTTCTTCACCAACGCTCTCTGGGAACAAGTCCGCGACCAGCAAGATGTATTTTCCGGCGTGTTCGCCTGGGGCGATACAAAATTTGATCTGTCCAATGGCGGCGCGGTTCAGCACGCCAAGGGACTCTATGTTAGTGGCGATTATTTCAAGACATTGGGAGTGCTGCCGGCCGCAGGACGCCTAATCAACCTGGCAGATGATCAGCGTGGCTGTGCGGGCGTCGCCGTACTCGGCTACGGCTTCTGGCGGGAGCATTTTGGCGGCCAGGAGAGCGCTATCGGCGGGACAATTTCACTCGACCACCATACTTTTCCAGTTGTCGGCGTCAGTGCTCCCGGATTTTATGGTGTGGACACGGGATCGAAGTACGATGTAGCCGTTCCTATCTGCGCCGCAACGGTTTTCGACGGGAAAGATTCGCGGCTAGAACATCGTTCCTGGTGGTGGCTTCAAATTATGGCCCGCCTGAGACCCGCCATGACTGCCGGGGAGTTGCAAGCGCGGCTGGCCGTTATTTCGCCAGTGGTGTTTGGCGGCGCCGTTCCGGACCATTGGGACGCCGAGGGGAAGAAGAGATTTCTGAAGTACAAGCTCGAAACGGCTTCCGGAGCAAAGGGTACGTCCTACTTCCGGCGCCAGTTCGGGGAACCCCTGAACATCCTCATGGGTGTGGTTGGTCTGGTGTTATTGATCGCTTGCGCGAACATCGCGGGCCTGATGCTGGCGCGAGCGGCCGCAAGAAACAAAGAGATTGCCGTGCGCAAGGCGCTCGGGGCGACGCGGGGACGCCTGGTGCGCCAATTCCTAACGGAGTGCATTTTGCTTTCCTCGGCCGGCGCTTTCCTTGGAATTTTCTTCGCGCGATGGGGAAATGCCTTGCTGATCCAATACATTTCCACTCTGCAGGAGCAGGTGTTTCTTGACCTTTCATGGAATTCCCGGGTACTTGGATTCACCACAGCCATTGCAGTGCTGACTGGAATTTCGTTTGGCGTCCTTCCTGCACTGCGCTCGACTCGTGTTTCTCTCTCGTCCGCCATGAAGGGCGGCCAAACCGGAGAAACGGAGCGACGGGCGCGGTTCCGGCCGGGCAAATGGATCGTGGCCTCGCAAGTGGCGCTTTCACTGGTCTTGCTGGTGACGGCGGGACTGTTCCTAAGGAGTTTCGTAAAGCTGGTCAGGCAAGACATTGGATTCGATCCCCACAACGTCTTGCTCGTGAACGCAAACCTGAAAACGGCCAAAATCCCACGGGAGCGCCAGCCCGCTACTTACGAAGATATCGAAATCCGGCTGCGTTCTCTTCCCGGGGTCGATTCCGCGGGCAGGTCAGAACTCACACCAGTCAGCGGCATAACTTGGAATAACTTCGTCAAAGTCGATTCACAAGACTCGCCGAAGGGAGATGACGCGCTGGTCAATTTCAACTACGTGTCGCCCGGCTACTTCGGTACGATGCGTAGTCCGATCCTGGCGGGACGAAATTTCGATGAAGGGGACACCCGCACATCCACCCGCGTTGCCATCATCAATAGCGCGGTGGCGCGAAAGTTCTTCCATAATGAGAATCCGGTCGGAAAATATTTCAAGGTCGATGAAGGGGATGATCCCAAAAAGCCTCCAACACTTTTTCAAGTCGTGGGCCTCGCCAAGAATTCCAAGTACGGTTCCATCCGGGAAGACGGAGAGCCCATCGCGTTTTTCCCAATCACGCAAATTCCCGAGCACGACGAGGAAGAAACGTTTGAGCTGCGCTCCGCCGCACAAGTCACTTCACTGATGGCCGCCGTCCAGGAAAGCGTGGCCGCGGTCAATCGGGAGATTCCGCTGGAATTTCATACCTTGTCCCAGCAACTGGATGATTCGCTGGTTCAGGAGCGATTACTGGCAACACTTTCCGGATTTTTTGGCAGCATAGCCCTGCTGTTGGCCATGATTGGCCTCTACGGCGCCCTCAGCTACATGGTAACGCTGCGCCGCGCGGAATTCGGCATTCGCCTGGCTCTCGGCGCGCGGCCCAAGACGATTCTGACGCTGGTAATGCGCGACGTACTTTCAGTCCTCGCGGGAGGCATCATCGGCGGGGCCACTGTTTCTTTGTTGACGGTGCGCTTGCTGCAGAAGATGCTTTTCGGCTTTGACGCGCGTGACCCGGCGACCGCCCTCATAGCCATCGCCCTGCTTTCAGTCGTGGCGCTTTTTGCGGGCTACCTCCCAGCCCGCCGCGCCATGCGTGTGGACCCGATGGTGGCGCTGCGATACGAGTAGCGCAGTTCTCGCCAAAACTCCGCAAGTCAAAATCCACGGTGCAGGTTGACGCTCCACTCCGCAATCCGATACGGTGTTTCCTCAGAAGGTTCACGAGCGTCTGAGGAGTTCCCCATGCTGATTTATCTCGCGGCGGCCTTATTTCCCGAGTGGCAACCGCACTTTTCCTTTCTGGACACGCCGCATGCGAACGAAATGATGGCTTTGCGCTGGCTGCATCTTGTATTTGGGATCATCTGGATTGGGCTGCTCTATTTCTTCAATCTGGTGCTAACACCGGCGATGAGAAAATGCGATCCCCAGCTGCGAATCAAAATCTATCCAGAGCTGATGCCGGGCGCGATGGGCTGGTTCCGTTCGTCGGCGCTGGTGACGGTCATCGTGGGACTGCGCTACTTCACCATTCATTTATCTACGGACGCGAGGCTTGCGGGAGACCTTTCGCTGATTGGCAAGTGGTTCGGATGGTGGTTCCTGGTGTGGATTGCGGCGTATGTGTTTATTTATGCGCTGCAGCTTCCGGCGAAAGGAATTCTCGATAGCGTGTGGGTACGCGTGATTGGGGTTTCTGTGGTGGTGATCGCGGCGTCGTGGCTGGTGCTGGCGCTGAATGGCGGGCCTAACGTTTCGAATGCGCACCTGGCCATCAGCGTCGGTGGCGGGCTCGGCTTGATCATGCTGCTGAATACGTGGGGCGTGGTGTGGCGCGTGCAGAAGAAATTGATCGTTTGGACGCGCGCGGCGAACGAACAGGGAGCGCCAATGCCTCCGGAAGCCGAACGACTGATGCGCTGGAACTATCTCACAGCCCGTACGTCGTTCTGGCTTTCCTTCCCAATGCTTTTCTTTATGGGCGCGGCAAGCCATTACCCGTTCCTGAGTACCATCGCGCGCTAGGAATTTGGGAGGAAGGGAGAAGTCTTGGAACCACGATCCTCGGATTGCTCAATTCTGAATTTGCCCCCACTCGAGGCCAAACCGCTGCAGATATTTGCGAAGGCGGTCTGCGTCATTGGCGGTTTTCCTGTGGACCCGCGAGGCGCCAAACAAGACTCGGCCTGCGTCAGAGAGTGATCGCGACTTCTTGCATACGGCAATCACGCTTGAGAGTTGCATCCTGTCGAACAAATCGAGTTTCGCAAGTTCTTCCGGATTGAGCAGTTGGCTTAGTTCATCGTCAGAAGGGCCAGTTTCCAGCGCTTCCCAGGAGGCTTTCAACCGGTGCAGCTCTTCTTCAACAAGATCGACTGAAATACGTCCGCCTTGAGCCAAGGTCGCCATGCGCGCTACCGCCGCATTGAGATCACGAAAATTTCCTGACCAGGAAGATGCCGAAGAAAGAGAGAAATCCAGGAAGGCTTGCCGGGCTTCTTTGTTGAACGTGACTCGTTGACCGGTTTTCCGCGCATATTCTTCCAGTTCGAATTGCAGGTTGGGTTCGATGTCTTCCGGGCGCGCTCGCAAACCCGGCAAAGAAAAAGTCCACAAGTTGATTCGGGCGAAGAGGTCGTCCCGGAATCGTCCTTCGCGGATGGCGGCAAGCAAATCGCGGTTGGTTCCCGCAATGAGCTGAAAGTCGCTACGCACTTCGCGGTCGGAGCCCAAGGGCAGAAAGGTTTTTTCTTCGAGTGCTCGAAGGAGCATGGCTTGTTCATCCGTGCCGAGTTCCCCGATTTCGTCGAGAAAAAGGACTCCTTTGTTCGCCGCGCGCAGCACTCCAGGACGGTCGGTAACGGCTCCGGTGAAGGCGCCTTTCACATGGCCAAACAGGGTGGACATCGCGCCTTCGCCGCGGAGCGTTGCACAGTTCACATCCACAAAGCTTCCTTCGACAGCGTGACGGCTCTTCTTCAATTCGAAAATGCGCCGCGCCAGCCGGGATTTCCCTGCCCCAGTTGGCCCCATGAGAAGCAGGGGATCGCGCGTGGCAATGGCGACTTTTTCGATGCGGTCGATCAAGCGGTTGAACTCAGCGTTTCGCGTTTCGATGCCGCCCTTCAAGAAAGAAACGCCTTCTAACTGCTGCTGGTGGAATCGGGAAGCGATTCGGTCATATTTCGAGAGGTCGAGATCGATGATTTTAGTAGAGCCTGGCGCGCTGCGATCGCGTTCGGGGGAGCATTGCAGGAGCCTACCGGGGAAATTTCGCGACTCCGTCAAGAGAAACAAACAGATCTGCGCGACGTGCGTCCCGGTAGTGATGTGGACGAGATAGTCTTCTGCTTCGGTGTCAAACGGATAGGCACGTGCAAACGCAAACAGCGTCTCGTAAACCTGCTCAAAATCCCATGGATCGCCGAATTCAATAACGTGGAGTCGGACCTCGGTTTCGGGGGAGACCGCGGCGATGTCCTCGCGAAGGGTGCGGGCTAACTTCGTGTCGCGTGCGCCATGCAAGAGTTCCAGACGATGCACCACGAAATCAGGCTGCCGGCAAAGGGAAACGGTAGGACGCCAGGACTGCCAACGGTCTTGTGACTTGCCGGCGTCGAGGGTGGTGCCGAGAAGACCGAAAATGACGTGTCGAGGCATTAATAGCTATTATTCTATATTCTTATCTATAATACTATAACAGTTGTGTAAGACTGGAACGATTAGTCCCTAACCATTGCTAAATCAAATATTTACAGTGGACCGCCAAATGGCCTGCCGCTTGCACTTACTTCCCTCAAACAAGTGAGAAACGATGAGGTGGGCAGCGAGGCGGAAGTGGAAGCGGTCACGGATCGCCTCGTTGCCGCGAAAGGAACGAAGCGCAGAGAATTTGCTGATAGATTTCCAACACGAACAGGAGGGGACCATGTTCGACGAAATGAACTACAACGTGCTGACGACCGAAAACGGCGTGCCGATCAAGGCGTGGACGAAGGGCGTGCCGCTCGAAGATCAGGCCCGCAAGCAGCTCCTGAATGTGGCCCAGCTTCCGTTCATCTTTAAGTGGGTTGCTGCCATGCCGGACGTCCATTGGGGCGTGGGCGCAACTGTGGGCAGCGTGATCCCCACGAAGGGCGCAATCATTCCGGCAGCGGTGGGCGTGGATATCGGCTGCGGGATGATGGCCGTGCAGACGGACCTCAACGCGCGCGATCTTCCGGACAACCTGAAGGGCATTCGCAGCGCGATCGAACAAGCGGTGCCGCATGGGCGCACGAATCACGGTGGCCGCGGCGACGTGGGTGCGTGGCAGGAGATTCCTTCACGCAACAACGAAGTGTGGCAGGCGCTGAAGCCGCGCTACGACGCCATTCTTGAAAAGCACCCGAAGCTCGACCGGGGGAACCATTCCAATCACCTCGGCACACTCGGCACCGGCAACCACTTCATCGAAGTTTGTCTCGATGAAGCGGAAAACGTCTGGTTCATGTTGCACAGCGGTTCGCGCGGTGTCGGGAACCGCATGGGGAGCTACTTCATTGAAGTAGCGCGCAAAGACATGCAGAAGTTCTTCATCAACTTGCCGGACAAGGACCTGGCGTATTTTTCGGAAGGCACCGAGCACTTCGACGACTATGTCGAGGCGGTGGAATGGGCGCAGGACTTTGCGCGCTTCAACCGCGACTTGATGATGGAACAGGTCGTGGGTGCAGTGCGCAATTCAGGCGAGGTTCGCCCGTTCTTGGCCGAAGTGAAGGCCATCAACTGCCACCACAACTATGTGGCGCGCGAGCGCCACTATGGGCAGAACATCCTGGTAACGCGCAAGGGCGCAGTGCGCGCCCGCGAAGGCGACATGGGGATCATTCCCGGCAGCATGGGAGCGCGTTCCTACATCGTTCGTGGCAAGGGCAACATGGAGAGCTTCATGAGTTGCAGCCACGGCGCGGGGCGCGCGATGTCTCGTGCGGAAGCGAAGCGCCGCTTCACTGTGGCGGACCACAAGCGCATGACGGAAGGGGTGGAATGCCGCAAGGACGCCGACGTGATCGACGAAACGCCAGCGGCCTACAAGCCGATCGAAGCCGTTATGGCCGCTCAGAGCGACTTGGTCGAAATCGTGCACACTCTGCGTCAGGTCGTTTGCGTGAAAGGATAATCAGCCCGGTGCAGGCGCTTTGAAATTCTGGAGCACTTGCACTGGCACACTATTTTTATGATTCGCATCGATGGATCCGCGGGAGAAGGCGGCGGTCAGATGCTGCGCACGGCGCTGAGCCTTTCTCTCGTCACTCATCAGCCGTTTCGCATCGAAAACATTCGAGCGAAGCGCGAGAAGCCGGGCCTGTTGCGCCAGCATCTCACGGCAGTCATGGCTGCCACGGAAATCGGGAGCGCCAAAGTTGAAGGGGCGACACTCGGTTCGAAAACTCTAACATTCATTCCAGGCAAAGTTCGTGCGGGCGAATACCGCTTCGCAGTCGGCACGGCCGGCAGCAGCACGCTCGTATTTCAAACCATTCTGCCTGCCCTGATGACGACTGACGGATCGAGCCGCCTGGTTATCGAAGGCGGAACTCACAATACCCAGGCACCTCCGTTCGAGTTTCTGGCCAAGACGTTTCTGCCGGTCTTGAGCCGGCTTGGCCCAGAAGTTTTTGTGAAACTTGAACGGTACGGATTCTACCCAGCTGGAGGCGGCCGTTTCGTTGCGGAAATCGAGCCGTGCCCGAAGCTTGCACCGTTTTCGATGATCGATCGGGGCGAGATCAAGCGCCGCCGTGCGACGGCCATCGTTGCGAATCTGGCCCGGCATATCGCTCAACGCGAAATCGAGACTCTTGAGCATTCCCTCGGATGGGGCGGCGAATCTTGCGAAATCATAGAGACGAAAGATTCGGCGGGTCCGGGCAACGTTGTTCTGGTCGAGTTGGGAAGCGATTCAATCACGGAAGTTTTTTCTGGATTTGGGCGCCTTGGCGCGAGCGCGGAGAAAGTAGCTTCCGAGGCTGCGGGGGCTGCTCGATCCTATCTTGCTTCGGACGCGTTTGCCGATGAGCATCTCGCGGACCAGCTCCTCCTCCCACTTGCACTTGCAGGCCAGGGCTCTTTTACGGCTACAAAGCTGAGCCAGCATTGCCGCACGAATATGGATGTGATCGCGCTCTTTGTTCCCGCAGTCTTTGCCGTCGAGGAAGAGGAGCGGCGGATCCGAATTGAGGTCAAATGGAAATGAGCGCAGTCTTTCCAGCGAAGTGATTGCCGGGGCTCAAGAATTGAAAAAGGGAGGCGGGCCAGGTCGTCCCGCCTCCCTTCTATCCCCTCTCGGGGAATCCGGCCAGTCTGACGGAGGGCGACCAGCCGGTCGTGTGTTGGCCTGTCTATATATCCCGTAATCCTAAAAAAAGTTCCTGTGGGTCCCAAAAAAATGGCTAGAATCACAGTGGAAATCAGCGCCTACCTTCCGGCGCGACATACATGCCACGACCCTCACATTTAAGTCCCGATAACATATTGCGTTTTCTTCAACTTAGGAATGAACCGGCGTCCACGCGCGAAATCGCAGAAGGACTGCACCTGAGGAAAACCGACAACCGCCCGCTTTTCAAGATGCTCTCCAAGCTAAAAAAACGACGCGCCATCGAGGAGTTACCAGGTGGGCGGTACCGTCTCCCCAGCCGCAAGGCAGAGCGGGAGAATTCCGGCCCAAGACCAGCTCAGGACGACGCGCACCGTCCGCAATCTTCGGCACTTGCGGACCGCAATGAAGTGAAAGGACGGTTGGTTTTGCACCATGACGGCTATGGGTTCGTCGTGCCTGATGCGCCGATGCCGCAGCTCGACGGCGATGTTTTCATTCCGCCCGCCGCCATTCAGGACGCCATGCATGGTGACCACGTGCTCGCGAAGATCCAGCGTTTAGGTGGCATCAGCGGCGCGCAAAGGGCCGAAGGCCGCATCATTCGGATCTTGAGCCGGGCACATCCGACAGTGGTCGGTCTGTTTCGCTACGGCACGCAACAAAATGTGGTCCTTCCCTACGACGTTCGCATCCAGCACGAAGTGGAGATTCCGCGTGGCAAGGAGTTGACGCCGGGGCTATGGAAAAAACTGGGTTTCAGCGGCGCGGATGAGACGAGCCTCCGATTGCGGCGCATCCCGCGATTGGATGAATTGGACGGCGCCGTTGTGAATGTGGAGTTGCTGCGCTATCCGCAGGGAGGCGCATCGGCGACCGGCCGGGTCATTGAAATTCTTGGGCGTCCAGGTGATCTGGGCGTCGACACGGAGATTATTATCCGCAAGCATCATCTTCCGCATACCTTCTCCGCCGACGTCTTGGATGAAGCGGAGCGCGGCGCAAAGCCGGTTAACGAATCCCAGCGCACAGGCCGTGAGGATTTCCGCCACTTGCCGATTGTCACTATCGATGGAGAAACAGCGCGCGATTTTGATGACGCCGTCTTTGTCGAGCATCGAGCGGATGGCGCGTGGCACTTGCAAGTCCATATCGCCGATGTAGCGCATTACGTTCGCACGGGAAGCGCTCTTGACAGAGAAGCACGACTGCGAGGGACATCGGTTTATTTTCCCGACCGCGCCGTCCCCATGCTCCCGGAAGCCCTGTCGAATGGCATGTGCTCACTCAAGCCTCGCGAAGACCGTCTGGTGATGAGCGCCCTCATGGAATTCAACGCCGCCGGCCACATGAATTCCTCGCGCATGACCAGCGGCGTGATACGTTCCGCCGAGCGAATGACTTATACGAACGTCAACAAAGTCCTGGAGGGCGACGCGGAAATGACACAGCGTTACGCCGCGCTGGTCCCGCGTTTCCGCGATATGAAGGAACTGGCGCTGCTCCTGAACGCCCGTCGAAACGAACACGGTTCCATCGATTTCGATCTGCCCGAACCGGTGATCGAATTCGACGAACAGCAGCGCATGACCAATATCAGCCGCAGCGAGCGCAACATCGCGCACCGGCTCATTGAAGAGTTCATGCTGGTAGCCAATCGGGCCGTAGATTCATATCTCCTGAAGCGCGGCATTGAGTCGCTGCATCGCGTACACGAAAAGCCGGACGCGCGCAAAGTTCTGGAGTTCGAAGAATTAGCGCGCGCCTTCGGCTATTCTCTCGGAGTCGAAAATTTGCATCAGCGCGAAATTGCCGTTCGCCATGGACGCGTTCCCGCTCCCGCAAAAGCAGGCCGCCCTGACTCCTATGGCCACGGCCGGGAGCGAGGGATGAAGGTGGCGCTTCCTGGTGGCGAACTGCGCATCACACCACAGCATTATCAGCGTTTGATTCGAAAAGTCGTCGGCAAACCGGAAGAACGCATCGTCTCGTACCTCATGCTGCGTTCTTTGAAACAAGCCCGCTACGCTGCCGAGCCCCTCGGGCATTTTGCTTTAGGCTTCGACGAGTACACGCATTTCACTTCGCCGATTCGGCGCTATCCCGACCTCATCGTACATCGCATTTTGAAATGGGCGCTCGAGCATCCGAAAGATGCTCCAGTCGCTGCGAAGGCGCATATCGCCACTCCGCCGGGATCGGAGTCCACGCTCTATTCGCGCCACAACCTCGAAGAAATCGCTTCGGAAACCTCTGAAGCCGAGCGTCGCGCTAATGGCGCCGAGCGCGAATTGATGGACTGGAAGACGGCTCAATTTATGGAGGAACATCTCGGCGAAGAATACGACGGACTGATCATCTCGATCCAAAAGTTCGGTTGCTTCGTTGAATTATTCGATGTCTTTGTGGAGGGACTTCTTCCAATAAACGCGCTGGAGGAGTTCGCTGGGACACGTTGCGTCCTCCGCGAACGCGATCATGCCATTGTGGCGATGTCGGGCGGAAGCGGCCGCAGTGGAGTGACAGGCTCGCGCCGAGGCCGCGGCGCAAATCCCCGCCAACTCGAGTGGCACCTAGGCGATAAGGTCCGCGTGCGTGCTGAACGAATCGATCCCATGCGGAAGCGCGTCGAGTTTGCGCTGGTTGAGAAGAGTTAGCGACGGGGCTTGAAGATTCAGCGGAGTGCGGCGCTAGAGATATGGAGCGCGCTCATCATTCGACGCACTGGCCGCGTCACAACAGCCGCGAATTTCGCCAGCGGATACCAAAAACGGCTGTGCAGGGAGAGTTGCGAGATGAAGAGTCCTAGAGCTAGCTGGCGCGGTGCATCAAGATCAATCCGATGCCCATTCCGGTAGATCCTCACAACGCGGCCCAATAGCTCCTGCTCTTGGACGGCGCCATCGGAAGTCGGATGCGCATCGCCTTTGGAAAAAAGCTGAGAGGCGTCCAGAGAGCCGCGCTTCTCCACAATGCGGTGCACTACTAGGTGGTTTTCGCGGCGGAACAAGACGACATCGCCGCAGCGAACATTCTCAATCGAAGTCTGCTTGATCAGGGCGATATCCTTCGGCCGCACCCAAGGCAGCATGCTGGTACCATGAACGCGCAGCGAAATCCGTCCACGGCGCTTCAGCGCGTCCCCAATGCGCACGGCATCGTCCGCGCGGCGTTCACCGGCGATCCGATTCGCTTTTGTCCCGAGCTCTCTTCGATTCTCCATCAACCTTGCCGTTGAAAGTTGTATGACTACTTCGCGCCGCGCTGCGATCACACCGCCAGCCGCGAAAAGCGTTTGTGCCGAAATGCGGGCACTAACCATTCTGGCCCATTCCGAACTTGAACATATTCGGGGAAATCGTTCGGAGTTGAAAGCTGCCCTAACCTGTGAATACAAGATTGGTCCTTGCCATAGGGATGGTCAATGGATAGGAGGTACTGGCTTGCCCAAAGGTACAGCATTCAATGGAAACAAGTTAGGGGTGACTTCGAGGAGTAGCCACGGCGTTCTGGAACGCTCATCATGAGCGGCGAGGAGCACCGTTACAAATGCCGCCCTGACCAGGCAATTTGCCGCAAGCCAGCGCCAGCGTTTCGTAAATCGGTTCCGACACTACGGTCGGCTTCGTGTACGGCTTTTTTCCGCCGGACGCTGGGGGAGAGTTCTTATTGTCTTCAGCCATTCCTTGTTTCCTCAGTCTGAACTAGAATTTGTGGCAAGAGAAGCAAATTCCTCAAGTTTTGTCTGAACCAAACCCGCATTCTGTTTTAGATGAAGCGCGCTAATGGGAGCGGCAATACCAGCCAGTCGAGCCTTCTCTTCTGCAAGAGCACAAGCTCGCTCGTAGGCCCCGAGTATGTCCCCGCCTTCCATTAAAGCCAGGCCGGGACAACGCTCGCAGTAGCTCCGAATCTCACACTGCGAGCAGACCGGAAGCTGGCTCTCGCGAATGGAGCGCAAACGTTCGAGTTGCGGCGCGTGATACCAGATATCGTCGAACTTCTCCCGCCGCAGATTTCCCGCCGCCTGAGGTAATTGGACACAAGGGAATACGTCTCCGTATGGCGAGATGTAGCAACTGTTGTGGCCCGCGCTGCAAGGCAAGTCTTCGTAAGCCGCGCTCTCGATTCCGCTGGATACGGCGCTGCCGAACGCCGGCGGCAATACATCTGCCCTGTCGGTCGCCGCCATCATCGGCTGTGGCTTGCAGGCATGCAGGGTGGAGTCCTGCAGCACCGGAAGCAGCGAGGAAACCGATGCGCGGTGCTCTAACGGTCCATTCGAGCCGTCCATCATCGGCGTGATAGTCAAATCCAGAATGTAGGGAACACCCAACTTCTCCGCGAGGGCCATTACACCTCGGTAGGCCATCAAGTTTTGCTGCATCAGCGGGCAGGCCAGCTTCACTTGCAATCCGTGCTCGAGCAGAATGGGAATCGCGGCGAGCGTCCTTTCAAGCGAGCCGGGCACTTTGGTGATGGCGTCGTGGATGGCGGGAACATCGCTGTAAACGCTGATTTGTACTCGCCGCACGCCAAATTCGCGCAACCGCGCCGCGCGTTCCGGCGTAACCAGCAGAGCGTTGGACTTCAAGCTGATGTCGAAATGCAGCCGCCGCGCAGCAGCGAGAATTTCGTAAAGATCCGGGCGCAGGAAAATCTCGCCGCCGCTAAATGTCAGGAAAAGAGTCCCAGAATGCGCTAAATCCTCGAGCACGTTTAGGCACTCAGAAGTGGTCAATTCTCCGTGATCGTCATGATCTAGGTAGCAGTGTACACAGCGCTCGTTGCAGCGGTACGTCAAATCAAAATGCACGCTGAGTGGCCGGTGTTTTTGTACCGTCCTGGAGATCAGACGGTCCATGACGGGAGTCGCACCGAGTGAGAAAGCCGCGGTCAAGGCGAAACTCCCCCTGCTGCGGGGACGGTTATCACCAGTTTTCGCGAACACATCTCTTCCAAGAGTGACTGAGTGTCGGATAGCGCAATGTCCGGAGTGACTTCGTAGTTTTCAGACAGTAGCTGCGCCAGCTCCGCCGCCGATTTTTTTCCGTCGATATTCTTCCAGAGAAAACTCCCCGTGTCATTCAGCTCGTGCATCACGCTGTCATTCGGAGAGATGATGACTGTTTCGTCGTCGATTTCTCTCCAGGCCAAGGCCGGGTTCTTCTGCCAAGTCATAGTGGCTGGGGCGCTCATGCGGGAAGAACCTCCCAAAACGTCGGATTTTTGCGGAAGGACAGGTTATAGCCCGGGATCTCGGTCGCGGCTCTGGTGAGGATTTCGAGAAGCTTGCGGGTGGATTCCGCTTCTGCGGAGAAGAAAAGTACATTCGGCAGAAGTGTGCGAAGAGTAGCCATCGGGCGGAGCGCTACCGCCCGGTTATCCGAAGCCTGCAAAAGTCTAAATATTCCTGCCACAGGCGCACTTGAATTCGATCCGGCCGCCTTGAAATCACCCCAAAAAGGGGTCCCATAGGCCCGCCAGATTCCGTTTTCCCGGCGGAGGAGTGAGATCTCATCCGTGAAGACGCTTCCCTGAGGCGATAAGCTTGCCACCGTGCTTTTTCCCGCGCCTGATCTGCCGGTAAACACGTAGGCTTTACCGTCCCGGATGATCGTGGCCGCGTGAAGCAAAAACCCGTGGTGTTCGAGAAGCTTCCAACTCAGAAAAACGCGAAGCAGGGAATCGAGTGCATATTGATTCCTGACGCCGTCGAAACGAACTCCATGTGAAAATGCGTGCAGTGCCGCACCTTCGAATTCATACCCAAAATCGGCTGGCGCACACTCAGGAGGCGTCTCATTGTTCAACGTGATCGTAATCGGCCGCGCAGCTCTAGCAGTGAACGCGGCGTAGCGGGCCGAGGCAGCGTGGAATAACGGCGCATCAGACATTTGAAGACGGAGGGGCAAGCAGCCGATCGATAGCTCGAACTGCCGCCGGAAACCGCGCCCTGAATTGGCGACCGGTGCGTTCAATCTGCTCCTTAAATTGTTCAGCGAGCGCGCCGGTGCGGGGAGAGGAGAGCGCATTCCCGCTTTTTTCAAGCCCCTGGGGGAAAGGAAGCTTTACTAGTTTTGCTTGTGGACACCCCACTTAGTCAAGAGGACTTTGTTCAATCCCGCAACTCAAGACAAACGAGCAAGGCTTGCTAAATTGCTGATACTTGCTGCCTTAGCCATCTGTGAGCCCGGTCAGACTTTACGCATAGTAAAACTCGGGCCGAGGTCCTGATACGCCGGAAATTTCTGCTATTCTGGGTTGCTAAGTTCGCAGCGGTTCTCCGCCCCTGCCGCGCTGCTATTCCTGATCAGAGAGGACTTTCCGTGGTGACTTCGTCTACGCTTTCTTCACAAACCACCAAACGCGCTTTCAATTTCAATGCCGGTCCGGGAGCGCTGCCTCTTCCCGTCCTTGAGCGCATCCGCGAGGAGCTCCTCGACTGGCGCGGCAGCGGCATGTCGGTTATGGAGATGAGTCATCGCTCCCCCGAATTTGAGAGCATCAACGCGGGGGCGGAACGCAAGCTACGGGATCTCTTGGGAATTCCCGACGACTACGCAGTCATCTTCGTCCAAGGCGGCGGGAGCATGCAGTTCACCATGGCCCCGATGAACCTGTGCTTGCCGGGAAAACCCGTAGATGTCCTGCACACTGGTGCGTGGACCGCTAAAGCCATAGGTGAACTGAAGAAAGGCATTCTCCATAGCATTGCTGCTTCGACCGAGTCGGAGAAATTTGAGCGCCTTCCGCGCCGCGACGAAATGAAGTTCTCCCCTGACGCCTCCTACGTTCACATCTGCACGAACAACACGATCGAAGGCACACAATGGACCACTCTGCCGGAAACAGGCAATGTGCCGCTCGTCGCGGACATGTCCTCGGACATTGCCTCGCGTCGTATCGATGTAAAGAGCTACGGCGTCATCTTCGCCGGGGCGCAGAAAAATCTGGGGCCGTCGGGCGCCACCGTCGTGATTATTCGCAAAGACCTGGCGGAACGTGCTGACAAAAATCTCCCGACTCTTCTTCAATACCGGACGCATATCAAGGAGAAGTCGCTGTATCACACACCTCCGACATTTGCGGTCTACATTGTCGGTTTGGTGCTGGAATGGATCGAATCCGAGGGAGGAGTTTTAGGTATGGAGAGGCGCAACGAGTCCAAAGCCCAGTTGCTCTACGATACAATCGAATCGAGCGGCGGCTTTTATTCCTGCCCCGTCGAAAAACCTTCGCGCTCAAAAATGAATGTGGTCTTCCGCGTGGCTGCAGGAGACGATTCCATAGAAAAGAAATTTACCGCCGAAGCCGCCGCGGCCAACTTGGTCGGCACCCCCGGCCACCGCTCCGTCGGAGGCATGCGCGTCTCCCTTTATAACGCGGTAGCGCCCGAGGCCGTCGAAACACTCACCGGCTTCATGCGCGAATTTCAGCGCACCCGCGGCTGAGTTGCCTGCTCAAAAAGAAAGCGCGCAGGAGGATACGTTCTCCCTGCGCGCTTCTTTGCTAGTTTGTTCTTAGGCCAAGTCGAAAAGCAGCACCTCGGCGTCTTTCACGCCAGTAAGCTCCACGGCATTCTCGGCGGAGATAGCCGCGCCATCTCCGGTTTCAAGCGGTGTGCCGTTCAACCTGACGCTGCCGCGTGCTACTTGCACATAGGCATGACGATCTTTCTTCAGCTCATGCTTAACGGTATCGCCTGCGCTTAACACTGTCGCGAACAGTTCATTTTTCTGACGGATCTTCACCGAACCGTCGCGCCCATCCGGTGACGCCACCAGCCGCAGCTTCCCGCGCTTCTCG
The DNA here is from genome assembly GCA_035279725.1 of Candidatus Acidiferrum sp. GTDB lineage: Bacteria > Acidobacteriota > Terriglobia > Acidiferrales > UBA7541 > Acidiferrum. The sequence continues at coordinate 98,810 of DATEHF010000042.1, forward strand.
CTTTCGCTAAAGCTCTTCTGGTCGTAGGTCGGCTTGAGCCCCTGCTTTTCTGGCAGCATCCAGATCTGGTACAAGTGCACCGGCTCCGTCTTGGACGCGTTGAATTCGCTATGCGCCACGCCGGTCCCCGCACTCATATACTGCACGTCACCCGGCTTGATGACCGAACCGTTGCCCATGCTGTCCTTATGCTCCAGCGCGCCTTGCAGCACGTACGTCACGATTTCCATGTCGCGATGAGGATGCTTTAGAAAGCCGCCACCCCCTGCAATGTGGTCGTCGTTCATCACGCGTAGCGTGCGGAACTGCACGTGGTCAGGATCAAAGTAATCGGCAAACGAGAATGAGAAACGCGAATCCAGCCAGCCGTGGTTCGCGTGGCCGCGTTCATTGCTTTTGCGGATATCAATCATGGCCCACCTCCTGGGTCTTAGCTCTCGCAAAAGATAATATTCGTTATAACGACTATTGTCAAGAGGCGTATATCCACTCCTGCCCGCACTCCTGCCTCTCCGCCAACCCTTTGCATTTGTGCACTTTGCACAGCCCCTTTGGCCAGTTCCCGGTAACACCTCCTTTGGTGTACAGTGAGAAGGAAAGCGCGGCACTGCGCCGCGGCCTCCGAGGATTTTTGAATGGACTCCCCACTCTCCGCGACGACCACAAGAAAGCAAGAAAGCTCTACTGCCCCCCGCCAGACCCTCACCATCACCGACAATCGCACCGGCAAGACTTACGAGGTCCCCATCACGCACGACACCATTCGTGCCGCCGACCTCCGCCAGATCAAAGTCGACGCCAAAGACTTCGGCATGATGAGTTACGATCCGGCCTTCAATAACACCGCCTCCTGCATCAGCAAGATCACTTACATTGATGGGGACGCGGGCATTTTGCGCCACCGTGGCTATCCGATTGAGGATCTAGCTGAGAAGAGCACCTATCTCGAAACGGCCTATCTGCTGCTGAATGGCGAACTGCCCACGGCCGCGCAACTGAAGGAGTGGACGTACAACGTCACGCATCACACTTATATTCACGAGAGCATCAAGAAGTTCCTCGATGGATTCCATTACGACGCCCACCCCATGGGCATGACTATCTCCACGATTGCGGCGCTCTCAACCTTCTATCACGATGCTAAAGACATTTTTAATCCGGAATCGCGCAGGAAGCAGACCTATCGCCTAGTTGGCAAAATGCCCACCATCGCCGCGTTTTCTTACCGGCATACCTTGGGAATGCCGTTCGTCTATCCAGACAACGACTTGAGCTATCCAGGCAACTTCCTGAACATGCTTTTCCGCACTTCCGAAGCCAAGTACCGGCCGAACCCCACGTTGGAGCGCGCGCTAGACGTCTTGTTCATTCTTCACGCGGATCACGAACAGAACTGTTCCACCAACACGATTCGCGGCGTCGGCAGCTCCCATGTAGATCCTTACTCGGCGACTTCTGCCGCAATTGCCGCCTTGTACGGGCCGTTGCACGGCGGGGCCAACGAAGAAGTCCTGCATATGCTGAATGAAATCGGCTCCATCCAGAAAGTTCCCGAGTTCATCAAGCGCGTCAAAGGCGGCGAAGTAAAACTTATGGGCTTCGGCCATCGCGTTTACAAGAATTACGACCCACGGGCTCGCATCATCAAGGGCATTGCTTACGAGGTTTTCGATCTGATGGGCAAGAACCCGCTTCTCGAAATTGCCCTCGAGTGTGAGCGTATCGCCCTTATAGATGATTACTTCGTCAAGCGCCGCCTCTACCCCAACGTGGATTTCTATACTGGACTCATCTACCAATCAATGGGCTTCCCGATGACCATGTTTCCCGTTCTGTTTGCGATCCCGCGCACATCCGGTTGGATCGCCCAGTGGGAAGAAATGCTCCTTGACCCCGAGCAGAAAATCGCGCGCCCACGCCAGGTTTACCTTGGCCACGATACGCGTCACTACATTCCAATCGAAGAGCGCAGCTAGAGAGCCTGGTTTCGAAGTTGAATACGGCCTCCTGGGATGCGCCTCGACAATGCGTTTCCGCCGGGTATAGTTAATTCAAAGAGAGGTGGCATGGCTGAATTCCCGCATACCCCTGTGCACGCTGGCGCTCGTCGCCGCAGTCAACGCGTGTTGATGCAAGTTGGCGTCCGCATGCGCGGGAAGGACGCTCAAGGCAAGGACTTCGAGGAATTCACGGAGACTCTCGCCATTAACGCCCACGGAGCCCTTGTTCTGCTAGCCGCCCGGGTGACCAGCGGCGGCGTGGTGCTCATGCGGCACAACAAGACCGAGGAAGAACAAGAGTGCCACGTCGCATTCCTTGGTCCGGTCCGTAGCGGCAAAGCTGAAATTGGTCTGGAGTTTACTGCGCCCCGCCCGACCTTCTGGCGCGTGGCGTTTCCTCCCGAGGATTGGACGCCGAAAAGTGCCGAAGCTCGCACGATTCCCACCAACCGCACGACTAGGTAGTTAGTTCCCCATACTTCCTGCGACTTTTCAGGTTTATGCTCTAAGTCGCCTTTTTTCCCATCATGGCCGCTAGCAGCCATTTCCTTAGGACCATGAGGTAATAGGGCTTCGTCTCTCGAAACATCAGCCCCATTCCCAACTCAGGCTGGCAGTAAATGACGCTCGCTTGCGCTTCAAAAAACTCTGCCTCGGTGAAAAGTTTTATCGCCAGGGACGTCCCAATCGGATACGGATGTTCTGTATCCACATAACAACCGTTTAGACTCAGTTCTTTGACCCGCGCGGTCCTCTTGTCTTCCGAGGTGCCTTCGCGCATTTCGATGGATCCAACGAACGGGTACCGGGGGCTTCGGCGCCGATCCTGTTCCATGAGTCTCCTGAGAGAGAAGAGACACAATTTTACTCCGGCCCGTTCCTATAACATCAATAAATCTCTGTGGGCTTGCTCGACTCGATACAAACGCGGACTTGGAGGAGATTACGGCTTGAAACGTCAGGGCTAACTCAATCTCCGCAGGCATACTCCGCAAAGGCGGTGAGTGGCACTCTTCGTTCTCGAATGCATTCCTCTCTCGCCCGGTCTGTGGGGACCGTCGCCCCGCACGCCCGTCGGAACTTCGCGGGCTTCAGGGCTATGCTCAGTTTTTCCCGAAGTCGCCGGCGCGCTCGGAATAGTCTCAGCCGCACCGCGATTGCTGAGATTCTCAACCGCTCGGCTACTTCCTGAGTCGAATACTGCAACACATCTCTTAAAAGGCACACTTGACGAAGGTCCGGAGCAAGTTGCGTAATCGCATCCGCCATCAACTTACGCATCTCCCGCCGCGCGAATCGTTCTTCGGGATTGTCTTCGCGCGTCACCACTTTGGTTCCTAGCGTTTCGTCGCCTTCGCCGTTAGGCTCTTCGAGCGAGAAAAGTTTGCCGTCGCGCCGCTTACGGAGTACGTCAATCGACGCATTTGCCGCGATGCGAGAAACCCATGCGTGCAGATCATCCCGGTCTTCTCCCGGCATCCCGGAAAATTGCTCGAGGCGGGTCATCACCTTTAGGAGTGCGTCCTGGCGCACGTCCTCCGCATCAGCGGGATTGCGCGTCAGCCGGAGTGCTCCCAGATACATGCTCGGTGCGTACGGCAGGATCAGGCTTGCCAGAGACTCACGGTTACCCCTCCGCGCCTCTAGGAGCAGCGTAGAACGGGTTACACCATCAAAAGCTAACGAGGTGCTGCACATGATAGGTAAAGAATGGCAGGCCAATCGCCACCGGGTTAATCACCGTAAGTATCTATAAATAAAAATGTTATGGATTTTATGAATTAAAGAACTCGCTCCGGGAGTGACCGGTTTTGGGACGTGAGGTGGCGATTCCGGTCACAATTAAGGGGTATGGCTCCCGGACATATCAGTAGGTTCCTGGGCTTAGCTTAGTCGGCAATTTCCAACTTGTCGCCGCGCATTTCCCATTCGACACGCACTAGAAAATCAAAATGCATTCCTTCGGTCTTCAGCCACGCTTCCAGATCTTCGCGAGAATTGGCGCGGAATTCCACAAACATTTTTCCTTCCAACATATTGACCAGAACACGTTCCGCGCGAGCAAGCCCGCCGGCCTGCATACGTTGCGCGAGTGCTTCCGCTCCCTGGCGCGTAAGGCAGGCAAGCGTGTGCTGGGTAAGGTAGCGTGGCATCGGAACTCCTGAACCTAGATTGGTGTCTAAGTATTCCACAGAATGCGAGACGTCTGCACGAGCCCGCAGGGCGCGATAGGAATAGTTGGAAAATTCTCAGCCGCAATGCCGTGCGGACAACGCACGAGATGAGATGTGCATCTCGATGGCCAGGCCAGCATTGTGCATCGTCAGGGTGCAAGGTGAAAAAAGTCGTCGGAATATTGTGTCTCTCCTTGCCTTCTTACAATTCCCTCCCCGCACAGGAAAGAATTTCCACCACAGCAAAGCCTAAGAACTTGGAGGCTGCGGATAAAGTGCGAGCCCGGCGGCCAAGCTACCGGTCCGCCGTGTGGTGCTCTACAAAAACGGCGTCGGATATTTCGAGTACTTGGACCACGTCCGCGGCACTCTCCTACAACGCTATACCCGGCAACTCGACGATGAAGAAACGCAGCTCGACGCCTTGTGAAAAAGGAAGCAGGACGCTGAAGAACAGCAGCAGCCTTCCAATGTCGTCCTTCAAAAGATGATCTAGGAATTGCAGATGGATGTATCTCTGTAAAGCACGTCCCAGAGCGCGATCAGCCCGCTACAACGCTGGTATCCCATTTTGACACTGTCAGCCTGGCGGGAGATGGCCAATCGGAATACCGCTAATCCCAGTGGCGTTGCAGCAATGAATATTTTATAAAAAAAGGTAAGCGCCAACCTGCCCGGATTGACAGGTTGGCGGTCAAGCACATGCCTTGCGTGCGGCATATGCACTTGCCTGATTCGCTTTAGACTCAATATAGAACTGGACGGAGCTCGGGTCCAATTGTATTCGAGAGCAATCCCTCCATATTGTTCTCCCATGGAGAGCAGTGAAGAGGCTGAAAAAATGAGACGTTCACACCTGCTTCTACCGGTCTTGCTGCTTGCGCTTGTGCCTATCCGCGGTTTATTCGCCGCGCCGCAGAGCAAGGGCGGTTCGACGCTCACTGGCGTTGTCTTGGGGCCTGATGACAAGCCGGTGGCGAACGCCAGTGTGTCCTACCAAGTGTCCAGCGGAAGCGCGCCACATGTGGTGCGCACGGATTCGCATGGGCATTTCACGATCTCAAAGCTGAAGGCGGACAATTACGATCTTCGTGCATCCGGGAAGGGTGTTTTTTCGGAGTGGCAAAAGAACATCACGCTGCGATCCGGGGCGACAAAAGAACTGACGCTGCGTTTAATTTATGCAAAGCAGATTCCGAAAGCCTACGTAAAGAGCAACTCGAAGCAGTGAGTAGTGCCTGCCGGAAATTTGCTCTTGCGTCCGAATGAGTTTTTCGAGAGAGCCACCTAGCAATGAATCCGCGGTGAAGCAAACTTCCTATTGGTAGATGAGCTGGGCCAACTCGTAAATATCGGAATCACTGACATCTGAGACGGCGCAATATTCCATACCCTGGCGGCGCCAATGGCGCCATTGATATCCTTGCCGAAGACCAGGCTCATGAATGGGCGTGTCCGCTTCCTTGGTCGGCATCACAAAAACGTTAATGATGTGCTTGCGGCGGGTGTAAACCAGGGCAGCTACATTCTGGCCGCCGAGAACATCGAGCCGTGCGCCAATCAGCGGAAACCCATCATCTGAAAAATCTTTCACTGGAGGAACAAAGGCGAGCTTGCCGTTAAACCAAGGCTTGACGGCGTGCTGGTCGGTGGAAGCGATGTCCGTAAGATGGCCGGGCTGCAGAGAGCGTACGTGCGCGTCGATCATTTCGGCAGCAGTGAAAGGCACGGTGGAAGCGCTATTGGTCCGCGGCCAGGAAAACCAGGAAATACCAGTGACAATAAGAACGGCGGCAGCGAGGGCAAGCCAACGCCAGGCTGGAATCCGGATGCCCATAGAAGGAGTCGTGGCTGCGTCCAGCCCCGCACGAATCTTCTTGCGCAATGAAACGGGTGCGTTTTCGTAAAGACCGCTGCGTTGAAGGGACGAACGCAAGAATTCCTCACCCCCGAGAGCTGTCGCGCACTCTCGGCAGCCTTCGAGGTGGCGCTCAAATTCCGCGGAGCGAGTCGCGTCCAGTTCGCCGTCCAGATAGCCATGGAGGACCGTGCGATTAAAATCACAGTTCACGGGCAGCCTCCTGCGGAGAGGCGTGCGTGAGCGCCCGTTGCAAACGCTGGCGGGCGCGGGCCAGCGCGGACATCACGGTACCTATGGGGATGGCAGTAATAGCAGCAATTTCCTTGTAAGAGCAGCCTTCCAGTTCGCGAAGCACAAGGACTTCGCGAAAACGCGGGGGCAGCGTTTCAAGAGCACGAGACAGCCTCTCGCGGTTGTCTCCCGCAATCGCCAAAGCCTCTGGCGACGCACTGGGTTGCGGATGCAATTCTTCGTCGAATTCGGTCATGAGCTCCACAGGGCGATTCTTCTCCAACCAGGTATAGCAGGTATTGCGCACAATCTGCAAAAGCCAGGCGCGCGCGTCGCCACCGTGGAACCCGCGGAAAAAGCGGTAGGCACGGAGCATTGCCTCCTGCGCAACGTCTTCCGAATCGGCGCGGCTCTTCAACAACCAACGCGCCAAATTGAAAGCGGCATCGAGATGCGGCAAAACGAGCTGCTCGAAGCGCGCTCGGTCTTGCCCATCTAACACGTCCGAGCCTCTCCCCTGGTCAAAGCCACTCATGGGTAGCTACCACCTGGAGGACTATTTTATTCCCTATATCCTCCTTGGATGTGACCTATCTGGCAAAGGGTTGGTGAGCAAGAGAATTGGGAATATTTGAACGTCCCCGGCAGTCTTGATAGGCGAAACACGTCCCATATGCGGCGCGGGCTCCCTGGACTCTCTCACCCGCGCCGCCCTCCGAAAAACTGGCGAGAGACTTTGACTGATCGAAATGTGAAAGATCGTAAGGACCGCTGACCTGAGGTTACTCCCCCTACCTCCCACCAATTTGCATGAATATCAAAAGAAAAAACTTACAAAAATTCGCATTTCGTAAGAGCTTGATTCTGAAAGAGATATGTTTGGCTGAGCAAAACGGTTAAACACGCCGGAAGCCAGACAAAAAAGAAAAGCGGGAGCCAGGCTCCCGCACTTCATACGTAGTTATCTACGAGAATAAGTATTGTACAGATTAAGGAAAAGTCAAGAGCAATTTTTAGGGGCAAGGGGTTGCAACGAGACTCCGGAGCTCCCTCTTTTGTGAAAAATTGCTGGGTTGGATTTAGACCCGAAAATGACTTCAGACGGAAGTAGTACTATTGAAGGTCGCGGCGCGACAATTCACAGGGCCCCTTACACGTATTTAACAGTAATTGAACGACTTATAGAGAATCTCGGATGCCGGGGTGGCGAAAAAAAGGGCCGTTTGTACTACAACCCACGTACCCCTCTCAGTGGCTCTGCGGACCCATTGTCGTGCGCAAAGCAGGTGCGTAGTCTCTGAGGAACGGGTTGGGGGCCGCGCGGGGACAGCGGCTCCGCAAGGGGCCGTGTGCGAGCTACCCAACCCGCCACTCTTTTTTTGCTTCCCTCTACTTGAACACCGGGAGGGCCTGAAACCAGGCCCTCCTTTTTCTTTGCATCCAACGGTATCGGCCTTGCATTCTAAATGCGGCGAGGCGCGAACCAACATCTGTAAGATGCTCTCGAATGAGCAAGCTAAGGATGGCCACGTGTGGAAGTCTGGTGAGATCGCGCGACAGGTGAACGCTAGAGACGCCATGGCAGCAAGGCTTGCCCTGTATTTCTTGATTGGGCTTGCGCTGTCCCAGGTTTCCGGCAAAGGCGCTCTAGAGGCCGCAGCTGCACTGCCAAAATTGAAATCGGAGACCCTGGCGGCTTTTGATCGTTACGTTGGGCTCGTAGAAATCCGAATTGAAGCGGAATTGAAGCGAGGCACGAACCCTCTGTGGATCGATGGGCTTCCCGAGCAACAACGTGTGGCCGCCTACGCTGAGTTGAAACGCGGCGAAATAAAGATGCAGAAGCTGGAAATCCTCCAGAATGAAAAGCCGATCGAGTGCCCCGGAGGATTGATTCATCACTGGGCCGGCTTGGTGTTCATTCCGGGAGCCAAGGTGGAAGATGTATTGGCGATTCTGGAGGATTATGACCGACACTCGGTGTACTACGCGCCGGATGTCGAACGCTCAAAGATCGAGTCGCGCGAAGGAGATCATTTCCGGGTTTTTCTGCGTTTTCGGCGGCACAAAGTGATCACTGTGGTGCTGAGTACCGAACATGAAGTGGAGTACTTCCATGATGCTTCGGGAAGAGCGCACAGCCGGAGTTCGGCGATACGAATCGCCGAGGTGGAAAACGCCGGCAAGAGCGACGAACGCGAAAAAGTGCCGGGCGACGATGGCGGGTTCATGTGGCGAATGGAAACATGGTGGCGCATGGAAGAACGCGATGGCGGCGTTTACGTACAAAGCGAGGTCGCTTCGCTGACACGGGACATTCCGACTGGCTTGGGCTGGATGATCAAGCCTTTTGTTACCGGGATCCCCAAAGAATCGCTCACGTTTACTCTGGACGCGACGCGCAAAGCGGTCGAATCACGCCGCAAAGGGCACGGATCCTTTGGTAAGAGCTAAGCCCTTAGTCCTTGAAGCCGAGCTTTCTTTTCTGACGCTTCTCTCAGTAGCTCCAGACACCATTGGCGTAATCGAGCGAAGGGTGCTTGGCCATGCGGCGGAATATCGGCGTCATGTATTGAACAGGATGAGTGGCAACGGCGAGGACGCGGTAGCGGCGATCAGGCATTAAGAATACCTTGGGTGTCGGCGCGATGCGCGATGACCAGGCGGAAGTGAGTCGGATTCAACGAGATGCCCCGAAGTGGAGTATAACTCGTTTCCCCATATGGGCGGCTGTGCTAGACTGGCGTAGGTCCGCAGGGGTTTGCGGTTCACCGTAAGTCTCCGCACTGGTGTTGTTATTCTTGGCGGCCGAAGATCGGTCACTCCAACGTTTGGCGGCATCTTGGCCGCCACGTTTGGGAACCTCTCAGCGGCGCAAAAATTCTTCCATCGATGACCCGGCCGAGCCGTGGTCACGTGAAACAAACGAGGATGTGTCATGTCCGGGCATTCAAAATGGGCCACGATTAAACACAAAAAAGGCGCCACCGACGCCAAGCGCGGCCGCGTTTTCACGCGAATCATCCGCGAAATCAGCATTGCCGCACGCATCGGTGGAGGCGAACCGAACTCCAACCCGCGTTTGCGAACCGCGATTTTGGCGGCCAAGGCCGCGAACATGCCAAACGACAATGTCGAACGGGCGATTCTGCGCGGCACGGGCCAACTGGAAGGCGAGCAGTATGAAGAGGCCACTTTCGAAGGTTACGGGCCGGGCGGAGTGGGGATGCTGATCCAGGTGGTCACCACAAACCGCAACCGCGTGGTGGGTGAGTTTCGACACTTGATGAGCAAGAATGGCGGCAACATGGCCGAAGCTGGGGCGGTCGGATGGATGTTCAGCCGTAAGGGAGAGATTTCCGTGCCGAAGGAAGCGGCAAGCGAAGACAAACTGCTCGACTTGGTGCTCGAAGCAGGCGCTGAAGATTTGAAGGACGATGGTTCTTCCTGGTACATCGTTACGCCGCCGGACGCGCTCGAGAAAGTGAAGGAGGCGCTGAGCAAAGCGGGAATCACCCCCGAGTCCGCGGAAATCGCCATGGTGCCTCAGAATTACATCAAGCTTACCGGTCCGCAGGCGACGCAGATGGTACGCCTGGTGGAAGCGCTCGAAGAACACGACGACGTGCAACACGTTTACGCAAACTTCGACATCGACGAATCGGAAATCCAGGCGGCCGTCGGCGCCAACTGACCTGCAATTCCAGAATAAATGTTCTAGGGCGGCCGCAGATGAAATCTGGCGGCCGCTTTTCTCTTACTTCGCTTCTTGATTTACAGTAGCGGTCTGCGCCTGGATGGATTGTTCGGAATCCTACAACGGAAGCCGCCATCGTCAACCTAAAATGAGGTTAACGTCACATGCATGGTACAAGCAACGCGCTTCTTCGTGGGGACAACTGCTTACAAAAAGTTGGCGGGAGCTGTGGGTTCGCCGTAGACTTAGTGCCATGAGCGAAGTGACTGTTGCGCGTCGGAAAAGCGACAGATCTGGCCGCGTGCGCGTTTTAGGAGTGGACCCCGCGGCCGCTGGGCCGACTGGATTCGGAATCGTCGAAAGCGACGGCCGACGCTGCCACATGCTTCACTACGGTGCTCTAATGGTGGCCCCGAAGCGCCAGAAGGAATGCGCTGGCGCCGTGCTTCAAGATGTATACGTGCGAGTTTGCGGTTTAATCGAAGAATATTCACCGGACGCGCTGGCCGTGGAGAGCGTATTCACGGCGCTGAACATGCGTACCGCGTTGCGGCTGGCTGAAGTGCGCGGCGTCATCCTGCTGGCTGCAGCGCAAAAAGGCGTTACGGTATACAGCTACGCACCTCGCGAGGTGAAGGCTTCCGTTGCGGGTCACGGCCACGCCGACAAGCGGCAAATGCAAATGATGGTGCGCGCACTGCTCTCCATGAACGAGACTCCCGAGCCGTCGGACGCTGCCGACGCATTGGCCGTAGCGCTCTGCCATTTGCAAACGGAACAGGCGCGGCAGCGATTTGGTTTGCCAAGCGAGATTCGCCGTGTGGGCGCAACGCAGGGCGGTTCGTCACGCATCGTATTAACACGTTGACCATTTGCGGTCACAAAGGACCATGAAAACTTCCCGGCTCCGTTTCATTCTGCTGATTGCTCTGGCTTTGATGGCGGGCCCTGCGGCTTTCCCCAGGCCCGCTCCTGCAAGCGCCAAGCTGACCTTTCGTCGCGTATTCAAAGGAAGCTCTCCCGAATTCATCGAGATTAGCGTGCGTGAAGACTCGGATATCGCCGCTTATGAAATCCGGCAATTGGACGAGGATGCCGGCGCATCGCCCTTCCAGGTGAGCGCGACGTGGCGCGCGAAGATGTTCGACCTGGCAGCGCAACTCAAGCACTTCCAGGGACAGGATCTGGACGTTCACCGCAAGATTGCCAATCTCGGCGAGAAGACGTTTCGCTGGGAATCCGGCGCGGAAGTCCATGAAACCAAGTTCAATTACACGTTGAATTCGGCGGCGGCACAGTTGCTTCAAATTTTTGAGGGGCTGGCACGTCAGCAGGAAAACGTTGACCTGATTTCGCGCCGCATGAAATACGACCGCTTGGGAATCAACGATGCCCTGCTGCAATTTGAGTCCGACCTGAACCGCAGCCTCCTCCCCGAGCCGCAACGCGTCGTACCCCTGCTCGACCAGATCGCCGGGGATTCCCGCTTTGTCGAAATTGCCCGCCAACGGGCACGGTCTCTCGCCGAACGCATCCGCCATCAGGGCTAACCGCTCATTTTGGGAGGTTTCCACGCTCCGCTCTCTACTAATTTTCCATTCAGCTCTGCATTTCTGCTGAACTCCTAACTACGCTCCGGCACATGTCAGCAAACCTTGAACATCCACATTTCCGTATATGTCTACTGGAATTGATAGCACATGCCTACTCTGATCGCATGTCATTCCGTATGTTTATAATTCTAAATGATTTATGTTGGCGTATTTATTCACTGCTTTGGCAGATTTTATGCATGTGTTATATTGGGATTACATCCAAATTAGATAAATCGTGACGCACTTTCAGGACTCCCTCATTTTCTGTTGTAGCCACGACCGGCTTCTGAAATCAGTGAACCTTTGAAAGGAGTAGCAGCAATATGAAGAATAGGTGGTTCATGCTTGGTTTGGTGCTCGCCCTTTGTGGGCTGTTTTCTTTGGCAACCATGGCCCAAGAGACTACAGGCGGCTTGCAGGGCGTCGTCAAGGATCCCTCCGGGGCGATAGTTCCTGGTGCCAAGGTTGTGGTCACTGGCACAACATTGGTGGGCAACAAGGAAACCTTAACAGACGGTAGCGGGTACTACCGCTTCGCTAACCTTCCCCCAGGTGTTTACACCCTCACAGTATCGGCCAAGGGTTTCACTACCGTTAAGCGTGACGGTCTAAACCTCGAGGTCGGCCACCTTCCCTCGGTGGATATATCACTGGAAGTAGGTGCGGCCACGACCGTTGTTGAGGTAACCAGTGCGGCTCCCCAGATCGACGTGACAACAAACGTCACGCAGACGAACGTTACGGAAGACGTAATCGCCAATATTCCGCACGGACGGTCGTTCCAATCAGTTATTCAATTTGCTCCTGCGGCGCGTAATGAACCCTTGATGGGAAACACTGCCATTAGCAACGGCTCCGGCAGCATTGCTCCCGGCAACGGCTCCAACGGCGGCGACCACGGCTTTTCGGTGGCTGGAGGTTCTGATTCTGAAAACTCCTATCTTGTGGAGGGCCAAGAGACCGCCGACCTCGCGGGTGGGTTCTCCCACACCCAGGTTCCCTTTGACTTCATCGAGGAAGTAGACATCAAGAACTCCGGGATTCAGGCGGAGCACGGCGGCGCTTTGGGTGGCGTGGTCAACGTGATCATGAAGAAGGGCACGAACAATTACCACGGTTCAGTCTTCGCGCAGTTTGAAAACGATGCTATGGATTCAGGCCATACCGCATATTCGCGCCTGGATCCCAATTCCTCTCAAACAACCACAAGCTGGGGCGCCATCGACCCGACCTATCAGGCATATGTTCCTAAGAAAGACAAGACCAGCGATGTATTTCCAGGGTTTACGTTCGGCGGACCAATTTGGAGGGATCATATTTTCGGGTTTGTCGCGTTCAATCCCGAATTCAATCAGGCCGAGCGCGGCGTGAATTACGCCGTCTCCCCAGACCCAACTCTCGCACCTCTCGGCTTGGTTAAGTTCAGCCAGAACACGCAGACCTATTACACGACGGCGCGTCTCGACGCGGTGGTAACCAAGAAGCTCCGTGTTTACGGATCTTGGCTCTACCAACTGCAAAAGCAATACGGTACGAATTTGCCGTTCGCGGACTCGGTGCAGGGTTATGACAACGTTAGCGCGACAATTGACCCGGCGACATATACCCATAACATCGGCTTTATGGCTCCCAATCAGACGACAAACGTGGGTGCGGATTACAGCATCACGCCGCGGCTTATAGCGACGGGCCGGTTTGGGTACTACTTTGCGAATTACCACGACTTCGGCTTGCCAACGGCCGGTACACTCGATCAGTGGGTAACAAGTGGTAAATGCACCAATCCACCTCCAAGTCCGCCGAATCCAGCGGTGTGCGCTTACGACACAAAGGGCAATCCACTGCCTGCTTCTTTGGCGCAGTCATTAGGCTTCGTAAACCTTGCCTTTAGCCCAACCTTCACCACTCAGAACGCGAACAAAGCAATCCAGGTTGACGGCAATTTGGCTTGGTACAAATCCGGATGGTACGGCACGCATAACTTCAAATTCGGTTATCAACTCAACCGGCTCAGTAACGTCATAGCCCAGCACTATAATGTGCCACTTGTTCAATTCTATGTGGGAGCTAACGCCGTCTTTTCTCCCGGGGGAAATGTGGGTGCAAACAACTGCACGGCCTATGAAACGGCAAATAATACGACCAAATGCCAAGGCCAGTACGGTTACGTCAGCGTCTACGATTTTGGCGACGGGGGCGCGGTCACCAGCTTCAATCATTCGCTCTTCGCACAGGATTCTTGGTCCATCGCTAGGGGACTTACCCTCAATCTCGGTATCCGATTCGAGAGGGAATACCTGCCGGGTGAAAACCAGCCGGTCGGAACTTCCAATCCCATAAGTTTCGGGTGGGGGGACAAGATTGCTCCCCGCATCGGAGTGGCATGGGATCCGACGGGCAAAGGCAAAATTAAGATATTTGGCGGCTATGGTCAATTTTATGACCAGATGAAGCTGAATGTAGCGATCAGCTCCTTCGGTGGCCAGTATTGGAACCAGTGCTTTTATGCCCTGGACACCGCCAATGTTGCCTCCATCGCGCCAGCCTTCAATAGCAACCAGCGTTACTGCCCGGGCACAAATGGCTCTAATGGTGGTTCGGTCGAGGCCAACTTCCCTGGCGGCACGCCGGCAGGGTTAACGTTCCTCGAGAACCAGAACTTCCGCGCCAATCCGACAACGTGCTCGACCTGCTCGATCACTGAAGAAGGTGTGGCTCCGGGCCTGAAGCCTTATAAACAGCATGAATACACGGCGGGCGTTGACTATCAACTGACCCCGACTTTGGCTTTCGAAGCCCGCTACGATCGCCGCCGCCTCGACCATGTGATTGAGGACTCCGCCATTTTCAACCCCGCAACTGGTGGTGAGACATTTGTCATCGTTAACCCCGGACAGGGGATCAATTCCACTTACGACAAGTTCTTTAACTTCCTCTATGGCGTAAACAATTCGAATTGCGGATCGGCCTGCCCTCCGACGATTCCAGCACAACGCAATTACGACGGCGTGGAACTTCGCCTGACCAAGGCTTCAACCAAGCATTGGGCGGGAATGTTCTCCTACACCTATAGCCGATTGTGGGGAAACTACGCGGGCCTCACCAGTTCCTACCAGGGTGACGGCGGTGGTGGCCGCAACGCTCCCAACAACAGCCGTGCCTTCGACGAGCCATTATTCTCATGGGGCGACAATGGCACTTCGTCCAGTGGACTACTGCCCACCGACCGCCCGAACACGTTCAAGGGCTATGTCTATTATGAGTTGGGCTGGATGCACAAATTGACGACCGACTTCGGAATATTTCAAGTGTTCAACCAGGGCTCCCCGGAGACCTCATACGTGGATGTTGGCTACGCATTTCCAGGTGGGTTCCCGACCTATGTCTTTGGCAGCGACAAATGGGTAGATTTCAGCCAAAACCCGACCACCGGGGCGATTACAGCCAGTAACCCGCGCACTCAACGTACGCCCTGGTTTAACCAGACCGACTTCAGCGTGACCCAGAGCTTCAAAATTACGGAGCGCACTGCGTTGAGTTTCACGGGGACGCTTAACAACTTGTTGAACCAGAGATCCGTTACCGCAGTCGGTGAACAGGTCGATAGCAACACAGCACAAAACTTCATCGCCCCGGGCGGCTTCTGGATTATCGACGGGACGCCCTTCTACGCGGCATCCTTTCATAAGTATGACGCGGTAGCCCTGATGAATTCAGCCTTCTCAAACGGCGGAGGTCCCATGACGGTAAACAGCCAGTATGCCCAACCCAATAGGTACCAAGCTGGCCGCACTATTCGCATCGGACTGCGTTTGACCTTCTAACTCCTTCCCGCTGCGCAGGAGTGGCGCGACGGTGGTTTCTCCATGGGCGTCCCGGTCGGGCCGGGGCGCCCTTTTTGTTTCTAGGTAGCGATTCAAAGCGCCGCCCTATTGAAACAACAGACCTTACGAGGCAGGACGGCAGGTAATTCCAGAAGCCTTCCGCGCGTATGTTAGGATGAGGTACATCAGTAGTGTCTCCAGGCTCTATGCCGCGACCCACCACCATGAATTTGTCCGAGGCGGTAGCCATTTCCGCCTCCAGTCTTTGGGCGCACAAGCTCCGCAGCGTGCTGACGCTGATCGGGGTGGTCATCGGCGTGGCCGCAGTGATCGCCGTGGTCAGCCTGATTAACGGCGCGAATCAGTACGTTGCCACCCGGGTCTTCCGGCTCGGCGCCGATGTCTTCGGGCTCTCCAAACAGCCCTCCATCGTCACGAACGTGGACGATTGGCTCGAATTCCAGAAGCGCAAGCGCATCACCTACGATGACTACGAAGCCGTCCGCGCGTTGTGCAAGTCGTGCAAGGAAATCGGAGCTTCACTGGGCGGCCGCGTCGAGGTCAAAAGCGGGCTGAATTCGCTGAAAGATACCAACTTGCGCGCCTGGACTCCGCAGATGGCGCAACTGTACGACGTGGACCTTGTGTCGGGCCGTCATACCACCGACGAGGACCTGCGTGGAGCGGCGCCCGTTTGCGTGATCGGCAACGACATCATCCAGAACCTGATGCCCGGCATAGATCCGATCGGAAAAGAGATTCGCTGGAACAATATTCCCTGTGAAGTTATCGGCTATGGGAGCAAGCAGGGCTCGGCGTTGGGAAATTCGCTCGACAACTGGATCATCATCCCCCTAACGACCTACAACAAGAACTTTGGGACGCAGCAAGACTCGCTGCGCATTACTTCCCGCGCTGGTTCCGCGGCCAAGATTCAGGACAGCGTGGACGAAGTCCGCCAGATCATGCGGGGGCGCCATCACCTTGCCTACGCCAAGCAGGACGATTTCGCGATTGAGACCAGCGACTCCTTTCTTTCGCTCTGGAAGGATATCAGCAGCTCCTTTTTTGCCGTAACCATTGCGATCGCCTCCATTTCATTGGTTGTCGGCGGCATCGTCATCATGAATATCATGCTCGTTTCCGTGACGGAACGGACCCGCGAGATCGGCGTGCGCAAAGCACTTGGCGCTCGCCGGAACGACATTCTGTTGCAATTCCTGATTGAATCGTCAACCATCGCGGTAATCGGCGGCGCCGTTGGAGTTCTCTGCGGTGTCCTGGTCGCAAGTTTCGTTTCCCTGGTAACTCCGCTCCCAAGCGCCGTGCAGC
Organism: Candidatus Acidiferrum sp.; assembly: GCA_035279725.1. Taxonomy (GTDB): domain Bacteria; phylum Acidobacteriota; class Terriglobia; order Acidiferrales; family UBA7541; genus Acidiferrum. The sequence continues at coordinate 115,524 of DATEHF010000042.1, forward strand.
TATGGTCGGTGATTGGCGGGCTTGTCGTGGCATTGAGCGTCGGCCTTTTCTTTGGGACGTATCCGGCATCCAAGGCCGCCAAGCTCGATCCTGTCGAAGCACTGCGTTCGGAGTAGAAGAAAGATCATGGCTACGTTTGAAAAAACATTGCCACGGCCCGCAGCACTTCCCTTGCGCGTCCGGGTGCGCAAAGAAGGTATGCTCAAGCTCCGCGAAGAAGTCTTTCTCGCTCTTGATACCCTGCGGAAGAACTCTCTTCGATCCGCGCTCACCATTCTCGGGATCGTTATCGGCATCACTACGGTCATTACCGTCACGTCGATCATCAACGGGCTCAATGAGAATGTTCTTGGCGGAATTCGCGAGTTAGGCTCGGACACGATCATTGCCTACCGTTTTCCATGGGCCTCGCTTTCCCGCCCGCCGAGCGAATGGTTTACGCGCAAGGAACTGGAGCCCGAGTGGGCTGAAGATATCGCCCTGCTTCCGTACGTGAAGGCGGCCTCGGCCTCGATGCGCATCTTTCAGCCGCAGTTCGGTTCCGGCACGGAGGATGTGCGCCGCGGCGCTTATCGCGCAAAAAATGTGATTCTGCAGGGGAACCAACCGTCCATCGGGGAGATCTTCGACCTAAAGATTGAGCGCGGCCGCTTTTTTAACGAGACCGATTCAGAGCACCGCGCACCGGTCGTGCTGCTCGGCTATGACACGACGCGAATCCTTTTTCCCGAATCGGCAGCGAATAGCCTGGGCAAGGAAGTCGTCATCGACGGCCAGCTCTTCACGGTGATCGGCACACTGCAAAAGCAAAGGCAAGGCGTCTCTGGAGGCACGAACCCGGAAGACAACTCCGCGTACATGCCGGTCACCACGCTGCGTAAACTCTATCCGAACCGGAAGGATTATGTGATTTTCGCCAAGGCCCGCTATCCCGATAAGGTCACCGAGGCAGTCGAAGAAATCCGCGATCTTCTCCGCCGCAAGCGTCGTCTTGCAAACAGCAAACCGGATGATTTTGCGCTCTTCACTTCGGACTATTTTCTGGAATTGTGGAACAAGATCAGCGGACTCATCTTTATTTTGATGTTCGCAGTAGCATCGGTCGGGCTGATCGTCGGCGGCATCGGGGTCATGAACATCATGCTCGTCAGCGTCACCGAACGTACCCGCGAGATTGGTGTCCGCAAAGCAATTGGTGCACGACGCTCCAACATTCTCGCGCAATTCTTGATCGAAGCCGTGACACTCAGCGCCGTCGGCGGAGTGATTGGCGTGATCTTCGGCTCCGGGATCTCTCTGCTGCTGCGCTATGGCCTGAAAATGTCCGCAGTGCTCTCATTCTTCTGGATCGCCACGGCGCTCATTCTGTGCGCCATGATTGGCATCGTATTCGGGGTCTATCCCGCCTGGAAAGCCGCACGCCTTGATCCCGTCGAAGCCCTCCGCTACGAGTAGCGTCTGCGTGCTCTCTGGAACTAGGAGAATTCCGCCAGCTGCTTGAGCGGCACCACCGCCGCCTTCCCGTAGTGCTCGCCTTCCAGAATTCGGACCTGGCAGCGCGACTGCGTTGGCTGCGCCTCCAGGATTCTCACCTGCGTTCCGCCGGGCACCATCAACAGCTTTTGCGAAGCAATCAAAAGTGACAATCCCACATCGTCATTCGCCGCATCGAGTTTCTCTCGTTCCGCAGCAGTTTCTTCATCAACGGACACCAACGTAAACGATAGTGCATCATCGCCGCGGAGCTTTGCGACCTGCCCCACTCTCGAAGCCGCAGCCGGAGCCTTGACCGGCTCCGAAATCTTCGCGGCCGGCTCAACCGTGCCAATGAACCGGTAGCCGCGCTTGGGAAGCGTCTCAACGAATCGCGGCTTCTTGTTGTCGTCGCCTAAAGCCAGACGCAACTTCTTTATGGCGGTGTTGAGGCTGTGATCGAAGTCGACAAACGTGTCTCCTGGCCAAAGCCTCTTCTCAAACTCTTTGCGCGTGACGACTTCGCCCGGCCGCTCCAGCAGTATGGCAAGCGCTTGAAAAGGTAGAACTTGCAGTTTGATTTTGCGTCCTGCCTTATACAATTCTCCCGCGCGAAGATCTACCTCGAAGACATCAAACCGCGCGACGACTGAGGATGGGCCGGGAGACGACATGGATTTCTCTTCTGCCTGCGATGACTATAACACTCCCCTGAACCACCGTGCTGGGGCAGCGCATCTCGTCTAAAGCCCTTGTTTCGTTGGTATTGGTTGTTCATTTGCAGTCGATTTTCAGTTCATCCGCAGTGCATTGCGCTCCGGCGGGGAACGCGCGAGAGTGCACGCATCTCATGACGCTTCAGGGGCGCCGGGAGTAAAAAAAACGAACAGGCCGGCTCCCACCGCCCTGGCATAAGAGAAAGAGGAGGTCCCCATGAAAAAGCGAATTATTGTGACAGCAACTTTATTCCTGTTTTCCTTCATTGTGGCGGCTCAAGTTGCGCAAGCAGACGAGCCCATGTTGGTGAATATTCCGTTTGCATTCGTGGCAGGCAACGCGACGCTGCCCGCCGGTGAATATCGCGTCCAGAAGATGGACGGGAATTCCGCCGTGGTGTTGATTCGCTGCTCAGACACGAGCGCGGCCGCTATGGTGCTCTCGAATGCAACCCAGGCAAAGGAGACGCAAACCCAATCGAAGCTGGTCTTCAAACGCTATGACCACCGCTATTTCCTTTCGCAGGTCTGGACCGCCGGATCCCTTCGCGGAAGGGAAATCCCGAAATCGCATGCCGAAAAAGAGATCGCCCAGTTGGCGCGCTTCGAGACGAAGGAAGAAGTTACGCTGGTAGCCCGCCTGGTCCCCGCCAGGCCGTGACAAACGCATAGCCCGAGAGATGCCAGCGGACCGGAAGCCGGAGCCCTCAGCTCCGGCTTCGCTTTTAGTTATAGGCCAAATGTTTCAGCAGCGCCTCGCCGAACCAGAGTTTTCCCACCCTGCAGAGCCGCAAAAGAAATACGAATAGAACCTCACTCCTGGCGGAGAGCAACTATCGGATCGACTCGCATCGCACGCAAAGCTGGCACACCACAAGCGATCACGGACACGGCGACCAGCAATAGAATCACCCCGAAATAAGTGGCCGGGTCGAGAGGCGAGATGCCGAACAGCATCGCGGCGATTGCTTGACTCGCTGCGGCAGCTCCGGCCAATCCAATCGTAGCGCCAATTCCTGTGAGCATCATCCCTTGACGAATGACCAGTACGAGAATGCTTTCGCCGGTGGCGCCGAGCGCCAGCCTCACTCCGATTTCACGCGTCCGCTCGGCGACGCTGCCGGAGAGCACACCGTAAATCCCGGCGGCCGCCAAGGTCAATGCGACAAGAGCGAACGTCTCGAACAGGATCAACGCGAAACGGCGTTCGGCCGCAGAGGCAGCAAGAAGGCTTTCCATGGTTGCAGCGCGCACAACCGGCTGGTCTTTGTCGATCGACCAGATCGCCTGGCGAATGGCGGGGGCGAGTGCGGCGGCATCGCCGCGAGTCCGGACCACCAGCCACTGTGTGCCATCGGCCCAGAGCCACTGCGCGGTGGTTACATAGACGGCGTCGGATTGGCCGACCGCCAAGGAAGCTTGTTTTACGTCGCCTACGACACCGACAATGATGTCCCAAGGCCGACCGGGACGTCCGCCAAAGCGGATTCGCTGGCCGATGGGATCCTGCCCAGGAAACTTGCGCTTCGCGAGCGATTCGTTGATTAGTACAGGCCTAGCAGGCAGGCCGAGCTCATCTTGTGCGTTGAACAGGCGTCCCCGACGAAGCGGAATGCCCATGGCCTCAAAATAGCCGGGGGCTACTCCGTAGCGAAACGCGGGTTCGACGTCTCCGGCCTTGGCCTCATTCTCAAATTCCACGCCGTAAATATCCGCATCACCGCTCAGCGGCAATTGGCTGGTGAACGCTGCCGCAGAGACGCCCGGCACATTGCGAACCGCTTCCAATGCCTGCCCAAAGAATCGGTTACAAGTGGCATCGTCATCGTATCGACGGCCGTATGTCTGCACTTGCATGGTAAGCAGGTATGGGGCATCGAATCCCGGAGCGACCGCAAACAAGTGCTGAAGGCTCCGCAGCAGCAATCCAGAGCTCACAAGCAGTACGAGGGCCAGCGCGACTTCCACGACGACCAGGGCGCTGCGCATGCGACGGTGCCCCGTAACGGACCGTTGCGAACTCTCTTTTAGCGCCAACTGCGGTTCGCTTTGGGACGCACGGAGTGCCGGGATCAGCCCAACAACCAAACCAATCAGTGTCGTGATGCCAACTCCAAAAGCAAAAACCGGACCATCGACACCGATCGCGCCAACGCGTGGCAGCTCCGCAGGACTAAGCGTCACCAGCGCGCGGACTCCGAGTTGCGCTACAACCATTCCAGCAAGGCCACCCATAGCAGCCAGGAGCAGACTCTCCGTAAGCAACTGTCGGATGAGCCGGCTGCGCCCGGCGCCGAGTGCAGTACGCAGTGCAAACTCGCCGCGGCGGCGGACACCGCGCGCCAGTAGCAGATTGGTCACGTTCACGCACGCAATCACCAGCACGAGAAGGACAGCACCAAGCGCGGCCAGCAACGCCGGCTTCACGCCTCGCGTCACGTCGTCTTGCAGCGAATTCACGATGAATCCCTCTTCGTGCGATGCCCAAGGCGGCCTCGGAAATTCCGGCACCGGGTCGCCCGCGATGGCTTTGAGCTCTCGCTTGGCTTGGTCGATGGAAGTACCGGATTGCAGGCGTCCGACCATGCGGAGGTGATTGCCCCACTCCCTCGTCTGTACATCCGCGATGTGTGCTGCGTCGTACTGCAAGGGTGTCCAGAGTTCCGCGGACGGAACGAGCACGTTTTCAAACGTGCTGGGCATCACACCGATCACGGTATAGCCGTTGTCGTCGAGCGTGATTTGGCGCCCGATGATGGCCGCATCGGACCCGAAGCGGCGGCGCCACAGCGTGTCGCTGAGAATCACGACATGTGGTCCGTGGAAACGATCGTCGGACTGTTCAAAGTCCCTTCCCAGGAACGCCGGCACGCCCAACACACGAAAATAACCGGCGCTCACGAATTGGCCATCGAAGCGCTCCGGCTCCCGTGCAGTAACCAAAGTCGGCTGCCATATCTTCGTCACGGCAAGGGCCTCGAAGGAACGGCTTCGCTCCGCCAATTCACGATAGGTATGGAATGCCACGCGGCTGCGCGAGCCCTCGCGTCCGAATTCCCAGATCATCATGATCCGGCCCGCGTTCGGGTAAGGCAGTGATTCGAACAAGATGGGATTGACCGCACTGAAGATCGCTGTCGTTGCTCCGAGCCCAAGAGCCAACGTGAGTACGGTGATGGTTGTGAATCCGGGTGTGCGTAGCAAGGTGCTGGCACCGTAGCGCAAATCCCGCACAAATGATTCCACGAGATTCGCGCCGCGCGCTTCTCGACCTTCCTCTTTGACGCTCTCGATCCCACCAAATTCGATCCGCGCTCGCCTCATCGCCTCCTTGGGAGGCGTGCCACCGCGTATCAGGTCTTCCGCGAATGCCTCAATGTGAAAGCGCAGCTCCGCATCCATTTCACTCTCGACCTGAGAACGCAGCAGCGTGGCTCTTATCCACAAATAAATGCGGCTCCCGAACCTCATACTTCCTCCGGCTTGGTGTCCAGAATTCCTGCGATCAGGTCCGCCATGCGATTCCACTTTTCGGATTCCGTTTGCAGTCTGCGTTTCCCGGCTGCGGTGAGGCGGTAGTACTTGGCTTTGCGCTTGTTTTCCGACTCGCCCCATTCGCTGGCAATCCAACCCTGATGCTCCAGGCGGTAGAGCGCCGGGTACAATGAGCCCTGTTGAATCTCGAGCCGGTCTTTCGAGATTTGCTGGATGCGCAGCAGCACGCCGTAGCCGTGCAGCGGGCCAAGCGAAACAGCCTTGAGGATCAGCATGTCCAGCGTGCCTTGCAAAAGGTCCAGTTGTTTTTCCACGGGAACGCACTCTCCTAGAGGGACTAGGAATATACCGCCTGCTCTCCTAGCCCGTCAAGGAGAACTTATCACCGCGGGAGATTGGCTCCTATCCCGTGCTGTGGGCGACCAACTTCCTTACGCTTTCAGCCACGACGCGCACATGGCGCGCGGACACCTCTCCCCCGTTAACACCCTCTTGTAAGGCTCCGCCATCCTGCATAAACTCCTCACCAAGCGCGCGAGTCAACGAGAGCGAACGAATAATAATGACCGATGAAGACGTTCAACCTGGTGGAGACCGTTTCCCTCCGACCCGCCGGTCGGTGATCGAGGCCGTCCGCAGCATTGATGCCGAGGAGCGGGAGCGCGCCCTGGAGGCCCTGTGCGCAGCCTACTGGAAAGCCGTCTACAAATATGTACGGTGGCGATGGAACCGGCCCGCCAGCGATGCTCAGGACCTCACGCAGGGATTTTTTACAGAACTCCTGGAGAGGGAGTTGCTCGAAAAGTTCGATCCGGGCAAGAGCCGGCTGCGCACCTACCTGCGCCTTTGCGTGGATAGCTTTGTAATGAACGAGGACAAAGCCGGGAAGCGCCAAAAGCGCGGCGGAACTATCCCGCACGTCGCGCTAGATTTCGCTGCCGCGGAAGAAGAATTGGGTGCCACCGCGATCGATCCGGCAAAAATTGCTTCGCCGGAATCTCTCGAAGAATTCTTCGAAAAAGAGTGGGTGCGCAGCCTGTTCACACTCGCAGTCGAAGATCTGCGCAAGCTTTGCGAGGAGCGTGAACGTGCGCGCACCTTTCACCTGTTTGAATCGTATGACCTCGAAGGCAACGAGGAAAATTCCTACGAGCAGCTCTCCAAGGAATATGGAATTACTGTCTCTGACGTGACCAATGCGTTGGCCTGGGCTCGCCGGGAGTTTCGAAGTCTCGCTCTCGATCGTCTCCGTGAACTCTGCGGCAGTGAAGAGGAATTTCATCGCGAAGCCCGCGCCGCCTTCGGCTGGGATTCCAAATGAAGTTCCTCTCCGACAGCGCTCTCGAAAGATTGCGCGGCGGTGCGGAGGTTCCTGACCTGTCAGGCACGCGCTATCGATTGTTGGAACGCATCGCGCGCGGAGGTATGGGTGTGGTGTTCACCGCGGAAGACGAACATCTCCAGCGGCGCGTGGCTCTGAAAGTCCTCGATGTCCCCGTAACGGATGGTGATCTCGCCAACCGCCTGATACGCGAAGCGCGAGTACTAGCCGCTCTCGAGCACCCCGGCATTGTGCCCGTTCATGACGTGGGAACACTCGTGGACGGCCGGATTTTCTACACCATGAAATTTGTCGAGGGAAAGCGGCTCGACAAATACATTGAATCGGTCGCTTCCATTCCCGACCGCCTGCGAATTTTCCTTCGAATTTGTGACGCGGTTGCATTTGCGCATGCGCGCGGTGTTCTGCACCGTGATTTAAAGCCTGCGAACATCATGGTCGGGCCCTTCGGCGAGGTGCTGGTCATGGACTGGGGACTCGCCAAGATCCTGCGAGGAGGAGTTTCAAGCTGTGCCCGCCAGACGGATCCGGAGGAAACCATTTTCGAGAAGCCAAAGCCGCTGTCTGCCTCTGCCAGCGATTCCACCGAAATTTCTGTCGTCACCGGGCACGGCACGGTCATGGGCACGCCCGGGTACATGTCTCCGGAACAAGCGCGTGGCGATGTGGAGCGCCTGGACGCTCGCAGCGACATTTTTTCGCTTGGCGTGCTGCTGCGATTTTTGCTCACCGGCAACCCAGAAGGAACTTCTCCTTCGAGTGGACTTCGCCTGGACAAATCACTGGCGGCCATTTGCGTAAAGGCAGCTGCAGTGTCACCGGCCGAACGCTATCCCAACGTTCAGGAGATGGCCTCGGATGTCTCGCGTTACCTTGACGGCCTCGCCGTCGGCGCCCACCAAGAAAGCGTTTTTGAAAAGGCCGGCCGGTTTTACCGTCGGTATAGTGTGGCTATCTTGTTGATAGCAGCTTATTTGCTCATGCGAATGATCCTTCTTGTGGTTTCCCGCCGCTGACCATTAAAGGAATTTCTTCTTTCGTTGTATTGATGAGTAGAAGGCAAGAGAATCTTGGACCGACAAAGGAGTTCTTCATGAACAAGATTTTGCTGGGCGTGCTTCTTGGCGCGGTTCTCGGAGTATTTGATGGGTTGACGTCTCTCTTTACGCCGGATCCCAAGATTCGCGCAGGGATTCTTGGAATTATTGTAGGGTCAACCGGAAAAGGCCTCGTAGCTGGATTGATCTGCGGACTCTTCGCAAGGAAGGTCAAATCGCTGGTGGGTGGAATCGCCCTCGGACTTTTCCTTGGATTCCTCTTTGCTCTCTTCGTCGCTCTCGGGGTACATAACTACTATGTTCGTATCATTATCCCCGGAAGCATCGTGGGATTGATTGTCGGTTACGCCACCCAGCGCTATGGTGGGATACCAGCCCCAGCAACGCACTAGACGATTTCCGCAAGAAAGACGAAGCTTCATTCATCTCAACCTGGAGGAGAACCATGTCTCGAGTCATTCATTTTGAAATACCGGCAAGTGATCCGGAACGCGCCTCGGCCTTCTACAAGAAAGTATTCGGCTGGAAAATTGAGAAATGGCCGGGGCCCATGGAGTATTGGATGGTGACTACGG